>OY288145.1 GCA_958439195.1 uncultured Paracoccaceae bacterium
AGGGTGGCCAGATGCAGATCGGCGTTTTGCAGCGCGGTGGTGGCGTTGGCGAGGGTGTCTGCATGGCGGCGGGCTGTTTCAACGCGCTGCGCGGCATCATCAAGCCGGGTCTGTCGGGTGGCAATCGCGTCGGCGGTTGTCAGGTCTGCAAGTTGGCGCAGAACGGCATGCCGGCGCGACAGGGCGCGGTCAAGCTGGTTGGCGTCGCTTGCAAGGTGGTCTGGCGGGCGGTCAGGGTGTCAACTGCGGCCATCGCCTGCGCGAGGGGGCCATCCTTGGCGGGGCGTCCGGTAGCGGTGAGATAGCGGGACAGGTCTTCGCGGGTGAGCGCGAGGGCGCGGTCCATGCGGCGGCCACCGGTCAGCGCCTCGACCTCGCCGGTAACTGATGTCATCAGGCTGCGCCGCGCCTCTTTGGCGGTTTCGCGTTCGCGGGGGCTGTCGCCTTCCAGCCGGGTCAGGCCCTGGCGCACCCATAGAAGGCCAGCGGGGCCGCCGTCCGTATCTGACTGGACAAGGCGGGTTATGAAGGCCTCGGCCTCATCGGCCTGGGCGATGAGGCGGCCGTCACGGTGGACGGTGGCCTGGGGTTTGGAAAGCCAGCGTTTTTCAATGCGGTGGCGGCCTTCGGGAAGGTCGAGTTCAACGGCAATGGTGGGTGCGCCACCGGCATGGGGTTTCAGGGCGGTGATTTCCTTGCCGCGTGACCGGTGCGGTTGGAAGAACAGCGCCTGAAGCGCGTCGAACAGGGTGGATTTGCCGGATTCGTTGGGGGCGGACAGGACGTTCAGGCCGGGGCCGATGCCGGTGATGCGGACCGGGGTTGTGAAGCGGCGGATGTCGGCCAGGTCGATGGACAGAAGTTTCATGCGCGATCCCCCTGCAAATAGCCATACAGGCGGTTCAGCGCGGCGGCGGCGATGCGGCGGGTGTCAGGATCGGCGGTTGCATCATCGGCCCGATCCTTGAGCCGGTCGGCGGCCAGGCGCAGGGCACCGGCGCGGTCGATTTGATCAAGGTCGGCCGCTTCGATTTCTGTGGCGAGCTGCGCGAGATCGAGGATGAGAAGGGCGAAATCGGGTTGGGCGTGCTGCGCCGCCTGTTCCAGCGCGGCACGGTCGGCAAGGGTGGCGCGGCCTGTGGCGCGGATGCGGATCAGGTGGTCGCGCCGTGGTGCGCGGTCTGCCGGAAGAAGGGTGGTCAGGGCGGCGGCGGGGGTCTGGCCGGGAACGAGGGGAAGGGGGGCGTCGGTCCAGTGGAAGCGCCCGGTGGGGATGACCTGCACGTCGGGCGGGCCGCCGGGGGCGGGCAGCGTGACGGCAAGGCAGGTGCCCGGCCCGTCATGGCCAAAGGCATCGCGTTCTGGGGTGCCTGCATACCAGGTGCGGTCCCCCACCCGCAAATGTCCGTGCCAATCGCCCAAGGCCAGATAATCGAGCCGGGCAGTTGTGGCGCGGTCGGGCGGGATGATGGCATCTGCGGCGCTGCCATTTTCGCCGAAGGATTGGATCGCGCCATGTGCCAACCCGATACGAAAGGCATCTTGGGGGGTGTCGGTGGCGGGCATGTGGGCCGTCTGGTCACGTCCGGGATAGCGGCGGGGAAGCGGCGCAGGCAACAGGACGGCGCCGGGTTCCAGTTCGACCGGGTTGTCATTGGCCAGCAGGTGGATGTTGGCCGGCGCCTGCGCCACAAGGCGGGACCAGAGCGATTCTGCGGCAAGGCTGTCGTGGTTGCCGGGGATGATCCACCAATGCAGCGCCGGATCCGCCGCCATTGCCAGCAGAGCCTGACGCCAGACCGGATCGGTGGGGGTTTCGCTGTCAAACGTGTCGCCAGCCAGCAAAATATGGCGTGCGCCGGTTTGACGGGCCGCAGCAGCAAGACGGTGAAGGATGTCGTGCCGCGCCTCGACCAGACGGCCGCGCAGGTCTTCGGGCAGGGTGCCGAAACGGCGGCCAAGGTGCAGATCGGCGGAATGTAGAAAGCGGAAAGGGGTCACGGATGGGTCCGGTTGGGGTGGGATCGGGGTGGCAGCCTAGCAGAGTTGGCGGGGGCGGGAAGGGTGGGAATTTGCTGTGGGTTTTGGCCGGAGGTTTCGGATAGGATGGGGCGCGGTTTGGGGGTTTGTGATGGATATTCGGTGGTTGCAGGATTTTCTGGCGCTGGCCGAGTTGCGGAATTTCACCCGTGCGGCCGAATTTCGGGCGCTGTCGCAGGCGGCCTTTTCGCGGCGCATCCAATCACTGGAGCATTGGGTTGGAACGGCTTTGGTGGTGAAAGGGTCGCAACCCGTGCGGCTGACCGAAGCGGGCGAGCAGTTTCGTGAAGGGGCGGGTGCGTCGCTGGAACGCCTGTTGGAGACGCGGGCCGCGATCCGGGGCAGCCAGTTCGAGGTGATGAGCCAGATTCGGCTGGCCATGCCCAATGTGTTGGCGCGCAGCGATTTTCGCCGGATATTGGCGGCCATCGGGCCAAAGGTGCAAAGTTCGTTTTCGGTGATCGTCGGCACAACCGCCGAGGTGACGGCGCGCTATCTGGCGGGGGATGCGGATATCCTTCTGGCGCATGATTGCCCCGCTTTGCCCAGCCATGAGGCGCTGGCCACGCAGGACCGGGTTGTGCTGCGTGAGGATCGGTTCCTGCCCTATGTGGCGCAGGGCCGGGATTTCGGATTTCCCGGCAGCGCGAAGGCCCCGTTTCCGTTGATTGCCTATGCCCAGCGGGCCTATTTCGCCCGGCTGTTTGAACATGTGCTGGAACGGAATGGCGGGGCGCTGGCCTATCGGCTTTCGGTGCAATGCGACATGTCGGATGTGCTGAAAGAGGTGATCGCAGCGGGGCATGGCGTGGGGTGGTTGCCGGAAAGCGCGGTGGAGCCGGGGGCCGGGGTGGTGGCGTTGGGCGGGGCAGAGTGGGAATTGCCGCTGGAGATCTGCGCCTATCGCCCCCGGCGGGCGGCGGGGCCAAAGCTGGATGCGCTTTGGGCGGCGTTGCGGGGATAGGCGGCCGCTGCATGGGCCATGCAGGATTTGCATTGGACCAGAGTGCCGCATCGGGCGCAGGTGTCGGGCCAACGCCCTTGGCCATAGGACCAGCCCGATGATGATGCATGATATTCGCCGCGAAGACGACAGCCTTGGCAGCATGGACCTGCCCCGCACCTGTTTGTGGGGCATCCACACCCAGCGGGCGATCGAGAACTTTCCGATTTCCGGCATTCCCCTGTCGCTGTTTCCCGAATTCATCCGGGCGCTGGCCTGGGTGAAAAAGGCAGCGGCGCGGGCCAATCTGGCGCTGGGGGTTCTGTCGGCGGAAAAGGCGCGGGTGATCGAAGAGGTGTGCGACGAGATCATTGCAGGCCGTTGGCACGAAGCGTTCCGGGTGGACATGATCCAGGGTGGGGCGGGAACGTCCACCAATATGAACGCCAATGAGGTAATCGCCAACCTTGGCCTGTTGAAGATGGGCTATCGGCCGGGGGATTATGCCCATCTGCACCCGAACGATGATGTGAACCGGTCACAATCCACCAATGACGTCTATCCAACGGCGATGCGGATGGCGATCGTAAGCCAATGTGACGGGTTCCGCGCGGCGCAATCACGGCTGGCGGATGCCTTCGGCGAACGTGCAGAGGCCTTTGCCACAGTGCGCAAGATCGGGCGGACCCAGTTGCAGGATGCCGTGCCAATGACGCTGGGCCAGGAATTTGCGGGCTTTGCGGTCACGCTGCGCGAGGATATCGAGATTATCGGGCGGCTATCGACCCTGCTTCTGGAGGTGAACCTTGGCGGCACGGCCATCGGGACGCGGGTGAACACGCCCAAAGGCTATGCCGAGGCGGTGGTGGCTGAGCTGGCACAGGTGGCGGGGATGCCGGTCAAGCTGGCCGGTGATCTGATCGAGGCGTCCAGCGATTGTGGCGCCTATGTCACCTTTTCCAGCGTGTTGAAACGGATCGCGGTGAAGCTGTCGAAGATTTGCAATGACCTGCGGCTGTTGTCATCAGGGCCGCGGTCGGGGTTCAACGAAATCCGTTTGCCAGCGGTGCAGGCGGGATCGTCGATCATGCCGGGCAAGGTGAACCCGGTGATCCCCGAGGTGGTCAATCAGGTGGCGTTTCAGGTGATTGGCAATGATCTGACCGTGACGATGGCGGCAGAAGCCGGGCAGTTGCAGTTGAACGCCTTTGAGCCGGTGATCGTGTTGAACGTGCTGCAATCCATGCGCATCCTGATGCAGGCGATGGATACGCTGGCCACCCGTTGTGTCGCGGGGATCGAGGCGAATGTCGCCCAATGCGAAGGCGCGTTGGAGAATAGCCTGGTGTTGGCCACGATGCTGGTGCCGCATATTGGCTATGCCAAGGCGGCGACTGTGGCCAAGACGGCGCTGACAGACGGGGCGTCGGTGGCGGCAACGGTGGTCAAGTTGGGCTATGCTGACGAGGCGGGGGTGGCGTTGATGCTGGCGGATGCCGGGTGATCTTTGGCAGGGTGATCTTTGGTGGTGATGTGCTGGGGGCAATTGCCCCCAGCATCCCCACGGCACTGCCATTCTGCCGCGCCATCCGCCCGCCATCTATACAGTCTGCCGCCTTTGTCCCATGATTGCCGAGCAGGAGCGAGGATGGGATGGGGCGGAGGGAAAGGCTTGGTCTTTGGGTGGTTCTGGCCGGGGCGCTTTGCCTTGGTCTGACGCTGCTGGTCGCGCGCGTGGCGACGCAGGGCTATCTGTCCGAGGCGCAGGCGCGGGCTGAAACCACGCTGCGACTGACGGCCAATGCGTTGGAAGGGCATCTGCGGCGCTATGAGGCGTTGCCGGAATTGCTGGCCGACAGCCCCGACATGCTGGCACTGGTGACCGGGCCGGGGGATCCGGCGCGGCGAATGGCGATGAACCGTTGGCTGAAGGCCAAGAATGCGGTGGTCCAATCGTCGGACATCTATGTGATCGACCTGCGCGGGAATACAGTTGCCGCGTCGAATTTTGACCGCACCGACAGTTTCATCGGCCAGAATTTTGCCTACCGCCCTTATTTCATTGATGCGGCCGCGGGCGGCAAAGGCCGGTTCTTTGCGCTGGGCACCACATCGGGTGTGCGCGGTTATTATTTTGGTGCGCCGATCCGCGATGCACAGGGCCGGGTGGCCGGGGTGGTGGCGTTGAAGATCGGGGTGGATGATCTGGAGGCCAGTTGGCGGACATGGGAATACCGGATCATCGTGAGTGACCCTGAAGGGATCATTTTCATGGCGACTGATCCGGGCTGGCTGTATCGCGGGTTGCTGCCGTTGACGGATGACCGTTTGGCCCGCACCGCCGCTTCGCGCCGGTATTCCGATGTTCAGCCAGAAGAGTTGGAGGTGCGGCGGACCGAAGAGGCCGGCTTTGGCCTGATGCGGTTGCAAGCCGAGGACGGGCTGGAACACGAATATCTGGTGACGCAGCAAACCATGGCCGAGGCGGGCTGGACGGTCCATGTCCTGTTGGATACGGCATCGCTTAGGGCGCAGGCGCGGCTGGCTGTGGCGGCCTTTGTGCTGTTGCTGGCTGTCGGGGTGTCGCTGGTGGTCGTGGTGGCACAGCGCCGGGCGCGGCTTGCGGAACGGATTGCCATGCAGGCCACGGCGCAAGCCGGGCTGGAGGCGCAGGTCGAGGAGCGGACCGCCGATCTGATGCGGGTGAACCGGCAGATCGAGTTGGAAGTGGCCGAGCGGCGGTTGACGGAACAGGAACTGCGCCGGACGCAGGCCGATCTGGTGCAGGCGGGCAAGCTGGCGGCGCTGGGGCAGATGTCGGCGGCGCTGAGCCATGAAATCAACCAGCCGCTGGCGGCGGCGCGGAACTATGCCGATAGTGCGGCGTTGCTGATCGACCGGGGCGATGGCGTGCGGGCGCGCGAAAACATCGGGCATATTCTGTCGTTGATCGACCGGATGGCCGCGATTGCCCGGCACTTGCGCAATGTGGCGCGCAAACCGGATGAGGTGCTGAAGGTGCTGTCGCTGCGCAACGAACTGAATGAGGCGATGGTGGTGGCGGGCGCCCGATTGCAGGCGGCGGTGGTGAAGGTAGTGATGGAGCTGCCGCCGGATCTGCCGCCGGTGCAGGGCGGGCCGGTGCGGTTGCAGCAGGTGCTGGTGAATGTGCTGTCGAACGCCGCCGATGCTATGGAGCAGGCTGCGGATCGGCGGATCGAGGTGTCGGCAAGGATGGATGGGGGCCGGGTGATCCTGTCGGTGCGGGATCACGGGCCGGGGGTGCCGCCGGCGATTGCTGACCGCATCTTTGACCCGTTCTTCACCACAAAGACGGTGGGGGCGGGATTGGGATTGGGCCTGTCGATCAGCTATAACATCATGAAGGATTTTGGCGGTGATCTGCGCGTGACCAACCATCCCGAAGGGGGGGCGGTGTTTGACATCGTCTTGCAGGCTGCCGAAGCCGGGCAGCTGGCGGCGGAATGATGCAGCAGGTGCTGGTGATCGACGATGACGAAGCGATGCGCCGGTCGACGGAACAGGCGCTGGATCTGGCCGGGTTGGCCGTAATTTCGGTGCCGTCTGCGGAAGAGGCGCTGGCCTTGGCAGGGCCGGGGTTTGGCGGGGTGGTTTTGTCGGACATCCGCATGCCCGGAATGGACGGAATGACGCTGCTACAGCGGCTGGGCGAGGTCGACAGGGAGTTGCCGGTGATCCTTGTGACCGGGCATGCCGAAGTGTCGCTGGCGGTCGAGGCGATGCGGCGCGGGGCGTATGATTTCATCGAAAAGCCGTTTGTGACGCAGGATCTGTTGAATGTGCTGCGCCGGGCGTTGGAACATCGGGCGCTGGTGGTGGAAAACCGGCGGCTGCGGGCGGTGGCCGGGCAGCGCGATGATATTGAGGCGCGGTTGCCGGGGCGCAGCGCGGCGATGGTCGATCTGCGCCGCCTGATCCGCACCATCGGGCCAAGCGAGGCGGATGTCCTGATCACCGGGCCGACCGGTTCCGGCAAAGAGGTTGTGGCACGGGCGTTGCATGATCTGTCGCCCCGCGCGGGCAAGCCGTTCATCGCCATCAACTGTGCGGCGCTGCCCGAGGCGCTGATTGAAAGCGAATTGTTCGGGCATGAGGCGGGGGCGTTTCCCGGTGCGTTGCGGCCCCGTTACGGGCGGTTTGAACATGCGCGGGGCGGGACGATCCTTTTGGATGAGATCGGGTCAATGCCGCTGGATTTGCAGGCAAAGCTGTTGCGTGTGCTGCAAGAGCGGGTGATCACGCGGCTGGGATCGAACGATCCGGTCGCGCTGGACGTGCGGTTCATGGCGACAAGCAAGGTTGATCTGGCGGGCGAGGTGGCGGCGGGGCGGTTCCGTGAAGACCTGTTCTATCGGCTGTCTGTGGCGCTGTGCCGGGTGCCCGCAATGGCGGCGCGGCGCGAGGATGTGCCGGTGCTGTTCTTGCAATTGGCGCGTGAGGCGGCGGCGCGTCAGGGCGTCGAGGATCGCCAGCCGCCACCCGAAGTGCTGGCGGAACTGGCCGCGCGGGATTGGCCGGGGAATGTGCGCGAATTGCGCAACGCGGCAGATCGCTGGGTCCTGGGGCTTGAGGGGGACGCAGACACGACAGGGGGGCTGCGTCTGGCGGACCGGGTGGCGGGGTTCGAGCGAAGCGTGATCGCAGCGGCCATCACAGCGCATGGCGGGCATCTGCGGCGGGTCTATGAATCGTTGGGGATCAGCCGAAAGACGCTGTATGAAAAGATGCAGAAGCACGGGCTGGATCGCCGCTTGATCGTTGACGGAGATGAATGAGCCGGCGGAATGGGTGGATTTCCACACATATCGTTTGGCGCGTTGTTACCCTTTCCACCCATGCCGCGCCGCGGCGTCACCGAATTGTGACAAGTGGCCGGATAAGGGGTTTGCGCCCGAAGTGTTGTGGGCGTCCTGATCGGCGCTGACCGTGCCCCTGTAGGAGCGGGCGGCGCGGACCATAAGCCACGTTGGGAGGACACCATGGCATTGACCAAGACGGTCGCCGGCATCACCGCCGGGACATTGCTGACTGCATCCACTGTTTTCGCGCAGACCTATCCTGAACGGCAGATCACCATGGTGGTTCCCTTTGCCGCCGGTGGCCCGACCGATACTGTGGGCCGCCTGATCGCCGAAAAGATGTCGGCTGATCTGGGCCAGCAGATCATCGTGGAAAACGTGGGCGGGGCCGGTGGCACACTGGGCGCAGGCAATGTCGCCTCGTCCGAGGCCGACGGCTACACCATCCTGTTGCATCACATCGGCATGGCGACCAGCGCCACGCTGTATCGCAACCTTGCCTATGATACGCTGAACGCGTTTGAATATGTGGGTCTGGTGACCGAAGTGCCGATGACCATCGTGGCGCGCAAGGATTTTGAGCCGACGGATTTTGCGTCTTTGGTCACCTATGTGAAGGAAAACGCCGATACGATCACGATGGCCAATGCCGGGATCGGTGCGGCGTCGCATCTGTGCGGGATGCTGTTCATGCAGGCGGTGGAAGCCCCCATCGTAACCGTGCCTTACAAGGGCACAGGTCCGGCGATGACCGATCTGCTGGGTGGGCAGGTTGACATCATGTGTGATCAGACCACCAACACCACGGCGCAGATTCAAGGTGGCACGATCAAGGGCTATGCCGTGACCTCGCCCGCGCGTCTGGATATCTTCCCTGATCTGCCGACGGCGACAGAGGCAGGGATGCCCGGACTGGAAGTGGGCATCTGGCATGGCATCTATGCGCCGAAGGGCACCCCCGCGGATGTGACCGCGCGGTTGTCGCAATCGCTTCAGGTGGCGCTGGCCGACCCGGAGATTGCGACCAAGATGGCGGAACTGGGAACAGCGCCGTCGCCGGTGACCGATGCCACGCCCGACGCGCTTAAGGCCAAGCTGGAGGCCGAGATTGCACGCTGGAAGCCGGTGATCGAAGCCGCAGGCGTCTACGCAGACTGATGATCGACGGGGCTGCGCGGTGAATGGCGCAGCCCCTTTTTTATGCGCAGATGGAAGACCATCGCGCATGCGGCAGGGGGGACGTGCCATGAAATCCTATTCCTTTGACCGGACAGATGCCGCGGCGGGTGTCGTGTTCATCCTGTTCGGTCTGTTTTTCGGGGTGCAGTCGTTTGGGATGGAACTTGGCACGGCCTTCCGCATGGGGCCTGGGTTTTTCCCGTTGGTTCTGGCGGTGGTGCTGATCCTGTTCGGCGGGCTGATCCTGCTCAACGCGCTGAAGGCCAGTCCGGGGGCCGAGGCGCCGGGTGCAATTGCGTGGCGTGGATTGCTGTTCATCCTGCCCGCGCCGGTTTTCTTTGGCCTGACGGTGCGGGGGTTGGGGTTTGTGCCGTCGATCTTTGTCACCACGCTGATTGCGGGGCTGGCCTCTTTGAAGATGAAGCCTTTGAACGCGCTGGCCCTGGCCTTGGCCGTAACGATCTTTTCCACGTTGGTGTTTTCCTACGCGCTGGGCCTGCCATTCCGGCGGTTCGGCCCCTGGCTTTCGTTCTGAGGGGCGCTTGATCGATGGATCTGCTTTCAAATCTTGGCCTTGGCTTTGCCACGGCAGCATCGCCCGAAAACCTGCTGTTCTGTCTGGTGGGGGTTATCCTTGGCACGCTGATCGGGGTTCTGCCGGGGATCGGGGCGACGGCCACGATTGCCATGCTGCTGCCGATCACCTTTCAGCTTGAACCGGTGTCATCGCTGATCATGTTGGCGGGCATCTATTACGGTGCGCAATATGGCGGTTCGACGACGGCCATCCTGATCAACATGCCGGGGGAAAGTTCATCCGCCGTGACGGCCATCGACGGCTATCAGATGGCACGCAAGGGCAAGGCGGGCACGGCGCTGGCGGTGGCGGCGCTGGGGTCATTCTTTGCCGGGACGGTGGCCACGCTGCTGGTGGCGATCTTTGCGCCACCGCTGACGGTGATCGCGCTGAAATTCGGCGCGGCTGAATATTTCAGCCTGATGGTGTTGGGCCTTGTGTCGGCCATTGCTCTTGCGCATGGGTCGATCCTGAAGGCGCTGGCGATGGTGGTGCTTGGTCTGCTGCTGGGGATGGTGGGGACGGATATATACTCCGGCACGCCCCGGTTCACGATGGGGATCACGGAATATGCGGATGGGTTGAATTTCGTCGCGCTTGCCGTTGGGGTGTTTGGCATAGCCGAGATTCTGCGCAACCTTGAGGGTGACCAGGACCGGACGGTGCTGGGGGCCAAACTGTCGGGTCTGCTGCCTTCGCGCGAAGAGTTTCGCCGGATCGTTGGCCCGGTTTTGCGCGGCACGGGGATCGGATCGGTGTTGGGCATCCTGCCGGGGGGCGGCGCGGTGCTGGCGGCCTTTGCCAGCTATACGGTTGAAAAGCGCATGTCGAAAACGCCTGAGGAATTTGGTCATGGCGCGATCGAGGGTGTGGCCGGGCCGGAATCGGCCAACAACGCCGGGGCGCAAACCAGCTTTATCCCGCTGCTGACACTGGGCATTCCGGCAAATCCTGTGATGGCGCTGATGGTGGGGGCGATGATCATTCAGGGCATCGTGCCGGGGCCAAATGTGGCCAGCGAACAGCCTGCGCTGTTCTGGGGCGTGATTGCCAGCATGTGGATCGGCAACCTGATGCTGGTGGTGCTGAACCTGCCGCTGATCGGGCTGTGGGTTCGGCTGTTGAAGGTGCCTTATCACGTGCTGTTCCCCATCATCATGGCCTTCTGTTCCATCGGGGTCTACAGCGTGAATTCCAATGTCTATGACCTCTATGCCGTCGCGTTCTTTGGGTTGATGGGTTACGTGCTGATCAAGCTGAAATGCGAGCCTGCGCCCCTTTTGCTGGGCTTTGTGCTGGGTCCGATGCTGGAAGAAAACCTGCGGCGCGCGATGATCTTGGGGCGCGGGGATGCGACGGTGTTCCTGACACGACCAATCAGCGCGACATTGCTGGTGCTGACGGTTCTGGTTCTGGTGGTGGTGCTGATGCCGTCGATCCGCAAGAAACGCGATGAGGTGTTTGTCGAAGGCGATTGACGGGGATCAATGACATGCCCGCATTACGATGATAGCGGATTCTGGCAGGTTTCTGTGCCTGCGGATCAGATCGAACGGATGACATGCCATGACGCTTCCCTATCAGTCGGCCCATGAGGAACTGCATTACCTGGACCGTGCCGGATGGTTGCGCGCCGCGGTTCTGGGCGCGAATGACGGGATCGTATCCGTATCGTCGTTGATCGTGGGGGTTGCCGCCGCCGATCCAAGCCGTGCAGCCATCCTGATCGCGGGCGCCGCCGGTCTGGCGGCGGGCGCGATGTCGATGGCGGCAGGGGAATATGTGTCGGTCAGTTCACAATCGGATGTGGAACGCGCGGATATTGCGCGGGAAAGGCAGGCGCTGCTGGACACGCCTGCGGCAGAAGAAAAGGAACTGGCGTCGATCTATGAATCCCGCGGGCTTTCCCCTGCGACCGCGGCGCTGGTTGCGCATGAGTTGACGGCGAAGGATGCGCTGGGCGCGCATGTGCGCGATGAATTGGGCCTTTCGGAACAGCATGCGGCCAATCCGTTGCAGGCGGCGTTTGCGTCGGGGATGACCTTTACCGTCGCCGCCGCCGTGCCTTTGGTGGCCGCCGCAATTGCGCCCGAAGCGCAGATCATTCCGGTGGTTGTGGCCGCGACCCTTGTCAGCCTTGCCGGGCTTGGTGCGCTGGGCGCCTATGCCGGCGGGGCGCCGAAACTGCGGGCGACGGCGCGGGTTCTGTTCTGGGGTGCGGCTGCGATGGCGATCACCGCCGGGGTCGGGCGGATGTTCGGCGTATCGGTCTGACACGACGCACATAGGGCAACGTCACCAGAAACGCGCGTCAGCCTTGCGAAAGCCGACTTGCATAGGAAGATAGAACATCCTGAACGCTTTTTGGTTTTCGGCTTTCCAGAAGCGCCCGACCAGCAACCTGTTCTATATGGTGGTCCATCAGATCGGCGGCTTTGTCGCCTTGCCCCGCAATTAACGCTTCGATGATCTGGCGATGTTCATCTATCCCGCAATCCACGGAATGCGGCCTGCCGTAGATTGTCAGAACCAATGAACAGCGGGAAACAGTTTCGGTAAGGTAGCGGACCAGCAGCTTGTTTCCTGTCATTTCGGCAAGGCGCAGGTGAAACTCTCCCGCCAGGCGGATTGCTTCGCGTTCGTCGCGCGCACCAGCCATTTCTTCATCGTCTAGCATCCGCCTTAGTTCAGTGATCTGCGTCGCGTTCAGATTTCCGGCAAGTTGCAAGACCACCATCCGCTCCAATCCGCGGCGCACGACAAAGATGTCGCGGCCTTCGTCCAAGGTCGGATTGGCGACAAAAGCCCCACGATTGGGCATCAGGTCAACCAAGCCTTCGACCGACAGTCGCAAAAGCGCCTCGCGGGCGATGGTCCGGCTGGTGCCGAATGAGTCACCGATCATATCTTCGGGGAGACGCGCGCCGGGGCTGAGTTGTTGTTCAATGATGGCCTGACGCAAGGCTTCATGCACTTTTTCGGTGCGCGTTGGCGTTTTCATGGCCGTGCCCGTCTTGCGACGTTTCGGGTGTGTCCCAGACGGGTTGTGATCGGCGGCCTTGGGCATCGCGGGTTCCTTGGGCAGTTGGCAATTGCATAGAGCATCGCATGCAATGCGAAGGTCAATGCCTTTCGATACCGGCAGAATGCCCCATCCGCGGCAGTGTGATCCGCCCCGCATGTTGGGAGGAAAACGCATGGCATATCGTCCTATCCGGCGGTCAAAACTGAGAAATACAAGAAGGTTGCATGCGTAGATATAAGCAGATTGCATGCAATATTGACATGTAATGCAATACAGTCAACGCTACAGGCATCGGAAAACGAGGATGACATGACTGATTCTTCCGCAGTGTCCATCAGATCTGTCAGTAAGGGCTTTGGCCGCGGGGCTGCTGCTGTCCGGGTTCTGGAGGATGTGTCGGTCGAGATTGGCCAGCGTGAATTCTTTACCCTTCTCGGTCCGTCCGGCTGTGGAAAAACCACGCTTTTGCGCCTGATTGCGGGATTTGAAACCGCAGATCAGGGGAAGATCATCATTGAAGGGCAAGACGTCACGCAGGCCCCGCCCTTTCGCCGTCCGGTCAATACGGTGTTCCAGAACTATGCCCTTTTTCCGCATCTGACGGTGGAACAGAATGTGGGTTTTGCGCTGGTTGAACAGCAGATGCCGGCTGACAAGATCCGCGCCAGGGTGGGTGAATCGTTGGAAATGGTTCGCATGCAATCCTTTGCGCGCCGCCGCCCGGCGGAGCTTTCCGGGGGGCAGCAGCAGAGGGTGGCCCTTGCGCGCGCCCTTGCGCCCCGTCCCAAGGTTCTGCTTCTGGATGAGCCGCTTTCTGCGCTGGATCTGAAGTTGCGCAAGGAAATGCAGATCGAACTGAAGCTGCTGCAAGCCGAGGCTGGGATCACCTTTCTGTTCGTGACCCATGATCAGGAAGAGGCGCTGACACTGTCGGATCGGGTGGCGGTGATGCAGGGCGGGCGCATCTTGCAAATGGGCGCCCCGCGTGACATCTACGAAACCCCGACCCACCGTTTTGTCGCCGACTTTATCGGTGACATCAACCTGATCGAAGCCGAGGCGTTGCCAGGCAATGCGATCCGTCTGGCGGGTGGGGCGCAGATCGTGGTTCCGCATCAGGCGCAGGGTAAGGTCACGCTGGCAATTCGCCCGGAACGGGCGCGCATCGTGGCCCCGGATGCGGGCCATTTGCAGGCGCGCGTGGTGCATACGGCCTATCTGGGGACGGCGCTTGTCCACAAGTTGGCGCTGTCGGATGGGGCCACCTTTCTGCTGCGGCAATCCGATCTTGATGGCACCCAACCCCCCATCGGCAGCACGGTTGGTTTAAGCCTGCCCGCCGACAGCCTGCGCGTGCTGCTGCAATGACCGGCAACCCCACATTGCGCCGCCTTGGTCTTTTGACGCCCGCGTTGATGACCATCGCCGTCCTGATCGGCGTTCCATTGATGTTGCTGTTCTGGATATCGCTTTTGCAAAAGGGCGGCAGCAGCGGGGTGGATTGGGGCGCTGCTCCATCACTGGGCAATTATATCCGCCTTGTCTGGGAAGAAGATTTTGACGGCACGATGATCCTGAACACCAGCTATCTGGTGATCTTGCTGCGGTCGATCCTACAGGCGGCCGTGACGACCGGGCTGAGTTTGCTGTTTGGTCTGCCCGTCGCCTTGTGGATGGCGGGGCTGTCGCGCGGGCAGCGTGACATGATGCTGTTGTTGATCACCATTCCGTTCTGGACCAATCTTCTGGTGCGCAACTATGCGTGGTTGATCATCCTGCGTGATGATGGCTGGCTGTCGCAGGCTATCAATTTTGTATCGCCCGGTGGGCCGATCCAGTTGCTTTACAATGATCTGGCCGTGGCCATTGGTCTGACCTATTCCTTTCTGCCCTTCATGATCCTGCCGCTTTACACGGTGTTCGAAAAATTCGACTGGCGTTTGCTTGAAGCGGCGCATGATCTGGGGGCCACGCGGTCGCGCGCTTTGCGGCGGGTGCTGATCCCCATCGCAATGCCGGGGATCGCGGCGGGATCGTTGCTCGTGTTCATTCCATGTCTTGGGGCCTTTGTGACGCCCGCCCTGCTGGGCGGCGGCAAGACCCTGATGCTGGGCAATATCATCCAGATGCAGTTCGGCGCTTCGCGGAACTGGCCATTCGGGGCCGCGCTGGCGGTGGTGCTGCTGGGCTTGATGCTGTTCGTGATGGTCTGCATGGCGATCTGGCGCAACCGGAGGGTCAAATGAACATCCGACGCTTTCCCATGACGCGCGAGATTTCGTTGCTGGTGCTGGTTTATCTGTATGTGCCTGTGGTGGTTCTGGTCAGCTATAGCTTCAACGCCAACCGAACGGCAACGGTCTGGTCGCATGCTTCGCTTGATTGGTATGGGCGCATTCTTGCCAATCCTGCGATCCAGTCGGCGACGCAGAATTCGCTGGTTCTGGCGCTGTGCGCCGCCACGGCCGCGACGGTGATTGCCCTTCTTGCGGCCTTGGCCACAGCGCGGGCCTTTCCCAGCCGTGGCGGGGTAGAGGCTGTGCTGAACATGCCGCTGATCCTGCCAGAGATCGTGGTCGCGGTGGCAACGCTTATGCTGTTCGTGGCGCTTGGCGTGCAGCTTGGGCTGGGGACCATGATCCTTGCGCACACGGCCTTTTGCATTCCTTTTGCCTATCTTCCGATCCGTGCGCGGCTTGAAGGGATGAACCAAAGCTATGGAGAAGCGGCACAGGATCTTTATGCCAACCGCTTTCGCAGTTTTCGCCGGGTGACCCTGCCGCTTTTGTGGCCCGGCATCATGGCGGGTTTCACGCTGGCGTTCGTGACCAGCCTTGATGACTTTCTGACATCTTTCTTCCTGTCCGGTCCGGGCACCACCACGCTGCCGGTCTACATCTTTTCGTCGATCAAGGCGGGTATCACCCCCGAGATAAACGCGATTTCGACCGTGATGCTAGTGATCTCGGTCCTGCTTGTATCGCTTTCCTTCTTCCTTGGCCGCCTGCGGCGTTGAAGCCCGAAAAACCACCCAACAGAGGATTGACCCAATGAAAAAAACCCTTGTCGGCCTGACCCTTGCGGCATTGACGGCGCTGCCCGCCTTTGCGCAAGACGAAGAAAAAACGCTCTATTTCTATAACTGGACTGACTATTATCCGGTTGATCTGCTGGCCAAGTTCGAGGCCGAGACAGGCATCAAGGTGATCCTGGATGGCTTTGACAGCAACGATACCTTGCTGGCCAAGCTGCAATCGGGCGGTGCCGCCTATGATGTGATTGTGCCTTCGGATTATGTGATCCCCGGCATGATTGCCGACGGGCTTCTGATGAAGATCGACACCGCATCTATGCCGAATTACGTCCATATGAAGGACGCGTTCAAGAACCCGGATTTCGACCCGACCCATGAATATTCCGCCCCTTATCTGTGGGGTGTCACCGGTCTGGCCTATGACAGTGCTGCTATTGGCGGGGCAGAGATTGAACATAGCTGGAAGGAACTGTTTGAGCCGCGGCCCGAGTTTGAAGGAAAGATCGCGGAACTGGATACGGCAAGCGATGTGATCCTTGCGGCCTCGCTCTATCTGGGCATTGCCCAATGCACGGAAAGCAACGAGGACGCCCAGCGCATTCTTGATCTGCTGGAGGCGCAGGCCCCGAAACTCAAGATGTATTCATCCGACAGCACTGTGGATCGCATGGCTTCGGGCGAAGTGTCGATGTATCATGTGTGGAACGGTGCCACTGCGCGCGCCACGGCACAGCGCGACACCATTCGATTTGTCTATCCCAAGGAAGGCACGCCGATGTTCCGTGATAACTTCGCGGTTCCGGCCAATGCGCCCCATCCCGAAAACGCCAAGATATTTATCAACTGGATGATGGCGCCCGAGAATGCGGCCGCCGTTTCGAACGCGATTGCCTATGCCAATGCGATCAAGTCGGATGAATTTCTTGATCCAAAATGGCGTGCGATGGACGCAATCAACATGCCCGAGGAATATGCCGACCACCTGGTGCCGACGCAGGATTGTGGCCCTGCTGCGCGTGAACTGCGCGACAAGATCTGGACCCGCCTGAAAGGCTGATCAAATGGCTGCCCCTGTCAGCGGGGGCAGCATCCCCAAAACGCGGAGCGCCAAGATGACGACCTTCACCAACCTGCGCGATATTGACGGCCAGACCATCGGCATCCGTTGCCACGGAGATCGCATCGCAGCGGTTGGCCCCGGTGTGACTGCACCGGATGCGGTGGATGGGGCCGGGAGATTGGTGCTGCCGGCCTTTGTCGAGCCGCATGTGCATCTGGACAAGACCCTGTGGGGAGAGGCGTGGCAGCCCGGCAAACGCGCCACAAAGCTGCGCGATTACATCGAAAACGAACGGCGCGTGCTGTCAGCCAACACCACCCCGCCAGAAGAGCGCGCGGCGCGTCTGTTGGGGCAGATGCTGGCCTGTGGCACGACGACCGTGCGGTCACATATCGACATCGCGCCGGATATGGGGCTGACCCATGTCGAGGCCATGATGCGCCTACGCGAGATGTGGTCAGATCGGGTGGATCTGCAATTCGTGGCCTTTCCGCAGCAAGGCCTGATCTGCCGCCCCGGCACTGCCGACCTGATGCGTGCCGCGATGGATATGGGCGTGGAAACCGTTGGCGGCCTTGATCCCGCCGGCATTGATGGCGATCCGGATGGCCAGTTGCGCTTTATCTTTGATCTGGCTGTCGAAAAGGGTGCGGGTGTCGACATTCACCTGCATGACAAGGGCGAATTGGGTGCCTGGCAGGTCGAGCGGATCACGGACTATACCCTGGCCACCGGCCTTGCGGGCAAGGTGATGATTTCCCACGCCTACTGTCTTGGCATGATTGCCCCTGACCGGTTGGAGCGGATTGGCCGCAGACTTGCCGATGCCGGGATTTCGCTGATGACCTCGGCGCCCGCAGATGTTGCGGTCCCCCCCGTCGAGGAATTGGTGGCGCTGGGCGTTACGGTGTGTTGCGGGTCGGATGGTATCCGGGACAGTTGGTCGCCCTTTGGCAACGGCGACATGCTGGAACGCGCCTTTCTGACCGCCTACCGATTTGATTGGAACCGGGATGAAGATTTCGCCCTTGCCCTGAACTGCGCAACGCATGCGGCGGCGAAGGCCATTGGCGCAAAGGACTATGGCCTTGCCGCCGGAAATCGTGCCGATTTCGTGATGATTGCAGCCAGTTGTGCGGGCGATGCCCTGTGCCGTCGTCCGTCGGACCGGCAGGTGGTGCGGCGCGGAAAACGGATTGCGTGACAGGATCTGACACATGGATTTCGACTTCTCCGCCCTTCCGGCGCAAGACCGCTATCGCCTGTTGACCAATTTCATCGGCCCGCGTCCGATTGCCCTTGTCGGCACACGGTCGGAGGCAGGCCATAACAACGCGGCCCCGATGAGCTTTTTCAACGTGTTCTCGCACGAACCCCCGCTTGTGGTTCTGGGTATCCAGAACCGCGGCAATGGCGACGAAAAGGATACCGTCGCAAATATCCGCCGCACGGGCGAATTCGTGGTGAACATGGTGGATATGTCGCTGGCCGATGCGATGATCGTTTGCAGCGTGAATTTTCCCAGCGATGTGGATGAACTGGCTTTTGCGGGGCTGACGCCCGTGCCATGCCGACAGATTGATGCCGCCCGCATTGGGGAAAGCCCCTGTTCGTTTGAATGCAGGGTGGAGCGGATTCTTGAATACCCTTCACGTGTCCTGATCGTGGGTGAGGTGGTGGAAATGCATGTGGACGACCGCTGCATGGATGCTGGCAGGCGCTATGTGAACCCGGATACTTATCGGCCCATCGCACGATTGCACGCTGATAATTACATCAATTCGGACCGGCAGTTCGAACTGAAAAAACCCGATGCCTTGCTGCCCCATGAGCTGGCGCAGATCACCCCGCGCCCGGTGGAAAGTGCCGTCTGATGCGAATTCATGTGATCAACCCGAATTCCACCGCTGCGATGACGCGCGCGATCGCCACTGCGGCACGGGCGGCGGCCACACCCGGCACCGAGATTGATGCCGAAACCTGCTTTGGCACGCCAGCCTCGATCGAAGGTTATCGGGATGAGGCAATGGCCGTCCCTGCCATGCTGGCCGCCATTGTCACCGCCGAGACACGCGGTGCCGATGCCCATGTGATCGCCTGCTTCGATGATCCCGGCCTTGCGGCCGCGCGCGAGGTGGCGAAAGGTCCGGTCATCGGCATTTGTCAGGCTGCCTTGCAGGTTGCCATGACAGTCGCCGCGCGGTTTTCGGTGATTACCACCTTGCCCCGCTCTGTCCCGGTGATCGAGGATCTGGTGTCGGCCTATGGTGCCAGCCATCGGTGCCGCAAGGTGCGGGCGATAGACATGCCTGTTCTGGCATTGGAGGCTGATCCTGTCGGCGCGCGGGGGCGGCTTCTGGCGGAAACGCGATTGGCGATGGAACAGGACGGGGCCGAGGCGATTGTTCTGGGCTGCGCGGGCATGGCCGATCTTTGCGAATGGCTTTCCGAGAATGCGGGTATCCCGGTGATCGACGGCGTGACCGCAGCCACCCGTCTGGCCGAAGCATTGGCCGGCGTGGGGTATCAGACATCCAAGGTTGGCGCCTATGCCTTTCCGCGCGACAAATCCGCCGACATGATCCCCGGTGCGGTATGACGGGGCTTGATCAGTTGACGATCGGCCAACGCCCGGACGGGCGCACCGCATTGGCGGCGCGCTGGATCATTGGGCATGTCGATGGCCGTCACAAACTTTTTGAACAGGCCGAGATTGTCTTTGAAAAGGATCGTGTGATCCATGTCGGCGCCCCTTTTGAAGGCGTGGTGGCACGGCGCATCGATCTGGGTGATGTGCTGGTTTCGCCGGGTTTTGTGGATCTGGATGCCCTGTCGGATCTGGATACGACCTTGCTGACGGTGGACAATGGCCCCGGCTGGGCCACGGGTCGCGTCTGGCCGCAATCCTATGTCGATCGTGGCCCTTACGAGATGTATTCGTCCGAAGAACTGGCCTTTCAGAAACGCTATGCCTTTGCGCAGCTTTTGCGCAACGGTATCACGACGGCCCTGCCGATTGCATCGCTGTTCTACCGTGAATGGGGCGAGACGGTCGCCGAGTTCGAGGCCGCTGCCGAAGCCGCGACTGATCTTGGGCTGCGGGTCTGGCTTGGCCCCGCCTATCGATCAGGGGGCATGGTCTGCACAGCGCCCGGCGTTCTTGAGCCCCGGTTTGACGAAGCGCGCGGCATGCAGGGTCTGGCAGATGCCCTGGATTTCGCCGCCCGCATCGGTGGATCGGAAGGCGGGCTTGTGCAGGCCATGTTGTCGCCTGACCGGGTCGAGACATGCACCCTTGACCTGCTGAAGCGCACGATGGCGGCAGCACAGGACATGGCTTTGCCGGTCCGCCTGCATATGGCGCAGGGCAAGATGGAAAGGCGCACGGTTCAGGCCCTGCATGGGACAACCGGGCCGCAATGGCTGGCGCGGCATGGTCTGTTGAGTGATCGGTTGATCGCGCCGCATGCCGTTGAGGCAGAGCCAGACGATCTGACACTTTATGCCGACCACAATGTCACCATCGCGCACTGCCCATTGGTCTATGCTCGTGACGGCGAGATGCTGCGTTCGTTCCGGCGCTGCCGCGAGATGGGGATCAATATCGGCATGGGCACCGACACAGCCCCTGCCGATATGGTATTGAACATGGCGGTGGCGCTGATGATGGGGCGCGCCGCCGAAGGCGATGATCGCGGCCTTTCCACGGCTGAGGTGTTCAACGCGGCCACGATTGGTGGTGCCAATGCGTTGAAACGGCCTGATCTGGGTCGTCTGCAAGTGGGGTCAAAGGCGGATATTGCGATTTTTGACATGGCAGACAGCTATTTCGCCCCACGCATTGATCCTGTGCAAAGCCTGATCTTTGGGGCAAGTGGACGTGTGACAAAGGCCGTCTTTGTCGATGGCCGCCTGTCGATGCGCGATGGTCAGGTCGCAGGCATCGACATGATGGCCGCGCGGCAACAGGCCCAAGCCCAGTTTGACCGGCTGTTGCTGCGCTATCCAGAGCGGAGTTGGGGACAGCCTGACCTGCAAACGATGTTTCCCGCCACCTATCCCTGAGGGAGACCAACTGATCCGGCTGGTTTTCTCCAGATGGCCCGGTGATCCGGTGTGGAGGCGCGGCAGGCCAGGATGTGTGGGACGTGCCGCCATAACTTTTGCGCCGTTGGCCCGTGCCGGACTTTACAGCATCGCAACAGAGCGCGGCCCTCGCCTTTGGACGTGGAAGGTCAATCCACCTGGCCAGGCGGCGGCGCTGGCCAGTCACTTGCGTGCTTCTGCAACGAACTTTCCTGATGCCGCCGCCGGTCTTAGTCAGGGATAAGCACAAGCTTTCCGATATGGCGCTTTTCCTGGAAATCCCGTTGCGCATCGGCAATTCGGTTCAGGGGGTAAGTCCCTGCCAGAAGGGGCTTGATCCCGCCCGTTTCGATATACGCAATCAGGTTCGGAAAAACCGGTTCGTCCCATGCGGTGCAGCCGATCAACGCGATATCCTTGAGATACAGGTCGCGCATATCGAGGCTGACCATTGGCCCGGCGATGGCCCCGGATGAGACATAGCGCCCGCCGCGCCGCAATAGTTTAAGCATAAGTCCAAAGCCTGGCCCGCCTACATTGTCGATCACGATATCGACGCTTTCCGCACCCAGCACAGCAAGCAGATCCGTATTGCGCGTCAGAATGCGGTCAGCACCGATCTTCTGGATTTCTTCAATCTTTGACGCGCTTGTAACGGCAATGACCTCGGCCTTGCGGCGTTTCAATAGCTGAACAAGGGCAGACCCAACGCCACCTGACGCACCCGGCACCAGAACCCGCATGCCCGGTTGCACGCCCGCGCGCTGGACCATGTTTTCTGCGGTTCCGTAGGCGCAGGGGATCGTCGCAAGTTCGGCATCACTCCAGTCGCACTGAACCCCGAAAACCTCGCTTTCCGGAACCGAGACAAATTGCGCAAAGGCCCCGTTGAAATCTGTTCCAAGCCAGACCGTGTCCATCCGGTCAAACCCGTGTTCGCGCATGCAGGGCCGCACGAGCACGCGTTGACCGATCTGGGCTGATTTGCAGCCCGCACCAACGGCAACCACGGTGCCGCAGCAATCCGCGCCCTGGATTAGGGGAAACGGCGTGGTGCTTTTCCATCCACCATCTTGCGGGACCAAGGTGTCGGCTGTTTCGTTCGTTGCTTGCGTGACAGATGGGGAATACCAGCCAAGCCGGGTGTTTATGTCGGTATTGTTCACGCCAGCGGCAAGCACTTTCAAAAGCACCTCGCCCGGGCCTGCGATGGGCATGGGCACTTGTTTGTAGTCCAGCCTTTCATATCCACCCGTTCCGGTGGTCACGACAGCGAGCATGGTGGGATGGTCAAAGTCTTTCGTGTTTTGCATCGGTTTCCCCCAAAGTCTGCGCCTTTAGCCCGCCACCGCGTTTCGGGCGAACGTCACCCATCAAACAAGCGCAGCCACCACTGCGCCGCCGAACCGACCCAAAGGGGCCAAATCGATAGGTTACACGCACTTGCGCAGGCTTTGCATTTTGGCTGCAACAGCCGGATTTGATAGTGTGGTATCGACCATTCCTGCAACACCGCGTTGTGTTGCGCCTTTCAGGTTCGGCAGCCGTCACGCCTTTAGGAAGGCCGATAGAGCGTCCGCCTTGGCGATAGTATCGGCATATCCCAAGTCGATCAGCTCCCCGACATAGCCCGGTTCAAACATGAGGTAGCTTTCGATCCGCCCATCCCCACCGGAATAGCCTATGCTGCGCATCAACAGACGGATTGACCGTGGCAGTTCGTTGGCATGCAGCTTTGCGATGTCTCGCAGATCTTTCGACGGGGATACGGATTCCGTTTCAATAATCCGAAGTGGTGTCTGCGTTCTTGCATCATCGGTCAGCAAGGAAATGGTGTGATTTATGCGGGCAGTCCGCTCTACATCCGCTTCAAGATTGTCGTTGAACAGGATGTCCAGCGCATGACCGAGGATCTCTCCGATGCTTGGGCTTGGTCGCACCTTGCCGTCCTTTCCTGACCCGACAAAGCCATCGCGTGTGGCGACAACCAGAATCCGGTCTGCGCCGGTTCGTATGGCCGGGGATAGTGGCGAGGTGGACCGGAGCGCACCGTCGCCGAAGTAGCCACCGTTCAGGTGAACGGGCGCAAAGGCCAAGGGTAGCGCGGAAGAGGCGAGGATATGTTCTGGCAGGATAGTGGCCCGTTCCCCCCGACGACGCGCACGTGTCCAAGGCATGATGGTCTCGTCGCCTTGAAAGAAGGTGTCCGAGGTGCCTGTCGTGTAGCTTGATGTGGTGATGCACAACGCATGAAGCGCCTTGGATTTGATGGCCCTGCGCAAATGTTTCTGGCTGAACTCACGCTTCAGCAGATCATGAAGGGGGCTGTAATCCAGAAGCCCGCCATTCATGCGAACCCCCAAATGCCCAAGCACAAGGGTCATCGCCCATCTGGAACTTTTCCAAAGCACGGGCAGTGGGCGTGCGTCGTAAATGGATGCACTCCGCAAGGATCGCCAAAGAGACTCGAGCCGAGCCGCCCCTGTCTGGAAATCAAGCGATGTCATCGCCACCGATGCGGCATTTATGGCGCCAACAGATGAGCCGCAGACGATTTGAAAGGGTGACATTCGGCAGGCCGTGATTTCGGCAATCGCCTTGATCACGCCGACATGATAGGCGCCACGGGCGCCGCCGCCTTGCAAGACCAGCGCGATCCTTTTTGATCGGTCAGTGCGTTCTGACATGCATCGCCCCTTGGCAAGACAGCGGCTGTGCGCCGAACTGTATCCAAGAAACACTAGTCCGACCCTGACACGTGTGGAACCGTGCTGTTCCCCGAAAATCGGACAATGACTCTGGCGTGGTATGAAGTTTGCCGATTTTTCGAACAACGAGGTGATCAGGGTTTCAAGCCGCACACAAACCGTGACGCCGGATGAACCTGAACGGGCAAATCCTGTGACCTCGAGTCACGTCACCAGGTATTGCGCGAGGTGGTCTGTGGTTTTTTGTGCTTCGGACTGTAGCCACGCAAGAAAGCGGTTCGTCTGCGGTCGCTGGTTCCGGTTAGTGCGCAGCGTTGTCCGATAAGGATGGGGCGCCATGATGTGCATGTTCGGAGGGAAGGCAAAAACGATCCGACGCCCCTCCAGATCCCGCAGACATGACGACAGACTGCATACCAGAAAGCCGATGTTCTCTCGCGCTGCGGGAAGGGCGAGTTGCAGGTTTGGGTAAACGACGCCACGATCATTCCCTTTGGTCCGATGGCCATAAACACGGCACCACGCGACCCAGCCTGGCATCTTGCCATTCCGCTGCGCGCGCGTGTGCAAAAGCGGCATGCCTTCCTGCCGTTGATCCTGGGGCAGGTTCGTCATGCGCCGCGTGTTGTCAGGCCCGGTCACGGCAACATAGACATCGTGGAAAAGAACCTCTCCAGTCCCGCCTTCAGTCGCCGAGATCCGCAGATCCGGCGCACCCAGCCGCATTGGCACGTCACCCAGCCCGTTGATATTGAAAAGTATGTTCGGATGTGCGTGGCGAAAGGCCGGAAGGCGTGGGGCAAGCCAGAGTTCGGCCCAGTCGCTATCCGCGACAATGTGAACGTCACCTGTCCGGCGAAGGTCCAGCTCGTCACTTGCACGCTCCAGTGCTTCGAAGGCCAGAATGAGGTCGGGCAGTGCGGCCGTGAGTGACGCGCTTGGTTCCAGGCCAGATGGCCCACGCTTGAGCAACTGTGTGTCAAGATGTTCTTCCAGAGCCCTGATGCGCTGGCCGATTGCGGCCGGCGTGATGCCCAGTTGCTGGGCCGCAGCGCGCAACGAACCGCTTCGCAGCGCCATTTCAAGAGCTTGCAATGAATTCAGATGCGAAAGGGCGGGCATGCGGGATGCTCCTTCTTCGCCTGTTCTGCCAGACGAGGGTAAAGCCCGGCTTTATCAAACTCAACAAAAATGAACTTCGGCGTTTGGTGGATTGAAGCGATGCTCAAGGGATCAGGTGTTCATCAAGATCCAAAGGAGAATGCGATGAAGCGCTCCATGATAGAACGCTCTATTCCTGGCGTGGGGGAGTTTTCGACAACCGAACTTTTCGGTGCCGCCCGCGCGTCAAACCAGGCGCTGTCAACGATCGGGCCAAAGATTCAATGGCAGGATTCCTACGTCGCAGGGGACAAGACGTTTTGCATCTATCTTGCCGAAAGCGAAGATGAAATCCGCAAGCACAGTGAATTGAGCGGTATCCCGATTGGCACTATCACGGAAATACCGCGCATCATCGATCCGCTGGCTGCAAACAACTAAGCTGCGGAAATCCGCGCCCTGACCCGCGCTTTGGGACACGCAAACCGCGGTTTCAATGTGACCATGCGGAACCGTCCATTGCGCATGAAACATGCCAGCGTGGTCTGGTTCCAGGCAGGCAGACGATCAGTTTAGAACGCTTGGCCGTGGCGCAGGCAGCCTGTGATGATCGGCAGGTGGATCGATACATCGCGCAGAAACTATGGCATGATGGCGCGTGAGTTTCGCGGAGCAACCAAGCCCTTTTCGGAGGATCAATGCGCCACAGAACCTTGTCGTTGACCCCGGATCACGTCGCCCGCGTCCACAGGTCAGTTGTGGATGCTGGGCCTGCGCCTGGAGTCGATCAGCAAACGGATGCGGACTATGCGGACTGGGTCGACAGGATCATTGCGTCGCATCCCGACCCGAAACATCCCACGCAGCTTTTCGCCTATGGCTCATTGATCTGGAAACCCGAAATCCCGCATTGCGCCGAACAGGACGGGATCGTTCGCGGCTATCATCGATCATTCTGTCTGCACACACATCGGTTTCGGGGAACCCCGGACTCACCGGGCCTGATGATGGCACTCGACCGGGGCGGGCAATGTCGTGGCGTGGTCTATGAACTTTTGCCGGACGCGCTTGATGCCCAACTCGACCAGCTTTTCCGGCGCGAGTTTACGGTGAAGCCGATCAACAGCATGCCTCGTTGGTTGAAGGTCATCACCCCGTCTGGCCCCCTTTGGGCCTTGGGCTTTGTCATGAACCGTGCGTCACCCTATTACGCCGGACGGCCAAGCCTTGCCGAGGTGGCAGAGGTTTTGGCCCGCTCTTGCGGCCATGTCGGCACGGGTGCCGAATACCTTATGAACACGGTCGCGCATCTTGAATCGCGGGGTATCCACGACAGCAGGCTGTGGATGCTTCAAGACCTCGTGGCAAAGCGGATCGAGGCCAGTGTCTTGCATGCGTGAGTTGGGTGGCCATTTGCCGGGTGCCGAACCGCAGTTTCTTACGCCACATGAAGCGTGCTGAAGGCAGGCAGCGCCCCTTGCATCCGCGCGACACAAACGCCTGGCACAAAGGCATAGAGCGCCGGAACGAAAATTGCGCGGCGTTGACCTGCGTCAAAGTGATATTGTGGATTTTGCTTATCGTGGCGACGGGGACTAAGGGCGGAACATGCCGTGACATCTGGCGCAACGGTCATTGAAACGCGGGGTCTGACCAAGACCTATCGCAACGGCCCAACAGAGGTGCATGCCCTTCGCAACGTCGATTTCAGGGCGCAGCGCGGCGAATTCATCGTTGTGCTTGGCCCGTCAGGATCGGGGAAATCGACCTTCCTGAATATCCTTGGCGGCATTGATCACGCCACATCGGGAAGCGTGTTGTTTGACGGGCAGGACATCACGGCCTTTGGCGATGCGGCGCTGACACGCTATCGGCGGGATCACGTGGGGTTTGTCTTTCAGTTCTACAACCTTGTTCCCAGCCTGACCGCCCTTGAAAACGTGGCCCTTGTCACGGAAATTGCCGCTCATCCGATGCCGCCCGAAGAGGCGCTGGATATTGTGGGCCTTTCGGCGCGTCGCGGGCATTTTCCGGCCCAGCTTTCCGGGGGCGAACAGCAGCGCGTTGCCATCGCCCGTGCAATAGCGAAACGACCGGAGTTGTTGTTCTGCGATGAACCAACCGGCGCCTTGGACAGTGCCACCGGTGTGCTGGTGCTGGAGGCTTTGGCCGAGGCGAACCGCTCGACCGGCGCAACGACGCTGATCATCACCCACAACGCCACCATCCAGCAAATCGCCGACCGGACCCTTCGCTTTGCCGACGGGCGTATCGTGGACGAGGTGGCAAACCCCATCCGCAAGCGACCGAATCAGATGTCATGGTGATCCCGCCCCTGCGCCGAAAGGCCCTGCGCGATCTGCGGCGGCTTTGGGGGCAGGCGTTGGCCATTGCGCTTGTGCTTGCGGCGGGCGTGGCGACGATGATCCTTGGCAATGGGGCGCATCGGTCGCTGTCGGACACGCGGGAGCGTTACTATGCTGATTACCGCTTTGCCGACATCTTCAGCGATGTTGTCCGCGCACCCCTTGCCCTGGTCGAGGATATCGAAGCCATCGACGGCGTCCTTCAGGTGGAACCCCGGATCGTCAAGCTTGGGCGCCCCGAAATCGACGGCATGGCCGAACCGGCCTCTGTGCTGCTGGTCAGCCTGCCCAAATCCGATGGCCTGAACCTACTTTACCTGCGTGAAGGTCGCCTTGCCCATCCTGATGCCGCGAACGAGGTGGTGGTGTCGCAGGACTTCGCCAGCGCGCATGGCCTGCGACAAGGGTCGCGGCTGACGGTCGTCATGAATGGCAAGCGGCGGGAACTTACCGTCACCGGTATCGCGCTGTCGCCCGAGTTCATCTATGCATTGGGCCCTGGCGAAATGATGCCCGATCCGCACCGCTTCGGCGTGGTCTGGATGCCGCGCCCGGCCCTTGAACAGGCGTTCGACCTGAAGGGGGCCTTTTCAAACCTTGCACTGCGACTGGCACGCGGCGTGCCAGAAAGCCGCGTCATTGCCACGCTGGACCGCCTTACCGCCCCATATGGTGGTGGCGGTGGAACGGGACGTGCCGAACAAACGTCACATGCCTTTCTGGATGCTGAACTGAAGCAACTGGCCGCGATGGTGAAGGTGCTGCCCCCCATCTTTCTTCTGGTGGCGGCAATGCTGGTCCATATGACCCTGTCACGCCTGATTGCATTGGAACGCGAACAGATCGGTCTGCTGAAGGCGCTGGGCTATACGCCTGCCAAGATTGCGCAGCACTATCTTGAATTCCTGCTGCTGATCGTGCTTGGCGGCGTTCTGGTCGGTTTTGTCGCGGGCGCTGGGTTGGGTGCCGGTCTGGCGCGCCTTTATGCCCGGTTCTTTTCATTCCCGTTCCTCGACTTCGGAACGGACCTGCGGGTTTACGGTCTGGCCGCTGTTGTCACGGCTGTCGCTGCAGTGGCGGGCGCGCTGCAATCGCTGCGTGCGGTGCTGTCCCTGCCCCCCGCCGTTGCGATGGCCCCGCCCGCGCCCGCCGATTACCGAGGGGGCAATGGATGGGTGTTGCGGGCCGTTCGCCTGCGCCAAACAGGCCGCATGGTTCTGCGCCATCTGCTCCACTGGCCTTTCCGCACGGCATCCAGTGTGCTTGGCATGGCGATGGCCGTTGCGATCCTTGTGGCCTCGCTCTGGTCCTTCGGGTCCATCGATCACATGATCCGCGTCACATTCCAGATGGCCGAACGGCAGGATGTCAAAATGGTCTTTGGCACGCCCGAAACGCCGGTCGCCTTGGCCGACATCCGGCACATGCCGGGCGTGATGGCCGCCGAACCCTTTCGCCTTGTCCCGGCTGAACTGACGCATGGCACCAGGTCAAAACGCCTTGTCATCCAGGGGCGCCCCGACAATGCGCGGATTTCCCGTGTCCTGTCGCCGGATCTGCAACCGATGCCGATGCCCGAGGCTGGACTGATCCTGAGCGCGGCACTGGCGGATGCCTTGCTGCTGCGTCCCGGTGACCGAGTGACTGTCGAATTCCTTGAAGGGCGCCGTTCGGTGATCGAGCTTTCGGTCAGTGGCATTTCGCTTGGCTATGTCGGGCTTGGCGCTGCAATGGACATCACGGCACTTGGCCGCGCCACGGGGGATGGTCCGCTTATTTCCGGCGCGGACATTCTGCTGGATGAAGCAGAGGCACAGGCGTTCTTCAAGGCGGCCGCCGCCACGCCCAAGACGGCCTTCCTGAACGTCACCGATCTGACCGTGTCACGCTTCCGCGCGACCTTGGCCGAGAATATCATCCTGATGATAAGCGTCTACGTTACCTTGGCCGCCATCATTGCGCTGGGTGTGGTCTATAACTTCTCGCGCATTGCGCTGTCGGAACAGGGTCGGGAATTGGCCAGTCTGCGCGTCCTCGGCTTTACCCGTGCAGAGGTTGCCTCGGTGATCTTGCTGGAACTCGCGGTTGTCGTGGTGTTGGCGCAGCCTTTTGGTTGGCTGATCGGTCACGGTATCGGACGGGCGATGGTGGCGGCCTTTTCGTCTGATCTCTACCGTGTTCCCTTCGTCATGGGACGACAGGTCTATGCAAGTGCAAGCCTCATCGTGATCGCCGCCGCAGGTCTTTCTGCCTTCGCCATCCGAGGACGAATTGACCAGCTTGATCTGATTGCCGTTCTGAAGACAAGGGAATGACCATGCGCCGCTTGTTCATCGCCGGAGCCATCTTTTCCGCCATCGCCCTGCTTATGTGGGTGTTCCTTCCCGACCCTGTCCCCGTCGAGACAGCGGCCATCACACGCGGCGACCTGACCGTCAGCGTCGAGGCCGAAGGCGAGGCGCGCGTCCGCGAAGTCGTCGTCCTGTCGGCTCCAATCGCAGGGCTGTTGCAGCGCGTCACCTTCCATCCGGGCGATACCGTTGCCGCCGGACAGGTGGTCGCGCGGATTGGACCCGCCACGCCGGCCCTGCTTGATGCCCGCGCCCGTGCCGTGGCCGAGGCGACAGCCGCCGCCGCTGCCGCCGCCGTCGAACTTGCCCGAAGCCAGTTGGTGCAGGCTGAGGCCACTCTGGACTTTGCCCGAACCGAAGCGGATCGCGCACGCACGCTTTTTGCCCGCGCGGCCCTGTCGCAAAGGATGCTGGACGATGCGACCCTTGCTGAACGCACCGCCGCGGCAACCGTCACCAGCGCCCGCGCCAACCTTGGCGTCCGCGAAAAAGAGCTGGAAAGCGCAAATGCCATGCTCAGCGGCGACACGGCCACTGGTGCGGCCTGTTGCATCGATGTGAAGGCACCGGTCGCGGGCAGCATTCTGCGGGTCGCAACCGAAGACGAACAGGTGCTTCAGGCCGGCACCCCGATCATGGAAATTGGCGACCTTCGGGACATGGAAATCGTTGTCCATGTCCTGTCCCGTGACGCCGTGGACATCGTCAAAGGGGCAGAGGCGACCATCACGGCCTGGGGCGGCCCGGAACTTGCGGCCCGCGTGGAACGCGTCGAACCCGGTGCAACAACCCGGGTTTCGGCGCTGGGTATTGAAGAACAAAGGGTCGAGGTGCGCCTTTCTTTGCGCGCGCCCCCACCGTCGACTTTGGGTCACGGTTTTCGGGTCACGGCGCGCATCACGATTGGCGCGGCTAAGAACATCCTGCGGGTTCCGATCGCCGCTCTTTTCCGGTCCGGGGGCGATTGGGCGGTCTATTCGGTGCAGGAAGGCAGGGCTGCACTGCGCCTTCTGTCCATCGGCAAGCGGAACGAGGAATGGGCCGAGGTTCTGACCGGGTTGGACGAGGATACAGTCGTCGTCCTGCATCCTGCGGACACGGTCAAGGACCGGGTTCGGATCAGACACTGACAAACCATCAATCAATTGCGCAGGCGATGACCTGACTGCTGTGCCATCCTGCCTGCTGCCAAACTGCCTGTGCTGCCAGACTGCCTGTGATGCCAGACTGCCGTCCCTATCGCACGAAATTCGGGCCACGCCCGCTTTGATGAGCATCAGCCCGTTCACGGCGACCGTTTACTCGGAGTCGGAACCGCCTGCATCTTCGACGCGGGGTCAATGCGCAGCAAGTTGCGAATCGGCTAAAGCTGGAACGGAAACATGACACGGAGTACGGTTCCGAAGAACGGTTCCGGGTTCTGGAGTATTTGAATTGTCGGGACTTTTAAATTGGTCGGAGCGAGAGGATTCGAACCTCCGACCCCCTGCTCCCGAAGCAGGTGCGCTACCAGGCTGCGCTACGCTCCGACCATTGCGGGTGGGTTACAGCCCTGCGACGGCGTTTGCAAGGGGGGATGACTTTTGACGTCTGACGGAATCAATCCTGCCGTTCGGGGATGCCCATCCGCCGCATCATCACGCTGATGCGGGGCATGGCACCGGTTTCGGGGCGGCTTTTGGTGGCGAGGACGGGGCGGTTTTCGGACACGCTTGGGGTGCCTTCGCGCAGGACGATGTAGATGCCCGAGGCAATGATGATGGTGCTGCCGATTGCGGTGTAGAGGTCGATGGATTCGTTGAAGAGAAGCGATCCGTAGAGTGCGGCCCAGAGGATTTGGGAATACTGCATCGGGGCGACGATGATGGCCGGGGCGGTGCGATAGGCCATGATAACCAAAAGCCCCGCGACAAAGCCGAAGAGCGCGATGATGCCCATCAGGCCCAGATGAGCCACCGGCATCGGCACATAGACGAAGGGCAGCACCGCCCCCATCGCCAGCACGTTGCCAAGCATGGGAAACATCATCAGCACGGCCGAGCGTTCATCGGTGCCGATCTTGCGCACGATGACCGAGGTGAGCGCACCTGTCACCGCGGCGGACAGGGCGGCGAGGTGGCCAAGGCCAAGATCTGCCTCGCCCGGACGAAGGACGACAAGCACGCCGATCAGCCCCACCACCACGGCAAGCCCGCGGCGCAGACCGACCTTTTCGCCCAGCATCGGGATCGCCATGAGCGTGATCAGAAGTGGCATGGCGAAAAAGATGGCATAGGCCTGCGCCATCGGCAGTTGCGAAAAGGCGAAAAATCCCGCCACACCGGTCAGCACCGCAGATACGGCGCGCGCCAAACTCCACCACGGGTGGCGGGGGACGAGGTTTCCATCGCGCTTGTCGCCCAGCAGCATGACGGTGACCAGCGGAAAGCTGAGCAGGCCCGAGAAGAAGATGATCTGGACGGCGGAATAATCGCTGCCCAGGAATTTCACCACGACGTCATGGGTGGCGTAGATCCCGAAAGCGGCAAGGGAAAGGGCGGCACCCTTGAGGTTCGAATGGGGCATCGACATCGGGTCTGGCCTTCGGGTCTGGCTTGGGTGTTAGCGCCAACGTTCTGGACCGGGACCGGTGCGGGTGCAAGATCGGGAAGTGCGCGACAGGCAAAAATCAGCACCGTCACGGCAAATGCAACAGGCCCCGGCGGGATGCCGGGGCCTGTGGGGGTGGCGCGGGATCAGGTCAAAGCGACGCGTCAAGCGCGGCGATGACGGCATCGCCCATCTGGCTGGTGGTGACCGGAACGCCGCCTTCTGGCCCCATCAGATCGGCGGTGCGGACACCATCCGCCAGCACCTTTTCGACGGCCTTTTCGACGCGGGTCGCATCGTCGCCCATGTCAAAGGAATAGCGCAGCGCCATTGCGAACGACAGGATGCAGGCGATCGGGTTGGCCTTGCCCTGACCCGCGATATCGGGGGCGGAGCCGTGGACGGGTTCATACAGCGCCTTGGGCCGTCCGTTGGCCATCGGCAGGCCGAGGCTGGCCGAAGGCAGCATCCCCAGCGACCCGGTCAACATGGCCGCCATGTCGGACAGCACATCCCCGAACAGGTTGTCGGTGACGATGACGTCAAACTGTTTGGGCCAACGGCACAACTGCATGGCGCCATTGTCGGCATACATGTGCGTCAGCGCGACATCGGGATATTCCTTGTCATGCACTTCCTGCACGACCTGCCGCCACAGGATGCCCGATTCCATGACATTGGCCTTCTCCATCGAGCAGACCTTGTTGTTGCGGCGGCGGGCCAATTCAAAGGCAGACCGCGCAACGCGGGCGATTTCGCTTTCCGTATAGCGCTGGGTGTTGATGCCCACCCGTTCGTTGCCTTCGGTGAAAATACCGCGCGGTTCGCCGAAATAGACGCCAGAGGTAAGTTCGCGGACGATGACGATATCAAGGCCCGCCACCACATCACGCTTTAACGACGAGAAATCGGCCAGCGCGTCAAAGCATTGCGCCGGGCGCAGGTTGGAGAACAGGTCCATCTCCTTGCGCAGGCGCAGCAGGCCGCGTTCGGGTTTCACGCTGAAATCCAGATTGTCATATTGCGGGCCACCAACGGCACCCAGAAGGACGGCATCCACCTCTTGGGCCTTGGCCATCGTGTCGTCATGCAGGGGGGTGCCGTGCTTGTCATAAGCGCAGCCACCGACCAGGTCTTCGGTCACGTCAAAGGTGACGCCACGCTTGGTTCCGAACCAACCGATGATCTTTTTGACCTCGGCCATGACTTCGGGGCCGATGCCATCACCAGCAAGGATGAGAAGAGAGGGATTTGCCATGGCGGCGCTCCTGCAGGACAAGGAAATTCTTGGGGGGTGGCCTATCGGCTTGGGTCGGGCGGGTCAAGCGGGCAGGGGCCACTGTAAAGAATGGTGCGGGCTATACATGTGGATAGTTGCCTGCATTCAAATTCGCGCTTTTGTTTAGGTCGGGACAGAACATGCGCTATCTTGGTGACTAAGGCCGTGGTGTGCGTGTCGGTGAAAGATTTGAGTGACTAAGATGCCTGAGTTAAGGGGGCTGCCCGCATCATTTGACGGGCGGGGTGCTGCTGGGCGGGGGGAACCTGCCCTGGAGTTACGGTTATTGAGTGGGGGGCATGTATTCCGTGACTTGAAAGAGTTCCGGCGCGCGGCGCGTCATCGCTATGTTCTGGCCAATTGTGCAGGTTTGACCTTTCCGGCAATCGTCCTGCTGTATGCGCTGGACAGCACGGAAATGCCGATTGATTTGCAGGTGCCATCGGTTGTGGTTGGGATGGTGGCCGCGCAGATGTTGGTCATTGCCTATCTTGCCGGTGCCGTGCGACTGGCGCGTCTGTTGTGCAAGAACGCGCAGGTCATCCAGGTCTGGGTAACGCCTGGGATAATGGTCGGTGCCGCGGGGATGCTGGGCGTTGTGCATGTGATGCATGGCCTGATGGATGTGCAGCATGACTGGACGGAACTGCGTTCACATCTGATCCCGTTTTTCTGCGTGCTGTATCTGGAGATCGCCGCAACGATCCTTTTTCGCGGGCCGGTGCCGCGCGCCTTGGCGAAACTGCGGGCCGGGGAAGGGCTGATGGCGGCCCAGGTCGCCGCGACGCAGGCGCAGGTGCCGGTTGAAGCACCGTCGGTCCCGACGGCGGATAAAGACCCTGATCCGCCAGTTGCTCTGGACATCGCGCAGGCGGTGGCCCGCCGTCTGGGCGTGCCCGCGACTGATGTCTTGCGGCTGGAGGCCAGCGGGAATTATGTGACCATCGTTACCAGGAAAGGGCGGCAGTTGGTGCCTGGCCCATTTTCGGCAATTGCGGCGATGATGCCTGCCGCATTGGGCCGACAGGTGCAACGGTCGCATTGGGTTTCGCTTGCCGCAGTTGACCGTGTGCGACGGCAAGGCCGCGAGGTTTATTTGCAATTGACCTGCGGCGCATTGGTGCCGGTATCGGTGGCCTTGCGGGCTGATGTTCAGGCCTGGCTGGAAGCCGGTGGAAAGCTGGCAGGTTCGCCTCGCGGCATGGCTTTGCGGGTATCATCGCAAGAACCAAGGCGACTTGGCACATGGTCCGGTGCTGGCAGAAAGGACGCCGGAACATGAACCAGCCGTTGCCACAGGAAGATGCCCGGTTGGAAATAGTCTTGTTTTCCGGTGACATCGTGGCCTTTGGGCGGGGCGAACTCGCGCGGGGCCTGCTGCATCGTTATGTCTTGATCCACTATTTGTTCCTGTGCTTTTTCCTTTCGATTGTGGACACAAGCAGCGGCCAGCCGATTGCGATGATGGAGGAGCGGGCAATCATCATCGCATCTGGCGTGGTGGTGGCGGTTGTGGTGTTGCTGCTGGTTGCGCTTGTGCTTGATCAGATTGCGGCACGGCGGGGCAGGTTCTGCATTTCCGCCTCGCCGTTCTTGTTCACGGCAGCCGCCATCGGGGTTTTTGTCGGGGATGTCGCAGAACTTTGGATCGTGGAAAACAGCACGCAGCTATGGTTGCGATCGGGCGCGCTGGCGCTGTTCTACTATATTCTGGCCGAGGCAGTGGCACATCTCTTGATGCTGGTGGTGATGCCCCGCGTGCTGCGCGATCTGCGTGGTTATGTGCCGTGGCCCGTGGAGCCGGCAGTGTCGGTGCCGCCGCTGGCTATGTTCCCGGTGGCGGACGCCGCCGTGGATCAGTTGGAAATTGGCGGGCGGTTGGTCAATGCACAAGACCTGATCCGGATCACGGCAGAGGGCAACTATCTGCGGGTGCTGACACAGCAAGACCGAATGTACCTGCCTGGCCCGTTCGGCGTGGTGGTTGATCCGCTGCCGGAACAGTTGGGGGTGCGTGTGTCGCGTTCGGATTGGGTGGCACGGTCGGCGGTGCGCGGTATTCGCCGTGAGGGGCGCGAGATGTTTGTCGACTTGCACGATGGCGCGACGGTGCGGGTTGCCAATTCGCGGCAAAAGGTCGTGACTTCGGTTCTTGACCTTCCGGTGCAGCGGATGCGGCTTTCGGCAAAGGCTCAAGGTGGGGCAAAGTCGATCCAGAGCGGATAGTGATGAGATGCGGTGGCAAGGGTCGCGGCAAGCGGGTCGGTGTCGGGCGGCCACAGGATACCGGAGGCAAGGATGTGCAGGCCAGCCGAGGGCAGTATGTAATCCAGCCGCAGGCCGCCAAGCCTGTCATAGATTGCGGTATCCAACGCTGGATCGCCGCGATGTGCAGGCTCTGTCCGCAGGTGTGTGCCGCGTGGAGCCGGGTCTGACAGGGCGGGATGGTTCAGAAGGGCGCGCAAGGCCGTTGTTCTGCCATCACCATCCATCGGGTCAAGGTTGGCATCACCCAGCAAGACAAAGGGTTCAGCCGGGGGCCGGATCGCAAGATTGCCATCCAGAAGATGCATCCAGAATGCAGCCTCATCCGCGTTTCGGTGGCCATTCCAATCCCTTGGGTCGTCAAAGGCGGGGGGGTGGCGTGCCAGATCAACAAGGGGAGCGGGCTGCCGTCTGGCAACTGGACAGGCAGGATCAGATGGCTGTGCGACGACAGGCGCTGAACCGCGACAAGGCTGGGATCGGTGCCGGGTGGAATACCGGCCTGCGGCAGATCGCGCCAGAGGAACGCGCTGAAATCCTGCGCCTGACCCGGCAGCAGGGGCAGGCGTGACAGGATCGCCGTACCGCCAGCACCGGGAAAGCGACCCCAGCCCTGCGCGTCTTCGGGTTCGTTCAGGCGACCATCGCCATCGACATCAAATCCCGTGGGCTGGCCGCTATTGGGGCGCGGCGCGAACAGATGGGGGTATGGCTGACCCACCGATTGCAAGGACATGGCAAGGGCCGCCAGCGCATGAAGGCCGGGGTCGTGATCTACCCCGGTCAGCACAAGGATATCGGCATCCAGGCGGGCCAGAACCGCGAGGGTTGCCATGACCTGCGGATCGGTGCCTTTTTCAATGTCGCGCAACAACAGGCCGGGGCCGCGCCGTTCTAGCCCGACATTCCACAGGGCAAGGCGCAGGCTTTCTGCCTGTGCCGCGGGCGTGCAAAGCAGCGCCACCAGCAAGGCAATCAGGCGGCATAGACCGCCGATGATGGGGTTTCGGCATTCTCGCGGCGTTTGTCGCGGATCATCTGCGCCACGCGATGCATTGCGATGCCGCGCATGAAAAGACTGGCCGGAAGGAATGCCCATGCTGTCATCGTCCAGATCAGGCTGTGCGACGATGTCAGGCTTGCCGGGTCGATCCCGCCCATGACCAGCCGCACAACAACCGGGGCCAAGAATGGCAGCAAGAAGCCTAATGAAATGTTAATGCGCGCGTCCCGTTCCAGCCGCGCGACGATATCGGGGCCGCTGGTCGGGTCGAATGTGGGCAGATTGATCCAGACATTGAACACGCGGCCCTGACGCGGCCAGGTGCCAGCCCGCAACTGAAAGGAAAAGAACACCATCCCAAGAAGCGAGGTCAGATAGGCCGTGCCTGCCGCCGTGCGCAGGATGACCCGGTCTGCCTCTGTCGCCGCGTCGTTCAGGGTTTGTGTCGCAAGGCGCACGGGGCTGTAGGGGAAATCCATTGCCTGGCCAATCAAGGCACCCACCGCCTCGACCAATTGGGTCAAGGTCGAGGGGTCTGTACGCCCGCGTTCGATCAGGCACAGTGCAAGCAATGTGATGGCCAGCAGCAGAAACCGGCTGCGATTGAACGGCGGGGCATCACGGAATTCGATCAGGCCGGGGGCTTCGGCGTTGTATTCGACAAAGGTCAGAAGGCCGGCAAAAAGCGCGACGAGTGCTACTGTTTGTTGAGCATCCGTTCCCATGCCCGGAACGAGCATGGACGGCGCAACAACCAGCACCACAATCATAACTGCACGCAAAAGCGCCCCGCCAAGCCGCGAACCCACTGCCCTGTTTCCTTCCCGCCAGCCGACCCACGGTTTGCCCGTGGTGCCATTTCCAGCGAATTCCCGCACATTGTGGCGGATTGCCTCAATCTTGCCCAATTTGTGCCTTCTTTCGGGAACCGTTACAACACCTGTTCCGATAGATGCAGGATTTCACGGCGTTTTCGCGGAGAAGGTGTCGCTGGATTGCATCAAGAAGCCGGGAGCGAAAGGGCCGCCCCGAAGGACGGCCCAATATCTGGTGCAAGTTTGTTTGACGGCTACCAAGCCTGCGTGTGATCCGTCACGCCCAAGGACGCAAAGTTGCCAGGGATTTTTCGTAACTGTCGATGGATGCTGCCTTTTCCAGCGTCAAACCGATGTCATCCAGACCGTTCAGCAGGCAATGCTTGCGATGCGGGTCAACGTCGAACGGGAAGGATTGCCCGTCCGAGGTGGTTACCGTCTGGCTGGGCAGATCGACGGTGACGCGGGCATTCGCCCCTTTCCGTGCATCTGCCATCAGCACATCAACCACGTCTTGCGGCATCACGATGGGCAGGATGCCGTTCTTGAAGCAGTTGTTATAGAAGATGTCCGCAAAGCTGGTGGAGATCACGCAGCGGATGCCGAAATCCAAGAGTGCCCAGGGGGCGTGTTCGCGCGACGAGCCGCAGCCGAAATTGTCGCCAGCGATCAGAATCTCCGTCTTGCGATAGGCGGGCTGGTTCAGCACGAAATCCTGGATTTCCTGCCCGTCCTGCGTGTAGCGCATTTCATCGAACAGGTTCTTGCCCAGCCCGGAACGCTGGATCGTCTTAAGGAATTGTTTAGGAATGATCATATCGGTGTCGATATTGACCAACGGCATGGGGGCCGCGATGCCGGTGAGGGTGGTGAATTTTTGCATTAGACCGATTCCTTCATGATTTCCCGCACATCCGTCAGTCGGCCCGTGATCGCCGCCGCAGCGGCCATTGCGGGTGACAGCAGATGCGTGCGGCCACCGCGGCCCTGACGGCCTTCGAAGTTGCGGTTCGAGGTGGCGGCGCAGCGTTCACCGGGGGCAAGCTGGTCGGGGTTCATGGCCAGACACATGGAGCAGCCCGCAAGCCGCCATTCAAAGCCTGCATCAAGGAATATCTGGGCCAGACCTTCCTCTTCTGCCTGGGCGCGGACAAGGCCCGATCCGGGCACCACCATCGCACGTTTCACCGCGATCTTCTTGCCCTTCAGAATGGCAGCGGCGGCGCGCAGGTCTTCGATCCGGCCATTGGTGCAGGAGCCGATAAAGACGGTGTCAATCTCGATATCCGACAGCTTCATGCCCGGCGTCAGGCCCATATATTCCAGCGAACGGCGGGCCGCTTCGACCTTGCCGCCGGTGAAATCCTCGGGGGCGGGGACCACGCCGGTGATGGGCAGGACATCCTCGGGCGAGGTGCCCCAGGTGACAACGGGGGCGATGTCTTCGCCCTTGATCGTGACGACCTTGTCGAAATGCGCGCCTTCATCGGTGAAAAGGGTTTTCCAATAGGCCAGCGCCGCTTCCCATTTCGCGCCTTTGGGGGCGTGGGGGCGGCCCATGACATAGGCAAAGGTCTTTTCATCCGGCGCGATCAGGCCCGCGCGGGCGCCGCCTTCGATGGCCATGTTGCACACGGTCATGCGGCCTTCCATGGAAAGCTCGCGGATCGCCTGGCCACAATATTCGATGACATAGCCGGTGCCGCCAGCGGTGCCGGTTTCACCGATCACCGACAGGGTGATGTCCTTGGCGGTGACGCCGGGGCGCAGCGAGCCGGTGATTTCCACCTTCATGTTCTTGCCCTTGCGCTGGATCAGCGTCTGGGTGGCAAGGACATGTTCCACTTCGGACGTGCCGATACCGTGGGCCAGCGCGCCGAAGGCGCCGTGGGTGGCGGTGTGGCTGTCACCGCAAACAACGGTCATGCCCGGCAGCGTCCAGCCCTGTTCGGGGCCGACGATGTGGACGATGCCCTGACGGATGTCAGACACGGGGTAGTAGTTGATCCCGAAATCCTTGGCATTCTTGTCCAGGGCGGCAACCTGAATGCGGCTGTCTTCGGTCATGGTCGCGGCATTTGCGCGGTCCAGCGTGGTAGGGACGTTGTGATCCGGCACGGCAATGGTTTTTTCCGGCGCGCGGACTTTGCGGCCCGTCATGCGCAAGCCTTCAAACGCCTGGGGCGATGTCACCTCATGCACGAGGTGGCGGTCGATATACAGAAGGCAGGTGCCGTCTTCGGCCTGATGGACGACGTGGTCATCCCAGATCTTGTCGTAAAGGGTGCGCGGAGCGGTCATGGCTCATCTCTTTCGGATATGGCTGTGAAAAAGGCGCTAAGGCGCCGGACGCGGGAAAGGCGTCACAGAAGTCGTGCGAGGACGGACCGATTTTCGCGGGTGAAACGCCAAGGCAGGCGTGCGTGATCGGCCATGTCGAAGAAACGGATCATGGCGTGCGTGATACGCCCGAATCTGTGGTGAGGCAAGCCGCGCCGAAGGGGGCGACGGGATCATGGATCATGCCAGCGTGGTGATCCGGCGGGGGCGGCCAGCGCCTGCGGGATGACAGCGACACCGATGTTCTGGATGGGCCGGGCAGATCACGGCGAAGCGACTGTGCCTTTCTGGATGGCGTGCTATCGTTGGCGCAACGGTGGGCAGGCTATACGGAACGGGGCAGAACGGGGCAGAACGGGGCAGAACGGGGCAGGGCGAAAATGGCACGGATTGGATTTCAGGCACTGGCTGGGGTGTTCCTTTTCGCAATGGTGGGGGCGGGCATGGCTGATGATGAACGGGTCGGTGGTTACGAGAAGGTCAGCGATTACAAAGGGACAGAGACCCCAGCCTATACCGTTGGGGCGCGAACGGGGGCGATTGAGCTGCGCGCCTATCCGGCGCATCTTGCCGCCGAGGTGACGGTCCGGGGCAGCCGCGATGCGGCGGTGGGAACGGGGTTTCGGGTTCTGGCGGCCTTTATCTTTGGCGGGAACGAGGCCAAGGCCAAGGTGGCGATGACCACGCCGGTGGCCCAATCTCAGGCGGGGCAGACGGAAGCGGGGCAGACGGAAGCGGGGCAGACGGAAGCGGGGCCGACGGAAGCGGGGCAGTCGGAAAAGATCGCCATGACGACGCCGGTCGCGCAGCAGGGCGAAGGGACGACATGGACGGTGCAATTTTCGATGCCATCAGGGTTCACGATGGACACCCTGCCGCGCCCCAAGGACCCACGTGTCCGGCTTGTCACCAATCCGGCCAAACGTATGGTTGTGTTGGAGTTTTCAGGTATTCCAACCACATCCGTACTGGAGGAGCGAAGTGCAGAGCTGCGGTCGTGGGCCGACAAGCAAGGATTGCAGGTCGAGGAACCGCCCCAGTTCCTGTTCTACGACTCGCCTTTCACGCTGCCTTGGAACCGGCGGAATGAAGTGGGTTTTGTGGTGAAATGACAGTTCCGCTTGCGCTTTCCGTCGGCCAGGGCTATCGCGCGCGCTTCGCGGACCGTTGAGAAGCTGGTCGGGCGATGTTACCCTTACGGGGTGGCCCCGCGCCGGGGGCGATGCGGCGCGCAACTTCGGGAGGACGATGTCCTGTCTCATTCTGACCCAACGACCGGGCTGCCGGTCGGGCCAAGGGCGGCGCGCATGACGGCGACCGCAACGGCGAATGCAGGAACCTTTTCTTCGGAAGACGTTCTGGCGGCAGTGCTGAAATCCGTGGATGACGACAAGGCCGAGGATGTCGTGCAGATCGACCTGCGTGGGCGGTCGGATGTGGCCGATTACATGGTCATCTGTTCGGGCCGGTCGTCGCGGCAGGTGGCGGCGATTTCCGAAAAGCTGGTGGACCGGCTGAAGCAGGACCTGAAGATCATCAGCAAGATCGAAGGCAAGGAAACCGGCGACTGGGTGTTGATCGACGCGGGTGATGTTATTGTCCATGTCTTCCGGCCCGAGGTGCGCGAGTTCTATCAGCTTGAAAAGATGTGGCTTCCGGGAAGCGCCCATCGCGGGGCGTAAGACACGTGCGGGTGCATCTTTGTGCCGTGGGCCGCATCCGGGCGGATCAGCCGGAGCGGGCGCTGATTGACGATTACCAGACGCGATTCAATCGCACGGGCAAGCCATTGGCGCTGGGTCCGTTGACGGAGGTTGAGGTCGAGGATCGCAAGGGCGGCGGGATGGAGGCCGAGGCGGAACTGCTGTCGCGGGCGGTGCCTGCGGGCGCCTTTCTGGTGACGCTGGACGAACGCGGCAAGGTGTTGTCATCCCCGGAGTTCGCGGCGCTGCTGGCCCGGTGGCGGGATGAGGGGCGGCAGGATGTGGCCTTTGTCATTGGCGGGGCGGACGGGATCGCGCCAACCTTGCGCGACCGGGCGGATGTTTCGATCAGTTTCGGACGGATGGTCTGGCCGCATATGCTGGTGCGGGTGATGTTGGCGGAACAGGTGTATCGGGCGGCCACGATCCTGGCGGGTGGGCCGTATCATCGGGCGTAACTGTTTGGGTGCGCTGGTTTAATTCTGAAAAATTCCGGGAGAATGCGGTGCCGCTGCTGGTGCAGACGCGCAGTGCAGACGGCTGTGCATACGGGCGCTGGGGCTACCGGGCGTTAAGGTTAATGCAGAGGCAAGGGGTGGGGTGATTCTGGGGGCGGATGTGGACTGGATGTGGGGCCGCTCTGGTGGCGGATTCTTGGGGCGGATTTGGATGGTGGACAATCGTGTCGTGATGGGTTGTGGGGGGATGGAATAGAGGGTGGTTCGGTGCAAGGCCGGCTGGGGCCGATTGTGCCTGGGCGTATTGCCCGGCAGAGCGGTGCTGTGGAAAACTTTGCCCATGCTGCGTGCCCTGCGTTGCCCGATGCGGCCGGGGGCGGTATTGGGGATGCAAGTCCAAGAAGGGGTGCTGTGCCATGACCGTTCCAAAGCCTGTCGTGTTGTGCATTCTGGACGGCTGGGGGCTTTCGGAAACGCGCGAGGGGAATGCGCCCGCGCAGGCGAATGTGCCGAATTTCAACCGGCTGTGGGACACCTGCCCCAAGGCCACGCTGATCACCCACGGCCCGGATGTGGGGCTGCCGCGCGGGCAGATGGGCAATTCCGAAGTGGGCCACACCAATATCGGCGCCGGGCGCGTGGTGGCGATGGACCTGGGCGCGATTGATCTGGCGGTGGAGGATGGGTCGTTTGCAACGAATGCGGCGCTGGGCGATTTCATTGCCAAGGTAAAGGCTGCGGGTGGTGTGGCGCATCTGATGGGTGTGGTGTCGGATGGCGGGGTGCATGGGCATATCGCGCATGTGATCGCAGCCTGCCGCGCCATCACGGCGGCGGGGGTGCCGGTCTGGCTGCATGCGATCACCGACGGGCGGGATGTGGCGCCATCTTCGGCGGCGGGGTTCATGGCTGATCTGGTGGCAAAGTTGCCTGTGGGTGCGCGGATTGCCACGGTGACGGGGCGGTATTGGGCAATGGACCGCGACAACCGCTGGGACCGCGTGTCGCGCGCCTATGGGGCGATGGTGCGGGGTGAAGGTGAGGCGGCGGCGGATCCAGAGGCGGCAGTGGCGCAATCCTATGCCAAGGGCGAGACGGATGAATTTCTGGCCCCCACGGTGATTGGCACCTATCGCGGCGCGCAGGATGGCGACGGGCTGTTCTGCCTGAACTTCCGCGCCGATCGCGCGCGGGAGATTTTGGCGGCGCTGGGCCAGCCGGGGTTTGACGGGTTTGACACCGGCAAGCGACCGGCATGGTCGGCCATGCTGGGGATGGTGGAATATTCCGAAGGCCATAACGCCTATATGGCGACGGCCTTTCCCAAACGGTCTATCCCCAATTCGCTTGGGGAATGGGTGGCCAGCCACGGGCTGACCCAGTTCCGGCTGGCCGAGACGGAGAAATACCCGCATGTCACCTTTTTCCTGAATGGCGGGCGGGAAGAGCCGTTTGCGGGCGAGGATCGGGACATGCCGAAATCGCCCAAGGTGGCGACCTATGACCTGCAACCGGAAATGAGCGCGCCCGCGGTGGGGGCATCGCTGGTGCGGGCAATCAAGGCTGGCTATGACCTGATCGTGGTGAATTTCGCCAACCCGGACATGGTGGGCCATACCGGCGACATGGCGGCGGCGATGCGGGCCTGCGAGGCGGTGGATGCCTGCCTTGGTGACGCGCTGGCGGCGCTGGAGGCGGCAGGGGGCGCTATGATCGTGACGGCGGATCACGGAAACTGCGAACAGATGATCGATCCGGTGACGGGCGGGCCGCATACGGCGCACACGACAAACCCGGTGCCTGTGATCCTTGTCGGTGGGCCAAAGGGGGCGCGGTTGCGGGATGGGCGGCTGGCCGATCTGGCCCCCACGGTGCTGGCGCTTATGGGATTGGAGCCGCCGCCTGAAATGACCGGGCAGAGCCTGATCGTATGAAGCGGTGCGCGGTTCTGTGGGTTGTGCTGATGCTGGTCCTGGGTCGGCCGCTGCTGGCCGATACGGCGGCAGAGCAGGCGGCCAAGGCGGCCGGGGATTTGCAGGCCGCAGTGGCCGCGATGGAAGAGGCCGAGGGCGCGCGTGACCGGGTGGCCGCGCTGACCCAGACGATCCGGGCCTATGAAGATGGGCTGGGCGCGCTGCGCGAGGCGTTGCGGCAGGCATCGCTGCGGGAAACGGCGCTGAATTTGCAGTTCAACGCGCAGCGCGACCGGATCGCGCAACTGGTTGGTGTGCTGGGGCAGTTGGAGGCCGATCCGGGACCGCTGTTGTTGTTGCACCCCACGGGTCCGGTGGGGACGGTGCGATCTGGCATGATGCTGGCCGATGTGACCCCGGCCTTGCAGGCCGAAGCAGCGCGGTTGCGGGCCGAATTGCAGGAGTTGCGCGACCTGCGGGCCTTGCAGGAGGCGGCGGGGCAGACGCTGGCACGCGGGCTTGGCGCGGCGCAGGCGGCGCGGACGGCGTTGTCGCAGGCGATCAGCGACCGGACGGAATTGCCCCGACGTTTCACCGAAGACCCGGAGGTGTTGCGCGGTCTGGTGGAAAGCGCCGATACGCTGGAGGCCTTTGCCGCGGGCCTTGCCCCCGATGGGGCGGACCGGGAGGATTTTGCCAGCGCGATGGGGCGTCTGCCACGCCCGGTGCTGGGATCTGTGCTGCGAAGGCCGGGCGAGGCGGATGCGGCGGGCGTGCGACGTCCGGGCCTGACGATTGCCACGCGGCCCCGCGCGCTGGTGACCGCGCCCTGGCCTGCGACGATCCGCTATCGGGGGCCTTTGCTTGACTACGGAAATGTGATGATCCTTGAGCCGGGAGGCGGCTATCTATTGATACTGGCAGGATTGGGTGCCGTGTATGGAGAGGTGGGCGAGGTGGTGGCGCAGGGCGCGCCGCTGGGCCTTATGGGGGGCGCCGAGCCGGAACTTGCAGACATCCTTGCCGCGTCGGAAGAAGGTGGTGGCGCGCGCGAGACGGAAACGCTTTATTTGGAATTGCGGCAAGGTGCCGATCCGGTGGACCCGGAACCGTGGTTCACCGCAGGAAGGGAATGAGACCGAGATGAAGAAGTTCGTCATGGCCGCGGTGGGCGGCACAGTGGCCGGGGCATTGCTGACGATGCAGGTGGCCGGGCCGCTGATCGCGCAAGAGGCGGAGCGCAACGAGAATGTCTATCAGCAGCTTGATCTGTTCGGGGACATCTTTGAACGCATCCGGTCGCAATATGTGGAAGAGGCCGACAGCCAGGAGCTGATCGAGGCGGCGATCAACGGGATGCTGACGTCGCTGGACCCGCATTCCAGCTATTTGCCACCCGAAGATTTCGACGACATGCAGGTGCAGACGCGGGGCGAATTCGGCGGGCTGGGCATCGAGGTCACGCAGGAAGAGGGGTTTGTGAAGGTTGTGTCGCCGATGGACGATACCCCGGCGGATGCGGCGGGGATCGAGGCGGGCGATTTCATCACCCATGTGAATGGCGAAAGCGTGCTGGGCCTGACGCTGGATGACGCGGTGGAAATGATGCGCGGCCCGGTGGGTTCTGAGATCATCATCACGGTGGTGCGCGAGGGGGTGGATGAACCCTTTGACGTGTCGATCATCCGCGACACCATCAAGGTGACAGCGGTCCGCAGCCGGGTGGTGGGCAATACCGTGGTGCTGCGGATCACGACCTTCAATGACCAGACGACACCGGGGCTGGAAGAGCAGTTGCAGAAATCCATCGACGAATTGGGCGGGATGGACAATGTCGAGGGCTTTGTTCTGGACCTGCGGAACAATCCGGGCGGCCTGCTGACCGAGGCGATCACGGTGTCGGATGCGTTTCTGGAGAAGGGCGAAATCGTATCGACGCGCGGCCGCGATCCGGCGGATGGTGAGCGGTTCAACGCGACGCCGGGCGATCTGGCCGCGGGAAAGCCGATCGTGCTGCTGATTAATGGCGGTTCGGCTTCAGCATCTGAAATCGTGGCGGGGGCGTTGCAGGATCATCGTCGGGCGATTGTGGTAGGGACCAAGAGCTTTGGCAAAGGGTCGGTCCAGACGGTGGTGCCGCTGCGCGGTGACGGCGCGATGCGCCTGACAACGGCGCGGTATTACACGCCATCGGGCCGGTCGATCCAGGCGCTGGGCGTGATGCCGGATATCGTGGTGAACCAGCCCGCGCCGCCGCCGCCTGTTGAGGGTGAAGAAGAGGCGTCTGCCGCGCGGAACCCCTCGTCCGAGGCCGATCTGCGGGGGATCATTTCGAACGACTCGATGACCGAGGACGAACGCAAGTTGCTGGAAGAAGAGCGGGCGCAGATCGAGGAGGCGGCCAAGCTGCGGGACGAGGATTATCAACTGGCCTATGCGGTGGATATCCTGCGCGGGCTGAACGCGGTTGCCCCGGCGGCGGAACAGAACTGAAGGGAGCGGGGCCGCGCGTGCGGCCCCGACAATCCATGATGGATGTGGCGAGCCTTCCCTACCGGCCCTGTGTGGGCGTGGTGTTGATCAATTCGCAGGGCGAGATCTTTGCCGGTCAGCGGATCGATTCCCCCCATCCGGCCTGGCAGATGCCGCAGGGCGGGATTGACGATGGCGAAAAGCCACGTGCCGCCGCGTTGCGGGAATTGTGGGAAGAAACCGGTGTGACGGCCGATCTGGTGGAATTTGTGGCCAAGACCGAAGGCTGGGTCACTTATGATCTGCCGCCCGAATTGTTGGGCAAGGTCTGGGGCGGCAAGTTTCGCGGACAGCGGCAGAAATGGTTCCTGTTCCGGTTCAAGGGAACCGATGACCAGATCAGGATCGACAGCGCGCATCCGGAATTCAGCCGCTGGCGGTGGATCGGCGCGGGTGAAATGGTGGCCTCGATCGTGCCGTTCAAACGGCAGGTCTATGAAGAGGTTGTTGCAGCGTTCCGCACGCACCTTGCACAGTAGGTGCTTGGCGTGATTGCACGCCGAGATTGCGTGATGTGGCGGCGCGACGTTATTGCGCCGCGACCTTTGCGCCCGCCACCATATCCTTGACCATCGGGATGACCTGTTCGCCGTAAAGGCGGATACTGTCCAGCAACTGGCCATGTGGCATCGGCCCGGTGGCGTATTTCATGTCGAACCTGTCAACACCAAGCGCCGTCACCGCCGCCGCGATCTTGCGGGCCACGGTTTCCGGGCTGCCAACGTAAAGCGAGCCATCGCGCACCTCGGCCATGAAACGGTCGGGCGTGACCGGGGGCCAGCCGCGTTCGGCGCCGATCTGATCGAACATCGCCTTGTAATGCGGCCAAAGTTGTTCTGCGGCCAGGTCGTCCGTCGCGGCAATGTGGCCGGGGGAATGGATGCCCACGGGTTTGACACTGCGGCCCATCTGGGCGCAGGCGCGGTGGTACAGATCGACATAGGGTTTGAACCGGCGCGGGTCGCCGCCGATGATAGCCAACATCAGTTGCAGGTCGTGGCGCACCACGCGGACCACCGATTCCGGGCTGCCGCCCACGCCCACCCAGACTTGCAGGCCGGGGCCAAGGGTTGGATAGACCCGCTGGTTGGTCAAAGGGCTGCGCGTTTCGCCCGACCAAGTGATGGCTTCGTCGCGGATCAGATGGGCAAAGAGATCCAGCTTTTCTTCGAACAGGCGTTCGTAATCCTGAAGCTCATAGCCAAAGAGCGGGAAACTTTCTGTGAATGAACCACGCCCGAGGATCACCTCGGCCCGTCCATTCGAGAGGGCGTTCAGGGTGGAAAACCGTTGGAACACCCGGACCGGATCGTCTGAGGACAGCACGGTCACGGCAGAGCCGAGGCGGATGCGATCGGTTCTGGCGGCGATTGCAGAGAGGACAATTTCAGGCGCGGATACCGCGAAATCCGCGCGGTGATGTTCGCCGATGCCAAGGAAATGGATGCCAACCTGATCGGCCAGAACGCCCTGTTCAACCACGTCGCGCAGCACGGCATCATGCGGCTTCAATCGCCCGTCCGGCCCAAGGGTGGTGTCGCCGAAAGTGTCGAGGCCAAGTTCGATCTGCATGAGTCATCTCCTGTTGAGGCCAAGATAAGAGTGTGAGGAGGGAATTCACAGAGGGCGGGGCCGCAGGGCCATCGTGCGGTGCTGCACTTAAGCGCCAGGGCGTTTGCAGGTATTGGCGAGGGCGTTTGCGGCTATGGGCTTGTGCAACGGCCACCCAAGACTTTTCTGGAAAGGCATTGGGCGCGTGGTCCTGAAAATCTTTCGCGCAAGATTTTCAGGTGGGGCTGCCAAAATCCTTTGTAAAGGATTTTGGCGCTGTCGGTGATGCGATGCCGTCAGGCGACGTCGCGCATCTGCAACTGGCCACCCGGTCCGGGGCGCACCTCAAACCGGCTGATCTTGCGGACGAGGTCTGACAGTTTTGCGCTGCCATAGGTGCGGGTGTCGAAATCGGGATTGCCTTGGGTGATGAACTGGCCGACCTGGCCCAGCGAATACCATTCCGCGTCCGGGTCGATGGCGCGCATCGCGGCGATGATGAAGGGGATGGCCTTGGCGGGGGCTTCTTTGGTGCCGGGTTTTGGCGATGCCTCCACCGGTTCGGCGCGGGCGGTGCCGCGGGAGGGGGGCGCCTCGGTGATGATCTCGGGCAGATCGTCGGCCACGCCAAGGTTTTCGACATAGATGAACCGCTTGCAGGCCATGCGGAAGGCTTCGGGCGTCTTCTTTTCGCCAATGCCATAGACATCAAGCCCCTGTTCGCGGATGCGGGCGGCAAGGCGGGTGAAATCGCTGTCCGAGGACACCAGGACGAAGCTGTCGAACAGGCCGGAATGCAGGAAATCCATCGCGGCGATCACAAGGCCGATGTCGCTGGCGTTCTTGCCACGGGTGTTTGAAAATTGCTGATCCGCCACAAGGCCGAGGGCCGCCACCTTCTTGGCCCAACCGGCGAGGCGTTGCGCCGACCAGTCGCCATAGATGCGGCGGACGGAGGCTTCGCCCAGCGAGGCGATTTCTTCGAAGATCGCTTCGGCATAGCCGGAGGGGACGTTGTCGGCGTCGATCAGGACGCAGAGGCGCGGGGCGCGGGGTTCCGGCATTGGGGTTCCTTGTGACGAAACGGTGCAGCAGGGCGGCGGCGGGGTGGGCGGGGTTTCGCCCGCCCTGCCCCCGGATCAGTAGACCACGACCGCGCGGATCGATTTGCCTGCGTGCATCAGATCAAAGCCTTCGTTGATGCGGTCAAGCGGCAGGATGTGGGTGATCATGCTGTCGATCTCGATCTTGCCGTCCATATACCAGTCGACGATCTTTGGCACATCGGTGCGGCCGCGTGCGCCGCCAAAGGCGGTGCCTTTCCAGACGCGGCCGGTCACCAGTTGGAACGGGCGGGTTTCGATGACGGCACCTGCCGGGGCGACGCCAATGATGATCGACTGGCCCCAACCGCGATGGGTGCATTCCAGCGCGTCGCGCATCACCTTGACGTTGCCGGTGCAATCGAAGGAGTAATCGGCCCCGCCGATCTTGTCGAACGGGGTTTTGGTCAGGTCGACGATGTGCTGGACGACGCTGCCTTCGATTTCGGTCGGGTTGACGAAGTGGGTCATCCCGAACTTTTCGCCCCATTCCTTTTTGTCGTTGTTCAGGTCGACGCCGATGATCATGTCGGCCCCGGCCATTTTCAGGCCCTGGATCACGTTCAGCCCGATGCCACCAAGGCCAAAGACCACGGCCTTGGCCCCGATTTCCACTTTGGCGGTGTTCAGCACCGCACCGATGCCGGTGGTAACGCCGCAGCCGATATAGCAGATCTTGTCGAAGGGCGCGTCGTCGCGGACCTTGGCCAGTGCGATTTCGGGCATCACGGTATGGTTGGCAAAGGTGGAGCAGCCCATGTAGTGAAAGATGGGCGTGCCATCGAGCATGGAGAACCGGGTGGTGCCGTCGGGCATCAGCCCCTGCCCTTGGGTGGACCGGATGGCGGTGCAGAGGTTGGTTTTCTGCGACAGGCAGGACGGGCATTCGCGGCATTCGGGGGTGTAAAGCGGGATGACGTGATCGCCGGGTTTTAGGGATTTCACGCCGGGGCCGCATTTCACCACGATACCCGCGCCTTCGTGACCCAGGATGGCGGGAAACAGCCCTTCGGGATCTGCGCCGGACAGGGTGAATTCATCGGTGTGGCAGATGCCGGTGGCCTTTATCTCGATCAGAACCTCGCCTTCCTTGGGGTCTTCGAGGTTGACTTCCATGACTTCGAGCGGCTTGCCGGGGGCAAGGGCGACGGCGGCGCGGGTACGCATGTGATCCTCCGAATTCAGCGATTTGGCCGCAGGCTGGGGGATAGCGGCGCGAAATGCAATGCAGGAAACGGCGGATCCTGGCCGGTTGTCTGATGGCGCGCCGGGGGTGGCTTGTCTTGATCGGGGCGGCGGGGAAGGGTTGCCGTGTCGTTCTTGACGGCGGACCCGAGGGGAGTGTGACGATGCAGAAACGTGCAGGAATGGTGGCAGGGCTTGGCCTTGCGCTGGTGGTTTCGGCCTGTGTTCCGGTGACGGAACCTTATCCCGGCGGGGGCGACCCGGTGGGGGGTGGGGTAAACCAGTGCGGGGCGTTGGATTTGCAATATCTGGTGGGGGCGCCAGCGCGCGATCTGGACAGGATGCGGTTCAACAAGCCGGTGCGGGTGATTTATCCCGACACGGCAGTGACGATGGATTTCAACCCGGAGCGGTTGAATTTCAACATCGACCCGTCGGGCCGCATCATGCGGGTGACCTGTGGTTGACCGGTGACGGTGGTTGAATGACAAAGGCCCCCGCGGGGATGCGGGGGCCTTTTCGATTGGGCAGGGTCTGCCGATCAGCTTGGGATGCGATAGGTGGTGTGGCAATCCTTGCAGGAGCCACCGATGCCCGCCATGCCGGCCTGCACGCCTTCGACGGTGGTGGCATCCATGCCTTCGGCCGCGGCCTTGAGGGCGTCGCCCTTTTTCACGAAATCTTCCCAGTTGGTCCAGATTTCCGCTTTGGAGGTGGATTTCGGATCGGTCGCCTGCGGTTCGAACTTGGCCGCGATTTCGGTGGCTGCCGTGGCGATGGCGGTCTTTGCCGCTTCGGCCGCGGCGGCGTCAAAGGGGGTTTCGCCGCCAGCCATCTTGCCCAAGATGCCCGTGTTCATGCCGATCGTGTCCATCAGTTCCTGACGGGCCTTGACGGTGGGGTCGGTCGCTTCGGCGGCGATGGCGACGCCTGCCACCATCATCAATCCCACGGCGAAGGCTTTGGTTGCAAGTTTCATGGTCTGGCTCCCTGCTGGAAATTCATCGTCACTATAGGGGTGAGAATGACTCGCGTCAGTGACGTTGTCACGGGCTTCGTGGGGCATATGCCCAATTTCACGGAAAGTTGCCACTTGCGGCTGGACTTTTGCAGGAGGGCGTCCAATTTTGTGAACAAATAAGGAACATTTGTTATGGAGCCGAGTCGTCGGCGCATTCTTTCACTGTGGTTTCCGCGGCTGGGGGCCGAGCGGGTGCTGCGCCATGCGCGGTGGGGGGCGGCGGGGTTGGTGGGTCCGCTGGCCGTGGTGGGGGATCGCAATGGGGCGCAGGTGATTATGTCGCTGTCGGCGGCGGCAGAGGCGGCGGGGCTGACCCCGGATCAGCCGCTGCGCGATGCCACGGCGATGTGCCCCGATCTGGTGACGGTGCCTGCCAATCCGCAGGCCGAGGCGTGGTTTCTGACCGGGCTGCGCCGCTGGGCGGGCAAGTTCAGCCCCTGGGTCGCGGAAGAACCGCCGGGCGGTCTGTTGGTGGACCTGACGGGTTGTGCGCATCTGTTTGGCGGTGAGGCGGCGCTACTGGCGCAGGTCGAGGCGGAATGTGAGGCGCTGGGGTTGAGCCTGCGGGCGGCGATTGCCGATACGCCGGGGGCGGCCTGGGCGCTGTCGCGCTATGCGGGGCGGGGGGTGCAGGTGGCGCGCAATGGCGATGCCATCCAGCAGGAGGCCCATGCCACGCGGTCGCGTGCGGCCAAGCGGCGGGGCTGGGAGAAGGGCGGCGGTCTGCCGGTTGCAGGGCCGGTTGCCGGGGCCGTGGCCGATGGCGGGCCGCGCGGGGTGATCGCGCCTGTGGGAAAGATGAGGCAGGTGCTGGGGCCGTTGCCAGTGGCGGCGCTGCGGTTGCACCCCGAGGCGGTAGAGGGGCTGGTGCGGTTGGGCCTGCGCCGGGTGGAAGATATCGCCGTGCTGCCGCGTGCGGCGCTGGCGCGGCGGTTCGGGGCGGCGGTGCTGCGGCGGCTGGATCAGGCGTTGGGGTTGGAAGCCGAGCCGGTGACACCGGCGGGCGCGCCATTGCATTTCGCGGCACGGATCAGCCTGCCGGACCCGATCGGCCTGTTGTCGGATGTCGAGGCGGCGGTGGACCGGCTGTTGCCGGTGCTGTGCGCGCGGCTGGTGCGGCAGGGGCGTGGCGCGCGGCGGGTGCGGTTGCAGGCGTTTTGCGCGGATGGGCGGGTCGAGGTGGCCGAGGTGGGGCTGGCCCGTGCGACGGACCGGGTGGATCGCATCCGACCCTTGCTGTGGATGAAGCTGGGCGATCTGGAGGCCGGGTTCGGCATCGACATGCTGCGGCTGGAGGCGGTGGAGACAGAGCCGCTGTCGCAGGTGCAGCATCGCGGACCTGTGGGGGGCAGCGGCGGGGTGTTGGCGCGGGAGACGGCGCTGGATGACCTGTTGGGCAAGCTGGGCGTGCGGCTTGGCCCCGAGGCGGTGACGCGGTTCCATCCGGGGGAAAGCCATCTGCCAGAGAAGGCGGCGCAGGTTCTGACTGCGGCATGGTCAGAGCCGGTGGCCTGGTCAGATGGGGATTGGCCCAGGCGGGGGGCGCGGCCCCTGCGGCTGTTCCGGCCCGAGCCGGTGGGCGCGCCCGAGACGGACCCAACCCCGCCCGCACGGTTCCGCTGGCGGCGGCGCGATCTGGTGACGCGAATGGCGATCGGGCCAGAGCGGATTGCCCCGGAATGGTGGCTGGACAACCCCGAATGGCGATCTGGGCCGCGCGATTACTGGCGGGTGGAGACGGAAGGGGGCGAACGCCTGTGGCTGTTCTATGCCCACGGCGGGGATGTGACGGGAGGGTGGTTCTGTCACGGGGTGGAGTGAGGGGGATGGTTTCCCGTGCCGTCAGGCGGGGCGAACCCCACCTGACGTTATGGTGCTGTGCGGGGCAGCAGGCAACCACAGCCCCGCAAGAACGGTGGTCCGTCAGATCGCCTTGAGCAGCGCCTCGCCGCCCGAAATGTCGCAGGTGCCGGGGCTTTCTTCCAGATGCAGGGCCTTGACCACGCCATCTTCGGCATAAAGCGCATAGCGTTTGGACCGGGCAAGAAGGCCAACCGGCGGCGCGTCAAAGGCCAGACCCATCGCCTTGGTAAAGCTGCTGTCGGCATCGGCCAGCATGGTGATGCCGGCGTTGGCCGCACCCGTGGCTTCGCCCCAGGCCTTCATCACGAAGGGATCGTTGACGGACACGCAGATGATTTCATCGACGCCCTTGGCGGCGAAGCCGTCCTTGGTGCGGATAAAGCTGGGGACGTGGGCGGAATGGCAGGTGGGGGTAAAAGCACCCGGCACGGCAAAGATCACGACCTTGCGGCCTTTGGCGGCGTCTTTCACCGATACAGTTTCAGGCCCTGCATCGCCCATGCGGATAAGCGTGGCATCGGGCAGCGGCTGGCCTATGGAAATCGTCATATCTCGTCCCTCTTCGCGTTGCGTTACGACTGGTCAGGGATATAGGGTCCGGCCCTGAATTCGGCCAGCGGTATTGGCGGGGGGAGTGGATTATGGCGCATGTGGTGATCGTGGGGGCGGGGCAGGCCGGGGCGGCCTGTGCGGCCAAGCTGCGGGCGTTGGGGTTTGCGGGCGAGGTGACGCTGATCGGTGAGGAACCGGCGCCGCCCTATCAGCGGCCGCCTTTGTCAAAAGGCTATCTGCTGGGCGAGATGGAGGAGGAGCGGCTGTGGCTGCGATCTGCGGATTTCTATGCGGATCACGGGATTACCTTGCGGTTGGGCGCGAAGGTGGAGGCCGTTGATACAGCGGCGCGGGTGGTGACGGTGGGGGGCGAGGCTGTTGCCTATGACGATCTGGTGCTGACCACGGGATCGGTGCCGCGCCGTTTGCCGGCGGCCATCGGCGGTGATCTGGGTGGTGTCTATACCGTGCGGACGCTGGCCGATGTGGATGCGATGCGGCCTGAATTTGCGCCGGGGCGGCGGTTGGTGATCGTGGGCGGCGGGTATATCGGGCTGGAGGCGGCGGCAGTGGGGGCCAAGCTGGGGCTGGATGTGACGGTGCTGGAAATGGCGCCACGGATTTTGCAGCGGGTCGCGGCACCGGAAACATCGAACCATTTCCGCACGTTGCATAGCGCGCATGGCGTGAAGATCCTTGAATCCACGGGGCTGGAGCGGTTGTTGGGTGACGGGCGGGTGAGCGGCGTGCGCCTGTCGGACGGGCGGGAACTGGCGGCGGATTTCGTGATTGCGGGGGTGGGGATCGTGCCCGGCACCGCGCTGGCCGAGGCGGCGGGGATCGTGATCGACAACGGGATTGCGACGGATGCGATGGGGCGGACATCGGCGCCGCATGTCTGGGCGGCGGGGGATTGTGCGTCTTTCCCGTGGAAGGGTGGGCGGTTGCGGTTGGAATCGGTGGGCAACGCGATTGACCAGGCCGAGGTGGTGGCGGAAAATATCCTTGGCGGGTCCGTGGCTTATGATGCCAAGCCGTGGTTCTGGTCGGATCAGTATGACTGCAAGTTGCAGATCGCGGGGCTGAATACCGGCTTTGACCGGATCGTCACGCGGGCGGGTGCAGAAGGGGCGGTGTCGTTCTGGTATTACCGCGGCCCTGACCTTCTGGCGGTGGATGCGATGAATGACAGCCGCGCCTATATGGTGGGCAAGCGGTTGATCGAGATGGGGAAATCGCCGGATGCGGCGGTGGTGGCCGACCCCGCGACCGAGTTGAAGGCGCTGCTGAAGGCATGAGGATTATTGGCGGCCAGTTTCGCGGGCTGCATCTGGCCCCGGTGGGCGAGGGGGATGCCAAGGCGCATCTGCGCCCAACATCGGACCGGGTGCGGGAATCGATCTTTAACCTGTTGATAAATGGCGGTTATGGCGACCCGATCAGCGGGGTAAAGGTGCTGGATCTGTTTGCTGGGACCGGTGCCTTGGGGCTGGAGGCCGTCTCGCGCGGCGCGGCGGGGGCGGTGTTTGTGGAGGATGGGGTGGCGGCGCGGGGGGTGCTGAAACGCAACATCGAACTGACCCGGACATCGGGGGTGACGGATGTCTTTCGGCGTGATGCGACGCGGTTGGGGCCGAACCGGGATGGGGGGTTTGGCCTTGTTTTTCTGGACCCGCCCTATGGGAAGGGGTTGGGGGAGAAGGCGCTGGCGTCTTGTGTCGAGGGGGGGTGGCTGGCCCCCGGTGCAATGGTTGTTTGGGAGGAGGGGGTGGCCCCGATGATCCCGCAAGGCTTTGAAATGCTGGATCAACGGCGCTATGGCGACACGCTGGTCACGATGCTGCGGGCGCCGGAATGAGGCCGGATGCGGTGATCTTTGATTGTGACGGCGTGGTCGTGGACAGCGAGCATCCGACGTTGGTGATGGTGCGCGATGACCTTGAAAGATATGGGCTTTCCCTGACGCTGGACGATCTGGAGCGGGAGTATATCGGCGGCACGGTCGAGACTGTGGCGGCGAAGGCGCGGGCCAACGGCGCGCGACTGCCTGACGATTGGATCGCCGATTTCTATGACCGGATGTATGCCATGCTGCGCGCCCATGTGCCCTTGGTGCCAGGTGTGGTGGGGGTTCTGGATGCCCTTGATAAGGCAGGGATTCCCTATGCGATGGGATCAAACGGCACGCCCGAGAAGATGCAGATCACGCTGGGCCAGCACGGGTTGATCGCGCGGTTCCGGGGGCATCTGTATTCGGGTCAGGCGATGGGGCGGCCGAAACCAGAGCCGGACCTTTACCTGCATGCGGCGGCGCAGTTGGGGGTAGACCCGGCAGAGTGCGTGGTGATCGAGGACAGCGCGGCAGGGGCGCGGGCGGCGCGTCTGGCGGGGATGCGCTGCTATGGCTATGCGCCGAAGGGCGGGCATCCGGGATTGGTGGCGGAGGGGGCGGTGTTGTTTAACAACATGGCGGATTTGCCCGCGCTGTTGGGGGTTTAGCCTGAGCGGGCTGTGCAGCCGGCCAGTGCAGCGCGTGGTGCAGACGGGCGTGCATACAAATTTGGGCAGGCCAGGCGCGGCAAAGGTGGTTAAGGGTGCGGCTACGCGCAGAGCAAATGCTGCGCTGGGGTCAGATGGGGCGTGTTTGGCCCGCCTTTATCCGTGTTTTCGGTGGGATTTGGGGCCAACTCCGGCAAAAGTGATCGCAGGGCGATTGACCCCGGCTGCCAGCAGTGCATCAAAGCGCGACCTTTAGCGAGAGTGTTGCCATGCTGACCCGCCGCCATTTCATCATGACCTCCGCTGCGCTGTTTTCGCCGGCACTGTCTGTGCCGGCCTTCGCGCAATCGCAGCAGGCGCAGTGGGATGCATGGGATGCGGTGGTCCTGCCACCGAATTACGATCCGGCGACGTCAAACCCCTGGGGCCTGCATCCCCGGCTGTTGCCGACGCGTGTGGAGGCGAAGGACAATCTGAAGGCGGGTGACATCCATGTCGATGCCATCGCGCGCTATCTCTATCACGTTCAGTCTGACGGGACGGCGATGCGCTATGGCGTGGCCATCGGCCGGGGCGGTTTGTATGAGCCGGGCTTTTTCACGATCCAGCGCAAGGCGAAGTGGCCGCGTTGGACCCCGACCGCGAATATGATCGAGCGGGAGCCAGAGGTTTACGCGCAATATGCCGATGGCATGGAGCCGGGGCCGAACAATGCGCTGGGGGCGCGGGCGTTGTATCTGTATGTCGGCAATCGTGACACGCTGCTGCGCATTCACGGCACGCCGCTTCCCCGTTCGGTGGGCTGGCGTGCGAGTTCCGGGTGCGTGCGGATGGTGATGGCCCATATCATCGGGCTGTATGAGCAGGTGGAGCCGGGGGTCTCGGCCTTTCTTTACCCGGCCGAGGAAAGCATCACCGCCCGCAGTTAAGCCACATTTTAGCTGGCGCCGCAGATCGGCCGCCCTTCGGGCGTGCGGAGGGGCAGAAGCGTGGTTTCTACCGGGCCGTCATGTTCATACCAGTAGCAGTTATCTTCCGGGATCAGGCGGGCCGTGGCGAGGTTTTGCCACGGGGCCGCGACGGCCACCACCTGTTCCGGCAAGGGGGGCAATTCGGTTTCGCCCGATCCTGTCGAGACGCATCCGGCGATCAGGAGGGGCAGGGCAAGGGCATATGCAGCGTTCATGTATTTCGGTCCAGGCAAGGTGGCATAGTCTTGGCAGTCTGGCGTGAAAGGCTCAACCACTTTGGCGGGATAGGGGTGAACACGCCTGCGTGATGGTGCTTTTACGCCGGATTGGTGGTGGCTGTGGCCGGTCGTTGGGGCGGCGGCGGCGCAGCAGTCAGGGCAGCAGGTCCGCCGCGATACGATCGAGGGTGTGATTGACGTCATCCAGCATATCCGCCGTTCCGGGCAGGTCTGGTTGCAGTGCCGCATCGGTCAGGCGAAAGAGCGTGAAGTTTGCCACGGCCAGCAGGCTGATGGCGGCCGATATCCTTGACCAAGGGATCGTTTCATCTTTGCCGCGGTTCTGGACGTAGATTTCGACGGGCAAGCCGCGGCCTTGCGGATCGGCTGAAAAGCCCTGCATTCCGTGGCAGATGCCGTTCCTGATCTTTTTTGGCGTCTTCCAACAGGGCGAAGAAGCGGGTTGCGGTGGCGCGGTGGCGTTTGTCGTCTGGACTCTGGGCAAGGTATAGCCGGTGCCATGCGTCGAGGTGTGCGCCAAGGCCGACGAGGGGTGGGCGCGGGTGCGGTATGGCTTTACCCCCGGAAAGATCGTTGAGGGCAGCGCGCAGGTCTTGTTCCAGTCGCGCAGAAAGGATGACGAGGGAGCCGATGGCACCGCGAACGTCTTCGACCGTGACGGGGGATTGGGAGGGCATCGGTCCTGGTTCTGGCATGGCTTGCTGTCCTGAGGTGGAACCGTTGAAGCGCAGTTTTGCGTCTTGGATGGGGCCGGGGGATGGCGAAATCTGACGCAGATTTCGCGGCGATTTTTGACGCAAAAATCGGTTGGGAGGGTGTGGCGTGGAGGGAGGCGGAATTTGTTCCAAATTCCGCAGCGATTTCTGCGTCAGAAATCGCGTCAGCGGAAGGTGGTCAGGATCGCGTCAGCGGAAGGTGGTCAGGATCGCGTCAGCGGAAGGTGGTCAGGATCGCGTCGAGGGGTTTCTTGCGTTTGGCGACGGCGGGGACGGTGGCATCATCAGAGGGCCAGCCGACGGGCAGGATCATCACCGGTTTTTCGTGATCGGGGCGGCCCAGAAGCGGGCCGAGAAACTTCATCGGGTTGGGGGTGTGTTCAAGGCAGACAAGGCCCGCATGGTGCAGCGCGGCGATCAGGAAGCCGGTGGCGAGGCCCACGCTTTCCGGGACATAGTAGTTCTTGTAGCGGGTGCCGTCTTCGGTGACGCCGTAGCGTTGGGCAAAGACGACAATCAGCCAGGGCGCATCGGTCAGGTGGGGTTTGGACACGCCGGTGCCGATGGGTTCCAGCGCGGCCAGCCATTCATCGCCGGCAGCGCCGGAATAGAAGGCGCGTTCTTCCTCTTCTGCGCCGTCCCGGATGCGGGCCTTTAGGGCGGGGTTGGCGACGGCCACGAAATGCCAGGGTTGGTGGTTCGCGCCCGAGGGGGCGGTGCCTGCGGTGGCGATGCAGGTGGCGATGATGTCTTCGGCCACCGGGCGGGTGGAGAATTGGCGGACGGAGTGGCGTTTCTTCATGTAGGCAAGGAAGGACCGGGCGTCTGCCAGCGCCTGATCATCGGGTTTTTGCACGCGGTCGGGCAGGGGAAGCGGTTCGTATTTCACCTCGCCCTTGCGATACATCCTAGCCGCCCCCGATCAATGCCCCTGCGGCAAAGACCAAAGCACCGCCAAGGACAACCTGCAAGGCGGCACGCAGAAAAGGGGTTTCCATGAAGCGGTTCTGGATCCAGGCGATGGCCCAAAGTTCGACGAAGACCACCACCATTGCGATGATCGTGGCGGTCCAGAAATCGGGGATCAGGTAGGGGAGCGCGTGGCCCATGCCGCCCAGCGTGGTCATCACGCCCGACGCAAGGCCGCGTTTCCACGGGCTGCCGCGCCCGGACAACACGCCATCGTCATGCGCGGCTTCGGTAAAGCCCATGCTGATCCCTGCGCCGACGGAGGCCGCGGTTCCGACCAGGAAGGTGGTCCAGGTGTCCTGTGTGGCGAAGGCGGTGGCAAAGATCGGGGCGAGGGTGGAAACGGAGCCATCCATCAGCCCGGCCAGCCCCGGTTGCACCCATGTCAGGATGAACTGGCGGCGGGCGGTGGCGTCTTCGGAACTGCGGGCATCTTGGGTGAGGTGTTTGTCTTCAAGCTCGGACGCCTTGCGTTCATGGCCCGCTTCGGCGGCGGCGAGGTCGCCCAGCAGTTTACGGGTGGCGGCGTCGGTCGTTGACCCGGCGGCGCGGGTGTAGAAGCGGTGGGCTTCCTGTTCCATTGCGGCCGCTTCGCCGCGGATGGTTTCCAGAGGCAGGTTGGCGGAGAGCCAGACGGGTTTGCGGGCATAGTGGCCCGCCACATGTTCGCGGCGGATCAGGGGGATCACCTCGCCAAAGCGGGTGCGGTGCAGGTCGATCAGGCGCTGGCGGTGCTGGTCTTCTTCGGTGGCCATGTCGTCGAAGATGGCAGCGGTGGCGGGGTATTCGCCGCGCAGGCGTTCGCCATAGCTGCGGTAGATGCGGGCGTCATCTTCTTCGGACGAGATGGCGAGGGCGAGGATTTCCTGTTCGGACAGGTCTGAAAAGCGGCGGCGGGTTGAGAGGCCGGGGATCATGGGGTGCTCGGTCAGTTTGGAATGATTCTAAGTTAGCAAAATGGAGTGCTTAGGCAAGGGCGAAAAAATGAACTTATCGGTTTAGATTGGGGTTGAAAAAGTGAACTGATGGGTTCATATGCGAAAAATGAACGAAACAGTTCAGTTTTGGAGTGGAAACAATGAACCGTCTTGCCCCCATTGCCGTGATCCTGTCGATCCTTGCCGGACCGAGCTTTGCCGGTGGGATCTTTCTTGATTTGCCGTCGTTGACCTTTCCGTCGGATGACGGCGTGGCGACGGTTGGCACGAAATCGGTCGGAAAGCCCTGATCAGTCGATCGGGCGGATGAGTTTGCGTTCCAGCACGCGAAGGACGGCAGCAAGGTCGTGGCCGCGGCGCAGAACCTGACCATCCATCCCGACGACGGCGTAAAGACCCTGCCGCGCGCGCAGGCGGGGGTGTTTTTCGATCCGGTAGAGCGGGTTTTCCGCGGTGCGGCGAAAGATGGAGAACACGGCATAGTCGCGCAGCGTGGATATGCCGTAGTCCCGCCATTCCCCCAGCGCCACCATGCGCCCGTAAAGCGTAAGGATCAGCGACAATTCGTGCCGATCAAAGCTGACCTGTTCGGTCATTCGGGTGGAATTGGGGAAAGGGGTCGGTGGTTGAACCGTCATATGTTCAGCTTACGCGCTTGGGCGGGCAAATCAAGCCTTGGACCTGCCGCGAAGAGTCCGCAGGAAAACCCTGATCTGATCTGATTTCCGCCCTTATCGCCTGTCAGAAGGGTTTCAGACGACAGGCCGGGGCCGGTATCACAGCCCCCACCAAGCGTCGGCCTCGGCCGGTCTGTCGTAATCGGAGGCCCCCGTCATCTGTGCGACGGGGGCCTTTCGATTCTTTGGGCATCAGGGAAAGGCAGGGGCGCGGCGGATGATGCCGACCTCGGTGCCACGGCAGTTCCTTTGCACGGCATCAAGGCGTTTGCGGGCGGCGGGGTGGTTGGGATCAAGCACGCCCAACTGCACCAGAAGGGCGGTGATGGCCCCTTCGGAGCCACGGGTGCCGCCATCGGTGATTTTCAGGGCGATGCCCATTTTCCGTTCGGGGATGATGGCGATGAACACCGCTTCGGCCCCGGTCTTGATGGCGACGCGGCCATCCATTGCGCGCATCAGTTCGGTGCAGGAGCGGCCTTCGCCAGCGACCATTTCGGGGTATTGGCCCATCGCGCGGGTCAGGCGGTGCATGGCGCGGTCGCGGGCATCGCCGGTGCCGGTGGCGGCGGCGAAGCGGGCCATCGCGCGGGCAAGGCCGTGAACAGAGGTGGCGAAGTTGGGGGCGGAGCAGCCGTCGATGCCATAGCCGGGTGCGGTTTCGCCGGTGATCTCTTCGGTGGCCTGTCTGACGGCTTGCTGAACCGGGTGGTCGATTTCAACGTATTCCGGCCCGCCCTTGATATGGCGGTTCAGGGTCAGAAAGCCCGAATGTTTCCCGGAACAGTTGTTATGGCATTGGCAGGGTTTTTCGTCCGCCTTGATCAGGCGGTTGCGTTCGGGAATGTCGTAGGGTTCATGCGCGCCACAGCGCAGATCGGCGTCGGACAGGCCAAGATCGGCCAGCCAGCGGGTGACGGCTTCGGTATGGATCGCCGCGCCCTGATGGCTGGCGCAGGCCAGCGCGATCTGGCGATCGGTCAGGCCGTGGGCTTCGGCGGCACCGGATTCCAGCAGAGGCAGGGCCTGAATCATCTTGCACGAGGAACGGGGAAAGATGATGGCCTGCGGGTCACCCCAGCTTTGGACGATCTGTCCGGTGTCGTCGCAGATGACGGCATGGCCAAGATGGGTGCTTTCCAGCATCCCGCCGCGCCAAAGCTGCACCATCGGCACGGGCGATGGCCCGGATGCAGGAACAGCGGCAGAAGCGGGTGCGGATTGGGTGGTGGGCATGGCTTTCTCCGTCAGCGTCACAGATGCGCGATTTTCTGCCCAAGGGGCTTTCGCGGATTGGTCTTTCTCGGCTAAAAGGGGATATCGAGTTGGCAAGAGCCGCGCCACAGGAAAAGGTCCGCGCCCCGCATGGGAAGCGAAGGCCGTGGGCGGACAAGAGGCAAAGTGCGGAGGCCTGACCACATGACCACCCTTATCGGCCGCGTCCTTGGCGCTGCTTTGTTCGCGGCATCCATGACCGGCGGCGCGGTGCTGGCGCAGGAATCCGACAACCGCGTTGCGGTGACGTCGGATTGGAACGTGTTCACCGAGGAAGAGCCTAAGGAATGCTGGGGGGTGACGGTTCCGAAAGAGACGGTGAACACCCGTGATGGCCAGCCCGTTCAGGCGCGGCGCGGGGATATTCTGCTGTTCGTGACCTATCGTCCGGGGCGACCCGGCGAAGTGTCGTTCACGGGGGGCTATCCTTTTGCCAACGGGTCCACGGTGACGATGAACGTCGATGGCAACAGCTATGATCTGTTCACCGATGGCGAATGGGCCTGGCCCGCATCGCCCGAAGCGGATGCAACATTGCTGGCCGCGATGAAGGCGGGGACGACGGCGGTTTTGACCGCGCGGTCGGAACGCGGGACGCAGACGCAGGATACGTTCAGCCTGCGCGGGTTCACCGCCGCGATGACCGAAGCCGAGACGCGCTGCCAATAAAGGGTGCCGATACGTGCGAGAGATAGGCTCCCTGCGGGGAGCCTTTTGTTTTAGGGGCGAATCCCCTATATGAACGCCTTCCCGACCGATCAGGATTTCCGACCATGACCGCCACCGATTCAAGTGCCGCGCCCCTGTCAGCGCCCATCACGCAGGACGTGCTGACCATCCCGCGCAAGGCGGCCGAGGGTGGCAAGACCAATATCGTGGGACTGACGCGGGATCAGTTGCGCGCGGCGTTGATTGCGGCGGGGACGCCGGAAAAGCAGGCCAAGATGCGGCTGGGGCAGATCTGGCAATGGGTTTACCATTGGGGCGTGCGCGATTTCGCGGCGATGACCAATCTGGCCAAGGACTATCGCGCGCTGCTGGACGATCATTTCGTGATCGAACTGCCGCAGGTGGTGACGCGCCAGATTTCCGAGGATGGGACGCGGAAATATCTGGTGCGCATCGCGGGCGGCCATGAGGTGGAAGTGGTTTATATCCCCGAGGAAAACCGGGGGACGCTGTGCATTTCATCCCAGGTGGGTTGCACGCTGACCTGTTCCTTCTGCCATACCGGCACCCAAAAGCTGGTCAGGAACCTGACGGCGGGCGAGATTGTCGGCCAGGTTCTGCTGGCGCGGGACGACCTGGGGGAATGGCCGGTACCCGGCGCGCCGAAGGATGAGACACGGCTGGTGTCCAACATCGTGCTGATGGGGATGGGTGAGCCGCTGTATAATTTCGAGAATGTCCGCGATGCCATGAAAGTGGTGATGGACAACGAAGGCATCGCGCTGGGGCGGCGGCGGATCACGCTGTCGACATCGGGTGTGGTGCCAGAGATTGCGCGGACGGCGCAGGAAATCGGCTGTCTGCTGGCGGTGAGTTTCCATGCCACCACCGATGCGGTGCGCGATGTGTTGGTGCCGATCAACAAGAAATGGAACATTGCCACGCTCTTGGATGCGCTGCGCGAGTATCCGGGGCTGTCGAACAGCGAACGGATCACGTTTGAATATGTGATGCTGGACGGGGTGAATGACACCAAGGAAGATGCGCATCGCTTGGTAAAGCTGCTGGAAGGTATTCCGGCCAAGGTGAACCTGATCCCGTTCAACGAATGGCCGGGCGCGCCTTACAAGCGGTCATCGGGCAACCGCATCCACGCCTTTGCCGACATCATCTATCAGGCGGGCTATGCCAGCCCGATCCGCACCCCGCGCGGCGAGGATATCATGGCGGCCTGCGGGCAGTTGAAATCGGCCACGGAACGGGCGCGGAAATCATCGCGCGAGATTGCGGCAGAAGCGGGGATCGGCGGCTGAGACCGGGCGCGGGGTGACGCCCCCCCCACCCCGAAACGGTTTCTTTGGGCGGGTGGGGCGTTAGGCCGCGGGTGTGGCCACTTTGGCATCATCGTCCTGTTTGGCGTGTTTCGCAGTCCAGCGATCGAGCATCGAAAACAGCAGCGGGTTGGCGAGGATCGAGATCAGCGCGCCGGCGACAACCAGATCCTTTGCCTCGGGCGGGACGATGGCGAGCTTGACGCCCATCACGATCAGGATGAAGGAAAATTCGCCGATCTGCGCCAGGCTGGTGGCGATGGTCAGGGCGGTGCCTTTTTCATGGCCGAAGGCGCGGACGATGCCATAGGCGGCGATGGATTTGACCAGCAGGATGATGAGGACCGTGGCAATCAGCGCGAAGGGCGCGTCGATCACCACGGCCGGGTTAAACAGCATCCCCACAGACACGAAGAACAGCACGGCAAAGGCATCGCGCAGCGGCAGCGTTTCGCGCATCGCCTGTTGGCTGAGGGTCGAGGTGGCCATGACCATGCCGGCGAAGAAGGCCCCCAGCGCGAAGGACACGCCAAATATCTGTGACGAGCCGAAGGCCACGCCCAGCGCGATGGACAGCACGCCAAGGCGGAACAACTCGCGGCTGCCGGTATGGGCGACGTAGTGCAGCACCCAGGGGATCACCTTTCGCCCGACAACCAGCATCAGGGCAACAAAGGCCGCGAATTTCACCAGCGTCACGCCAAGGGTAGCGGTGATGGGGCCAAAGCCGAGGCGGATCACCTCTTGCTCGGCCTCGCCCTCGATCGGGGGGGAGATGCCGCCGAGGAGGCCCGCGAGCGGCGGGATAAGGACGAGCGCAAGCACCATGACCACGTCTTCGACGATGAGCCAGCCCACGGCGATGCGGCCCCGTTCCGAGGTGACGAGGTCGCGGTCTTGCAGCGCGCGCAGCAGGACGACAGTAGAGGCGACAGACAGCGACAGGCCGAAGATCAGCCCGGCCCCCATGCCCCAGCCCATGAACAGCGCGAGGGCAAGGCCCGCGGCGGTGGCGACGGCGATCTGCACCACAGCGCCGGGAATGGCGATGGATTTCACCGACAGCAGGTCTTTCAGCGAAAAGTGCAGTCCGACACCGAACATCAGCAGGATTACCCCCACCTCGGCCAGTTCGGTGGCAAGTTCCTGATCGGCCACATAGCCCGGTGTGAAGGGACCGATGATGATGCCAGCCACCAGATAGCCCGCCAGCATGGGCAGGCGCAGGCGGTGCGCGATCAGGCCCAGAATGAAGGCGAGCGACAGGCCGATGACGATGGTGGCGATCAGGGGTGTATCGTGGGGCATCGCCGGTCTTTCGGGTGGGTGCTGTTTCGGGCGGCTTGGTGGCGGGTTCGGGGTTGCAGTCGTGCCGTTGCGCGCGGTCGCCCGGTGGGAGCGGCCGGGCAGACCCTTGGCGGGCGGCTTGGGGACAGGTTGAGGATAGGCAAGTTGTGGGACGATGCAACGGGCGGTGGCAGGGCTGTGATCACGTTTTTCCCCGCAGTCTTTCAGAATGTTACGAGAGGAGCGCGAGGAAGGCTTGGCGGGCCGTGGCCGGGGCTGATAGGTCAGTGGCATGACCCTGACCCTGATCCCCAATGACCGCGCGCGGCGGCTGTTTCTTGATCGTCATGCGCTGGCCGAGGCCCCGGTGGGGGCGGCGTCAGGGGTGGCGCTGGCGGGCGTGGTGGACCGGATCGGGTTTGTGCAGGTGGACAGCATCAACACCGTGGCGCGGGCGCATGACATGATCCTGTGGTCGCGTCGGCAGGGGTTCCGGGGCGCGGCCTTGCAGCGGTTGCTGGAGCGCGACCGGTTGCTGTGGGAACATTGGACGCATGACGCATCGATCCTGCCGGTGGAGGTTTGGCCTTATTGGCGGCACCGTTTTGCGCGGGATGAGGTGCGATTGCAGGGGAATTGGCAACGCTGGTTCCGCGAAGGCTATGCGGCGCAGTTCGGCACCATCCTGGACCGGATCGCCCGTGATGGTCCGGTGACAAGCGCCGAAGTGGGTGCGGGCGAGGTGCGGGGCAAGGGGGGGTGGTGGGATTGGCATCCGTCCAAGACCGCGCTGGAATGGTTGTGGCGGACGGGGCATCTGGCGATCACCCGGCGTGAGGGGTTTCGCAAGGTCTATGACCTGACGGAGCGGGTGATCCCCGATGCCGTGCGGGCCGTGGAAGTGGACGAGGCCGCGCTGGTGGATTGGGCCTGCGCCACGGCGTTGGCGCGGTTGGGGTTTGGCAAAGCGGGCGAGGTGCAGGCCTATTGGAATGCGATCACGCCGGATGAGGCGCGGGGCTGGCTGGCCGCGGCCTTGCGTGCGGGCCGGGTGGAGGAAGTCGACATCGAGGGCGCATCCGGCGCGCGGAAGCGGGTCTTTGCGGTGCCGGGTCTGGCGGGGATGGACCCGCCCGAACCGCCCGCGCGTATGCGGATTCTGTCGCCCTTTGATCCGGCGCTGCGGGACCGGAACCGGGCCGAGTTTCTGTTCGGCTTTCGGTATCGGATCGAGGTCTTTGTGCCGGAACCCAAACGGGTGTTCGGATATTATGTCTTTCCACTGCTGGAAGGCGTGCGGCTGGTGGGGCGGGTGGATGTGAAACGGCAGGACGGGGTTCTGGCGCTGCGTGCGGTCTGGCCGGAGCCGGGGGTGGCGTTTGGCAAGGGGCGTCTGGCGCGGCTGGACGCGGAATTGCAGCGGCTGGCGGATTTTGCGGGCTGCGCGCGCGTGGATTGGGCCGAAGGATGGCTGCGGGAACCTTTGGCACAGCCCTGAGATTGCCGTTTCACCTTGGCCCAAATACCCAAATCCGCCGCTGCTTCCGGGACAGCGGCCGCAAGGATCATTCGCCGCGGGGGAAGCGTTTGTTTTCCTCCAGCACGTTCAGGTCCATGTGGTTGCGCATGTAGCGTTCAGACGCGGCGCGCAGCGGTTGGTGGTCCCAAGGGAAATAGGCCCCGTTGCGCAGGGCTTCATACACCACCCAGCGGCGGGCCTGGCTTTCGCGGACGGCGGCGTCGTAGGCGGCAAGGTTCCAGCGCGCATCGGCGGTGGCGCGGAACTGGGCAAGGGTATCGGCATGGGCCGGATCGGTGGCAAGGTTGGTCCGTTCCGCCGGGTCGGCGGCGAGGTTGAACAGCAGGTCGGGATCGGCGGGGCAGTGGATGTATTTCCAATCGCCCTGTCGCAAGCAGATCATCGGGGTGATGGTGCCTTCGGCGGCGTATTCCATCGCAACCGGGGTTTGGCGGGCCTGCCCACGGGCCAGGGGCACAAGGTTTTCGCCATCGGTCCAAGGCAGAATCTCGGCCATGTCGATCCCGGCCAGCGCGCCCAGTGTGGGGGTCACGTCGATGGTGGAAACGGGCGTGTCGATCCGGGCGGGGGGCAGGCCAGGGGCCGCGATCATCAGGGGAACGCGGGCGGAGCCTTCGAAGAAGTTCATCTTGAACCACAGGCCGCGTTCGCCCAGCATTTCGCCATGATCCGACAGAAAGAGGATGATCGCCTCTTGGCGCGTCGCCTCCAGCGTGTCGAGGATTTCGCCGATCTTGGCGTCGACATAGGAGATATTGGCGAAATAGCCCTGACGGGCGCGGCGGATATGGGCATCCGTGATGTCAAAGGCGCGCCAGTCGCAGGCATCCATCAGGCGCTGTGAATGGGGGTCTTGATCGGCATAGGCGATGGCGGCGGGCGGGGTGAGTTCCGGGGCGTTCTCATAGAGATCCCAATATTTGCGCCGCGCGACGAAAGGGTCGTGCGGGTGGGTGAAGCTGACCGTCAGGCACCACGGGCGGGCGTCCTGGTCACGGGACAGATCATAGAGTTTCTGCACCGCCTGATGCGCCACATCGTCATCATATTCCAACTGGTTGGTAATTTCGGCCACGCCCGCGCCGGTGACAGAGCCGAGGTTGTGATACCACCAGTCGATCCGTTCACCCGGCTTGCGGTAATCAGGGGTCCAGCCGAAATCGGCGGGGTAGATGTCGGTAGTGAGGCGTTCCTCAAAACCGTGCAACTGATCGGGACCAACGAAATGCATCTTGCCCGACAGCGCGGTGTGATAGCCCGCGCGGCGCAGGTGATGGGCATAGGTCGGGATGTCCGAGGCGAATTCGGCGGCGTTGTCATAGACGCGGGTGCGTTGCGGCAGCGCGCCCGACATGAAGGCCGCGCGGGCGGGCGCGCAGAGCGGGGACGGGGTGTAGCTGTTGGCGAAACGCACCGACCGTTCGGCCAGTTTGCGCAGGTTGGGCGCGTGCAGAAAGGCGGCCGGGCCATCGGGAAACAGGGTTCCGGTCAACTGGTCCACCATCAGGATCAGGATATTGGGGCGGTTGGTCATGGCAGGCTCCGGCGATCTATGCCGGTGCAGGCTATGTCAGGGCGCCGGGGGCAGATAGCGCTGATGCGCCCTGTCGATGGCTTCAGCCGACATTGCCGGTGCGGTGTGGGCGCGCTGGGGGCTTGGGTCTACGGAGGATGAGCCTGTGTGGCGCGTTTCCTTGCGCCGTGTCGCGTTCGGTGGATCGAGGGGCGGGAACGGGCGCGGCGCGGCGGTGGGCTTGGCCTTTGATGCGCGCACCAGAAGGAGCGCGGCGCATGACCATTCGCACGGAATTCCCCTGCCAGATCATCGAGCATGAGGATATGGGGATTGTGATGCCCGACGGCTGCCGCCTGTCGGCGCGGGTCTGGCTGCCGGTGGATGCCGAGGCGCGTCCGGTGCCGGCGGTTCTGGAATATATCCCCTATCGCAAGCGCGACGGAACCTTGCCGCGCGATGAGATGATGCATCCCTATGTGGCGGGCCACGGCTATGCCTGCGTGCGGGTCGACATGCGCGGCAATGGCGATTCCGAAGGGCTGATGACGGATGAATACACGCAAGCCGAAATGGATGATGCGGTTGCCGTGATCGACTGGCTGTCGCGTCAGCGGTGGTGCAGCGGTGCGGTGGGGATGATGGGCAAAAGCTGGGGCGGGTTCAACTGCCTGCAGGCGGCGTTCAACCAGCCCCCGGCGTTGAAGGCGGTGGTGTCGGTCTGTTCGACCACTGACCGCTTTGCCGATGACATCCATTTCAAGGGCGGCTGCCTGCTGGGCGAGAACTTTGGCTGGGGGGCGGTGATGCTGTCTTTTTCCAGCCGCCCGCCGGACCCCGTGCTGCGCCCGGACTGGCGCGAGATGTGGCTGGAGCGGCTGGAGCATGAACCCTGGCTTGCCCCGCGCTGGGCCGCGTTGCAGGAGCGGGGGGAGTATTGGAAGCACGGATCGGTGGGCGAGGATTATGCCCGGATGCAGACGCCGGTTCTGATCTGGGGCGGATGGGCCGACAATTACATGAACACCGTGGCGCATCTGGTGGAAAATGTGCCTGCGCCCTGCAAGGGGATCGTAGGGCCGTGGGTGCATCAATACCCCCATACTGCCGTTCCCGGCCCGCAGATCGGGTTCTTGCAGGTGGCGCTGCGGTGGTGGGATCGGTGGTTGAAGGGGATTGCGAACGGGGCCGAGGATGACCCCGCCTACCGCGTGTGGATGATGGACAGCGCCGCGCCGGACGCCAGCGCGCGGCACAGGCCGGGGCATTGGGTGGCCGAGGCAGAGTGGCCATCGCCGCGTGTGACGCGGGAGGCGTGGACCCTGATGCCGGGGCGCGCGGGGGCGGCGTCGCATGGGTCTTTGGGCCAAGGTGAAACAGCAGGTTTCGCCATGCCCATCGCCACGCCGCAGCATCTGGGTTTGCAGGCGGGCGAGTTCTTTCCGATGGGGCTGAATGCCGAAATGCCGGGGGACCAGCGCGAGGATGACGCGATGTCGGTCTGTTTCGATGGCGATCCGCTGGTCGAGGGGATGGACCTGCTGGGCGCGGCGCGGGTGACGTTGCGCCTGTCAAGCGACCGCCCGCTGGGATTTGTGGTGGCGCGGTTGTGCGATGTGGGACCGGATGGTGCATCGGTGCGCATCGCGCATGGGATGCTGAACCTGTGCCATCGTGACAGTATGGAACGCCCTGCACCGATGGTGCCGGGGGAGGCGGTGACGGTGGCCTTTGACCTTGACCAGATGGCCTATCGGGTAGCCCCCGGCCATCATCTGCGGCTGGCGCTGTCGAACAGTTACTGGCCGTTTGTCTGGCCGTCGCCTGAGGCGGGGGTGGTGACGGTGACCGGGGGAAGCCTGCATCTGCCTGTGCATGCGGGGAGCGAACCGGAATGGGTGCCGCCGCCTGCGGAACATGCCGCGCCGTGGAACAACCGGGTGATCCGCCCCGGCAAGACGCGGCGGTTTGTCGAACGCGACCTGATCCGCGGCCTGTATGCGATGGTGGTCGAGGATGATCTGGGCGATGCCGAGAACCTGACGCACGGGCTGTGTTCGGGCGAGACGATGAGCGAGCGGTGGGAGATTGATCCGGCTGATCCGCTGTCGGCGCGGGCGGTGCATGTTTGGGAGCAGCGCCTGTCGCGGGGCGACTGGTCGGTGCGCACACGGGCCGAGGCGGAGATGACGGGCGCCGCAGACGAATTGCGGATGAAAGCCGTGTTGCGGGCCTGGGAAGGCGACCGTTTGGTGTTTGAACGCAACTGGGATGACCGCGTCGCGCGGAGGTTCGTCTGAAATTCGTGACGCAAGAATGGGAGAAAACCTTTGCCCGCACAGGGATTCGCGGGTTACTGATTGGGTAATCAACAAAAACGGACGGGCAAAAAGCCCCGTTCGACACCAGGGAGACCGACAGAATGAACACTGAATTCGACTATCTGCTGAAGCGTGCCGCGCGTGGCATGATGAGCCGCCGTGAGTTTGTGGGCCGTGCCTCGGCTTTGGGGATTTCGGCAGCGATGGCGAATACGCTGCTGGCATCCGCCGCGCAGGCGCAGGAGCCGGTGAAGGGTGGCGTGATTCGGGCCGGGGTGTCCGGTGGGGAATCGACCAACTCGCTTGATCCGGCGCTGGCGGCATCGCCCGCACCTTTTGCGGTCAGCATGCTTTGGGGCGAGATGCTGGTGATCGTGAACGAAAAGGGTGAAGTGGAACCCCGCGTCGCGGAAGAAATTTCTTCGAATGCCGATGCGACGGAATGGAAGTTCAAGATCCGGTCGGGCGTGGAATTCCACGACGGCAAGACGGTCACCGCCGAGGATGTGGTGGCCACGCTGAAGCGTCACACGGATGAAAAGGCGCAGTCGGGCGCTCTTGGCATCGTGCAGGGTATTTCCGAGATGACGTCAGAGGGTGACATGGTCACGCTGAAGCTGGCGTCGGCGAATGCCGACCTGCCTTTCCTGCTTGCCGATTATCACCTGCAGATCCAGCCGGGTGGTGGCTATGACAACCCGAATGCCGGGATCGGGGCTGGCCCCTATAAGGTGGTGTCGTTTGAACCGGGCGTTCGTGTGGTGTTCGAGCGGCATGCCAACTATTTCGACAACACGATTGGCCATGCAGACGGTGCAGAGATCCTTGTGATCAACGACAACACCGCCCGGACGGCGGCGCTGCAATCCGGTCAGGTCCACATGATCAACCGGGTCGATCCCAAGATCGTGGAGCTGTTGACGGGTGTGCCGGGCGTTTCCATCGAACGGGCGGCCGGTCGTGGGCATTATGTGTTCATCATGCATGCCGATACGGCGCCCTTCGACAACAACGATCTGCGGATGGCGCTGAAATATGCGATCAACCGTCAGGAGTTGGTGGACAAGATCCTTGGCGGGTTCGGGTCGGTCGGTAACGACTTTCCGATCAACGCCGCCTATCCCTATTTCGACGCGTCGATCCCGCAGCGGGAATTCGATCTGGCCAAGGCCGCGGAGCATTACAAGGCATCGGGCCATGACGGTTCGCCCATCATCCTGCGCACGGCACCCGGTGCCTTCCCCGGCGCGGTGGAAGCGGCGCAACTGTTCCAGCAATCTGCTGCCGCAGCGGGTATCCCGCTGGAGGTGAAGGTGGAGCCGGATGACGGCTACTGGTCCAACGTCTGGAACGTAGAGCCGTTCTGCGCCAGCTATTGGGGCGGACGTCCGGTGCAGGATCAGATGTATTCCACGGCCTATGCCTCGACCGCGGACTGGAACGACACGCGGTTCAAGAATGCCCGCTTTGACGAGCTGCTGGTCGCGGCGCGGGGCGAGTTGGACGGCGAAAAGCGCAAGGCCATGTATTCGGAAATGGCCATGCTTGTGCGGGACGAAGGCGGCGTGATCTGCCCGATGTTCAACGAGTTTGTCGAAGCACGCCGCGCCGAGGTTGGCGGCTGGTTCGTCGACCCGACGCATGAGCTTATGAATGGGCGTGCGCTGGCCAAGTGCTGGCTGAACGCCTGATCGGGGCAGTGCAAGGTGCATCCTGTCCTTAAACTCGTGGCCCAGCGACTTACGCTGGGCCTGCTGCTGCTTTTTGCAGTTTCACTGCTGATCTTTATTGGCACCGAGGCGCTGCCGGGGGATGTGGCGCAGGCAATCCTTGGCCAATCGGCCACGCCCGAGGCTTTGGCGAACCTGCGGGAATCGCTGGGGTTGAACCGGCCCGCCTATGTGCGGTTCTTTGAGTGGCTGGGGGGTATCCTGACCGGGGATTTCGGCGTGGCGCTGACCAATGGGCAGGATATTGGGCAGGCTATCGGGCAGAGGTTGGGGAATACGCTGTTCCTTGCGTCCTGCGCCGCGGCGATTTCGGTGCCGCTGGCCATTCTGCTGGGTCTGGTGGCGGCGCGGTATAACGGGCGCTGGCCGGACAAGGTGATTTCCGGGATCACGCTGTCGACGATTTCGCTGCCGGAATTCGTGGCGGCCTATTTCGTGATTTTCCTGCTGACACAGGTCATTCCGATCTTTCAGCCGGTGGCGATGGTGTTTCCGGGCATGTCCTTTCTGGACCGGTTGCAGGCCGTGGCCCTGCCGGTGATCGTGCTGGTTCTGGTGGTGCTGGCCCATATGATGCGGATGACGCGGGCGGCGATCCTGAACGTGATGCAATCTGCCTATATCGAGACGGCGGAATTGAAGGGGCTGTCGCCGATGCGGGTGATCTGGCAGCACGCCTTTCCCAATGCCATTGCGCCGATCATTTCGGTGGTGGTGTTGAACCTGGCCTATCTGGTGGTGGGGGTGGTCGTGGTGGAGGTGGTGTTCGGCTATAATGCGCTGGGGCAATACCTTGTGGATCATGTGTCCAAGCGTGACCTGCCGGTGGTGCAGGCGGTGGGGTTGATCTTTGCCGCCGTCTATATCGGGCTGAACATTCTGGCGGATGTGATTTCCATCATCGCCAATCCGCGATTGAGGCACCCGAAATGAAGATGCCGATTTCTGCAATGATCGGGCTGGTGCTGACGGGGGCTTTCTTGTTTTGCGCCGTATTCGCCCAATGGATTTCGCCCTATCCGCTGGATGCCGTGATCGGCGGTGTCTGGGAGGCACCGTCAGAGCGGCACTGGCTGGGAACCGACACGATTGGCCGCGATATTCTAAGCCGGATGATCCACGGCGGGCAGATCACGATCTTTGTGGCGCTGGCGTCATCGCTGTTGTCCTTTGGGCTGGGGTCATTCCTTGGGTTCATGGCGGCGGTCAGCGGGGGCTGGGTCGATCAAGGGCTAAGCCGTTTGGTCGATCTGATGATGGCCATTCCGTCGCTGATCGTGGCGCTGGTGGTGCTGTCGGTGCTGCCCATCAACCTGACGGTGCTGATCCTGATCATGGGCTTGCTGGATTCGACGCGGGTGTTCCGCCTGTCGCGTGCTGTGGCGATGGACATTACGGTGATGGATTACGTCGAGGCGGCAAAGTTGCGTGGGGAAGGGCAATCCTGGATCATCTTTCGGGAGATTTTGCCCAATGCCCTGTCACCTTTGGTGGCAGAGTTCGGGCTGCGGTTCATCTTTGCGGTGCTGTTCATTTCCACGCTGTCCTTCCTTGGCCTTGGTATTCAGCCGCCGCTGGCGGATTGGGGTGGGATGGTAAAGGAAAACAAGGATGGGCTGATCTATGGCAAGGCGGCGGCCTTGATGCCTGCGCTGGCCATCGCGCTGTTGGCGATTTCCGTGAACCTCGTTGCCGACTGGATCCTGTCGCGCACGACAAGCCTGAAGGGGGGACGCGGTGGCTGATCTGCTTGAGATACGGAACCTGCGGATCGAGGCGACCAGCTATCCGCCGGGCGAGGCGCCACGCGATGTGGTGCTGGTGGATGATGTGTCGGTCAGCGTGGCCAAGGGCAAGGTGCTGGGCCTGATCGGGGAATCCGGGGCCGGGAAATCGACCATCGGGCTGTCGGCTATGGCCTATGGCCGGGGCGGGGTGCGCCTGACGGGGGGCGAGATCCTGCTGAACGGGCGCAACATCCGGGGTATGAATGCGTCCGGGCTGCGGGCCTTGCGCGGGCGCGAAGTCACCTATGTGGCGCAATCGGCGGCGGCGGCGTTCAACCCGGCCAAGCGGTTGATGGAACAGGTGATCGAGACATCGCTGATTCATGGCATCATGGGCCGGGCCGAGGCCGAGAAGCGGGCGGTCATGCTGTTTGCCAAGCTGGGCCTGCCGAACCCGGAAAGTTTCGGGACGCGCTATCCGCATCAGGTATCGGGCGGGCAGTTGCAGCGGGCGATGACGGCGATGGCGCTGTGCCCAAAGCCGGATCTGGTGATCTTTGACGAACCGACCACCGCGCTGGATGTGACAACGCAGATCGAGGTGCTGGCCGCGATCAAGGATGCGATCCACGATACCGGGGTGGCGGCGCTGTATATCACACATGATCTGGCCGTGGTGGCGCAGGTTGCGGATGACATTCTGGTGCTGCGGCACGGGAAGAAGGTGGAATACGGCCCGGTGAAGCAGATCATCACCGCCCCGCATGAAGACTATACCCGCGCGCTGGTTTCCGTCCGGTCGATCGACCATGTGGAAAAGGCCGAGGCACCGCCGATCCTTTCGGTGCAGAATGTGACCGCGCGCTATTCGGGCACGAATTTCGACGTGCTGAAGAATGTCACGGTTGATCTGCCTGCGGGGCAGACGCTGGCCGTGGTGGGGGAAAGCGGATCGGGGAAATCGACGCTGGCGCGGGCGATTACGGGCCTGCTGCCGCCCAGTCAGGGGCGCATCACCTTTGCCGGGCGCACGCTGAATGCGGCGTTGAAGGACCGCAGCAAGGATGATCTGCGCGAGTTGCAGATGATCTATCAGATGGCGGATGTGGCGATGAACCCGCGCCAGACGGTGGGCACGATCATCGGGCGGCCGCTGGAGTTCTATTTCGGCATGACGGGCGAGGCAAAGCGCAAGCGTGTGCAGGAATTGCTGGACCAGATCGAGATGGGGAAGGGCTATATCGACCGCTATCCCGCCGAACTGTCGGGCGGGCAGAAGCAGCGGGTCTGCATTGCCCGCGCGCTGGCGGCAAAGCCCAAGCTGATCATCTGTGATGAGGTGACATCGGCGCTGGACCCGCTGGTGGCGGATGGCATCCTGAAGCTGCTTTTGAACCTTCAGGCGCAAGAGCATGTGGCCTATCTGTTCATCACCCACGATCTGGCGACGGTGAAGGCCATCGCCGACAAAATCGCGGTGATGTATCGGGGGCAGGTGGTGCGGTATGGGTCAAAGACCGATGTGCTGACACCACCGTTTGACGACTATACCGACCTGTTGCTGTCTTCGGTGCCAGAGATGGAACTGGGGTGGCTGGAAAGCGTCTTGGCACGCCGAAAGATGGAAAGCGCCGGGAATTGATGGCGCGCAAGCTGCTGCTGATCATCATCGACGGGGTGCCGTATCGCAACTGGCGGCGGCTGTTCGGCAATCTGGAGGGCTGGGTGCAATCGGGCGAGGCGCGGGTGTGGCGGATGCGGGCGGTGCTGCCATCCACCTCGGCCTCGTGTTATGCGTCGATCCATACGGGGGTGCCGCCACAGGTGCATGGCATCTGGGGCAATCAGGCGGTGCGCAAGATTGACCTGCCGGATGTGTTTTCCGAACTGTCCAAGGCGGGGCGGCGGACGGGGGCGGTGACGCATTCCTTCTGGTCGGAATTCTTTCAGCGTGCGCCGTTCGATACGGTGCGTGACATTGAATATGATGAGGAGGCGGGGCCGATCCATCATGGGCGGTTTCACACGATGGCGGGTTATGGTCAGGACAACCAGATGACCCCGTCAGACCATGACATGTTCGCCACGCTGACCCGTTTGTGCGAGGTGAAGGGGATTGATTACGGCATCTATCATTCCTGCACGCTGGACAGCATGGGGCATCGGTTTTTCCATGACTGTGCGCAGATGGACCATGCCTGCTATCTGCTGGATGAACAGTTGGCGCCGTTCATCCACCGCTGGCGGAATGCCGGATATGAGGTGATTGTCACCGCCGATCACGGGCAGGATGCGCGCGGCCATCATGGCGGCACGGGCGAGTTGCAGCAGGATGTCGCGTTTTACTATTTCGGCGGGTCCGACATGCCTGCGGGCGATGTCGTGCTGGATCAGTTGGCGCTGGCCCCATCCATTCTGACACGGATGGGGGTGCCGGTGCCGTCCACCATGAAGGCAGCACCCTTTATGGTGGGGTAAGGTCAGGCGGCGTAGTCGTTCGCCTCGGCATCCAGAATGGCGCGCAACTCGCTTAGGTGCGCGTCGGCGAAGCCGGGATAGGCCTCCCATTCCTGTGCGGTCTTTTCGGCGATGGCGTCGGGCAGGATGCGTAGCGGGCGGCCGGTTTGCAGGGCGCGGATGTAGGTTTCGGCCGCGCGTTCAAAGTAGTAGAGGCGATTGAATGCCTCGGCCACCGTCTGCCCGATGACCAGCACGCCGTGATTGCCCATCACCATGACGATGGTTTTCGGATCGGCCAGCAGTGTGGCGCAGCGGGCGCCTTCTTCCTCAAACGCCATGCCGCCGTAGTGATCATCGACCACCAGGCGGTTGTGGAACATGGCGCTGGTCTGGTCGATGGCGGGAAGGCGCGAGTCGGCGAGGCTGGCCAGCACGGTGGCATGGATGGAATGGACATGCATCACGCAGCGCGCATGGGGCAGGGCGCGGTGGATGGAGCCGTGCAACCCCCAGGCGGTGGGATCGGGCGCATCAGGGCGGGACATGGTGGCCGGATCGTTCGCATCGATTTCCACGAGGTTTGACGCTGTGATCCGGCTGAAATGGCGGCCGTTCGGGTTGATGAGAAAGCGTGAGCCATCGGCGTTGACAGCAAGCGAGAAGTGGTTTGCCACCGCCTCATGCATGTTCAGACGGGCAGTCCAGCGAAAGGCGGCGGCCATGTCGCAGCGTTCCTGCCAATGGGTCAGGTTGGGGATCGGGGCGTTCATGTGATGTCCTCGGGTTCGGGCCATGTGCCATTGGCCATTGCGGTGAGGGTGAGGGTGATGCGGGTAAAGCTGTCGGCGGCGCGGGGCACGGTGGCGCGGGCGCGCAGGTAGCCGTGGACAAGGCCGGGTTCGGTGACGGCGCGGGCGATGCCCCCGGCGGCAGTGATGCGGGCGGCATAAGCGGCGGCATCATCGGCCAGCGGGTCGCATTCGGCGGCGATGGCGAGGGTGGGGGGCAGGTTTGTGAAATCGCTGTCGGAGAGAGGGGCGAAGCTGGGGTCCGGCGTTGGTGCGGGGGCGGTGCCGTGGCGGATGGCGCTGTAGAACAGCACGTCATCGCGGCTGAGCATCGGGGCATGGGCGTGGGTGAGGTAAGAGCCTGCATCGGTGTTCCCGCCAAGGCCGGGATAGACAAGAAGCTGCCCGACGATGCCAAGATCGCCTTTGCGGCCAATGGCTTGGGTCGTGGCGGCGGCAAGGTTGCCGCCGGCGCTATCGCCTGCAAGAACAAGGGGCGCGGGCAGTTCGGCGGCGATGGCGCGGGTGGCGGCGCAGGCATCATCAAAGGCGGCGGGGTGGGGGTGTTCCGGGCAGAGGCGGTAGTCGACGGAAACGACGTGGAGACCGGTTTGATGGCGGATCTCGGCGCAGATGTCATCGTGGCTTTCCAGGCCGCCCACGACGAAGCCGCCGCCGTGGAAATAGATGACCGTGCCTTTGGTGCCAGGGTAATGGCGGCAGGGGACGCCGCCGAAATCGCGGTCTTTGGCCGTGATTCCAGGGGGATAGCCGCGATGGAATTGGCGGCACATGCGGTTGTAGATGCCGCGCTGGTCGGCGATCGACAGGGTGGCGGTGTCCGGGGGGTAGGCCGCTTCGGACCTGTGGATGAAGTCCCAGGTCGGCGCGTCGATGATGTGCGTGTAGTCAGGCTGTGCCATGCGGCGAAGTTTGCGACAGGCGCGCGGGATTGGCTAGTTGTTTCGGCCGGTTGTCATGTCGCGGATGGATCATCGCCCAAATGGCGGGACGGCCGGAAAACCGAAAGGGCGCAACGGGTTAGGTTGCGCCCTTATGGATGATACCGATCTGCTGCGGATCAGGACAGCGAAAGGTTGGTCGCCGATTCGCGGCCATCACGGCCCGCTTCAATATCAAAGGTCACGGCCTGGCCATCCTTGAGGCCGCGCAGGCCTGCACGTTCCAGAGCGGTGATGTGAACGAACACGTCCTTCTTGCCGCCTTCGGGGGCGATGAAGCCGTAGCCTTTGGTTTCATTGAACCATTTCACGGTGCCCTTGGCCATCGTGAAGTCTCCTGTCAAGTCTGCCGCCCGCACTGTGCGGCGGCCTGGCCCCGTCAGCCTGGTCGATGCTGTGGCCGGAAAATCCGAAACAGAAGTCGAGTAGAGTTAACGTCGCACCAAGGATATGAGCACACCGGCCAAATAAATCAAGGAAATTGGGGTTAACTTTCTGGGGTCAGGTTGGAGGTTTGGGCGATGTGGGTTTGGCGAAAACACATTCTGGATATTGAATGTTTTAGCTTGATCGCTTAGATGAGGATCAGCGTGGCCCGATGGTGGGCTGGCTGATGGGAGTTGATGACATGACCCTTGACCGCGCCGTGATGGCATTCGCCGGTGTGATGGTGTTGGTGAGTGTGTTGCTGACCAGCTTTGTTTCGCCTTATTTTCTGTGGTTTACAGTGTTCATCGGGGTGAACCTGATCCAGTCGTCCTTTACCGGGTTTTGCCCGGCGGCGATGGTGATGAAGAAGCTGGGGCTGCGGCCGGGGACGGCGTTCTGACTGGGTGAAAAACCCTGGATCGAGCGCCGGAGAAACGGGCAGTTTCGTGCAGGTTGTGCGTGCCGCTGCTGGTGCAGCGGGCGGTGCAGACGGGCGTATGCACGCAGCGGGCGGTGTCCTGAGGCGATAGCAACCTGCGTTGCCGCGCCCGCCGCCGGTGTTTTCGCGCATGATCGCGGCCCGCCTGAAGGACACGGACCTTAGACCACGAGATCACCGGACCTTTGTAGGGTGCCAGGGTGGTCAAATTTTTGCCACATTCGCCCAGATGTCGGCGCAGCCGCGCGGACGAGTCGGAGAAGGCGAATGACATTGGCCAGCAGGTCGATCCCGTTGGAGCGGCAAGGGTGCCGATACCTGTGCGCTGTGTGGCCGCGGATGGGGGCGGTGGGATGACCGGCGCGCAGATCACCTATATCGACCAGTATCGCCGGACCGAGGGAAGGGCAGAAGGCCTGGCGGACCGTGCGCGCAGGCGGCGGGCCGAGGCGCTGGAACGGCGCATGGTGTGCATCATCCAGACGACGAAGGACGATGAGGGGATTGTGGACAATGTATTCTATGGCCCGCCCCGGTTGATCGACCTGATGGCCCGGACCGGCCCGGAGGCGCGGATCACCGGGGTTCGCATGGAGCCGCTGGGAGGGACGAAGGCGGGACCAGAGGTAGAGCAACGGAACTGCGACGCGGTGGAAACCGCGCCGTAGCGGCGGGCCACAGTGATCGGCCCAACCAGACCGCAGCGCCCCGTGGGGGGGTGCCGCGGATCACCCGCGGGGGCACGAGGATGCCGGAATCCGGTTTGTGGCATGGGGGTGCTGCGCGGAGGATGGCGGTCAGTGGGCGGGGGTTGGGCCGATCCTGTGGCTTTGCCTGATCGTGTGGCATTTTCCGTAATGACAAAAGCGGCAGCGCGCTGGACGGGCCGTCGCAAAATGCGTTTACAGAACAGGGGGGAGTTGATGTCGCAGGCCGCGCTGCTACCTGAGCGGCGGGCGGGCTTTGCCGCCTGTGAAAGCCCGAGCTTTGCCCGATATGCCGTTTTCCCCTGATCCGCCATCTGCGCCCCCATCTGCGCCCCGGTTGACCATCGCTTTTGCCGTGCCCGGTGATCTGGCCACGGTGACGGGGGGGTATTTCTATGACCGGCGGCTGATCGAAAGCCTGCGGGCGATGGGCCATGATGTCCGGGTGGTGACTTTGTCGGATGGCTTTCCCGATCCGGGCGCGCAGGCGATGCGGGCGGCGGTGGAACAACTGGTATCCCTTTCGCCGGAATGGCCGGTGATCATTGACGGGTTGGCCTTTGGTGCCTTGCCCACGGCGGATGTGGCGCGGATTGCCGCGCCCATCGTGGCCCTTGTCCACCACCCGCTTGCGGCGGAAACCGGGTTGGACCCGGCAGAGGCTGCGCGGCTGCGCGGGCGGGAGCGGGACAATCTGCGCCTTGCGCGGCATATCCTGGTGCCAAGTCGGCATACGCGGGCGATCCTGATGGCGGAATACGGGGTGGAGGCGGGACGCATCACGGTGCTGTTGCCGGGGATAGACCGGGTATCGTCTGCGGGCGTGGAGGCTTTGGGCGTGCCGAGGACGCCGCCGCCGCTGATCCTGTCGGTCGGTATTCTGCATCCGCGCAAGGG
>OY288146.1 GCA_958439195.1 uncultured Paracoccaceae bacterium
CCTGCCTTAAGCCGCAAATAAAACCCTACAGATGCTACCCCAGACTAAAACTCCAAACTAGCAACCTCCCTCACCCTCTCTCCCATCCATTCTGCTCCTCCTGCAACCTCCTCAAACTGTGCCTTAGACCCTAAACCCCCAAATCTACAAACCCCAAGATCAACACCCTAAACCCTAAGATCCCCTCACCTCTCTGCCATCCGTTCTGCTGCTTCTGTAGCCTCCTCCAAGCTGTGCCGGAGCAAGGGTGCCAGGGGCAGGGCCCACACTGGCCGGTCAGGTAGGGGAAGCTGAACAGGCGGCATCACACTGAACAGCCACAGACATGCAAAAACAGCATACAATTAGGGTTCATAAACCATGCGGGTCATTTGTCCTTTATCAAAAATTTATTGCCAGATCCAAATTGAATCACACTGCTCAACCACAGGGAAATCAGGATACAAAACAGCATTGCATTAGCCTGGTGTAAACCATGCTTGCCACCCGTCCTTCATCTTCTTTCTCAGATCTAAATGAAGAGCAACAGGAGCAAGATGAGCAGCTTCACCTCCGTGAAGCATTGCGGAAGCAGCTTTTCATGTTGAGGCACAATAATCAACAGTGATACATCATCCGATTACCTGCAGGTAGCTGGCTGGACCCCCACTCCATGTGTAAATTGGAGTCCCTGGTAATGAAGGATCTCTCAGAGGCCCCTCCTTATGCACCCGGGCCCCCCCACATCCCCGCGCCCCTTCCTCCAGCCCAATCCCCCCCCCCGGCAAAACCGTGGACAGCAGCGCCTGTAGCACTGAAGCTTGAAGGGCTTCTTGCTCAGGGACTCCCATGTGATTAAGCAGCTTTTAAACTAGTTTAGGGTTTAGGGTTTAAACCTTATATCTCCCCCCACCACATCCCACACCACCCCCAACCCAGATACCCCCCCCCCCACCCGCCCCCGCGCAAGCTACTGCGAGTGTTTTTTGCGTCATAGCTCCAACATACTCCTCCCCACGGACTCCCATGTAACTACCTCTCCCCACCCACCCACTCCCCATCCCTCTCAGAAAGCCCCCCGGCCCCCATGCCTCCCACCCTGGTGATAACTCACAGGAACTCATCTTGAGTCATAGCCTCAGGTACTCCTTCTCAGCTACACCCTTGTAAACAAGCCCTTCTCGCATTCCTCATTGTCCCCCCGTCCCACCCAGCCCCACCTCCAGCCCCATACAACAATCACAGCAGCTCCTGCTGTGTCATTGCCTGAATGGATTCCTCCCCAGAGCCTTGTTTGAAACTCTTAAACCATCTGAAACCCTAAATCCTAAACCGCCTCCCACACCCCTTACGCCTTGACACCCCCCACGTCCTCCCACGCCCAGCCACATCGTTCTCTCCCCTTAATCACTCACAGCAGCTCTTGTCGTGTCGTAGGCTCGGGGTGCTCCTCCCCAGGGACTCCCCTGTAACTACTCCCTTGCTCCCATTCATATGCCCCGAACCCCCCAAGTTCACCCCACGCCCAGCCCGATTGCACTCCTCCCCCCCGTCCCCAACCCTGCCCCCCCCCCCCCCGAGGCCAATCACTCAGAGCAGCTCTTGTTGTGTCATGGCCTCTGGGTACTCCTCCTCCAATACTCCCTTCTAACTTCCCACCCCCACACCCATTCTTTATGCCTGCCCCCCATCCACCCCTTCCACCCCATAACTAAACCCCACCCTTATCACTCACAGCAGCTCTTGTTGTGTCATAGCCTCTGGGTACTCCTCCTCAGGTACACCCAGAGCCATCCATTCCGTCCTCCGCTGTAGTAGGGCATCACGCCTGCGGGTCTCATTCAACCCACTGCCAGGTGGTGGGAGGAGGAACGCCTCAACCTGATAAGAAAAACATGGCCAAGGTCATGGTCAAAATCAAGGTCAAAGTCAAGGTCAAAGTCAAGGTCAAAGTCAAGGTCAAAGTCTAGGTAAAAATAAAAGTAAAAGTTAAGGTGGTTGAAACCACTGGCCAGGGGGAGGCAGGAGCAACGCCTCAACCTGACAACAAAACATGGCCAAGGTCATGGTCAAAATCAAGGTCAAAGTCAAGGTCAAAGTCAAGGTCAAAATCTAGGTAAAAATAAAAGTAAAAGTTAAGGTGGTTGAAACCACTGGCCAGGGGGAGGCAGGAGCAACGCCTCAACCTGACAACAAAAACATGGCCAAGGTCATGGTCAAAGTCAAGGTCAAAGTCAAGGTCAAAGTCTAGGTAAAAATAAAAGTTAAAGTTAAGGTGGTTGAAACCACTGGCCAGGGGGAGGCAGGAGCAACGCCTCAACCTGACAACAAAACATGGCCAAGGTCATGGTCAAAATCAAGGTCAAAGTCAAGGTCAAAGTCAAGGTCAAAGTCTAGGTAAAAATAAAAGTAAAAGTTAAGGTGGTTGAAACCACTGGCCAGGGGGAGGCAGGAGCAACGCCTCAACCTGACAACAAAAACATGGCCAAGATCATGGTCTAAATCAAGGTCAAAGTCAAGGTCAAAGTCAAGGTCAAAGTCTAGGTAAAAACAAAAGTAAAAGTTAAGGTGGTTGAAACCACTGGCCAGGGGGAGGCAGGAGCAACGCCTCAACCTGACAACAAAAACATGGCCAAGGTCATGGTCAAAATCAAGGTCAAAATCAAGGTCAAAGTCTAGGTAAAAACTAAAGTAAAAGTTAAGGTGGTTGAAACCACTGGCCAGGGGGGAGGCAGGAGCAACGCCTCAAGCTGACAACAACAACAACATGGTCAAGGTCAAGGTCAAAGTCAAGGTCAAAGCCAAGGTAAAGGTCATTGAGGGTGACAAGAATGCCTGGGAGGTCAAATCGCTCGATGGGACTAAAGGCTTGGATCGAGCCATGCTCCGCTGTCTCCAGCCTAAAAGATAAATGATTAGACGAGAGTAAAACATATGCTATGCTTAGGTGCTGCAGATGCATGTTTGGTCATATCGTGATTTAACTCAATATAGTTGAGTACCCTGAACGATGCCTGTAATGAACGCTGTGGGAGAGAGGGACAGAGCGGCCTGAGGGCCCTCCCCCCGGCTTGAGGGCCCTCCCCCCGGCTAGCCCTGCTCTACCCAAATTGAACACCGCCCCCAGTCCCCTACCCCCCGCTAGTCCCAATACCTGCAAAACAGGGTAGCGCTGCAGCTCCCCCCCCTCCCCTCCCACATGGCCAGCTCTGCTCTATGCAAATCAAAAGCAACCCCCATCCTCCCCAACTAGTCCCCTGAACTCTTCACATGCAAATCAGGGTAGCTTTGCAGCTTCTCACCCGTTGGCCCCACCCATCCATTCAGCGTTGCTTTTCGCAACTCAAACCAAAGCCAAAGTTCCCAGCGACTAGTCCCCTAAAATCTTCATCTGCAAACCAGAGTAGTGCTGCAACTTGGTCCTGCCCTTTGACCCTTTGCCTCCGCCCCCCACCTTGCTAGCTGTCCTATATGCAATCCAAACACTATCCCCCCCTCCCCCGCTAGTCCCCTAAACCCCCATTACCTGCAAATCAGACTAGCGCTGCAGCTTTGCCCACACATTGTCTCCCCCCTCCCCCCCTGCTAGCTTTGCTGTATGCAAATTAGTCCCCCCCCCCCCCCGCTTCTCCCCTAAACCCACATTACCTGCAAATCAGGGTACCGCTGCAGCTTTGCCCACACATTGACCCCACTCCTCAACGACATATGCCTGTCCACCCCCTCCCCTCCCATCAACACCCACACCCGGGGCAACGGCCGCAGCTGAGATACTTCCGCTGCTACCTCCATCACCGAAGGCAACTCATCCTCCTCCCCTCCTCCTCCTCCCCCTGCTGCTGCTGCTGTGGTGTCGCTAGTGGCCCATGCACCTGTGATACTGTCTTCAAAATTGTCAGGGAGGGGGTTGAAGTCGCTGCCTAGGGTTCTCAGCTCTAACGCCTCCATGGTGGAGGCGTCAGGTTCTGGGGTGGTGTCTTGGGCAAGCTCCTCTTCTGTAAGCACCGGGTCATCATCATTCCTATAATATTGGGCAGGAGAGAGGGTTTAGCATGTTATAAATGAAATAGATGAGCGCAAAATGAACAAAGAAGGCACCGGGTTGTGGGGTGGTGTCTTGGGCAAGCTCCTCTTCTGTAAGAACCTGGTCGCCATCAATTCTGTAAAAAATGAGCAGGGGAGGGGGTTTAGGATGTGATAAATGACCCTATAATGAACAAAGAAGGCACCGGGTTGTGGGGTGGTGTCTTGGGCAAGCTCCTCTTCTGTAACCACCGGGTCATCATCATTCCTATAGAAATGGGCAGGAGAGAGCAGGGGAGAGGTACTTTTATGTTGCTTTGAGCATGGCACCAGTGGATGAGACTACCATATGCTTTAGCGGCACTTTGGAGCGAGCTCTTCCTCTGTATCAACCTGGCCATTAACATACCTAAGTAAAGAATGAGCAGGAGAGAGGTTGTTCCACGTTATGGAGAAACGAGGCAACGGTGTGCTCTAGTGGCGCCTCGCCAAAATCATACCTATGTCACACCAGGAAGAGTATTCCCCATCCATTTAAATGCCCCCTCAAGAATGTCTTCCCCGTCCATTTAAATGCCCCCCCCCCCCCCCTTTAGATGTCTCCCCCCCTCCTTCCTAAAAGTCATCTCCTCCACCCCTCAATATCATCTCGCCCGCCTCAAAGCCAAGCTTCCCCTCCCCCGCCCTCCCCAAAACGATCTCTCTCCTCCCCTCATTAAATCCCCCCTAGCTTCCAACCCCGCAACCCCTTCCCATCCCAACCATCCCCCCCCCCCGCCCGCATCTCTCACCCCCTTCACTCATCCGTCCATGATAGTTCCACCTCTTGCATCACCACACCCCCCACTCTGGCCCCCTGCCCCACCCCTAATAATCATTTCCCCTACCCCTCCCAGTTATCTCCCCACCCCATTCACTCACCCGTCCATGATGGTTCCATCTCTTGCATCTGCTCCCACCCTGCCCTCATCTCTAGCAGCAATCTTCACCCTCTCTTCAGGGGTACGCAGGGCATCACGCTCAGCCTCGATCTCAGCCTGGCTCCTGGAGTCAAACTGAACACATAGCAACATACAACGTACCATGTTGGTAAAGCTCCACATAGTGGGGTTTAGGGTTTAGGGCCTAGGCGGGTCCTGGAGACAAACTGAACACACCGCAACATACAACACACCATGTTCTTAAAGCTCCACATAGTGGGGTTTAGGGTCTAGGTTTTAGGCCCTAAACCCTAAACCCTAAGTTCACACATTGGGCTGCATATTCCTTTTCTTACAGCAGATTTGTTTGCGTCAATGCGTGCGTCTTCATCACAATTGTCTACTTCTGCTGCTGACACAGGATCATAATCAGCCTGGTCACAGCCTAGGCCTAAACCCTATGACCGCATCTCCATTTACCACCCTCCCCCCCTCAAGGGCCTCTTCACCTCCAACTACCAAGCCTCTGGCTCCGGACTCATATGCATAAGTAACCACTGGAATCACACGTCCCTTAGATCAAGCTTAAGCGGTCTCAGGCGCAGCGCTTAAGATGTTAACTTTTGATCCTGGGTCCCGCCGCTAAACGAATCTCTGGAGGAGATAGGGCCTTTCATTACGCTTCACCTAAAAATTTGGCTGTTCCTTTCCCTCCGCAGCCAACATAATCGCTTCTATGGGGCGTGCGATCATCGCCATACCGGTAGATAAAGCCTAAGCCTCAACCCTCCACAACCCTCCACTCACTGCTAAACCCTGAACCCCACCCCCTCCACTACACCCCCCGCCGGGGCTCCCATTCTTCTGGCTCTTGACTCGTACACATGGTCATCCTCATAGCTAAACCCTGCATCTGTCTCACCCTGAACCGCACACCTCCAGGACCCTCCCCCCACGTCTAAACCCCAGATCCCAACTCTCCAATTCTTTTCACCACTGAACCCTGAAATCCCAACCCCCACCGTCTCCTCAATGCTGAACCCTGCGCCCCCCCCCCCCACCCATCCACCCCCCCCCCCTCCCTCACCTCTAACTCCCAATAATCTAGCTCCACAGACATATCTATACACATCCTCACAGCTAACCCCTGAACCCCAACCCTCCAAAACCCTCCCCCCATCGCTAAACCCTAAACCCCACCTCCCCCCCCCTCTCCCTCACCTCTGGCTCCCAATCTTCTGGCTCCTGACTCATATCTATACACATCCTCACAGCTAACCCCTGAACCCCAACCCTCCAAAACCCTCCCCCCATCGCTAAACCCTAAACCCCACCTCCCCCCCCCCTCTCCCTCACCTCTGGCTCCCAATCTTCTGGCTCCTGACTCATATCTATACACATCCTCACAGCTAACCCCTGAACCCCAACCCTCCAAAACCCTCCCCCCATCGCTAAACCCTGAACCCCCCCTCCAACCCCCCTCCCTCACCTCTGGCTCCCAATCTTCTGGCTCCTGATCCATATCTGTAATCATCCCTCCCTCCTTCATCATGCTCATCATGATCTCTGCCTGCAGCTCCTTAGTATCTGCTCCTGAAGCAACATACTCCTCCAAATCAACTACATCCACGCCCTATATAAAACACAAACCACAGCAGCAGCAGCACGAGGTGAGGGTCATGCTAGGAAATGGCACAGCTAGCAACAGCTCTCCTGAATTAACTGAACTGCCCCATCCCCATGTATATCATGTCCCTTAGTATCTGCTCCTGAAGCTACATACGCTTCCCAATCTACTATATCCACACCCTGCAGTGAAAGCAAACCACAGCAGCAACAGCAGCGGCGCAACAATGGGGTGAGAGATCAACCTAGAGTACGATACAGCTGGCAAAAACCTTTGCTGGATGGTCCACGAGTAATTGTAACATCTCAATTACTAAATAAATAAATAATAAATGATAACATTAAAAATTAATATCTCAATTGTTTCACGGCCTTCAATATTTGCACCTGAAGCTACATACATACATGCAAAACATACAACAACGAGACTGGTCCCCACATCAAACACAAGAGAATGCCATGGAGCTAAAACCAGATCCTCAGCAACAATTTCTCAGATTGCATCCCATTCTGAATGGACTTAAACACCCACCTTCCCTCCAAGCACCTCTTTCACACTCCAAGCCTTACACACCGCCTCCCCTTACCCACTTCCACATGCCTTCAAGACATCTGATATCCTCCTTTCCCCTCCTCTCTCCGCCACAACTACATCCTGCGTTCACCTCAGCCGTGTCCTTCACTCCGCTATAATTCCAGCCCCCCCCCCCCCCGGTGCTACAGGCCCCTCTCTTCCCCTTGTCCTATTACCCCAGCCCATACCATTTCATCCATTCGCTCAAGTCATCACCCTCGTCACCTCATCATGTCTCCTCCTCGCTTTGTGCTTCCATGGAAAGTGCATCACTCCCAACCATTCAACTCCATCCATGCCACAGCCCCCCTTCCCCTTCCTCTAGCGCATCTCCACCTCAAAACATACCTCTCATCATCTCACTCCCTCAGCACCCCCTTCCTCAAATAGTGGGGTTCAGGGTTTAGCTTTTAAGCCCTAAACCCTAAACCCTAAATTCGCATATTGGGTTTCATGTTCCTTTTCTTACAGCAATATCTTACTCCCTCAGCACCACCCTTCCTCACCTCAGTCTTTGATTGCAATAGCTTCCGCATCCACCCTAAACCCTAAACCCTCCATCACAACAACACCATCATCCCAACCTTCCGACGCATCTCTCAACCCCACCAAAGGCTTCCACAGATTCGTCAGGGCTACGCCCCAACCCCGCTTCCCATTTCCCGCAGCTACACCTCATTCCACTTCTCCCACTCCCTGAGTGTTCCCTTACCCCTGCTTACCTCATCTCCAATAGCAACGGCTTCCCATCCACAAACCCCTCCATATCCTCCCCCTCCGCCTCCATTTCCTCCCACCAACATCATTCAATTCTTTAGCTGCTTCCTCCAATTCCGTTCAGGGCAAGCCCCCTCCCCCTCCTCCCCCTTATCCACCCCAGCCCGTTGCTCCCATTCCCCCAACGCCTCCCCCCCCTCCCGGCCCCTCCTCACCTCATCTCCAATAGCAATGGCCTCCACATCCACCACCCCCTCCATATCCTCTTCCCCCCCCTCCATCCCACCAACAACATCATCATCCCAATCCTCCGCTGCTTTCCGCAGCTCCATCAGCCGCACCGCAATCTCCCCAGTGCTGCTGTTCACCCCACTAATATGAGACCATAAAACACTCTGGCTCATATCCCAGGGTTTAGGCAGGTCCAGCAGCAGGTCCTCCCGGCCTTGGCGCAAGAAGGTCAGGTTTAGCAGGTGACGACAGAGCGCTGCGGGAGGGATGCCTAGCTCAGCTGCCTGCAAACACAGCGAGGAAAGTGGGGAAACAAAAGTGATGGCCAACATATCGAGTCATAGGGGGCTTAAGGGCTGATTAACATGGAATCAGTTGTTGTGTTAGGGTTTAGCAGGTGGCGACAGAGTGCTGCGGGAGGGATGCCTAACTCAGCTGCCTGCAAACAAATACAGGAAATATGGAAGATAGAAAGGTTGGCTCGGATATTGGCTCATAGGGTTTCAGGGAGCTTCAAGGCCAAACCGTACCTCTGCACTGAAGGTGAACCACCGCACGGTACGAGACCACGACGGGGACACACAACAGGCAGGACCGCCGCTGTTTAGCACAATGCAAGACTACTTATGCAGTTGCAGAGTGCAACGCAGGAACCCAGCCATGACAGCAGGGCTGTAGCAGTATCACCTAGTGACTGGCTATAGCATATACACACTGCCAGGCTTACTGAGGTCATAGGCTCACTACATGACTGACATGTGACCAGTCACAGTGTTTGGGTTTAGATGGTGACACAGAGCTGCGGGAGGCAGTGTACAAACAGGGTCCCCGTCCTACATGGCGAATCCTACGTTGGGTCGTAAATCAGCGTGGGAAGCAATCCCACTCAGGTGCATGGGAGGCCCCATTTTAGCGTGGAATCCCTACGCCGGGAGGGATGCTTAGCTCTGCTGCCTGCAGACACAGACAGGAAGCTGGGAGACATCTGCCGTCGGGTCAAACTGGCTCTTAGGTATTTGGGTATAGGGCTGAATAAGTGTGTTTAGTCAGGGGTTAGTCAGATGCAGCAGCAGGGTTTAGTGAGATACAGCAGCAGTGCTTAATCAGATGCAGCAGCAGCACTGGGACGAAGTGCTACTCCATAGGATTAGGGCGTAGCACAGGTCCGTAGGGTTATTTCCAATTCAGCAGCAGTTTTTTCACTCCCCCACCCCAACCGCCTCTCTACCCAAAGTCAGCCCTCTCAGCCACCCCCCCCCCCGGGAGTAAGGCAAAAAAATGGCGTAATATGTGTGTGGATGCAAGGGTGAATTCCCTGCAGTATAATTGTACATAACCTTGATTCAGAGCAAACTTCCATCTCCTGATTGAAGAACAGCAATTCAGGATAGTTCTACGCAGAACCCTTACCCATAGCTCAAGTAACCTCATACCTGCTGCATAGCCAGCCCATCCAGGCTCAAAGGCACATCCTAGCTACCCCCTATCTTCATGTGCAAGACCCCCCAAGACACCCAGAACCCCCAAAGAACCCCAATACCCCCAAGAACCCTCAAGAACACCCAAAGCCCCCCACCCCATCGCCCACCTGCTGCATAGCCAGTCCATTCAGGCCCAATGGCACGTCCAGACTAACCTCCATGCCCCTCTTGAACCCCCTAACATCGTGTATTCAAGGGCCCCAAAGACCCCCAGGACCCCAAAAGTGGGTGTCCAAGACCCCCAAAGACCCCCAGACCCCCCCCCTCGCCCACCTGCTGCATAGCCAGTCCATTCAGGCCCAATGGCACATCCAGAATAACCCCCATGCCCCTCTCCAACCCCCTAACATCGTGTATCCAAGGGCCCCGAAGACCCCCAGGACCCCAAAAGTGGCTGTCCAAGACCCCCAAAGACCCCCAGACAACCCCCCTCGCCCACCTGCTGCATAGCCAGTCCATTCAGGCCCAATGGCACATCCAGACTAACCTCCATGCCCCTCTTGAACCCCCTAACATCGTGTATTTAAGGGCCCCAAAGACCCCCAGGACCCCAAAAGTGGGTGTCCAAGACCCCCAAAGACCCCCAGACCCCCCCCCCTCGCCCACCTGCTGCATAGCCAGTCCATTCAGGCCCAATGGCACATCCAGAATAACCCCCATGCCCCTCTCGAACCCCCTAACATCGTGTATCCAAGGGCCCCAAAGACCCCCAGGACCCCAAAAGTGGGTGTCCAAGACCCCCAAAGACCCCCAGACCCCCCCCCCCCTCGCCCACCTGCTGCATAGCCAGTCCATTCAGGCCCAATGGCACATCCAGAATAACCCCCATGCCCCTCTCCAACCCCCTAACATCGTGTATCCAAGGGCCCCGAAGACCCCCAGGACCCCAAAAGTGGGTGTCCAAGACCCCCAAAGACCCCCAGACAACCCCCCTCGCCCACCTGCTGCATAGCCAGTCCATTCAGGCCCAATGGCACATCCAGAATAACCCCAATGCCCCTCTCCAACCCCCTAACATCGTGTATTTAAGGGCCCCAAAGACCCCCAGGACCCCAAAAGTGGGTGTCCAAGACCCCCAAAGACCCCCAGACCCCCCCCCTCGCCCACCTGCTGCATAGCCAGTCCATTCAGGCCCAATGGCACATCCAGAATAACCCCCATGCCCCTCTCGAACCCCCTAACATCGTGTATCCAAGGGCCCCAAAGACCCCCAGGACCCCAAAAGTGGGTGTCCAAGACCCCCAAAGACCCCCAGACCCCCCCCCCCTCGCCCACCTGCTGCATAGCCAGTCCATTCAGGCCCAATGGCACGTCCAGGCTAACCCCTGCCATGAACACAGTGCCCTCCATGTTCTGCTCCTGCAGCATCCTACTGCCTGGGTCAAACTTGCTGAGGTCAGCCATATGGAGGTTGCCATCAAAGTACTGACTTAGGGGTACAGCCTCCTTGGCCTCATCCTCTGCTGCTTCCTGTTCCATAGCTGCTATGATACCTGGGAAAATGGAGGGGAAGAGCAGCAGGGGTTAGGACCTGGGGGTTAACAAGCTTGGGTTGGAGCAGCACTTTGCTTTACAGCACGAGCAGGGGAAAACACCCAAACAGAAGAAGCAAGAGGCCAATGATCTGACTTAGGGGCACAGCCTCCTTGGGTTGTCCTCTGCTGCGTCCTGTTCCATGGCTGCTATGATACCTGGAGGAAGAGAAAAAGGGGAGGAGCATGCCATCATTAGCAGCAAACTATAACAACAGCAATCCCTCCCAAACCTGCAGACAGCCCCAAACGGTCTCTCCCCTTGTCCCTGCCTCTTCCCCCTTCTTCTTACTTGGATCATCATCTGCCAGCTTCGTGAGGTGCATGTCATCCTGCTTATACCTCTCCACCCACCCAGGGTCCAGCCGCAACCAACCACTCACCCTCACCAGCCCAACTTGGCCAGCTGCTCTACCACCTTAGCAGCAGCATGGCGGATGGTCTGCATCCCCAAAGACTCCCAGAATTCCCAAGAACCCCCAAGAACTTCCTAGCCCCCTTCCCTAACTTTCATATCCGCCCCAAAAACCAAAAAAAAGGGGGGGGGGGGGGGGGGGTCGGGGCCCCTCCCTCCCCAAACCCCCAACCCGCACCAGCCCAATCTGACCAATCAACCATAGCTGCTGAATCGCCTTAACCGCAGCATGACGGATGGTCTCCCCCCCTCCCCAAGGCCCTTAGACCCTAGACCCCTCAAGAATTCCCCAAAACCCCCAGGAACCCCCAAGAATTGCAGAACCCTTTTACCCGCCTTCCCATTGATTCCCCCCCAAAAAAACCGAACTGGGGGCACTCCCTTTCAAAGCCTCCAATCCCAATCTTTTGAAAACCCCCTGTTCTTACTTGGATCATCATCTGCCAGCTTGGTGAGGTGCATGTCATCCTTCTTATACCTCTCCACCCACCCAGGGTCCAGCCGCAACCAACCGCTGACCCTCACCAGCCCAACTTGGCCACTCAACCCCAACTGCTCAACCGCCTTAGCAGCAGCATGGCGGATGGTCTGCACCAGCTTGTTACTGGCCCTAGGGGGGGAGTGCAGCTTCAGGGTATGGCGGGGGAGGGGGCGGGGGAGGGAGGGGAGGGAGTAGGCGACAGGGGCCAGGGCGTCACGTGTGCCTAGGTACTGCAGCTGCTCTGAGATTTCCTCTGGAGGGGTGCCGTCCTGCAGGTGCAAGCAGAGACCAAAGAGCATCAGTCACGTGCTAGAAACATCTATGAGTAGAGTGCAGCAGCAACAGCATTAGTAGTAGCGCTAGTAGCTCAAAACCCAAGCTACGGCCGACAAGCAACGACGAGGTACGAGCTTAACACAATCTTAAGGTGGTAGGGGCCAGGGTGTCACGTGTGCCTAGGTACCGCAGCTGCTCTGAGATCTCTTCGGGTGGGGTGCCGTCCTGGGTGGAAAGAAACCAAGGACAAAGGGTCACAATTTAAAAGCTAGAAGATTAAAGTTAGAGCAACACATGGTGCACAGGCAAGACACAGGCAATAGACAATAGGCAACAGGCGACCGGGGCCAGGGCGACACGTGTGCCTGGATACTGCAGCTGCTCTGAGATTTCTTCGGGTGGGGTGCCATCCTGGGTGGAAGGAGCGCAGAAAAAAGACGAGGGTGATGACTAAATTTAGAATACAGGACTAGTGGATACCACATGTTCTAGGTGCAGCGAAGCAGCAGGAAGGGCAAAGGAAGCAGCAGCAGAGCAGGGAGCAGATTCTCCACCACATAGCAGCTACACGTGTGCCTAGGTACAGCAGCTGCTCTGAGATTTCCTCGGGATGGGTGGATGGAGAGCAGGAAAAGACCATAGATAAAGATATAAAGCCGGTGAATAACGCAAAGTCAAGGTGCAGCACAGCAGCAGAGCAACACATAGGACATGAGCCTAGAGAAGAAATCTGGCAACTGGGGCCAGGAAATGTCTAAAGTACTCCACACAATGCACCCTTGCCCCTCTCACCCTCGTCATCTGCCATTCCACTTAAGCTAGTTGATGAGCCAGCACTGCTATACCCGTGCCTGGTCCCTCCCCCCCCCCCCACCCACCACCACCACCACCACCAAGAGATCTTTCACCCGTGTCTCACATTTAGCTCGTGCCTACAATCTCGTGTGCACCCTAACCCCTTCTACTTACACACACCTATAAAGCCCTCTCCCACCCGGCACCCCTCTCACCCTCATCATCTGCCACTCCGCCAAAGCCAGTTGATGCGCCAGCATCTCCCCATCAGTGCTATGCCCTTGCCCCTTCCCCTTTCCCGGTTCCAATCCCACCATTCTCTCGTGCTATAATCTTCTGCAACGGCTCACCCTCTAACACAGCTCTATATCAGTTAGATTCCCCCAGTATGTGCGGTATCTGCCCCCTGCCCACCCCCCCACCATTTTCCCATCACCCTCCCCACCCACTTACCCTCATCATCTGCCACTCCGCCAAAGCCAGTTGATGTGCCAGCATCTCCCCATCAGTGCTGTACCACTCCACCTCAGAGGGCATCAGCGCCACTGGCCCAAACTCCAGGCTGTCCACCACCACCACCTCCCAGCGCGTCAACTGATGCTGGAAGGGCTCCAGAACCAACACCTCCAAGGTGGGGTCTGCAAGCAGCGGAGGACCACATAAACAGATAACATGCTTTTCCTTATTCTTTACCATTGTTATTACTAATACCATTCGTGATATGCCATAGCCTGCAGGCCAAATGCAGCAAAGTGCACACATCTCAATAACCACAACTCTGTGCTAATACAGAAACCCTTCCGTTCACAGATGTCCCGCTGCCGTTGTGCTGTGGTACTGGCACCTTTTGCCCCTCTCTCCTTCGCCCCCCCTTCTCTCCCCACCCCTTCCCCCTCTCTCCATGTCCCCCTCCCCCCCCCCCTCCTCCCGTTCTCTCCTTTGCCTTCCCATCCCTCTCTCCCCCTCCGCTCCCCCCTCCTCCCTATTCCCCTCCCCTATCTCCTCCACCCTACACCTCTCACCTTCCCTCATCAGCCTCAGCGCCTCCATACCGCCTACCCAGCTCCCACAGCAAGCCATATCAATTATCTCCTACCCGAATTTTCTCACATCCAGCCATCCCCCCCTGCCCCTGTTCCACTAACACCATCCTCCAGCCCCCTGTCCATTAGCATACTCCTACCCCACTTGCTCCTCCTGCCCCCTCCCCATGCCCCCCCTCCCCACCCGCACCCCCCCAGCACCCATCTCACCTTCTCTCATCAGCCTCAGCGCCTCCATAACCGCCTCTCCAGCTCCCACAGCAAAGCCCCTGGGGTCCACCTTATCATCCCCACCCACACTAAACACCTGCAGCTCCTTATGCAACCCCTGCGCCTCACACCACGCCTCAACCTCCTCCACTAAACCAGCTATCTCCCCAGGGGCATCAAACAACCCATCATCATCCTCTTCTCCTCCCTCCTCCTCTTCCTCCTCTTCATCTTCCCCCTCATCCTCTCCCACGTCCCCCTCCTGCATCTCAGCCGCGGCCGCAGCATCGGCCTCACTGGCAATGCCCTCCGCCGCTGCTACGGCCGACTTCGCGGCAGCTTCTACTTGTGCCGTAACTGCCGCCTCTTGGACTTCCAGTGCTGCTACTGCTGATGCAAGCTTTGACCGGGTCAATGGGAAGTGTGGCAGTAGCGGGTAACCCCAGTTTTGCAGCTTCTGCAGCACTTGGGAACGGGACAGGACATCTCGGCTGTCCCATGTGAGGCCACCAGCTACAATGGACAGACCTGTGAGGGACATAACAAGCACGATTTGAGTTCTTTCTACCAGACAAAGGAAGCACAGGGATGCGTACGAGGGATATCAGAAGGGTATTGAGGCGGGTTGAGGTGATGGATTACATCCTAATACCCTGCGGGGCACATGGCAAGCACATCATCCATCATGTGTGCCACAACATTGAAGGGCAGGGATGTGGTCTAAGAATTTAGTACGGTGTTGGGCAGGCTGACCTGATCTAGCATCTCTTTCTGTTGGACCCAGAGGCAGATTTATAGATGCATTCAGACATACAAACAGCGAGAAATCTCGAGAGTTGGATGCAGTGGCCCACCGAAGCTCCTCTAACCCTAGTACCTGCTCACCAACAGCAAGGCCCTGAACCAACCTCCCCAATAGAAGACGGACCATCTTCAAGAGCAAAAAAACCGCATCAGGGGTGGACCCTGAACTGGAGAATCCTAAACCTCGACTCACCACAGCCCACACCACGCCCCTGCTGCTGCAGATTCCTTCTGTACCTGTCCCCCCAAAGCCAGGAGTCCCCCAGGTAGAATTGTTCTTAGCTCTTAAGGGCTTACCACCGCAACCCAAATGGCAATACCTCCTCACTGACACAAAGTGCCATCAATCAACCTCCCCACTCAAAATGGAAAAAATGTCCACACCTTAAAAAGTCCTTAACCAAAGAAAGCAAAGCTGAATAAACAAAACCCCAATCACCCACCGCCCACCCACCTGCTGCTGCACACTCCTTCGGTAGCTGTCCCGTAGAGTCAGGGGCTCCCCCCAGGCAGCCACTGTTCTAGCTTTTAGGCGCTTACCACCATAAGGCTAATCCTAAAACCTTATCACCGACACAAAGCGCGGCCCTGAACCACCCTCCGCAATCAAACACAGAAATTCTTCAACCTGAACATTCCACATCACAGAACAATCCAGAACTGAAGGATCACAATCACCCAAACCCCACCCACCTGCTGCTGCACATTCCTTCTGTAGCTGTCCCCCCAGAGACAGAGGGCCCCCAGGCAGCAGCGATTTCCACTTTTACGCAATCACCACCGCAACCCTAATCCTAATACTCCCCCCCCCCCCCCGACGCAGAGTGCCGCCCCCACCCAAGCTCCGAACTCGTACGCAACACTGTTGAACCGGAAAAGTCCACATTATAGAACAATCCACAACCGAAGGATCACAATTACCCACCCACCTGCTGCTGCACATTCCTTTTCAAGCTGTCCCCCCAGAGACAGGGCTCCCCCGGCAGCAGCGGCATCACACCATCTGTGTTGCATGCCTTCAGATGCTGACACAGCTCCTTCAAACTGGGGTGAGAAGATGCTGCTAAGACAGGGAGCTGAACCTGGAGGTCTGTGGCATTGTAGG
>OY288147.1 GCA_958439195.1 uncultured Paracoccaceae bacterium
ACTCAATCCTAAACATCGCCGCCAAACCGCCGCCGGGTTTGGCGGCGCGGTGGGGGGGCCGGGGGACGGCTGCCCCCCCTATCGCCCGGACGCCCGATGCCACAGGGCATCAACCAGCGCCGGCAGCACGCATACCGCCGCCAAAACCGCGCAGGCCGCAAACCCAACCCCAGCCTCGGCAAATCCAAAGACTGGTGTTGCCACGAACATCGCCAGATAGGTCACCCCTGAATTCAACCCCAGCACGGCCCCCCGCCGTGCTGCATCCAGCCCCGCAAGGCGCCCGACAATCAGGTTCAGCCCAAGGTGGTTGATCACCCCCCACGGCAGGCACGCGGCGACCAGCGCCCAGCCCGATCCTGCCACGGCGGCAACCCCCAGATAAAGCAGCACCAAGGCCCCAAACACCCAGGGCGCAACCCGCCGCGCCCCCACCCGGTCAATCGCCGGGTCCGCCAAGGCCGCCGCCCCGAACCCGATCCCATAGATCAGCGGCACCGCCCCCACCATCCAGACCGGCCAGCCCAACCCCGCCTGCAAGTAGGGCGCAACATAGGCATAAAGCCCATAGAAGGCAGCCATATAGCCCCCCGCCACCGCCAGGGCCGCGCCAATCCCCGGCACCCGCAACGCGGCCCAAGGCCCGCCACCCTGCGCTGCCCGCACCTCGCCCATCCGGGGGGACAGGGCCAGCGCCACAAGCACCACCCCACCCAACATCGCCAACACCCCGTGAACCGCCCGCCAACCCGCCACCTCGGCAATCAAGGCCGCCGCAGAGGCCCCAAATACCAACGATAGCGTCCAACCCATCAGCACCCGGCCCAGAAAGGTGCTCTCGCGCCCCTTCGGCGCGATCTCGGCCGCCAGCCCATAGGTCGCGGGCAGCGCCACACCAGACCCCACACCGGCAACCGCCTGCGCCAGCCACAACACCCAAAGCGATGGCGCAAGGGCCGTCCCCGCCATCCCGAACACCAGCACTGTCAAGGCCAGTCCCAATGCCCGCGACAGCCCGATCCTGTCCGCCCAAGGCGCAATCAACACCGCTGCCCCGGCCGTGCCTGCGCCAAACAGCGACGCCCCGATCAACACCTCACGCGCCGCCGCGCCGCCAAACCCGCGCCCCACCTCCAGCGCGATAGGGCTCAGGGACAGGGAATTCGACCCCACCAGCGCAACGGCCGCTGTCAGCAACAGGATCGGGGGAATGCGCATCACCGGATCAACTGGCCAGATGCCGCAGCCCTTGGGTCACATCCGTCCGCACCGCCAGCCGCAACCCCGGATCGTCGCCCGCCTTCAGCGCGGCAAGGATCATGCGGTGATGCTGCGGCGGCTCCTTGCGGCGCAGCTTGGAATACAGCGCCCGCATCGTCGGACCCAGTTGCAACCAGACGGTTTCACAGATGGCCAGCATCGCAGGAGCCTGCGCCCGCAGGTAAAGCGTGCGGTGAAATTCAAGGTTGGTGCGCACATAGGCCACCGCATCCTGCTTTACGACCGCCTCGGCATTCAGCGCATTGATCGCCGCCAACCGCTCGATCAGCGCGAAATGCGCCCGCGGCAGGGCGCGCGACGCCATCTCCGGCTCCAGCATCGCCCGGATCGCCGCCAGTTCCTCGATGCGTTCCGGGGTCAACTCTGGCGTCGATATCCGCCCAGATGACGACAGGGTCAGCGCCCCCTCTGCCACCAACCGCCGCACGGCTTCGCGCGCCGGGGTCATGCTGACACCGAACTGCTTGCCAATGCCCCGCAGCGTCATGGCCTGCCCCGGCGCCAATTCGCCGTGCATCACCTGCTGGCGCAAGGTGCGGTAAACCCGCTCATGCGCGGCGGCGTTCGGATCGGTCTGGCGCGGTGTAATCGGCATGCGCCGCAGCCAAGCACCGCCAGCGGGGGAAAATCAATCCCCGAAACGGTATTGGTGCAGCGCCTGCCCTTCGGCGTGCAACCATTTGCGCTGCACCTGCCATCCCGGATACAGCCGGTCCACCACCGCCCAATAGGCCGGCGAATGGTTCATCTGTTCCATATGCGCCACCTCATGCGCGGCGACATAGTCCAGCACCGAAGCGGGGGCCATGATCAACCGCCAGGAATACATCAGCGCCCCGTCCTGCGCGCAGGATCCCCAGCGTGACCGCGTGTCGCGCAGCGTCACCCGCGCCACCCGCCGCCCGATCATCGCGGCATAGCGGTCTGATGCCGCCACCAGCCGATCCCGTGCCAGCGCGCGCAAGAACGCCCCCGCCCGCGCGCCCGCTTGCGCAGGATCGCCGGGGATCAGCAACGAATCGCCCTCCACACGCACCGCCCGCCCCGTAGCGGGCGCCAGTTGCAGCAACCGCCCCTCGACCGGCACCAGCGACCCGATGCTCACCCCCGCCCGCTGCGGCAGATCAGCCAGCGTTTCTCGAATCCAGCCCTCTTGCGCGCGGGCAAAGGCCATTGCCTCGGTCTCGCGGGCGCGGGCGGGCAGCGACAGCGTCACCCGCCCGTCAAGCCGCGACACGCGCAGCGAAAATCGCCGGGCGCGGGCAGATCGTTTCAGCACAATTTCAACCGGCGGCGAACCGGGAAGCACGGGCATCGTGACCCCTCTTGATATTCACCTGCACCATAGCCACTTGCACCTTGGTGGCAACGGTGGCAACACGCCGCAAAAGCCTTTGACACCTGCCTTGCCTTGTGGCAAGCGACCACATCCATGAACACTCTGGCCCGATCATCGGCGCACCTGAACAAGGGGACCACCATGCCCAAAGCTGAATGGGGCACGAAACGCATTTGCCCGACCACCGGCAAACGCTTCTACGACCTGAACCGTTCGCCCATCGTTTCGCCCTACACCGGCGAAGTTGTCGACATCGAATCTGCACGCCGCAAGATGGCCGCTGCCGTCATCAGCCGGACCGTGCCGGAAAAAGATGATGATGTGCTGGTCGATGATCTGGAAGCAGATGACGAACTTCTGGAAACCGGCGTCGCCGACGACACCGAGCTGGATGATGATCTGCTCGAAGACGATGCCGATGACAACGTCTCGCTTGACGATCTGGCCGATGTGGCCGGCGACGAAGAGGAAGTTTAACAACTGCCCATCAGGGCGCGGAAATGGTGCGTTTTTCCCCTTGCACCCCCCCGCGCCCTCTACTATTCACCGCGCATCGAGGCGGAAACGCACGATACCTCCGGTGGGGTCATAGCTCAGATGGGAGAGCGCTTGAATGGCATTCAAGAGGTCGGGAGTTCGATCCTCCCTGGCTCCACCAATTAAATCCACATCGTGATGGATCTAGGAAACCTGCTTTGCAGGTTTTTCTTTTTTGGCACCCCGGCCAATGCTGATTGACGCTGGCGTTTCTCATATCATCAGACAGGGGCGGCGCGTGCGCTATAGGCCAAAAACAAACCCCACCCGCGACGGCGGATGGGGCTTGGCAGGCCATATTTCCTGGGTTCAGAACGTGCGGCCCAGCGCCAAAAAGACCAGGGGCGACTCTGCACGGCCACCAAGATCTTCCCGGACGCGATACCGCATCCCGACATCCAGCGATGCATCTGCGGTCAGGGCATAGCTGTAGGTGGCCCCGATTTCCGTTTCCTCGATCCGCTCTGACGATGCGTCGCTGATATCCCAGGTCAGGTCCAATCCCACGGATGACAGGTCGTTCACCACACGCTCCCAGCCAACGGCGATTCCGGTTTCCACGGTTGTCTCGCCTGTCGTCCTGTCAAACGATGCCGACCGGTCCACGCTTACGGTCAAGGCACCATCGGGCAGATCCTGCGTCCAGTCGATTCCCCCCACCAGATCACTGCCGCCGACATCCGACTGGCTTACCCCCAGCCGCCCCGACACCGACCCTGCCGGCAATTCCACGGTCCGGCCGAATTCCAGCGTGGTGCGGTCTTCGTCATCGCTGCTGTCAAAGATCAGGCCGACAGACGCAGATCCGTTCGCCATCGCATAATCCAGCCCGGCACGAACCGTTGTGGTATCGGTGATCAAGCCACCTTCTTCATCTTCTCTGGATTGCCCAACGCTCAATGTGCCAAACATAACTTCGGAAAACCGAAGTCGCGTGCCCACCGTCAGGCCATAGGTGTCAGTGTCCAGCAAGGAAGGGTCGGTGGTATCCTTGTATTCCGTGCCGTCAAAGTCGGCCTCAACAAACAGGCTGGCGGCGGATGTGCGGAACGCTTCATACCGAAGGGTCACGCCATAATCTATCTCGGTCCCGTCGGCATCCGAATCGGCCAGATCTTCGGCCAGCGCGCCAACGTCATCGCTCAGATAGCGGGCCGTGATCGAAAACAGTGCATCCGGCACTTCGCGCACATAGGCAAAACGCACCTCTGGCCGGCCAAAGTCGATCTCTGTCCCGACCGTGTCGGGTGAATTTTCAATAACCAACGCACCCGATGCGGTGAATTCCAGCCGGTCCAGACCCGTCTCGGTCAACAGACCAAAGCTCAGCACCGTTGCCGCTACTTTGCTTGATCCCTCCGCCGGAACATCAAGGTCAAGATTGCGCCCAAACTCCAACCGCTGCTCAATACCGAAAGACAGACGAAGCCCGCCCTCTTCCTGCGCAGAGGCTGCCGTTGCCGACAGCCCCACCGCTGCAATCAGGCCCGCCGTGCCGCGGATTGCTTGCCACTTCTGCATGGAACCGCTTACTCGAACAGGCGGCGCTGCGGGACGACGATGACATCGCCGCTCATCAGCCGGGTGGAACCAACATTGGAAACGCCGCGTTCGATGGCGTCATAGTCAACCTTGTAGATCTTTTCATTGCCCGCCTTGTCGACGCGGCGCAGCTGCAGACGCTTGGTCGCAGCAAAGGGTGACAGACCGCCTGCCGCGCTCAGGGCTTGCAGAAGGGTCGAACCGGGCCGCACCTCAACCACGCCGGGCGTGTTGGCCGCACCGATGATGTAGACGTCCATCAAACGGGTCGCGCGCGGCGCAGACGGCGCCGCAAGCGAGCTGAGCGTCACGAAAACTGTCGGCGGCGCTGCAAAGGTCGGCCCCAGACGCGCGGCAACATCTGCCTGCAACTGTTCCAGCGTCCGGCCTGCTGCGGGCACACTGCCCACCTGCGGCACCGAAATCTGGCCATCCGGCAAGACCAGCGTCGACCGGCTGAGGTTCGGGTCTTCAAGAACTTCGATCTGAACCGTGTCCCCGCGTTGCAGACGGTAATCCTGTGCGGCCACCGTTACGGCAAGAAACGGCAGCGCGATCAAGGCTACCAAAAACATCTGCACAGATCTCATCATTTCCCTATTCCTTCTGACAGGCACGCCAGCGGCCATCTGTTGTCCCGCAGGATAACGCAGCACGCATCTTCATTAATATGGAATAGCCATTCGCAAGGCGCTGCAACAGCATTTTTTTGATTTTCTGCAACACTGCGGCCTATCTGCAAGGCCAAATGGCATCCTTGCGCCCCTGCCCCGGCCGTGGGCCTGCATCCACCCCCTGCAGAAACGCGCAGGCTTCACGCCGAACCTGAAAAACGGGGGCTGTGTGCCACTGGTATCAAGACCAGAACCAACCGTCACTTTGTCCAGATGCTGGATGTGGAAATTCTGATCACGGTGGCTTGCTGTCCACGGGTCAACAGGCGTATTTGACGACCGGTTCGGAAATGTGGCTGCACGGCTGTTGCGCCATCGACATCCCTTGATGTCGGCAAACAGTCGTCATTTTTCCGCCATAGAGAACCGTCAGATCACCCATCTGCGGTATACGCTGTTCCATTAACCAGTAATTCCCTTAGTCAGTGCCTGAGGTGCAGCCTGCCGATTAGCGGAAGGCACTTGGTTGTACGATCCAAAGACCACGATGGACGCAGACAATACCCACATAGCAATCGTGGGTATGGCTGCGCATTTGCCCGGCGCGCCAGATATTGGCAGCTATTGGGAAAACCTGCGCAATGGTCGATCAGCCGTTCGTCGCCTGGCCCAAGAGGAGCTGATCGCCGCCGGGGAATCCCCAGCCATGATCAAGAACCCGGCCTATGTGCCTTTTGCGGCACCGCTTGATGGCTTTGACAGGTTTGATGCCGAATTTTTCGGCTTTTCGCCAAAGGAAGCCGCGATCCTTGATCCACAGCACCGGCAGTTCCTTGAAACGGCATGGGAGGCGCTGGAGAACGCCGGCCATCCGCCCGAATTTTTCAAGGGGCGCATCGGTGTTTTTGCCGGTTGCGGCATGGGCAGCTATTTCTATTTCAACCTCTGTTCCAACCGTTCGCTGGTCGACAGCACCGGCATGTTCCTGTTGCGCCACACCGGCAACGACAAGGATTTCCTGTCCACCCGCGTCAGCCATATCTTCGACCTGAAAGGGCCGTCGATTTCGCTGCAAACCGCCTGTTCCACGTCGCTGGTCGCTGTCCACTATGCCATGCAGGCCCTGCTGAATGGCGAATGCGACATGGCACTGGCGGGTGGCGTGACCATCGAACTGCCGCAGAACCGGGGCTATGTCTATAAGGAAGGCGAAGTGCTTTCCCCCGATGGCATCTGCCATGCCTTTGATCATCGCGGCCAAGGCACCGTGTTCGGGTCGGGCGCGGGCACCGTGGTGCTGCGCCGCCTGTCGGATGCCATCGCCGACGGCGATCATATCTGGGCCGTCATTCGGGGCAGTGCTGTGAACAATGATGGCGCGGCCAAGGCGGGTTATCTGGCCCCCTCTGTCGAAGGCCAGGCCGCCTGCATTGCCGAAGCGTTGGAGGTGGCAGGCACCCCCGCCGATACAGTGGATTACGTCGAATGCCACGGCACCGGCACCTATCTGGGCGACCCGATCGAAGTGGCCGCCCTGACCGAAGCCTTCCGCCGCACCACGTCAGACACGGGCTTTGCCCGCATCGGCAGCGTGAAAACCAATATCGGCCATCTGGACACCGCCGCCGGCGTGGCCAGCCTGATCAAGGCGGCGCTCTCGCTGCATCATCGCCAGATGCCGCCCAGCCTTAATTTCGAAAAACCCAATCCGGCCATCGATTTTGACGGCAGCCCCTTCCGGGTGAATGACCGATTGACCGACTGGCCCCGCCGCAATGGGCCGCGTCGCGCGGGCATCAATTCGCTGGGCGTGGGCGGCACCAATGCCCATGTCGTGCTGGAAGAGGCGCCCGAAATCATGGCCTCTGAGGCAAGCGATTGGCCCTTTCAACTGATCTCCCTCTCCGCCCGGACCCAGACCGCATTGAATGAGGCGTCCCAAAGGCTTGCCGCCCATTTGCGCGCCCATCCAGAACAGCCGCTCGCCGATGTGGCCTATACGTTGAAAACGGGGCGCCGTGCCTTTGAACATCGCCGCGTGCTGGTCGCCAGCGGCCATGAAGAGGCGGCCAAGATGCTGGAAGCCGCCGATCCCCGCCGCGTCTTTACCCAGCGCCGCGTGGGCGATGCGCCCGATGTCGTGTTCATGTTCCCCGGCGGCGGCGCGCAATACCCCAACATGGCGCGCGATCTGTATGAAACCGAACCGGTCTTTGCCGAATGGATGGACCGTGGCCTTGCCATCCTGGACACGCTGACAACCGAAGACATCCGCGCCCTGTGGCTTCCCGAGCAGGGGGCCGTTTCACAGGCTGCTGAAACCCTGCGCCGCCCGTCGCTGCAATTGCCGCTGATCCTGATCGTGGAAATCGCACTGGCGCGGCTTTGGGAAAGCTGGGGTGTGCGCCCTGCCGCGCTGATTGGCCATTCGATGGGTGAAAACGCCGCCGCCTGCATCGCGGGTGTGATGACGCTTGAAGGCGTGATCGGCCTTGTCCATCTGCGCGGCAAGTTGTTCGACACCGTCCCCGCAGGCGGGATGCTGTCGGTGCCTCTGTCGGAATCCGCCCTCGCCCCCTATCTTGGCGATCTGGACATCGCCTCGGTCAACGCGCCGGAACTGACCGTTGTTTCCGGGTCGGATGCCGGCCTTGAATCGCTGGCCGAACGTCTGCGCGCTGATGGGTTCGAATCCACCCGGATTGCGATCAACATCGCTGCCCACAGCCGGATGCTGGACCCGATCCTCGCCGATTTCCGCGCCCATCTGGCAGGCATGACCCTGTCGCCGCCACAAATCCCGATCATCTCCAACCGGACAGGCCAACCGCTGACGGCCGAACAGGCCACCAGCCCCGAATACTGGGTGGCCCATTTGCGCGGCACGGTCCGTTTTGCCGACGGCATCGCAAAACTGCGCGAAAAGGCCGACCGGGTGTATCTGGAGGTTGGTCCCGGACGTGCGCTGGCCACCCTGGCACAGGCCAATGGCGCGATGGGCGGTCAGCCCGTTCCGGCCAGCTTGCGCCACCCTGATGATACCGTGTCTGATGACCGCCATTTCATCGCCACGCTGGGCCGCCTCTGGGCCTGCGGTGCGGAAACCGACTGGTCGCAGCTTTGGGGCGATGCCCGCCGCCGCCGCGTGCCCTTGCCCACCTACCCGTTCCAGAGGTCGCGCTACTTCGTCGAAGCCAGCTTGCCCGCAGCGGTGCAAGAGGCCGACATCCTGCCATCCCGTCACCGCGATCTGGTTGATTTCGGCTACCGTCTTGGCTGGCGCGCCGCACCCGCCGATTGCCATGTCGATGTGGAAAGCGAACTGGGCACGCCGCTCACTTGGCTTGTCTTTGCGGATGAGGCGGGGCTGGCCCGCGCCGCCGTGCAACGCTTGCGCACCGCCGGGCATCGGGTGATCACCGTCCATGCGGGTGACGCGTTTTCCCGCACCGGAGACGACACCTATACCCTTGCCCCGGAACATGGGCGCGAAGGCTATGACGCATTGATCGCCGATCTGGCCCTGCGCGAATTGCCACCTGTCCGCATCGCCCATTTCTGGCTGACGACAGACGTGGAAATACACCGCGTCGGGTCCAGCTTTTTTCATCGAAATCTGGAACAGGGGTTCTGGAGCCTGTTCTTCCTGGGTCAGGCCCTCGGTGAGGCGGGTTTGAAACCCCTGCCGCATATCGCCGTCTTTACCTCGGGCGCGGCACAAGTCCGACAAGAGCCGTTGCCTTACCCGGAAAAAGCCGCCGTATCCGGCCCGGTCCGCGTGCTGCCGCGTGAATTGTCCGGCGTTACTGCGGCCCTGCTGGATGTGGCCCTTCCCGAACCGGGCCGCGCAATTCCCGCAGAAACGGTCGGCCTGGTGCTGGAAGAAATGCTGGCCACCCCGGCGAACACCGTTGCCGCCCTGCGTGGCGCACGGCGTTTCGAAACCCGCCTTATCCCCGCCCCCCTGCCCGGTCCCGTCGCCCTTCCCACGGGCGCGGTCTGGGTCATCACCGGCGGGCTTGGCGGCATCGGTGTGACCGTGGCCGAACGCCTGATGCGGGACAGCGGGGCCAAGGTCGCCCTGATCGGCCGCAGCCTTCCCACCGACGGCAGCGCCCGCGCAGGCGTGCTTAAACGGCTGGAACGGCTTGGTCCCGTGCTGGCCCTTGCGGCCGATGTCTGCAATCCCGAAGACATGCGCACCGCGCTTGACCGTGTCCGCGCCGAACTTGGCCCGATCCACGGCCTGATCCATGCCGCAGGCACCGTGGATGATGCACCCCTGCTGGGCAAGGATCCAGGCGCGGCAGAGGCGGTTCTGTCGCCCAAAGTCCACGGCACCAAATTGCTCGACAGTCTGCTTCCCGACGGCAGCATCGCCCACCTGGTCCTGTTTTCATCAACCTCGACTGTGATCGCCCCGGCAGGCCAATCCGATTACGTGGCCGCCAACGAATACCTGAACGCGTTTGCGCGGCACCGCGCAGGTGGCAAGACCAAGGTTACCGCGATCGACTGGGGCATCTGGTCCGGCATCGGCATGGCCGCCGACGCCGCCGCCCGCCGCCAGGGCGACGGTGCCACCGATGCCCCCCTTCCCGGCCTGCCAATCCTGGAACGAATGGCCCGCCAGGATAAAGGCGCGCGCTTCTCATCCACGCTGACAACTGCGCACTGGGTGATGGATGACCACCGCCTGAAGGACGGCACCGCCATCCTGCCCGGCTCCGCCTGGCCCGAGATTGTGGCAGAGGCGCTGTCTGCGCTTGGCGCCCCGCCTGCCTTCACACTGACCGGCCTGACCGTCCTGCGGCCAATCCGCCTTGAATCCGACAGCCCGCGCGATTTGCGCGTGACCTTGTCGCGCGAAAAGGATGGCAGCCACAGGATCGAGGGGCGCACCCGCGAAACAGCAGGATGGGCACTGGCGGTCGAGGCAGAGATCACCCCCCTGTCAGAATACCCCGGCACGCTTGATCTGGCACCCATTGCCGCGCGCTGCCAGAATCGGCAAGTCGCCCGCGACGGTGTGGCCCTGCCCAGCGCCCAAGAGGACCGTGTCGCCTTTGGCCCGCGCTGGCAGGTGCTGCGCGCCACCGCGCTTGGCGATCGTGAAGGTCTGGCAACCCTTGCCCTGCCCGCTCATGCCCTGCGCGACACCGAAACCGCCACGCTTCATCCGGCGCTTTACGACATCGGCACCGGCTGGGGTCTCGCGCTTTTGCCAAAGGCACCAGAGGGCGAGATCTGGGTGCCGGTCACCTCTGGAACAGTCCGTGTCTATGGCCCCTTGCCCGCTGACATCCGCTCTTGGGTCCGCATCACCGGCACGCCCAGCCCGGAAAACGCCAGCTTTGACGTCACTCTTACCGATCCTGACGGGCGGATCCTGGTCGAAGTGTCGGGCATCACCTTTCGGTCGGTCATGGCATCCCTTGTCCTGGCCCGTCCGGCACATCCCAGCCCGGCCGAGGTGCAGGCCGATGATACCAACCGCGCCGCATCACCCGCCGAGACCCGGATGATGCAGGCGCTGGAAGACGGCATCCGTCCCGCCGAAGGGGCCGAGGCGTTTCTGCGCGCCCTTGCCGCAGATCAGGCGCAGGTGCTTGTCTCCTCGCTCGATCTGCCCGCATTGGTGCGTCAGGCCGAAACGGCCGAACGCCAGCCAGATGCCGAAGGCCAGGGCTTTGCCCGCCCGGAACTGGACAACGCCTATGTTGCCCCAAGAACCGACATTGAACGCAGTCTTGCGGATTTCTGGTCGGACCTTCTGGGGGTGACCGAAGTGGGCGTCGAAGACGATTTCTTCGCCCTTGGTGGCCATTCCCTGATTGCCGTCCGCCTCTTTGCGATGATCCGCCGGCAATGGAAGCTCGACTTCCCGATCTCGGTCCTGTTCGAGGCACCGACAATCGCCCGCTGCGCCGCGAAAATCGCCGAACACCTGGGGCCAGAGGATGAAAAATCCACCGACCCTGCCGCAAAAGCCAATCCCGCAAAGGCCGCCTTCACCCATCTTGTCCCGATGCATCATGGTGAAGGTGGGCCGGGCACGCCGTTCTTCCTCGTTGCCGGCATGGGTGGAAACGTTCTGAACCTGCGCCATCTGGCCCATCTTCTTGACAAGGATCGGCCGTTCTACGGGATGCAGGCCCGTGGCGTTTTCGGTGACGCTGCCCCGCACGAAACCATCACAGAGGCCGCGGCTGATTGCCTTGCCGAAATTCGAAAGGTGCAGCCAAATGGGCCTTATCTGCTTGGCGGTTATTCAGGCGGTGGTCTGACCGCGTGGGAAATGGCGCATCAATTGCGTGCGGTGGGGGAAGAGGTGGCACTTACCGTGCTTCTGGATACGCCGATGCCCGTGACGGCAGAACTCAGCGTTGTGGATCGGGTGGCGAAAAAGGTCGCCGAATTCCGCGAAGGCGGCTTTGGCTTCTTTGCCGAATGGGCACGCCGCAGGATAGAATTGCAAAGATCCCGCAGGGCACGTGAGGCGGGGGAACCCGACACAACCGTCCCCTCCTTCAACAATGCGGCGGTCCAAGCGGCGTTCTGCCGCGCAGTTTCGGTCTATACCCTCAAGGAACACACGGGCAGTCGCGTTGTCCTGTTTCGCCCGCCCATTGACCGCCGCTGGAAAGTGACGGGCGGGAGATGGGTGAACCAGAATGGCCAATACGACTATGCCGACAACCAATGGGGAAAATTTGCACCCCAGGTCGAGGTTGTAGAGGTCCCCGGCGATCACTTCTCCATGGTGTTGGAACCGAACGTCCGGGTGCTGGTGGCCCGCCTGCGCCGCATGCTGGCGGCGGCTGATGCGCAGAACCACCCGCAGGCCAACGGAATGAAACTTGCCGCCGAATGATCGGACACATCCAATGACCCTTTCCGCCCTCCTGATCGGCAATGAAAGCCTGACCGCCGAATGCGGCAACATCTGGCTTGACCGGGGCCACAGCATCGCCGCTGTTGTCACGCGCGATGCCCGCGTGGCCGAATGGGCGGCGGGGCGCGGGCTGCCGGTTCTGGCACCCGGCGCCGGGCTGGCGGCACGCTGCGCGGGTCTATCGGTCGATTGGGTGCTGTCCATCGCCAACCTGTCGCTTGTGCCCGATGCGGTACTGGCCCGCGCCACACGCGGCGGCGTCAACTTCCACGACGGCCCGCTTCCCGCCTACGCAGGTCTTAACGCTCCGGTCTGGGCGCTGCTGGCGGGCGCGTCTCGTCACGCCATCACCTGGCACCTGATGACGGGCGGCATTGACGAAGGCGACGTGCTGGCCACCCGCCCTATCGACATTGCCGATGATGACACGGCCTTCACCTTGAATGCCCGCTGTTTTGATGCTGCAATCGACAGTTTCCCCGACGTGATCACCGCCCTGGCCGCAGGTGGCCACCCGCGCCACCCACAAGGCGCTGGCCCCCGCAACCTGTATCGCCGCGCCGACCGCCCCGCCGCCGCGGCGCGCCTTGATTTCACCAAGCCTGCCGAAACCGTTGCCCGCTTGGTTCGTGCGCTTGATCATGGCGGCTACCGAAACCCGCTTGCCGTCCCGAAGATCGAAACCGCGGGTCGTATTCTTGCCGTGTCGATGGCGCAGGCCGAACCCGGCACCGCCACCCCCGGCACCGTGATTGCGGCGACGCAGGCTGGACTGGTCGTCGCCTGCGGCACCGGTGCTGTCCGGCTTTCGGGTTTGCGCAGCATGGATGGCACCGCGATTTGCCCCAGCACCCTTGGCGTCACGCATCTACACTCCCCAACACCAGAGGCGGCAACGCGCCTTTCCCATGCCCTCGCCCCCGTGGCCGAGGCCGAACAGGCCACACGCGCGCTTTTGTTGTCTGCCGACCCTATCACGGCTGGCGCCCCCTCATCCGCACCGCCCAACTGGCAGTCGATGGCCCTGCCGATCACCAATGTCGATCCCGCCCGCCTTGCCCTTGCCCTGCTGCGGGCCACGGGCCGAATGGCGGGCGATGTCGCGCTGTCGACCGGTCCGTCAACAGCACCCGGCTATGTCCTGCCGTGGGTGCCGCTACGCCTGTCTGCACACGGCCCTTCACAGCAGGCCGAGGCTGCCGTGACCCGCGCCATCGCCAATGCTCGCGCTGCAACCGGCATTGCCGCCGACCTCGCCCTGCGGGAACCGGCCCTTGTCAACCTGACCCCGCCCCAGATCGCCTTCAGCACCAGTGACACGCCGCTTGATGGCAGCACCGTCACGCTATGCCTGACCGCTGCCCCACGGCTCTGGCACGATGCGGCGCGCCTTGCGGCATCCGATGCGCAGGTCCTGGCCGACCGCATCACCCACCTGATCACCACGATCACGGACGCTGGTCCCGAAGCCGACCTCTCCACCCTCAGCGCCGTGTCCGCCGATGACCACGGCCGCCTTGCGTCTGCGCTGATAAAAACGGCAAAGGATTACGACCGCTCACTCACAATTCCCGCGGCTGTCGTCCTCTGCGCAAGGGCGAACCCCGGAAAGACCGCCGTTATCGCAGGCGCAACCCGGCTCAGCTATGGTGATCTTGTCAGCCGCGCCGCCCGCATCGCCCATGTTTTGCGCGGCATGGGCGTAGAGCGTGGCACATTGGTCGGCCTGTCCTGCCATCGGGGCGCGGACATGATTGCCGGGGCGCTCGGCATACAGATGGCCGGTGCCGCCTATGTTCCGATGGACCCGGCCTATCCCGCCGATCGGTTGGCGCTCTATGCCGACGATAGCGGTGCCCCTGTCATCGTTACGGAATCCGCCGTTGCCCCCACGCTTCCCGCTGGTCCCGCGCACCTGATCCTCGATACTGACCCGCGCCTTTCCACCGCCGCCGACACCCCGCCTGCCGACGGACCACGGGCCGAAGACCTTGCCTATGTCATCTACACATCCGGCTCCACCGGGCGGCCCAAAGGCGTGATGGTGACCCATCGCAACGTCATCAACTTCTTTGCCGGAATGGACGATGCCGTGGGCACCGATCCCGGCACCTGGCTTGCCGTCACCTCCATGTCCTTTGACATCTCGGTGCTGGAACTGTTCTGGACACTCGCGCGTGGCTTTGCCGTTGTGGTCGCTGACGATGCCGCACGGCTAAGCCCGTCAGGCGTCACCACCACCGCCGTCTCAACCCGCCCGATTGAATTCTCGCTGTTTTACTGGGGCAATGACGATGGCGCTGGCCCAAAGAAATACGAACTTCTCCTTGAAGGCGCGAAGTTCGCAGATGCCCACGGCTTTTCCGCCGTCTGGACGCCGGAACGTCATTTCCACGCCTTTGGCGGCCCCTATCCGAACCCCTCCGTCACCGGTGCCGCGGTCGCCGCTGTCACCCGCAATATCGCGGTGCGCGCAGGCAGTTGCGTGGCCCCCCTGCACCATCCCGCCCGCATCGCGGAAGAATGGGCCATCATCGACAACCTGACGAATGGCCGCGCGGGCCTTGCCATCGCCTCGGGCTGGCAGCCCGATGATTTCGTCCTTCGCCCCGAAAACACCCCGCCTGCCAATCGTCAGGCGATGCTGGACACCATTACCACCCTGCGCCGTCTCTGGCGCGGCGAACCGGTGGAATTTCCACGAAAGGACGGCACCCCCTTTGCCGTGACCACGCAGCCCCGGCCTGTATCCAAGGAACTTCCCGTCTGGGTGACCACCGCAGGCAACCCCGAAACCTGGCGCGATGCCGGGCGTCTTGGCGCCAACGTCCTGACCCACCTCTTGGGCCAGTCCGTTGCCGAGGTGGGCGAAAAGGTGAAAATCTACCGCGCCGCTCTGGCCGAAGCGGGCCATGACCCCGCCGCCTTCAAGGTGACGCTGATGCTGCACACCTACATAGCCGCTGATCGTGACACCGCCCGCGAAACCGCCCGCGGCCCGATGAAGGATTACCTGCGCAGCGCCGCCGCCCTGATCAAGCAATACGCCTGGGCCTTCCCGGCCTTCAAGAAACCTCAAGGTATGGCCAACCCGATGGAAATTGACCTCGGATCGCTTGATGCCGAAGAGCTTGAAGCCATCCTGGACTTTGCCTTCCAGCGGTATTTTGAAGAATCCGGCCTGTTCGGCACCATCGACGATGCCATCGCCCGCGTTGAAGAGGTGAAGTCCATCGACATCGACGAAGTCGCCTGCCTGATCGACTACGGCATCCCTTCGGCCACGGTTCTGGCCGGCCTTACCCCGCTGGCCGAAGTGTTGCGCCGCGCCAATAGCGCGGTCGAGTCGGATGGCTCCCTCGCGGGCCTGATCCGCGCCCACATGGTCACCCATCTGCAATGCACCCCGTCGATGGCCCGGATGCTGGCCGAAGATGATGGTGCCCGCAGCGCCCTGCGCGGCGTCAAGCGTTTGATGGTGGGCGGCGAGGCGTTGCCGGGCAAACTTGCCTCGGATCTTTCCAACCTGATCGGTGGCCCGGTGCTGAACATGTATGGCCCTACGGAAACCACCATCTGGTCCTCGGTCGAGCCGACGACCGGCAGCGACGGCACCGTGAACATCGGCCAACCCATCGCCAATACCGCGCTTTATGTGCTGGATGAACAGCGCGCGCCTGTTCCCGCAGGCACCGAAGGTGAATTGTGGATTGGCGGCGAAGGCGTGGCTGCCGGCTATTTCAAACGCGATGACCTGACCGCCGACCGCTTCCACCCCGATCCCTTTGCCGAAAAGGGCCGGATGTACCGCACCGGCGATCTGGTGCGCCAACGCGCTGACGGACGACTTGATTTCCTCGGTCGTGCCGATCACCAGGTCAAGATCCGGGGGCACCGGATCGAACTGGGCGAGATTGAGGCCGCACTTGACGCCGCCCCCGGCATCCGTCAGGCCGTGGTGATCCCGCGCGAAGATACACCCGGCGATGTCCGCCTTGTGGCCTATGTCACCCACGATGGCCCGGTAGACGAACCCGCCCTGCGCGCCAGGCTTGCCGCGCACTTGCCCGACGTGATGGTCCCTGCCCATATTGTCGCGCTGGACAGCTTTCCGCTGACACCCAACCGCAAGGTTGACCGCAAGGCGCTGCCTGCACCCCATGCGCGCCGACAAGAGGCGCAGCCCGCGCCAACGGCCCCCCCCGCCGACAGCGTCGAATCCGCCATCGCCGAGGTATGGGCCAAGGTTCTGGGCATCCCCTCTGTTGGCCGCTCGGATAATTTCTTCAACCTCGGTGGCCATTCCCTGCTGGCCGTGCAGGCGCATCGGGAATTGAAGGCACGCCTGAACTCCAACCGCCTTGCCATCACCGACATCTTCCGCTTTCCGGTCCTGTCCGCGCTCGCCGCCCATCTGGGCCAGACGCAGGCCACCCCGGCGGTGCAGGTTCAACCCTTCGCCGCCAGCCCCTTGCCGGAAAATGACGGGGTGCAGCAAAGCGATGCAATGGCCCGCCGCCGCGCCATGCGCGAAGCCCGCGAAAGGGCGCGGACCTGATCATGCTGGCGGGTGACGCAACGACCGACCTTGACGCCACACTTGCCGGGCTTTTCCCCTCGGAAGTGTCTGTGGCTGCCGTGATCATCGCGCAGAACCACGAAGCGCCCCACCCTGATGAGGCCGCCGTCGTCGCCCGCGCCATCCCCACACGCCAGGCCGAATTTGCCGCCGGCCGCGCCGCCGCACGCCGGGCCATGTGCGCCCTTGGGCACCCGGACGCCCCCATATCTGCCGCGCAAAACCGCGCGCCGATCTGGCCACGCGGCATATCCGGGTCCATCGCCCATGCTGCAGGCATCGCCATCGCCGCCCTGCGCCGTGGCGCACCACTTGGCATCGACATCGAACCGGACCAGACGCTTGACCCCGATCTCTGGCCCGTCATCTGCCAGCCCGATGAACTCGCCGCTCTTCCTTTTCAGGATCGTGGCCACTATGTCCGCATCGTGTTTTCAGCCAAGGAAGCCGCCTACAAGGCACAGTTTCCGAAAACGGGCGCGATCATCGGTTTTGATGCCCTATCGGTTCGGCTTACAACCGCTGGCTTTGTTGCACGCTTCCGCCGCCCCGTTGGCAGTTTTGCTGCGGGGCATGAAATTCACGGTCGCCTCGCACGCCAGCAAGGCCTGATCCTGACAGGGGTTGCATTATGAACCGCTCCCGTTTTCTGGCATTGGGTGCCGCGTTTATCGCTCTGGCTGCCGGGGCGGCGTGGTGGCGTCTTGCGGCGACACCAACCCCCACCCTGCCCGGCCTGACCGATGCGCAAATGTCGGCGCTTTATGCCGACCCGCTTCCCGCCCCAGATGCACCCATGCGGGTTTTCCACATCGGCCACAGTCTGGTCAATCGAGACATGCCGGCCATGCTGGCCCAGTTGGCAGGTGATGGACACAGGTATGAAAGCCAGCTTGGTTCCTTTGCGACACTCAGGGCGCATTGGGGTGATGACCCCTTGATCGACGCCGAAATATGGAACGCCTCGCCCCAATTTCGGGACGCACGCGAGGCCGTATCAAGTGGTGATTATGACGCCATCATCCTTACCGAAATGCTGGATATTCGGGATGCCCTGCGCTTTCATGACAGCCCCGGCTACCTGACAAAGTTTGCACAAGCCTCGCTTGAAGCTGCCCCTGAAACGCGCCTCTTTCTCTATGAAACCTGGCATTGGCTGGATGATCCCGAAGGCTGGCTTGATCGGCTGGATGCCGATCTTGCCCGCTATTGGGAAGCGGGGCTCCTTAGGCCAGCACTTTACAATTTGCCGGAAGGCACGCGGATCCACCTGATACCTGCCGGTCAGGCGATGGCCGCCCTTGTGCGCGAAATCGAATCCCGCGGTGGCGTTGGCAATGTGCGCGACCGGTCCGACCTGTTCTCGGACCAGATCCACCTGAATGACCTTGGCAACTACTTTGTGGCACTGGTCCACTATGCCGTCCTTTATGGCTCCAGCCCCGAAGGTCTGCCGCACGAACTTTTGCGCGCCGATGGCACCCAGGCGCATGCGCCTTCTGCCGAAACCGCACGGCTGATGCAGGATGTGGCATGGCGCGTGGCAAAAAGGTTTCCGGCCACGGGCCTGCCGCAAGACTCGCAATCATGATCTGCGATGCGTATTAATATTCATGTGTTTGAAGTCGTCAGCAGCTGCCTGTAACCCAAACGTGACATCGCACCTTGGGTCCACGGTATTTTTTATCGTGCCTTCTTGGTGATGTCCGTTCTAAGCCCTGCAATTGCCAGATTGATTAACGACCTTGCACCAAGACTGAATGGAGCGCCCCGTGAACAATACCTACCGTAAGGTTTTCATGCTGTTTGACGGCAGGGAAAAGCGCCGCTTCTGGTTCCTGACCGTTGTCATGATCTTTGTCGCTTTGGTCGAGGTGGCGGGCGTATCCTCTGTCCTTGTGCTGTTGAACGTGCTTGCCGACCCTTCTGGCATCAACGCCAATCCCATTCTGTCGTCTGCCCGGAACATGCTTGGCTTGACGAATGACTTCTCGTTCCAGGTGGCCTTGGCCATGCTGGTCACGGCGATCATCGTCGTCGGTCTTGTGATCAAGGCGCTTGGAAACTATGCCATCCTTCGGTTCTGTTTCATGCGCGGTGCCGGGATCGCCACACGTTTGATGAGTGGCTATCTTTACCAGCCCTACAGCTGGTTTCTTGACCGAAACAGCTCCGAGATCGGCAAGAATGTCCTAAGCGAAGTCGACGGCGTCATCAGCCGGGTCGTTTTCCCGCTTTTGCGCCTGACATCGAATGTCTTCATCGTGGTTGCCACGATGGGCTTTCTTGTCATCGTCGATCCTCAGGTCACCATCGTCTCCCTTATCGCGCTCGGAGGTAGCTATTCGCTGATTTATCTCAAGCTGCGGGGACGGCTTCACCTGACCGGGCAGGATATGGTTGCCGCCCTGGCCGAGCGTTTCCGTATCGCGCAGGAATCGACGGGCGGGATCAAGGACGTCAAACTTCTTGGACTTGAAGCCGGCTATACAAATCAGTTTTCGAAAGCCAGCCGCCGCAGCGCACATGCGCTGATCCGGGTCGGCATCATGTCTGAACTGCCCCGCTATCTTCTTGAGGCGATTACGTTTGGCGGGTTGCTTTCCCTTGTGCTGCTGCTGTTGTTCCGCAGTGATGGCAACATCGCAGACATCGTTCCAACCTTGGGCGTTTTCGCCTTTTCCATCATGCGCCTTCTGCCAGCCCTGCAACAGATCTACTACGGGCTTGCGACCATTCGTGGCGGGACAGCGGCACTGGATGCAATTGTAAAGGATTACAATGCAGTAAGTGCAATAAACAATGCGGCAACCAACAACACCGCGCCGCTTCGTCTGGGTCATTCCCTGGACCTGTCCAATGTCTTCTATCGGTATCCCTCGGCCGAACGTCCGGCGCTTACAGGGCTTGATCTTTCGGTCCCCGCCCGAACGACAATTGGAATTGTCGGCGGAACGGGTGCTGGAAAAACAACGCTGATCGACCTGATACTCGGCCTTCTGACCCCCGATTCAGGCGAGATTCTGGTCGATGGCGTCGCGGTAACGCCCCAGAATGTCCGCGCCTGGCAACAAACCCTGGGCTATGTGCCACAGGCGATCTATCTGACCGATGATACGATCGCCGCCAATATCGCCTTTGGTGTGCCACCGCAGGACATAGATCGCACGGCCGTTGAACATGCCGCGCGCGCCGCTGCCTTGCATGACTTTGTCACCCAGGACCTACCGCAGGGCTATGACACCCTTGTCGGCGAACGCGGCGTTCGCCTGTCGGGCGGGCAGCGCCAACGCATCGGCATCGCCCGCGCGCTTTACCGCTCCCCCTCACTCCTGATCATGGACGAAGCGACCAGCGCGCTCGACAATATCACCGAACGGGTGGTGATGGAGGCCGTGCAGAACATACGCGCCGACACCACGATCATCCTGATTGCCCATCGCCTGACAACGGTCAAAGATTGCGACTGCATTTTCCTGATGGAAAAGGGATGCATCGCAGCATCCGGCACCTATGACGAACTGGTTCAAAGAAATGCAACGTTCAGGGCAATGGCTATTGGGGCGTAGGTCTGCGGCAAAATACCCATCCTTGCATCCCAATCGCTGCGCTTGACGCGATGGGTGACCTGCTATCGTCTCATTCAACAGAATCGAAACCTGTCGGCAGGTTGGGACAAGTGCGTGAAACAGCCGGACATCCATTCAGAGATTTGGTGGTGACGACAAGCCGCAGCCGCTTGGCCTTGAAAGAGCCAGACAGAATGGCACGTTCTTCTAATGTCATGCCATACCCGACCATCCGTCAAAAAAGTACCATGCGCCAAAAGTTGCCTTTCATTGTGATTCACAACAGCGACAAGGGGCAGGCAACCGGGCGCAAACAAGCCTTTCATCGGGTGAGAGTGCGTTGAAAGAGCTTGCGATGTCCGAACGAACTTTCAAGAAAGCCGATTTCTGGAAGATTGAAAGATCGGAAGCCCCTGCATTTTTCCGGCCAGATGGCGCGTTCATCAGCTATCAAGAGCTTGGACAGGATGTAGCTGCTTTTTCAGACAGGATCGCCCAGAAACCCGGCCCGATCGGTATTCGTTGCAATGGGCATTATCGCCAGTATGTCGCCTATCTTGCGGCTTTGAATTCCGGTTGCCCAGTTCTGCTGATGGGCGAAAATCAGTCAGCCGATACTTTAGGGCTTTCCCTTGCGTACCTTTATTCCTCGGCGACAGACGATCTGATTAGATATGATGGCAGTCTATCCCCGTGGCATCCTGACCTTGCCGTGCTTTTATCCACATCTGGCTCTACCGGATCGGCGAAATGGGTGCGGTTATCGTTCCAGAATGTTGGATCGAACGCCGCTTCAATAGCGGACTATCTGTCGCTTGGCCCGGATGATCGCGCACCAATGGCCTTGCCATTCCAATATTCCTACGGGATGTCGATTGTGAATTCGCATCTCGCGGTCGGCGCGGCAATCGTCCTGACCGAAGGGTCCGTCATGGACGCCCGGTTCTGGGATATTTTTGAACAATGCGGCTGCACAAGTTTGGCCGGAGTCCCGCACAGTTTTGAACTGATGGAAAAGGCACATATCCGGACCGCGCATCTGGGCCGACTGCGCTACATGACGCAGGCTGGCGGACGGCTGGATCCGACCCGCGTTCTGGATTGGGTAAACCGCGGCCGAAGTGAGGGCTGGGATTTTTTCGTCATGTATGGCCAGACCGAGGCCGCGCCACGGATCTCCTATCTTCCTCCGGACATGGCCCTGGAATCGCCGTCGACCATCGGCATCCCCGTTCCGGGCGGCGAGATGTGGGTTACGGATGAAAGTGGGGGGCGGCTTGCCGATGGCGTGCCGGGCGAGTTGTGCTATCGCGGGCCCAACACCATGATGGGATATGCGCAGTCAGACGCTGACCTGGCCTTGGGCCAAGGCAGCGATATTCTTAAGACAGGCGACATCGCACGGCGTCTTCCGAACGGCGCGTTCGAAATTGTCGGGCGGAAGAACCGCTTCGTAAAGATGTTCGGGCTCCGCATCGGACTGGACGAGGTTGACAAGCACCTTCAGGAAATGGGGTTGGAGGCGGCCTGCATAGCCCGCAACGATGAGATGTTTATCGTCGCGGTCAATAGTCCGGGTTCACCCGTCAAAGGACTTGGCCTTCACTTGTCGGAATGGCTTGGCATTCCAGCCAAGAGCTTTCAAACCGTCCTTGTCGATGCGCTACCACGTCAAGCATCGGGCAAGGTGGATTTGCAGGCGATCAATCGGTTGCTTGAGGGCAGGCTGGCGCAAGATGAGACCAAACCAATGCCACAGCCGGCGCGAAACGGCATCAGAGGCATAATCGACCGCATTCTGTTGCGGCGTCTCGATAGCGTTTCCGATGTCTTCAGCACGCATTTCCCAAATGCCGATATCTCGCGCGCGACATCCTTCGATGATCTGGGCGGCGACAGCCTAAGCTATGTGGCCGTCTCACTGGACCTTGAATCCGTTCTCGGCCGACTGCCAGAAAAATGGTCCTCGATGAGCGTGGCCGAACTTGAAGATCACGCTGGCAAAGGCGGTTGGATCACGCCAATCGACACCCCCACCTTGGTCCGAGCATTGTCCATCATGATGATCGTTGCCGGGCACTTCAATTTTCTGGACTATGGCGGCGGCGGCGCATCGGCGCTTATGGCCGTGGCCGGAATGTCTTTCGCTGCCTTTACCTTGCCACAAGTGCTTCTGTCTGAAAGCATCGTTCCGATTGCGGTTTTGGCAATACGTATTCTGGTCATCACAACTTGCCTTGGTTTGCTTACTTTCGTCGTTACGGGCTATGGCGAACTGCTTTCATTCTTTTTCATCGGAAACTGGATTTCCCCAGAAGTAGAGGGAGATGCATGGTTCATTGACGTCTATCTTCAACTGCTTTGCCTGTTGATGTTGGTTCTATCCATCCCTGCGGTTCGCCGAATTACCCGACAGAACTTGTATTGGGTCAGCATTGTTGCTGCAGCCGCACTGGTGATGATTGCTGCGGCCTCAGATGCGTTGATTGATACCAACTATCTGTTTCGCCGCTTGCCGCATATCTACGGCTGGATCTTCATGATTGGTGTTGCCGCATGGTCGGCAAAGTCAGAAGCTGAAAAGTTGATCGCCACGGTTGTCACCATGTTTGGCATCTGGCAATTCGAAGGTTACCACACAGTCGGCCTTACCTTTTTTCCGCTCGCGGCTCTCACACTGATCTGGGTGGCCTCTATCCCCCTGCCACGGCGACTAGCGAGCGGCTCTCGCATGATCGCGGGGGCATCTCTGGTCATCTATATGTCCCACTTCCAGTTTGCAGCTATAGCCACACGGCTTTTCGGCGACCTTCCCGGTATATCGTGGGCCTTTGCAATCGCAGGGGGGGTGCTTGTCTGGCGCCTGTACGATCCCTTTGATGTTTGGCTAAGTCGCAAAGTTCGCGCCCTTCTCCCCTCAAAACCGCAATCACACGTAACCGCACCCAATCCGTCTGATCCACTGTAAGGCTGGCTTTTTTGGCCTCACTTGAATTGGCGCGGCGGTAACGCCTTCGGTTCTGTCCGCACCATAGAACACCTGTTTCCAACCGTCTGTATAGTCGTGCCGCTGGATGCGAACCTAGACCAAGACTTCATCTTTTAACCCAGTTCAACACGGATCAATCCTGTTCCAGCATCCGGCCTGTTATCTTCCCAAAAACACTTGCAATGCGGCGAGCGCTGTTGGTTTGTCTGGTCAGGATAAGTCTAACATCAAAGCGTGGCGCAAGACCGGTGATGACCACGGTCAGAACGGGGTGCATTCTGCCCATCACCAACTGGCCCTAAACGATACCCGTCGCCCATACATCATTCCACCTGATGGCCACGGCGCAGACGTCGCACCATCGCGGCGCAGCGTCGCCCTCATCCACCCGTTCGGTGTGTTGCGCCTGGCTTGAACGTCGCCCTGCGGTCAGGCGTCGCCCCTGGTTCAATCGCTCATCCTGTTGAACCCCTTTCCCAGACAGGAAGGCATAGCAGAAAGCGTCGCAGCGCCGGGATCAGATCAACTTTACGCCCCACCCTTGGCCTTAAGCCGCGTCTGGCGTGGCCGATCTGTCAACATGGCCCAACTGCGTTTGGGACCGATCCCTCCGGGTTGGTCCTCTTTCACCTCGGTCGGGGCGCGATAGGCGCAAAAACCTGCCAGCGCGCCCCCGATCAACCAGGTGATCGGCGTCAAAGTCGCATTTGGCAGCAGGTCCAACAGATTGGCCGCCATCACAAGGGCAAGCCCCGCCGTTGCCGGGGTCAATGTCGAAGACCTGCGCCCGAATGCCAACAACAACGTAGGCAAGGTCAGCAACCCGAATTGGGCGATATAGCCAATCCAGCCATACACGCCGATCACGATTACCCACGCCCCGTCCGTCACGCTCATCAAGCGCCCGGACTCGGTATCATAGATCTGGTTTCGCCCCCAAATACCCCAACCGGCAATGGGTTTTTCGGCGGCGCGCGCGGTCAGCGCATCTTCGTTCTCCAACCGGAATCGAAGCGAATCCGCACGTTCGACACTGACACTCTCGGCAAGTCGGACGATACTGTCCACCGGCACCAGATCCGTGCTCCGCAAAACCGGATACAGAAGAACGATCACCGAAATCACGCCCGCCAACAGGACTTGCGTCCGCAACCCCAGAAAAAGAACGGCGGGCATCAACACGATTGCAATCGCAAACGCCCCCAGGCTTTTTGCCAAGAACAGAACAAGCAGCAGATACAGCGCAGCAAAGAACCAATGCCCCGCTCGATCCCCTTCCCAAAGCCGCTGCCGCCACAAAGCGGTGGAAGCGATGATCGCCATCGCAAAAAGGATCGCAAGCCAAAGACCATGATGCAGGAAAACAATCGGCCGGAACCCACCTGCCCGAACGTGCTGCGCGAACTGATGCGGAAAGAAGCCATACAGCGTATAATTCAATTGCGGGCTCATCCGCACTTCGAACAAGGCCAGCAAGGAATAGGCCAGCATCCCCAGAACAATAATTCTCAGCAGGGCCACATGGCTCTTGGGTGATGCAAAATATTTGGCCGCAAGCAGGAACGGCAGAATGACAATCGCCAACCGCCCGATGATTGAAAGCGCATCATAGATGCGCAAGCCCGGCAACTCCAATGGTCCAAAGAAAAGTGGCTCGGAATTGGTCAGAACGGTGATGATCGGCGCAGCCAGCAAAACCACCAGCAAAGGCAAGAACGGTACAATTGCACCGCGCCCCTCTTGTGTGCCATTGGCAAAGCCAGCACCGGGCACGCGTCTGTCCGCTGCCGCAGCACCCATTCCAAAGGCCAACAGAATTGCCGCGGTAAGCACCGGAATGGCGTCCTTGTCGATCAATGGCACCAACGGCAGGTCCACCCCGGCCCGCGTTGGCAGCAACAGATAGCCGGCGAACATGGACCACCCCAAAGCCTCGATCCGGGGCAGGAACCGGAACAGGACATAGACCACGACAGGCCAGCTAAACACGACAATAAAGGCTAAGGCATTTGGCATTGGTGCAGGACGACCCGTGGACGAAATTCATATTGGTTAGCAAAACATTCGCATCAAACAGCTATCGCCGTCCACCCCAAGTCAATGACCATCCGGCAGCCTGCCTCAAAAGCCCCGCACGCTTGGACCATACCAAACCACACCGGCCGCAAAACCGGTCCAGCATTGACGCGAACGGAAACACAACATCCCGAACATGCCGTATTGTTGAACGACCGTCGCCATCAAGACTGTCAATAATCTTAACATTTGCAAACGCAGCATGACCAACGGCATGGTCCCCCTGCGATTCCCGACCAAGACGCCCTACCACCCCAGCCGGAAGAAAGGACCCCATCCGATGACGACAGACGTTGCCGTGGTCATCGTGAACTATGGAACGGCCGATATGGCCATCGCCGCGGTTGATAGCGTCCTGAACCGCCCGCAAGACAGCATTCAGGTCGAGGTTCATCTTGTCGACAACGCCTCTCCCGGCAACGATGCCCAGGTGTTCCGGCAGACATCGGCGCGATGGGGCGACGCCGTAACCTTGTATCTGGAAAAGACCAATCACGGCTTTGGCCGCGGCAACAATGTCGTGCTACGCCAGCTAGCCCAGCGCGCATCGCCACCCGACAAGGTCTACATGCTCAACCCCGACGCGCGGCTTGTCACCAACGCTGTCGCCGAACTTTCGGCCTTTCTCGACCGTCACCCTAAGGCGGGCATGGTCGGCAGTGGCATCCTTGAGGAAGCGACAGGCGACACAGCGGCCAGCGCCTTTCGCTTTCCAAACCCCTTCTCCGAATTCATCAGCGCCTTGAATTTCGGGCCGCTGACCCGCCTGCTTGGAAAAAAGGCCGTGGCGTTTCCCCATGAACAGCCTGCCCAGCAGGTCGATTGGGTCTCTGGCGCATCCATGATGGCGCGACTAACCGCTTTGTCAGACGTAAATTTCTTTGATCCGGATTTCTTTCTGTATTTCGAAGAGGTCGATCTGATGCACCGCCTGAAGCGCAAGGGGTGGGAGGTCTGGCATGATCCAGCGGTAAAAGTGATGCACGTCGAGGGCGCATCCACCGGCGTGAACAGTGAAAATCCCGAACGCCCTCCGCTACCGCCCTACTGGTATGACAGTTGGCGAATGTATTTCGAAAAACAGAATGGCCGCACAGGTGCCCGAACCGCCGCCTTTGCCCGACTGGCAGGAACGGTGATGGGTGAACTGATCGAAAAGCTGCGACGCAAACCCAAATCCAATCCACGGAACTTTGTGCCGGATTTCTGGCGTCACGTCGTCACACCGCTGCTGCAGCGCAACCCGGTTCGCAAAAGCATCTGATGATCCCGACATGAAGATTTCTCCATCGGCATTTTTCTTTGCCCCCCACCCGTTCAGGGTTCAATCGTGATCAAACATCGCGTCGCTGCAATTCTGATCGGACGAAACGAAGGCAATCGCTTGATCGCAGCCTTGGCCGCAGTCCCGCCTGACGTTTCACCGGTCATCTATGTGGATTCCGGGTCGACTGACGGGTCGGTGAGGGCTGCGCAACAGGCAGGCGCGCAGGTCGTCGAACTTGATATGTCCCGGCCCTTTACCGCCGCACGCGCCCGCAATGCCGGGTTTGCGGCACTCGCTTCCGACCCACCTGATTTTGTCCAGTTCATCGATGGCGACTGTGCCTTGGCCGACGGTTGGGTCAGCACCGCCACCGCATTCCTGGCCGAAAACCCGTCGGTCGCGGTGGCCTGTGGGCGTCTGCGCGAACGCTTTCCCGAAGCGTCACTTTGGAACCGGCTTTGCGATGCCGAATGGGACACACCGATCGGCAAGACGCGTGCCTGCGGTGGCATCGCCATGATGCGCAGCTCCGCCTTTGCCAATGCTGATGGTTTCAACCCGAATCTGATCGCCGGCGAAGAACCGGAACTCTGCGTCCGCCTGCGTGCTGCCGGGTGGGAGATTTGGCGTCTTGATGCGGAAATGGCCCTGCACGATGCGGCCATGACCCGTTTTGGCCAGTGGTGGAAACGGATGCGCCGGTCTGGCCATGCCTTTGCCGAAGGGGCGGCGCTGCATGGCAGACCGCCGGAACGCCACTTCGTCACGGAAACGCGCCGTGCATTGATATGGGGTTTGGCGCTGCCACTGGCCGCCCTCATCGGCGCGGCCTTCAATCCTTTGGCATTGCTCGTCTTGCTTGCCTACCCGCTTCAGGTGCTGCGTCTCGCCCCGCGCGTGGGCGCAGTCCGCGCCGCGTTCCTCACATTGGGCAAGATCCCCGAAGCCATCGGTGTGGCCGAATACTGGCTGCGCCGCAGGCTCGGTCGACGGTCCAGGTTGATCGAATACAAGTAGCCGTCATGTCTGGATCAGTGCCGCCCCACGCGGCGCGCTTCCAGCAAAAGCCCCGGCAAAACCACGGCACAATCGAAATACCGCTTTGCCAGACGGCGCGGATTTGTCAGCATGCGCCACAACCATTCCATAGCGATCCGCCGCACCCAAAGGGGCGCGCGCACCTGATGCCCGACAATAAAATCCAATCCGGCCCCGATGGACAAAAACCCAAGATCGGGATGCCGCGCAAACCCGCGTGCGGCCAGCACTTCCTGTTTGGGCGCACCCAGCGCCAGAAAGCACAGGCGCGCACCGGATGCGGCGACTTGGTCCAGCATTGCATCTGCCGCCCCACTTTCCGGGTCGAACCCCATCGGCGGCGCAAGGCAAGCCGCCACCTTCAAACCGGGGTAATCAGCCTGCAACCGTTCGGCCGCATTCCGCAGCACCGGCTCGGTTGATCCCAGAAACGCCACCGGCACACCCATGCGAGCGGCCAGCTCTGCCACCGGACGGATCAATTCCGAACCCGGCACCAAGCGTACATCGTGCTGGCCTGCCACATGGGATAACCAAACCACCGGATTGCCATCCGCCACGACATGCGTCTGCGCGGCATAGGCCCGGCGAAATCGCGGGTCGCGTCGCAGTTTCACAATGTGGTCAAGGTTCAGCGTTGCCACGGCAAAGCCGCGCCCCTTGGCAAAGCGATGCTCCAACTCGGCAAGCAAGGCTGCAGAGGTTGGAACATCCACCAGGGAAAGTACACCCGCGCCAGCGAGTTCATCGGCATCAGGGCGGCGTGTCGGCATGACTGCTACTTCGTTTCCTGTTGTTCGGCGGCGTTACATTTAACGAACATGAAGTAACGCGCATCCCTTTTTAATCTGTATTAACATTATGCTACTGGGTTGAACACAATGCGTTTGCAAAGAGAGAATACATGGTGGCGTCAGATCCGAATTCTGCTGAAAGTATCGCCCTGTCGGTCGTGATCCCGACCTATCGCCGTCTGGATTATCTGGGTCCGCTGTTCGACGCCTTGACGGAAAATGTCAGCCATGTGCCCACCTCATTCGAGGTCATTCTGGTCGACAACGACCCTGCGGCTTCTGCAAAAGACGTTCCAAGGCCGCATTTCGTTCGCTATGTGCATGAACCCAATCCCGGCGTTGCCAATGCGCGAAACCGCGGGGTGGCCGAAGCGCGCGGCACACACATCGTTTTTCTCGATGATGACGAACTCCCGGACAGTGGATGGTTGGCAGCGTTTGCAAACTGCGCCTCACAGGGTGCGCAGGCAGCTTTCGGTCCGATCGATCCCGTTTTTGACATGCCACCCCCCCCGGAACTTTTCGCATCTTTGGATCGGGTGTTCAGTCGGCGGCTCAAGGTCGCTGACAGCGGCGATATCAGCGACCTGCGCGCCTATCTTGGCACCGGGAATTCCATGTTCTTACGGGATCTGCTGGTTTCATTGGGCTTGCCTTTCGATCCTGCCTTTGACCGCGGCGGCGAAGACGTATGGCTTTTGCGAAAACTGGTTGATGATCTAGGGGTCCGGCTCGTCTGGTGCGAAGCGGCAAAAGTCCGGGAACGTGTTCCAAGCGCCCGATGCACGATCAAGTTCCTTCGCAACCGTCGCTTCCGGGATGGTCAGTTGCGCTGCGTGGTCGAAGCGGGCACCGGTGGCTGGCGTTCGGTCACACGCGTCGGCTTTTGGATGGCGGCGGGCCTTGCACAGGTGGCAATCAGCGTTCCAATGGCCCTTGTGACACGGGCCTTCGCGCCCGAACGATCGGTGCGTTGGCAGTTGATGGCATATGGTGGCGCTGGCAAAGTTCTGTGGTGGACCAAACTCAACATCTGATCCGCGCCAATCCATCCCCGACTATTGCAATCGGCTCTTCATCACCGGGTCATGCCCCAAAAAGGTTCCGTCATCCCGCGACATGACCACCTGATCAGCCTTTCAACGTATTCGTCAGAACCAACTCACCCCCACCAGGCACAACAAGAAACAGTGGCCGCCCCTGCCTGGGTGGAACGCGCGCCGAACCTGGCACATCAGGTCAGCCCAACCCCGTGTCGGTCACGATCGAACATGCGTTCCGGTCAGGTGCCATATTTGCGAAGCAGTCGCTTGATCTTGTTCCGAAAGTCACCTTCCGGAATGATCAATGCGGCAAGGTTCTTGACGCTGGTCAGCAGCGTCTGGCCATAAAGTATCATCAACGCCCGCGGCCGCCGCGCATTCACCACGTAATACGAATTGCACGTGATCGAACGGTTGCCAAAGGTTGACTTGTAGCCGGTTTCATCGCCCCCACTGCCAAAATCAAAGACCCGGCATGCGGTATTCCCAATCAACTCCTCAATCGCCATCAAAAGAATGACCGTTCCGATGGAATGTTTGGCAAATTCCGGATCGAAACCGGGCGTCTCGTAATTATAAAGGTTGCCTTCCACCGTGCCCCGCAGAAAAGCCCTTGGCGTCCCGTCTAGCGAAAGCAGATAGCACCGAAGCCGTCCCTGCTCGGCCAGTGCCATGAAACTCGCCCGCGTCTCGGCATCGTTGCACAGCCGCTGCCCTACATTCCACTGATAGGTCCGACGACTGATCTTTTCGCCTTCTTCAAGAAAGCGATCCACCGAAGCGGCATCATGAATTGTCTCGAACTGGACGTCGAAATCCTTTTGCAACTTGCGAACCTTGCGCTTTGCGGATTGCCGGGTGCTTGCGCTCAGACCGGACAGATAATCCTCAAAGCTGTCGGGCAGATCGATCATCCAGTGCAAATCTTCCTTCCGGCCCAGCCGCATCTTGCGCGCGGATGACGGCAATTCGTCCAGCGCCGCACGAAGAGAAGATTGCTGTGGTATTTCACCCAGCGCGATAATATCGACACTTTCATTCGCAATTACATGCGCAAGCAGTTTTGCAATATCCTTGGGGGCATGGCCGTCTGCCATCCACGGATTGGCAAGCCACAGACCCACCGCCCCAAGACTGCCCAATCGCCGTTCCCCGATGACAAAGTTATGTCGATAGGGGCCGATCGTGAAAGGCAGCGTCAGGTCGGGGCCAGACTTGGTTTTCAAGACAGCAACCCGCTTGCCTTCCCCGGTCCTTCCGGTCTCGGTATCCATGTAATTCAGATGCGAGCATCTGAAATAGGCTGCGCCTTCCTGCGATGCGATCCAGTTTTCCTGCAAATCGGGCACGTCGCGGGGGTGGCTGTAAACATTCAGCCTGTCGTCTGCCTGTCTGGTCATGACAGCACTCCCTTCAACCGCGACAGAGGTATTCCCCCGCCATGAACACGGGCCTTGAATACCGCATCAGACATCGGCACGTCCGGCAGAACGATCCGTGGCAGGCGAAGGCTGTCGTCACCCTGCAAAGCCAAGGCGCCAGCCGTTGTGAACCCAGCCCGGAACCCCTGCTCCCGCAGTAAGGCAAGCGTCCCTGCATCTTCACTATCCGATGTGCCATAGGGATAGGCGAACCATGGGCTTGGCCCAAGGTTTGCTTCAATCAATCGCCGGGATTCGCAGATCTCATACCGCTGCCGCTTGGCAGATTGTCGGGCGATCTGCGGATGCGACACGGAATGACATCCGATCTCCATTCCTTGACTTTGCAAATCACGAAGTTCCGACCATGTGCAAATATCGCCTGCTGGCGCCACGGGGCCAAGAACCCCTTCCAACCGCGCCAATTCGTCGGGATCGTCAATGTCGATCAACCGATCGATCAACGCCACATTCCCATTCTGGTCCGTCATTTGTGGACTGTCGCCAACAACCACCTTTTGTGGTGGGGCGTCGCTGAAATGCAGATAAGAAACCAGCCGTGCCTTTGTCGCTACAGCGTCATCCTGCGCCTGATGGCCGCCCGGCGCCCGCTCGCTCCATCCGCTACAGACAAACTGCGCAACCGGGACGCCAAAAGACTGAAACAGATCATAGACTTCAAGAATATCGCGTTTGGCATCGTCCACCGTCACCAAAACCTGACGCTCCCCGCGTTTTTTGCCTTCACGGACAAAATCCAGAGCCTGACCAAGATTGACAGGCTGATACCCTGACGCCAGAAAATCCAACTGCCGACGCAGTCTTTCGCGCACATCGGCCCAGGTTTCCTCTCCAAAGCGGAAACTGTGGAACAGTATCGTTGTCAAATCCCGTTGAGGCACGCAGCCGAACAGCCGCGGGATCCGCAGCCGATCACTCCATACAATAGCGATGTCCTTTGATCCGGTCATGCACCACCATCGGCGGCAACCGCGCCGGACGTATTCAGCACAGGCACCCCACCAAAGGGGCGGAATGCATGATGAAAATCAGCCTTGGCAGCCTTGCCCGCCACCAACTTTTCAAAAACAAAAACCAACGCCATCCCTACACCGTGAACGTACTCAATCGTCTTGTTAACTAGGGTAAATATCCCCTTGGCGCTAGGCTCGATGCGCGGCAAAGTCAGAAAATGTGGGCCATGCCAAAAATGACGGCGATGAACAACCCCGCTGCCCATCTTTAGACAGCTTCAGCGCCCTATGATCTGGCAGCTTATCAATCCCACCTTGGACCACCCCAAGGCCGCGCGTTCCAGCATCACCAAAGATAGCGGGCAGATAATGGCCCCGCATCCCGCGGCCCCTGCGCCAATGCTGATGACGGATCGTCACGTCCTGCACTTTGCCTATGCAATCGGCGCAGGCAGGGGAAATCGCTTTTGTTTTGCCCTTTATGAACCGCAGGTAGCGTTCCAATCCCTGCCATGATCGGCCATTTTTCCAAGGTATGGCGGCAGCAGCCTAATTGCGTTAAATGGGGTTAACGCAGTCAGTTGGTTCAGGACACCTTGGTAAAGATGTTGGATGTATTGCGCAAAGACTACGAACGGCATGGCAGATCACTGTTGGACGCGGCCTTCGTTTCGCTTGTCATCTATCGCTATGGCCGTTGGGCAATTCATCGAAAGAACCCCGTTGCGCGAAAGGTGGCAAACCTTTTCTATGGGTTGCTCAAAACATTCATTCTGAATGTGACAAAGGTCTGGATCCCGCCGCAGGTCCAGATCGGCAAGGATTTTCACATCATCCACGCGGAAGGTTCACTCTCGATCCACCCGCGCGCGATTATTGGCGACAGGGTTGGGGTCATGCACAATGTGACCATCGGCACGAATATGGGCAAGGGCGTTCCGATCATCGGCGATGACGTCTTCATCGGCGTGAATTCGACGGTCCTGGGCGGCATCCAGATCGGGGACCGGGTTCGCATCGCGGCCAACACAGCCGTCACCACGAATGTGCCCTCCGACTCGGTCGTCGTCGGATCACCGGCCAAGATCTATCCGCGTCTCCCTGCCCTTGGTGCCGCCAAGGCGCAAAACAACAGCGATCCGAAATGACCAACCCAACCACCATTCCCGGTTCTGACAAACCGATATGGGAACTGCTTTGGGCAAATCTTCCGGCCTCTGCCCATCAGACCTGCCTGATAGACCCGGATCGCAGCATCACCTACGGGGCACTGGCCGAAACGGTTGATGACCTTGCGATCACGTTGCGCGATCTTGGCGTCCTGCCCGGTGATCGCGTGATCGTTCACCTGCGAAAAAGCATTGACGAAGTTGCTGCCATGTTTGCGGTTTGGCGGCTCGGCGCGGTTGTCGTCAACGTCAATCAGCAGTGGACGGCAGATCAAGTTTGCTACGTAGCCAACGATTGCCGCGCAACAGCAGCGATCGTTCCCGCGGCCGTCGCCAATGCGCTTGCAGCGCGTGACCTGCCGCCGTCCGTTGCCCATGTGCTGGTGCGGGGTGGGGCCGCCCCAACGGATCAACGTTTTTCCCCTTGGATGACTCAGGCGCAGACCGCGGCAAAACTCACGCCGTTTTCGGGCGATCCGGGCGCACTTTGCGCAATTATCTACACCTCCGGATCAACGGGAAAACCCAAAGGCGTCATGCTTTCCCATCGCAACATTCGCATCGGTGCCATCTCCGTCGTCGAATATTTGGGGCTGGACGCCACAGACCGGTTGCTATCCGTGCTGCCCTACAGTTTTGACGCCGGCTTGAACCAGCTTACAACGATGTTGCGCGTCGGCGGTGTCATCGTTCACCAGCCAGTCACGCTTCCGTCCGAAATCGTCCGAACCGCGCAGCGTCACAAAGTCACCGGCATCGCTGGCGTTCCCCCGCTTTGGGCAACCATCGCGCGCTATCTTGCAGATGCGCCGACACACCTTCCTGAACTGCGCCGGATCACCAATACAGGCGGCAAGATCACACCTGATATTCTGGACCTCCTCCCCAAGGTCTTTCCCGGCGTCGACATCTATCTGATGTATGGATTGACCGAGGCATTCCGCTCCACCTTCCTGCCTCCGGATCGCTTTCAGGAAAAGAAGGGGTCCATCGGGCGCGCAGTCCCGCATGCGGATATCTATGTTGTCCAGTCAGGCAATGGTCTCGCCGGACCGGGTGAGCAGGGCGAATTGGTTCACGCAGGTCCGCTTGTGTCGCTCGGCTACTGGGAACGCCCCGAAGATACCGCCAAACGCATCGGCCCTTGCCCCGAACTCAAACACCTGATCGGCGATCATGTGGTCGTTTGGTCGGGCGATATTGTCCGCCTTGATGAAGACGGTGATCTTTGGTTCGTCGGTCGCATGGATGACATGATCAAGACCATGGGATTTCGCCTAAGCCCCACCGAAGTGGAAGACGCCGCCGCCCGCACGGGCCTGATCACCGAAGCCGTGGCCTTCGCCACCGATCATCCGGAAATGGGGCAGGCAGTTCATTTGGCCTGCGTGTTGCAGGGGCCATATGATGCAGCCACCCTTCGCACGGCGTGCCGCAAAGTCATGGCGCCATACATGGTGCCAACACACTTTCACGCATGGCCGGGCACTATGCCGCGCACGGCCAGCGGGAAACTTGACCGCCCAGCCGTCATCGCCGCCTGCCGCGAAGGCAATCCACCCGCACTTACCTGACCGGAGTGAAAGCAATGTCCAACCCAGTTACAACGACCGAACTGCGTGCCTTCATTCAGGGGGAACTATCGATCGACGCGCCCATCAGCGATGATGATCTCCTGTTCACTTCGGGGCTGCTTGATTCCGTTGCGATGATGAACCTCATCACCTTTATCGAACAAAAGACCGGTTCAGACGTGCGTCCGGCCGATGTCACACTTGATAACTTCGACACACTCACCCGGATTGCCGCCTATGCTTCCACCTTGGACTGACGCCGACCCCCTGCTGGCTGCTGCCGCAGACCGGTTCGGAACCCCGGCCTATGTCTACCTGACAGACCGGATCACAGCGCGTGCTGAACAGTTGAACGCTGATTTCGGGCGCTGGTTCAAACTCAGCTACGCGGTCAAATGCAATCCGAACGTGGCCCTGCTTTCATGGCTCAAGGGATCGGTTCCCTATCTCGACGTTTCGTCCATAGGTGAGGTGCGCCGCGCCATTTCGGCTGGTTGGTCCGCCTCTGATCTAAGTTTTACGGGCCCGGCCAAGCGACGGGCCGAACTGGCCGAGGCTGTTTCCCTTGGTGTCGGCGATGTCGTTCTGGAAAGCCTGGAAGAAGCACTTGCCCTTGACGAACTCGCCGGCGCGGCAGGGGTCAAGGCTCACGTTCTTGTCCGTCTGTCACCTGATCGCGTGCCAAAAGGGTTCGGTGACCACATGGCAGGCCGGCCCAGCCCCTTTGGCATTGATGTCGAGGTCGCCGCCGATGTGTTGCCGCGTATTGCGGCCCTGCCGAACCTGCATCTCGCTGGCCTGCACATCTATTCGGGCACCCAATCCCTCAAACCCGAAGCCATCGTCGAAAACTGGCGTATCTTCATCGACCAGTTTCGCAAGTTCTGTTCCCTGATCGACCTATGCCCCGAACGCCTGGTCTTTGGCTCCGGTCTGGGCATACCCCACCATTCGGGCGATCAAATGCTGGATACCTCGGCCATAAGCGCCGCAATCGGCACAGACCTCGAAGCCTTGAAGGCCGAACCGCGCTTCGCCTCAACCGAGCTGGTGCTTGAACTTGGTCGTTATCTGGTCGGCGAAGCAGGTGTTTTCCTGACCTCAGTGCTGCGCGTCAAATCTTCTCGCGGATCAAAGATCATTCTGTGTGACGCTGGCATGAACGGCCATCTCGCGGCAACCGGTCAGTTTGGCATGGTCTTGCGCCGTAACTATCTCATGCACCGTGTCGGGGGGGGCGAAACGACCGAAAAGGTGGATGTCCACGGTCCGCTATGCACATCCATCGACAGGCTTGCCTCGGGCGTGGAACTGCCGGCTCTCTCCCCCGGAGATATAATCGCGGTCTATCCATCAGGGGCCTATGGCCCCACGGCCAGCCCACAATCCTTCATCAGCCATCCCGTCATGCGCGAATTGCTCATCGAAGGTGACCAGATGACGGATATTTCACCACCCTGAAGCCGCAGGCATTTTTTCGGGCCAACTTTTTTGGGCCAACTTTTTTGGGCCAACTTTTTTGGGCCATGTCTCCCGCTCCACCACGCCGCAGATGTTGAACCGCCAATCCGGTTCAACCCCGATCACGCGCCGCCGCAAAATGCTGCGACAGTTGCACCGCCACGGCATCTATGTGATGCCGTTCTCGTGCGCGAACGGCCCCTGCCCGGCCCATTTCCACCAACCGCTCGGACGGAGTGTCCAGCGCAACCTGCATGACGCGCGCCAGGGTTTCGCTATCCCCGGCGGGAACAAGCCAGCCTGTCTTGCCATCCTCAACCAGTTCGGGAATCCCGGCAATATAGGTGGAAATCACCGGTCGCCCTTGCGCCATCGCTTCCATCAAAACAACAGGCAAGCCTTCGGCCAGACTCGGCTGCACGATCATCGTTGCTTCGGTGATCAATCTGCGGACCTCATCACTTCCGATCCAACCGGTCACATGGACCCGCCCTTGCAGACCCAACGTGCGGATGCGCCCGTCGATCAGATCTCGAAATTCCCCATCCCCAGCAAGGATCAGCTTCACATCGGGCCGATCCAGCCTGGCGAATGCCTCCAACAGCGGCAGATGCCCCTTCTGCGAAGACAGCCGACCGATGCACAGCAGGACCGGCGCTTGTGGCAAAGGGGCTGGTTCCTTGGCGAAAAATCCCTCATCCAACCCGCAATGCACCACTTTCAGCTTTGGCCAATCCTGTGGCGGCAGAAACCGCATCAGTTGCGACCGCGTAAAGTTGCTGATCGCAACGACAAAGGCCGCACCGGCCACCTTGCGTGGCAACGACAAAAGCGGGGCCTGGTCAAATTCATCCGGCCCATGCACCGTGAAACTGTAGCGCGGCCCCCCCAGCACCCAAAGCAGATGCGCCACATCGGCAGAGTTGGTTCCGAAATGCGCGTGCAGATGGCTGACGTTTTCGTCCTCCAGCCACAAACGCAAACGGCACGCCTCTGCGAACCAGATCAGGTGAAAGGGCCACGGGCGCACCGATTTCCGCGACATGGCCACGGCAGCCTTCAACGCCGCCCAGGCCGCCCCCGGCCGCCGCACCACATTCGCCGCAACAGCGGCCGCCAGCGGCCCAAGCCCATCCTTCAGGACATAGCGTGTCTGCGCCTGCTCGGCATGGTCCAGTGGATCAACCACCTCAGCGTCCCATCCCCGGATCGCAAACCGACGCACCGTAAACCCCAGCCGCTCCAGCGCCAGAATCTCGCGTCGGATAAAGGTGTGGCTCACCTTTGGATACTGGTTCACCAGATACGCAATCCTGGCCCCAGACTGCGCCGGATCACCGGCGCCCCCAATCGACGCCGTCATTGCAGGCACCTCGGAACAGGCCAACCGCACAATACGGCCATCACGCGCGCGGCTTGCATCAGATCGCCCTGCCCGACTGGCCGGGGCACCCCACGCACCAGTAACTCAGTACCCGTCATACCCGTATCCATCGCCTTCTTCCACATAGCGGCACTTGTTCAACACCACGCCCAGCACCGTCGTGTGATCGGCCAATTCCTTCCCGGCGCGGTCAATTTCGGCAATTGTGGTCTTTTCACTCGCCGCCACCATCAAGGCGCAGTCGATCTGGTCCAGAAACGCCATCGTGTCATCAATCACCAGCAGGGGTGGCATGTCGAACAGCATCACATCCGGCTTGTAGCGTTCTTCGATGGCATCCACGATCTGCGCCGCCTGCGTCGATGACAGCAGTTCTGCCGGATTGTCCACCGGCGCCGCGCTGACCCCAAAGGCAAGGTTGGCACCGAACCGCACCAGCCCACGCTCGGGCGGTTCGGTTCCGGCCAGAACCGCCGCCATCCGCGCCCCGCCTTCCATGCCCAGCGTCCGCATCATCGCCGGGCGACGCAGATCCATCTCAAGCACCATGACACGCAAGTCCTGCTGCCGCGCCAGACTGAAAGCCAGGTTCACGCAGGTCGTCGTCTTGCCACAAGACCCACCCGGCGACGTCACCGCCACCCGCGTCCAGTTCTGATCCCGCAGGTGCCGCATCAGATTTGTTCGCATCATGTCATAGGCATTGGCCGCATTGCCGGGGCGATGGGCCACGATGCGGGCTGTTTCAAAATGCCGCTGGTCGATCACCGCAGCCGGAAGCGCAGACCAGGCGGCGGTCACGCCGGTGTCTTGCGTTGCGGGGGGCTGCGACAGGGGCACCGTCAGCGACGTCCCTTGCTGGCGGGCGGCCCGTCCCTTGGCGATGGCAGACTGGATACGCTCCATGACGGATTACCTCAATTCTCGGGCTGCCCGGCCTGCGTCAGGTCCGGGGTTGCAACGGCAGAGGCCACAGAATCCTGCGGCGTGATCAAAAACAGGCTGAACAGATACAACAGGACCGGCAGACAGATGACCGCCGCCACCACCCCCCCGATCGTCCAAAGCCGCTGACGGCGGACTTCTTCCTCGGTGGCGATATAGGGGATCGTGCCAAATGGCGTGATCCCAAGCGCGCTGACAAGTTCCGCCGGGCGCCGCACCGTCCGGTTCAACAGGTCCATCAGGAACAGCATCAACATCGTCAGAACCACACCCGCGCCAAAGCCAGCGGCCACAATCAGATTGCGGTTTGGTGCCGCCGGTTCAGACGGTTCTACAGCCGGGTCAATGACCACAATTCGCTGCCCACGCGACGTAACCTCGATCCGGTCCCCCATCCGCGCATCGGCAAGGCTTTGAACAGCCTGATCATACTGCACCCGCAGGTTTTCAAAGGTGCTGCGCAATTCGCCCAGAACGATGGCATTCTCCGGCGTCGCCCTGATCGACGCGTCGATCCTGACCAGCTCTTCCTCCAGCAATCGCTTCTGTTCCGCCATGAATGCGATCTGGCCGTCAATATCGGCCACTTGCAGCTCAAACGTGGTCACGGCCCCCGCGCCGGTCCCGCCGCCCAGTTGCTGACGCACCGCTTCTTCAAGTGCGGCCACCTGTGTCTGCAACGCCCGCACCCGCGGGTTTTCCGGCGCATACAGCACAACAGCCGAAGCCAGTTCCTGCCGCAACGCCTCCAGCCGGGCCTGTTCCGGTGTCATGTCCTCAGGCGAAGATCCGATACGCCCGGTGCGATCAAACAGATCCTCCAGCCGCTGGCGCCGGTCCCGCAACCCCGCCAATTCCCGATCAACCTGCAAAAGCCGCTCTTGCTGTGCCGATTGCCGCGTCCGGCGATATTCCAGACTTTCGGGCAGCGCGTCCCGATTGGCCTGTTCAAATTCCAGGATGCGCGCATTCTGCTGCGCAATCTCACTGCTCAGACGCTGCACTTCCTGCTCAAAGAAATCCAGCGTTCCACCCGAAGCATTGGTCCGCAGTTCCACATTCTGCCGCAGAATCTGGTCCACCAGCGCATTGGTAACAGCCGCTGAAACGACAGGATCGGACGCATCAAAAGACACCGTAACCACCCCGGTCCGCAAATCCATCGGCGGCATTTCCATCGTGATCCGCGCCCGCATGTCGGCCACCTTGGCATCGTCGGGCATCGTTGGCGCATCATCGTGAATGGCGAAGTTCCGCGAAAACTCCAGCAGGTTGGCGCTGGTCAGGATGCGCTGCTGAATGGCCAGCAAAACCTCTGTCGGGGTCGACCGGACGGTCGATGCCGCCAGCTCATCCGGGATTTGCGGGCTTTCCACCAACAGGCGCGCTTGGGCGCGGTATACCGGCGGCAGGGTATAGGCCAGAAACACCGCGACCATCATCGTCACGACAAAGATCGCCACAACATGCGGCAACCGCCGCACCAACATGGCAAGGTAGAATCTGATATCGAAGGTCTTCGTCATGTCTTGTCCTTGGGATCGTCCGTGCCAACCGGGAAAAAGGCCCCGTCGTTCAACACATCCTGAATAATCGCCGGGTCCACCGATTTGCGCCCCGCCGTAAAGGCATAGACCAGCGCCAGATCGCACAGCCGGTTCACCATCCGTGGCACACCGCCGGTCTTTTCGTGGATCATCGTCACGGCGTCTGCCGTGAACAAACGCCGCGTGCGCCCCGCCACCTTCAACCGATGCTTGATGTAATCACGCATCGTCGGCAGGTCCATCGCCGGCAAATGAAACAACGCGGCAACCCGCTGCGCGAACTGGCGCATATCCTTGCGCCCTACGATGTCACGCAATTCCGGCTGACCCACCAACACCAGTTGCAACAGAACGTCACGTCCGGTGTTGATGTTGGTGAACATCCGCAACTCTTCCAACGCCGCCCGATCCAGATTCTGCGCCTCGTCAAAGATCAGGATCACCCGATGCCCGGCGGCATATTCCTCAAGCACAAAGGTCTGGAAGCGTGCAAACAAATCCACATAGGTGTCTGTCGGATGGGCAGGCAGCTCCAACGCCATCAGAACCCAGCGCAGCAATTCTTCGCGCGATCCGATCGGGTTCGAAATCAACCCGACCCGCACCTCAGGCACCAACGACCGCAGCAGATGCTGCAACAGCGTTGTCTTTCCCGCCCCCACCTCACCCGTGATCAGCGTGATCGGCGCATGGGTCATCACCCCATATTCCAGCATGGCATAGGCCCGCTTGTGCGCCGCGGACCAGAACAGGAAATCCGGGTCGGGCGTCAGCGAAAAAGGCTGTGCCGTCAGTCCGAAATGCGCCGTGTAAATATCCAGCGACGCCAGAACATCTGCCTCGGCCTGGCCCGCCCCATTGGCCGTCACAGGCGCGGATGCGGGCCCGGATGCGGGCTTGGCAACCCCTCCCGGCACCATCAGCGCCGTCTCGGCAACAGCCTGTCCACGCGGCTTTCGGCGTCCGGCGATCGGCGGCAGTTGCGGAATTTCCTCGGGCGTCGGTGTGCGCGGCATGGGCGGCTCTGCCCGTGCGGGCCTCTGGTCCGCCTCGACCACGTCCGCCGGGCCCCAGCCACGGCCAACAAAACGGCTCAGGCCGGGAATGACACTCCACATCCGGGCTTTCCTCATGACGCGCCCCGAAACGCAGGCGCACCATGACGCGACCCGTCAGCAGGCGGGTTGCCAGTCATTCCAAAAGCGCCCGCTATCGGCACAAAGCCCACAGGGCAGCGCAGGATAGGATCAGGAAACATCAGCACGATACGCATTCAATCCAGTCCAATTCGCAGGTGCGCAGCCTCGAAAATGGCCCCCACCGCGTGTCAGCACGCCCGCACAGATCGAATCGGTCCTGCCGGGCAACTTTAAATACTGGTTAACACTACTTTCAGCCGATATTCACCCTTCCGGGCACCGCAACAGCATTCAAAATCGTAAATGCGGCGTCACATCGTCATTCCCATGTCCATCCCACGGCCCCTGACGATGGATGCAAAAATGCCCGCCCGGCCGTCTCCGCACACCGCGCCCCGCCTGGTGTTTCGCCGGACATCGGCAAAACTGCGCGGGCTTTGGGGTGACAACGGCTGAAACCCGCCGCCCAATATGGGGGTGCCGCCCTATTTTTGCCACGAATCAACGCAAAGGTGAGAGGGTCAAAAGACGAAGCGATAGGCGGAGGCACCACTGCATGATGGCGGGTTTGCTGATCATCTCAATGCTCTCGGGCGCCGTTGGATCGGTTGCCGCCTTGTTGATGGCGAAACCGATCTGGGTCGCGCTGCTCGCTTATCCGGTGACGGGGATGCTCACGCTCGTGGCTCTTGCACTCTGGCTCGCGCTGCGCTCCTCCACCAACAAGACGCCCACGGGAATGACCGCTGCCCTCGCGTCTTCGGGCTATGCCCGCCGCCCGAACTGATCAGCATCCGTCGGAAAGCGACCACCCGTCATACAGCCACGCGTCCGGCGGACCAACCACACCTGTGCCAAGGTCAACGCATCAGCATCCGGTGCCACGCAGAACCACGCCTACGGTTGACACCATAACCTTCGCATCCGTGACAAAAGTCACCTGCCGCTCATAGGTCGCGTCAAATTCGGCACGCTGAGCAAACGTCGATCCATTCCGATCCGACACCTGCCACATGCCCGTCAAACCGGGCCGCAAAAGGTAATAGGCCTTACCCGGATACAGCGACCGCTGCTCGGTCATCATCGGGCGCGGCCCGACCAGGCTCATATCACCCTTCAGCACGTTCCAAAGCTGCGGCAGCTCGTCCAGCGACGACTTCCGCAGGAACCGCCCAACAGCCGTGATCCGCGGATCATTGGTCAGCTTCTGGTAGGCATCCCATTCGGTCCGCGCCGCTTCATTCCCGGCAAGATGCGCCTCCAGCTTGGCCTTGGCATCCGGCACCATGGTCCGCAGCTTCCACAGCTTGAATACCCGGCCACCGCGGCCAACGCGGTCCTGCAAATAAAACGGCGAATGACCGTCCGACGCGATGACAAGCGCCAGCACCGCCACAAGCGGCAGCACGACCGGAAGGACAAGCAGCACCAGGATCATATCCAGCACGCGCTTGCCAAAATTGCGATACACGCCACCACGCTGAGGCGCGGTTCGGGTCGTCTGTCTTACGCTTCCGTGACGTTCGAAATCTGTAAGACCATCGTGAATTCGTGTGCTCATGGACAGAGCCTCCAGCAGCGGATTTTCGGCAAAACATCACCCATCAGCGCAAAGGCTGTTTTCTGGGTTACGTTCAGGAACCGGATGTCGGCGCTATCGCGCAGCAGACCGGGTCACTGGCTGGTCCCTAACCGGTATTCATAATCCGATGCTGCGCGGCGACGCGCAGACGGCCAACCAGACCGGGCAGTTCGGTCTTGTGGCCTTGAAAAAGAATGTTGTGCAGCATGTCATTCCTACTTGCAGTGTCGGGTCGCTTGCGGCGACCGCGTTCCAATGCCCCCACTTGTTAATCTATCTTAATTTGCTGGGCGGTCTAAACGAAAGTTTACGTTTTGCCCGCTTTCAGACACAGTTTTGACGCGATCTCTGTGGGTAGTGGCTGATAATCCATTGGTTTTTGGTGGCTTCGTTGCCAAATTGCGAACAAAGGCATTTTTTCCACCTCTGAACTTGGACGAAAATCTGGCGAAACCAAGGCGCATCAGCCGATGGATTTCACGCTTAGGTTGATTTATGTTTTAGATCGGAAACCAACGGTTAGCTTTCAGGGCGTTAATGATTCGGGCCTGAACGCTGCCAGTCGCAGTGAATCTTCCGCTGCCAACTACATATGGCCCATGTCCCCCGCTGTCGGCGACACCCCGCCTAAGGTTGGAAAATAGCAAATCCCGCCCGGCACTCTCCCTTTGGTTGCGCCTCTGCGCGTCCATGATCTGCTCTCCAACTGTCGGTTTGGGCCTTTTGCCAAAGGTCGTTTGCCGCGCATCTGATGCGGCCATGGACCCGCCGCAAAGCTGTGTCAGAAAATGACAAGCCTCCGTGGAACTCGGGATTAGACCCTCACCCAAGAAATCGGATACAACTGTATTAATGTGTATGAAGTCACAAAGGATAGGTCATGCAACGCGGTTTCCGGCGTCAACTCACTCGGCTCGTCATTATCGGAGCTGCCCTTCTTGCCGCACCGGCCTATGCACAGCAGGCAAGGGGTGTGGCCGACCCGACCACGTCCTGGGGTCTGTCGGGCCTGTCCGATTGGTCTACCTCGCTTCCGCTTCTTGATGTCGGTCGCCTGATGCGCCCGTTCTTCGGATTTACCACGGACGAATGGGAAGCGATGGATCACGCCTCCCTGGTGTCTGGTGACTATCTGGATGCCGACGGTTACCCCGTTCGCATTCCTCGCGGCCTCACCGGCATCCGCACCATTTGGGCCTGGGACGAAGACTATGGCGCGGAACAGCGCAAAGGCACCTATGTCCTTACCTACCAGGGTCGGGGCGCCATCAACCTTGGCGGCGCGGCAGAGGTCATCAGCTCGTCTCCTGGCCGGATCATCTTTGAAAACGGCACAGGCGGGGATTTCTGGATGGATATTACCGGGATCGACTCCGGTAATCACGTCCGCGATATTTCCATCATGCGCACCGAACATGTCGCCTTGGCCGAAGCCGGTGCCATGTTCAATCCGAATTGGTTGGCGCTGATCGAAGACGCGCGCGAACTGCGTTTCATGGATTGGGCGCAAACCAACAACTCCACCGCCTCACGCTGGGCGGATCGCCCCGTTCCCAAAGATGCAACCTGGACAGATCAGGGAATACCCGTTGAAGTCATGATCCGGCTCGCCAATGACACTGGCACCGACCCATGGTTCACGATCCCACATCAGGCCGATGACGATTACGTCCGCCAGTTTGCAACGATGGTCCGCGATACGCTGGACCCCCGCCTCAAGGCGCATTTCGAATATTCAAACGAACTCTGGAACGGGTCTTTTGAACAATTCGGGTGGTTGCGCGATCAGGCCATCGCCGAATGGGGCGACAGCATTTCTGACGATTGGGAGACGATCTTCAGCTACCATACCAAACGCGCCACCCATGTAGCCCTGATTTGTGAAGAGGTGTTCGGTGCCGAAGCGCCGACCCGTCTGATCAATGTGCTGGGTGGGCAGGCGGTGAATGCGTGGCTGACCGAACTGCTTCTGACTGCCCCCGGCTGGAAGGAAAATGATCCTGACAGCTATGTCGATCCCGCCACGGTATTCGAAGAATTTGGCGTCGCCGCCTATTTTGGCGTGTCCTTCATGGCTGATCCAGACCGCCGGGCAGAACTCGCCCGGCGCATGAAAGAAGATGCCAACAGCACCTATTCGTGGATGTTCGAACTGGTTTCACAAGATGGCGCGATGGAAGATTCCGTTCCGGGCAGCCTGCGGTATCTTGTTGAACAGCAAGTGGTCGCCAACAAATTCGGCCTGCGCCTGATCGGTTATGAAGGCGGCCAGCACATGCATCACAGCTTTGCCGTTGATGGCATGACCGACGAAGAGGCCGATGAAATCGGTGCCTTCATGGCGGGCTTCGTCCGCAGCCCGGAAATGGGCGCGCTCTATGCCCAACTCTGGGACGGCTGGAAGGACTTTGGCGATGGTCCGTTCATGCAATACACCGAAACCAGCGCACCGTCGCGCTGGGGTTCATGGGGTATCCTGTCGCATCCGGGCGACAAGAACCCGCGCGCAGACTTCATCATCAAACGTCAGGCAGAGGGCGGCTCTTGGTGGGGCGAAGGTGGGGGGCCACAATATCTGCAAGGCCGCACCGAACGCGGTGGCGAAAGCGCCGACCAGTTCACCGGAACCGATGAAGAAGACTATTTCACCGGCCTTGGTGGCGATGACACCTTCACCGCCAGCCCCGGCCGCGATGGTATCAACGGCGGCGAAGGAACCGATACCTTCATCCTGCCCGATCCGCAGGATCGCTATACTGTGGCCGCCGAAGGTGCAGGCCATCGGGTGACCGGTCCGCTCGGCAGCACCTATCTGGTGCATGTCGAACAGATCACCTTTGGCGACGGCACGACCATCGCTCTTGATTGATCGGTCGCACGCAGCAACGCATTGCTCCAGCCCCTGGCCCAGACACGGTGCCACGGGCGGGAACCGCGCCATGTGCGCCGCAGGTTGTTAAGGTAAACCCCTCCCACAGCCCGCTGCGTGCATACGCCCGTCTGCACTGCTCGTCTGCACCGGCTGTTGCACCGGACGTTTTGTGCAAATGTCTGAAATCGCACCAAATGGCAGGCGCCCACGCGCCCGCCATTAGCCCCCCGATTTCACACCTCAGTCCTCGGCGCTGCCGATCTGTGACAAGGCATCGCCCCGCCCCCGCGCCCGCAGGATGATCGGCACCACCAGCGCCAGAACCGCCAACAGCAGCAGCACCGCGGCGATGGGTGATTGCACCAGCGTGGTCCAATCCCCCTGTGAAATCGCCAGCGCCCGGCGCAACTGCTGTTCCGCCATCGGCCCCAGGATCAGGCCCACCACCACTGGGGCAATCGGATAGTTGAACACCCGCATAAGGTAGCCCATCGTTCCAAACAGCACGAGCATGGTCAATTCCACAGGCGAAGGGTTCACCCCCAACGTCCCCAGCGTCGCAAACACAAGGATACCGCCATACAGCCAGGGCTGTGGCACCTTGAGAAGCAGGATCCAGAACCGGATCAACGGCAGATTCAGCACCAGAAGCATCACGTTGGCCACAAGAAGGCTGGCAATCAGACCCCAAACCAATTGCGGTGCCGTAACAAACAAAAGCGGCCCCGGTTGCAGCCCGAACTGCTGAAACCCGGCCAGCATGATGGCCGCCGTCGCCGTCGTCGGCAGGCCCAGCGTCAGCAGCGGCACCAACGTCCCCGCCGCCGCCGCATTGTTCGCGGCCTCCGGTCCGGCAACCCCTTCAATCGCGCCTTTTCCGAATTCTTCCGGGTACTTGGTCAGATTCCGCTCGGTCGCATAGGATAGGAAAGACGCAATATCCGCCCCACCTGCGGGCATGGATCCGATAGGAAACCCGATCGCCGTGCCCCGAAGCCATGCCTTCCAGGACCGCCCCCAATCCTGCGCCGTCATCCGCACGCGGCCCTTGATGGCCAGCACGCCCGTGCCCCCATCCGGCCCCTGTGCCGCAACAAACAGCGCCTCGCCCAGCGCGAACATCGCCACGGCCAGCGTCGTAACTTCGATCCCGTCCAACAATTGCGGCACCCCAAAGGCCAACCGCGTCTGGCCGGTCAACTGGTCGATCCCGACCATCGCCAAGGCCAAGCCTATGAAAAGCGACACCAATCCCCGCAGGGCGCTTTCGCCAAAGGCCGCAGAAACGGTCACAAAGGCCAAAACCATCAGCGCAAAATATTCGCGCGGCCCAAAAATCAGGGCCAGCTTCACCACATGCGGCGCCAAAAAGGCCAGCAGCAAGGTGGCGATTAACCCGGCCACAAAAGACCCGATGGCCGCAGTCGCCAGCGCAGGCCCGCCGCGCCCGGCGCGGGCCATCTTGTTGCCTTCCAGCGCGGTGATGACCGACGCACTTTCCCCCGGCGTATTCAACAGGATAGAGGTGGTCGATCCGCCATACATCCCGCCATAATAGATGCCCGCGAACATGATCAGCGACCCGGCCGCATCCAGGCCATAAGTCACCGGCAGCAACAGCGCCACCGTCAGCGCAGGCCCGATCCCCGGCAACACTCCAACCGCTGTGCCAAGGGTCACCCCGATCAGCGCATAAAGCAGCATCATCGGCTCAAACGCCGTCGCCATGCCCTGCAAAAGAAAGCCGAATGTGTCCATGTCAGCGCCCGAAGATCAGCATTTCAATCGGCCCCGCTGGCAGGTTCAACTGCAACAGAACGTCGAATATCAGATAGATGAACAACCCCAGCGCCACCCCCGAAAGGATCGCGCGCACAAATCGCCGCTCGCCAAAAGCCGCCGCCGCGCAGGTGAACAGGATCGTCGCCCCCAGCACAAAGCCGATGGTGTGGATCGTGGCAACCATTGCCACCATCCCGCCGAGCAGCCAAATCAAAGGCACGGGTTGCTGTTTCGGGCGCGCAGGTCCGGGATTGCGCCAACCCTCGATCGCCGTGCCAATGCCCAACAGCACCAGAACCGCCCCGATCAGACGTGGCACATCACCGGCGCCGACGCCGGAATAGCCCGCTTTTGAAGGGATGCGCGACCCGTCCCACAGCATCAGGATGCCAATGGCAATCAGGAAGGCGGCGATGGCAAACGCCGCCCCATCGGGGCGGCGTCCGGTTTCACCTTGCGGTGTCATTGCACCAGACCAATGTCCTTGAGGATCGTGGTCGTGGCCTCGATCTCGGTGGCAAGCTGCGCTTCGAAATCGGCGCCGGCAAGGTAGGTGTCAGCCCAGCCTTTGTCGGCCAGTGCCTTCTGCCAGCCCGCGGATTTGGCCAGCTTTTCAATGTCGCCCAGAACCTGTGTCTTCTGCTCGTCGCTCAGGCCCGGTGCGGCGGCGACCATGCGCCAGTTCTGCACCACCACGTCATACCCGGCTTCGGCCAGCGTCGGCGCATCCACGCCCTCAAGTCGCTCACCCGACGACACGGCCAGCAGGCGCATCGTGCCCGCCTCGACCTGCGGCAGGAACTCGCCCAGGCCGGAAATCCCGGCTGTCACCTGATTGCCAAGGATCGCCGCCGTCGCCTCACCACCGCCCGAGAAGGCGACATAGTTGATCTTGGTCGGGTCCACACCCGCCGCCTTGGCCAGCAGGCCCACGGTGATATGGTCAACGCCACCCGCCGAACCACCAGCCCAGCTTACGGCACCCGGATCGGCGGCCATCGCATCAACCAGACCCTTGATATCCTGGATGGGCGAGGCTGCGGGAACAACAATCGCCACCGCTTCGCCGGTCAGGCGTGCAATTGGCGTCACATCGGCCAGCGATACGGGGGATGCGTTGGTCAGGATCGCGCCCACCATCACATAGCCACCCACGATCAACTGCGACGGATCACCCGACGCGCTGGCCACAAACTGCGCCAGCCCAACCGTGCCGCCCGCACCCGGAACGTTCGTCACCTGAACCGAACCGGAAATGCCTTCGGCCTGCATCACTTCCTGCATGGTGCGCGCGGTCGAATCCCAACCGCCACCGGGGCTTGCCGGGGCCATGATGGTGTAGTCATTTGCAAAAGCAGGTGCTGCCAAGGCAGCGGCGAACATCGCGCCGATCAGGGCGTGTTTCATGTTGGTATCTCCTCCCAAATCCCGGCAATCAGCCGGGCAAACCAGTCACGGACGGCACCTCCTCGTGCCAACCCTGCCTTACTCAAACACATCTTCCTGTCATCAACCTGACATGATCTTCATCTGTCACCAAGCGTCTCCTCCGCCCAGCGCCGCAACAAACGCTTTCGCTTGGCCTGATCCAGATAAACCAGCAGGCCGGGACTTACGCCAACAGGTTGCAGTTGTGGTCCCAGAATGGCCTGCATCATCCGCGCGCTGTTGCCATCCGACACTTCCAGCGACACCGCCGGCAGGCGCAATTTGCGGGCCAGAACCTCCTGCCCTTCCCGGCTCATCAGAAAGGCCAGAAAGGCCTCGCCCAATTCCGGGTTACGGGCGGCGCGCGGCACAATCGCCACGCGCGACACAACGACCGTGTAGTCCTTCAACAGCACCAGCCCGATCTCTGGCCTTTGCCGCGCCTGATCCGCGGCATAGGATCCAAGGATGTTGTAACCCAGCTTCAACCGCCCGTCTGCCACACGGTCGATGATGTCCTGGCTGGTGGGAAACACCTCCAGCCCTGCCTTGGCCATAGCACGGATCAAGGTCCAGATGTCCGCGAATCGTTCCTCATCCCGTGCCAGAAACAGATAGCCCAGCGCCGATTGGGTGATGTCATATGTGCCAACCGCGCCGCCCGCAGCGGGGGATTGCGCGCGCAGCCAATCCATCAACGCCAACCGTGATTGTGGCGCACCGTCGGGAAAGCTGGGCCGATGATAGACCAGCACCGCCGGTTCAAATGTCAGGGCATAGGCCATGTCCTGCCACTGCGCCCAATCCGGCCAATCCTGCGCCGCGGGTGGCGATACAGCCTGCGCATAACCATCATTGGCAAGGCTCATCTGCAAATCCATGCCTGACGAAAACACGAAATCGGCCGTCGCCCCGGCCCCATCCGTTTCCTCGCGCACCCGATCCCGGATCGCGCCTGTCAGCAGATCTTCATAGCGCACGGCGACATCGGGGTTCTGTGCCTGAAACGCCGTGATCATCGGCGCGGCAAGCCCTTCATCCAGCGTGGAATAGATCGTCAACTCCCGCTTGGCCTGCCCGGATAGGGCGTCAAATAGGAACACCTCCGCCATGGCCGGGATTGCCATGCCAATCATCCCTGCAAGAAACAGCACCACGCCCTTCATATACGGCAGCTTGCCCCAAGGCAGACCGGTTCACAACGCCGCCGTTCCACCCTAGGCTGGCGGGCGGAGGCCAAATGCGCATCATGCTTGTCGAAGACGATCTGCCGCTGGCCGAGGCGTTGACAACGCTTCTGGTTCAATCGGGTTATGCGGTGGATACCGTCCATGACGGCGCCTCGGCCGAAGCGTTGGGCGCATCGGAACGCTTTGATCTGGTGATCCTTGATCTCAACCTGCCCGAGATGGACGGACTGGCCGTCCTGCGCGCCATGCGCGCCCGGTCTGATGATGCCGCCGTCATGATCCTGACGGCACGCGGCGCACCCGAAGACCGCGTGCGCGGTTTGAACCTTGGGGCCGATGATTACCTGACCAAACCCTTCGACGTCGCCGAATTCGAGGCGCGGGTCAGGTCGCTCTTGCGGCGTCAGGCCGGGCTGCGCACCTCTACCCTGACGGTCGGTGCGGTGACGCTTGACCTCATCTCGCGCCGCCTGTCCACGGCCAATGGACCGATCGACCTGCCCGCCCGCGAACTTGCGCTTCTGGAACTGCTGTTTACCCGCGCGGGCAAGGTGGTCAGCAAGGAAACCATCGTCCAATCCCTGACGTCGCTGGACGACAGCCTGTCAGACAATGCCATCGAACAATACGTCTCGCGTCTGCGCCGCCGCCTTGCCGTGCATGGCGTGGCCCTGCGCACTGCGCGCGGTATCGGTTACTATATCGACAAGGCTCCCGGCGCATGACCACATCCGCCGCCATCGGGGGCTGGTCGCTGCGCCGCAGGTTGCTGGGGTGGCTGTTCCTGTCCACCGCGCTTCTGGGTCTTGTCGCCCTGCTGGATACATGGGGCGAGGCGCGGCGCACCGCGCAAAGCGTGTCCGACCGCGTGTTGGCAGGATCGGCACTGGCCATCGCCGAACGTGTCACCGTCGATCTGTCCGGCGTGATCGAGGTCGACATCCCCTATTCCGCGCTGGATATGCTTGCTTCGGCAGCCGAAGATCAGGTGTTCTACCGCGTCGACGGGCCGGACGGTTTTCTCACCGGATATGATGCGCTTGCCATCGTTCCCCGATCCGGCAACGCCGATACCGGTTTCACCGATGCCCGTTTTGGCGAAACCCCCATCCGCATCGCCACCCTTTACGGCCAGGTTTCCACCGGCGAAGGCATCCTGCCCTTTTCCGTCACCGTCGCTGAATCAACCCGCGCCCGCGATGCGTTGGCCCGCACCATCCTGATCCGTTCCGCCCTGCGCCTCACCCTTCTTGCCGCGGGGGCTGCGCTGATCGTGTGGATCACGGTGACCAGCGCACTGCGCCCGCTGGACAGGCTGGCACATAGGCTGTCTGCCCGCGCGCCCGATGATCTAAGCCCCCTTCGCGCTGACATCCCGTCAGAAGTGGCCGGCCCGATCGAGGCGATGAACAGCTTCATGCAGCGGCTTGATGGGGCGGTGGCCGCGTTGCGGAACTTTACCGGAAATGCCGGGCATCAACTGCGCACGCCGCTGGCCACCGTACGGGCGCAGCTTGCCCTTATTGCGCGCTCCACACCAGATGCCGGACAAGACAGCATCGCCAAGGCGGACGCCGCCCTTGTGCGGGCCGAACGGGTGCTGGCACAGCTTCTGATGCTGGCACGGATCGACGCGGCCACCGCCCGCCACGCTTTGCCGGAAACCGATCTTGCCGCTCTGGCGCGCAACACCACCGCCGATGCCATCCCCGAAGCAGACCGTTTCGGCCATGATCTGGGATATGAAGGGGCAGAGTCGCTCGTCGCCCGGATCGACCCAATTCTTTGCGCCGAACTGCTGACCAACCTGATCGACAACGCCATCCGCTATGCCGGGCCAAAGGCCACCATCACCGTGCGCGCCCTTGCCACCGCCAACGGTCCGGTGCTGGAGGTTGAAGATGACGGCCCCGGCCTGCCACCAGATGCCCTGCCCCGCCTGCTGGCCCGGCAGGACCTGCGCAGCGACACCGTGCAGGGAACACACGGGCTTGGCCTTGCGGTGGTGGGTGAAATTGCCCGCCTGTTCGGTGCGCGGCTGGAATTTGCCGCCATCACGGGCAAGCGTGGCCATGTGATCCGCTGCCACTTTCCCGCCCCGGACGCCGGGACTACGGCAGACTGATCAGAATGCGTTGACGATCAGGAAGATCGCGGCCTTCACCAAGGCCCAGACAACGCCCGACACGATCACCATCGACAGCGCGCCCACAATCGCACCGAACACCACCCAAAGCCCGTCACGTTCCAGAACACCCAGGGCCATCAACGAAATGGCCATCGCAGGCAACATGTTGCCCAAGGGGATGGGCATGGCCAGAACAATGGCCAGGGCAAAACAGATGCCGCCAATGATCCGTTCACCCATGGCCGATGTCACGAACATCAGCCGCGGCTTCAACAGCCGTTCCAGCCGCGCGATCAAGGGTGTTACCCGTCCGACAAAGGAATTGAAATCGTTCCGCGTCATCGACCGATCCGCGATGAAGGCGGGCAGCCAAGGCAATTTCCCCAGCATCATCTGCGCCGTCAGATACAGCAGCGGCAGGCCAAGAATGGATGATGTCCCCGGTGGGGTCGGCACCACATTCGGCAGGGCAAACAGCAGGATCAACGCCGCCACCGCACGGGCATCCATCGCCTGCATCAGATCAGAGACGGACACCCGTTCACGCCGCTCATCCGCGCCAATCGCATCGAGTATCTGCGAAAACCGTTTCTTTCCCTCGGGCTGCGGGCCATTGAGGGTGCGAAATCGCCGTCCTGTTCTTCGTCCCCTGCCCATCGGGCCTGCATCCCCCACCTAGCCTGAACAAACTTCGTCACTTGGCCGGGCAAGCGCAACCCATGGAACAGCCGAATTCGGCGAAATCGGGCATTATGGGATCACTTCAAAGCGGTCCACATCCACCATACCGTGATCGGTGATCTTGAGATGCGGGATCACCGGCAGCGCCAGAAAGGCAAGTTGCAGGAACGGCTCCTCCAGCACAACGCCCAGACCCGCCGCCGCCGCGCGCAAGGCCACCAGTCGTTCGCGGACAAACTCAAAAGGTTCAAGGCTCATCAACCCGGCCACCGGCAATGGCAGTTCGGCCAGAACCTTGCCCCCATCCACGACGACAAATCCGCCCTCGATTTCACCCAGCCTGTTGGCCGCCAGCGCCATATCGGCATAGTCGGCCCCCACCACTGCGATGTTGTGATGATCGTGGCAAACGGTCGATGCAATGGCCCCCCGCTTCAGACCGAACCCCTGCACAAACCCCGTCGCGCGATTGCCGTTCTTGCCATGCCGTTCAATCACGGCAATGCGGATCAGGTCGCGGTCCAGATCGGGCCGCTTGTCGCCATCCTGGGGCGCGATGTCATAGGTTAGATGTTCGGTGATGATCTTGCCCGGCAGAATGCCGATGACCGGCGTCTCTATCCGGTTGCCACCACAGCGGAATTGATGCGGCTCCACCCTCGATGCCTTGACTGAACGCCGCGCCACAGGCGGGATCACCTGCCGCGCGGCAAATGCGGCATCGGTCACCTCAACCCCACCCGCAAAGACACGCGACGCACGGCAGCCTTCCAGACTGTCAATCACCACGACATCGGCCCGCTTTCCCGGCGCAATCAGCCCGCGATCTTTCAAGCCGAACGCGTCGGCCGCCGAAAGGCTTGCGGCCCGATACACCGCCAAGGGTTCCGCCCCCAGCGCAATGGCGGTGCGGATCATGTGGTCCAGATGCCCATGCTCGGCAATATCCAGCGGGTTCCGGTCATCGGTGCAAAGGCACAGATAGGGGGCAAAGCGTTCAATCAGCAGTGGGGCCAGCGCGTGCAGGTCTTTCGACACCGATCCCTCCCGGATCAGAACCCGCATCCCCTTGCGCAGCTTTTCCAGCGCCTCATCGGCACTTGTGGCCTCATGCTCTGTGCGAATACCGGCCGCAATATATCCATTCAGGTCGTTGCCACGCAAAAGTGGCGCATGGCCATCTATATGCCGTCCCTGCCAGGCTTCCAGTTTGGCCATGCAACCGGCATCCCGCATCAGCACACCGGGAAAATTCATGAACTCCGCCAACCCGATCCCGCGTGGATGATCCATCAACGGGATCAGATCCGCCGCCTCAAGCCGTGCGCCGGCCGTTTCCATATGGGTCGATGGCACGCAGGATGACAACTGCACCCGGATATCCATCAGGGTGCGGCTCGACGCTTCCAGAAAATAGGTGATCCCCTCAATGCCGCAGACATTCGCAATCTCATGCGGGTCACAGATCGCCGTCGTCACCCCGCGCGGCGTGACGCAGCGGTCAAATTCGAACGGTGTCACAAGCGAGGATTCGATGTGCAGATGCGTGTCGATGAAACCCGGCACCAGCACGGCCCCCGCCACATCAATCACCTGCCGCCCGTCATAGGCGCCGAAAACGCCCACGATCGTATCGCCACAGATCGCCACATCCGTTTCTACCAGATCACCAGTGATCAGGTCGAACACCCGTCCCCCCCGCAACACCAGATCGGCAGGCACCTCGCCCCGGCCTTGCGCGATGCGGTCAGACAGCGGGGCCTTGGGGGCAATCTGCGGCATGGACATCACTCCTTTGCCGACAGCAAACCCGAACCCACCGCGATGGTCCACCCCCCTTGCACCCGGCGGCCAAGGATGGTCCACCTGTGCCAACATCCGAGGTGAACATGCGCCCGCTCCGCGGCATTGCCCTGAAACTTGGCTCGGTCATCGTGTTCATCGTCATGGTGTCGATGATCAAGGCCACTGCCGACCATGTGCCTGCCGGTCAATCGGTGTTCTTCCGGTCTGCCTTTGCGATTCCGGTGATCGTGGTCTGGCTGGCGATGCGGCGTGAACTTTCCACCGGTCTGCGTGCGGCCCATCCGATGGGCCATGTCTGGCGTGGCTTTGCAGGCACCTGTGCGATGGGGCTGGGCTTTGCCGGGCTGGGCTATCTGCCCCTACCCGAGGTGACGGCCATCGGCTATGCCGCCCCCCTCCTCACCGTGATCTTTGCCGCGATGTTTCTGGGCGAAGATGTCCGTCTGTTCCGCCTGACTTGTGTTGCGCTGGGTCTGGTCGGGGTGCTGATCGTGCTGTCGCCCCGTCTGACCCTGCTGAAGGGTGGGGCCGACCATGCCGCGGCCTTTGGTGCCTTGCTGGTGTTGGGCGGCGCAGTTTTCGCCGCGCTGGCACAGGTGTTTGTCCGCAAACTGGTGCAGACGGAAAAGACCCCCGCCATCGTGTTCTATTTCTCGCTTACGGCCACCGTGCTTTCGCTCGCCACCCTGCCCTTCGGCTGGGTCTGGCCGGAACCAAGGGAACTGGCACTGCTGATCGGCGCGGGCCTTCTGGGCGGTGTCGGGCAAATCCTGCTGACATCCAGCTACCGCGAGGCGGATGCCTCACTGGTTGCGCCCTTCGATTATGCGTCGATGCTTTTTGCACTTGCCATCGGCTGGTTCGTATTTGCGGAAATGCCCAGCCTGACCATGCTTTTGGGGGCCGCCCTGATCATCCTGGCGGGTATCCTGATCATCCTGCGCGAACGTCGGCTTGGCAAGGATCGCGCGGCACAGCGCAAGGTGACAACGCCGCAGGGGTAACGCGCTTTCCCTGCAAAGGGTGAAGGGCGGGGAAAAACCCCGCCCATCCAATTCAGCGCGAAAACTTCTTGTATTTCACGCGCTTCGGTTCAATCGAATCCGGGCCAAGGCGGCGGACCTTGTCATCTTCATACGCCTGGAAGTTGCCCTCGAACCATTCAACATGGGCATCGCCTTCAAAAGCCAGGATGTGGGTGCAAAGACGGTCAAGGAAGAACCGGTCGTGGCTGATGATCACCGCGCATCCGGCAAATTCCTCGATCGCCGATTCCAGCGCCTGAAGCGTTTCCACGTCCAGATCGTTGGTCGGTTCGTCCAGCAGCAACACGTTGCCCCCGGATTTCAGCAGCTTGGCCATGTGAACACGGTTCCGCTCCCCGCCCGACAGGATGCCCACCTTCTTTTGCTGGTCCGATCCCTTGAAGTTAAAGGACGAACAATAGGCACGGCTGTTCACCTCGGCATCGCCCAAAACGACGATGTCCAGCGCATCGGTGATTTCTTCCCAGACGTTCTTGTTCGGGTCCAGCGAATCGCGCGACTGGTCGACATAGGACAACTGCACCGTATCGCCCAGCGTGATGGTCCCGGAATCGGGCTTTTCGGTGCCGATGATCATCTTCATCAGCGTCGATTTCCCGGCCCCGTTCGGCCCGATCACACCAACAATTCCGCCAGGCGGCAGGGCAAAACTTAGGTTTTCGATCAACTGCTTGTCGCCCAGCGATTTTGAGACGTTCTCAAATTCGATGACCTTGGACCCAAGCCGGGGACCATGCGGAATGATGATCTGCGCCTTGCCGACCAGATCCTTCACCGATTCATCCGCCATCTTTTCATAGGCCGAGATACGGGCCTTGGATTTCGCCTGCCGCGCCTTGGCCCCGGCACGGATCCATTCCAATTCCTTTTCCAGAACCTTCTGCTTTGCCTTGTCCTCGCGCGCTTCCTGCGCCAGCCGCTTGGCCTTTGCATCCAGCCAGGATGAATAGTTCCCCTCATGGGGCAAGCCCTTGCCGCGTTCCAGTTCCAGAATCCAGGTCGTGATATCGTCCAGGAAATACCGGTCGTGGGTCACGGTCAGGATCGTGCCCTTGTATTCGATCAGGTGCTTTTGCAGCCAGGCGATGGTTTCCGCATCCAGGTGGTTCGTCGGTTCGTCCAAGAGCAGCATGTCAGGCGCTTCCAACAGTAGCTTGCACAGCGCAACCCGGCGCTTTTCACCCCCCGACAGCGTTTCCACATTCGCGTCATCCGGCGGGCAGCGCAGGGCCTCCATCGCCACGTCGATCTGGCTGTCCAGATCCCACAGGTTTTCCGCGTCGATCTGGTCCTGCAATTGGGCCATTTCTTCGGCGGTCTCATCCGAATAGTTCATCGCCAGTTCGTTATAGCGGTCCAGTTTGGCCTGCTTTTCCGCCACGCCCAGCTTGACGTTTTCCCGCACGGAAAGGTTCGGGTCCAGTTGGGGTTCCTGCGGCAGATAGCCCACCTTGGCCCCCTTGGCCGCCCATGCCTCGCCCTGAAAATCCTTGTCCCATCCGGCCATCACCCGCAGCAGGGTGGATTTCCCCGCGCCGTTCACCCCGACAACACCGATCTTCACACCGGGCAGAAAGTTCAGCTTGATGTTCTCGAACACCTTCTTGCCGCCGGGATAGGTCTTGGTCACCCCATCCATATGGTAGACGTATTGATACGAGGCCATCTTGCCGCTCCTGCGTGAATCCTTGGAATCTTGGGGCGACATGTAGCGATAATGCTGGACAGTGGCAACGTGAGGTGATTGGGGCAACGTGAGGTGATTGGGGCAAGGTGGTTGGGTTTTGCCCCGGAATGACAGCGGAGGATGGCGTGCGGGCAGGATTCCCCGTTGCGCGAAAAGGCATGGTGATCGGGCTCCTGGGCGGCAGCTTCGATCCCGCTCATGGCGGCCATGTCCATATCACGCGTGAGGCGCTGAAACGCATGGGGCTTGATCGGGTCTGGTGGCTGGTCAGCCCCGGCAACCCGCTCAAGACACGCGGGCCTGCCCCACTGGCAGATCGCATGGCTCACGCCCGCAAAGTGATGCGCGATCCCCGCGTTGTAGTCAGCGACATCGAAGCGCGGCTTGGCACGCGCTTTACGGCCGAGACACTGAAATCGCTCAAGGCGCTTTATCCGGGCGTGCGCTTTGTCTGGCTGATGGGGGCCGACAATCTGGTGCAGTTCCATCGCTGGGACAGTTGGGAAGACATCCTTCGCATGGTGCCCGTCGGCGTGCTGGCCCGTCCCGGCTGGGGTGTGCGGGCGCGCATGTCCAAGGCCGCGCGCATCTATGGCGGCGATCTGGTCGACCGGGGCGAAGTGCTGCGCAGCAAGCCCGCCCCGGCCTGGTGTTTCGTGAACCTGCCGATGGACGGGTCCTCCTCCTCCGCCATCCGCGCGCAGGGCGGCTGGCAACGCTGATCCTTTTGCGCGGCATTACGGCCCCTTGCTGCACCGCCCCCCCTTTGGTTAGGCTTCACAGGTCGGTTCTGGGGGAAATGATGGTTTCGCGGCGTTTTGTTCTGGGTGGCATACTGGCCGGATTGGCAACCCCTGCCCTTACCGATGGTCTGGCGGTCAGCCCGCGCCCGATGGCCCGCCCCTCCGGCGGATCGCCCAAGGCGAAATCAGCCGCAGACCCGGCCGCGCTGATCGAGGCGGCGGGTCTGGGTGGCGTGGTGGGCTATGCCGTCGTCGATGCACGCAGCGGGCAGGTTCTAGAGGCGATGGGCGAACGTCAGGCCCTTCCCCCTGCCAGCACGGCAAAGGCGGTAACCGCGCTTTATGCTTTGGAAAAGCTGGGCCAATCACATCGCTTCACAACCCGCATCATGGCCACCGGCCCCGTGCAGGGCGGCCGCGTGGCGGGCGATCTGATCCTTGTTGGATCGGGTGATCCCGAACTGGACACCGACCGCTTCGGCGACCTTGCCGCGCAGCTTGCCGCGACAGGCATCCGCGCCATCAGCGGGGCCTTTCTTGTTCATGACGCGGCCCTGCCCGCGATCCCCGAAATCTCCACCGACCAACCGGATCATGTAGGCTACAACCCCGCCATTTCCGGGCTGAACCTGAATTACAACCGCGTCCATTTCGAATGGAAACGCGCCCAGAACGGCTGGGGCGTTGTCATGGATGCCCGCGGCGAACGGTTCGCCCCGCCCGTCCGCATGGCAAGGATGGAAGTGGTGCGCCGCCAATCACCGCTCTTCACATGGGCGGAACGAAGCGGGTCTGAGGAATGGACCGTCGCAAGCGAGGCTTTGGGCAAAGGCGGCAGCCGTTGGCTGCCCGTGCGCAATCCGGCCGCCTACGCGGGTGAGGTGTTCCAGACGCTGGCCCGGTCACAGGGCATCGACCTGCCGGAACCCAAACGCATCCAACGCCTGCCGCAAGGCGCGCAGGTGGTCGCCCAACTGACTGGCGACCCCCTGCCCGATGTCCTGCGCCGGATGCTGCGCTGGTCCACCAACCTGACGGCCGAGGTGATGGGTCTGTCCTCATCGGGCGCGGGCGGATTAAGGGCTTCGGGCGCCGCCATGTCCGATTGGGCCAAGACGCGGCTTGGTGCGGACGGGCGCTTTTTCGATCACTCAGGTCTGGGCAGCGACAGCCGGATCAGCCCCACTCAGATGGTCCGGGCGTTGGTCGCGGCCCAAGCCACGCCCGCAGGGCGCGGCCTGAAGCCCATCCTGCGCGATCTGGGCATGCGCAACGGCGATGGCGAAGAAATCGACAGCCCCGTTTCCGTGATCGGCAAGACCGGGACGCTGAATTTCGTCTCATCGCTCGTCGGCTATATTCAGCCCCCGTCAGGCCGCGAAATGGCCTTCGCTATCTTCTGCGCCGACCCCGCCCGGCGCGACCGCCTGTCTGTGGCCGAACGCGAAGAACCCGCAGGCGGCAAGGCCTGGACACGCCGCGCCCGGCGCCTGCACGGCCAGTTCATCGCACGCTGGGCGACGCTTTACGCCTGAACCGACCCTAAGGCCGCATGTGCCGCACCCGCGCGCCCCATTCGATGGCCGCGGCATGCAAGCGGTCAACGCGCAACTCTTCGCGCACCTCCTCCAGCATCCGCAACTCGACCTCATTATGCGCGCCGTCTGCCGTGACCACATCACAAGCCAGCGCATAGGCGGTTTCATTCAGCCGCTCTGGCAAGGCCTCACGGATTAACCCGAACAGCGCATCCAACCCATCTTCTTCCTCGAACAGGTCAAAGACGATCTGGCTGATCCGCCGGATACGGTCCGCATCATAATCCGCAAAGACCGGCATATGGTTCACCATCCGCTGGATCGCCACCAATTCTGCAGTCCGTATGTTCTGGTCCGATGCGGAACAGGCCACCATCACGGCGATCAGCGCATCCTGCAAGGACATGGACGAAGTTTCCGACATGGCGCGACTCCTTGGCGTGGCGGGCCGCTTCCCGGCCATTTCTCGGCGCGACATTATTGACGTCATGCAGGGGCGGCAATAGAGGACGGGGGTTTCCGGGGGCATGGTGCCCCTTGGCGGATGCCAAAGGATGTGAAGCGATGTCTTCCCTGCGCGATGCTGCGATGAAATCGAAAGCCTGGCCCTTTGAAGAGGCCCGCGCCATCCTGAAACGCTACGAAAAGAAAGACCCGGAAAAGGGCCATGTCCTTTTCGAAACCGGCTATGGCCCATCCGGCCTGCCCCATATCGGCACCTTTGGCGAGGTGGCGCGCACAACCATGATCCGCCGCGCATTCGAGGTGATCAGCGACATCCCCACCCGCCTGATCTGTTTTTCGGATGACGTGGACGGGATGCGCAAGGTGCCCGAAAACGTCCCGCAACAGGACATGCTCCGCCAGCACATGCAAAAGCCGCTGACATCTGTGCCGGACCCTTACGGCGAATATGAATCCTTCGGCCATCACAACAACGCCATGCTGCGCCGGTTTCTGGATACTTTCGGCTTCGAGTATGAATTCATCAGCGCGACCGAGTTTTACAAGTCGGGCCGCTTTGACGATACGCTACGGCTGGCGGCGGAACGCTATGACGCGATCATGGCAATCATGCTGGCCTCCCTGCGGGACGAACGGCAGAAAACCTATTCGGCCTTCTTGCCGATCCATCCCGAAACCGGGCGGGTGCTTTATGTGCCAATGAAAGAGGTGAATGCCAAGGATGGCACCATCACCTTCGACGACGAGGATGGCCGCGAATGGACGCTGCCGGTGACAGGCGGTCATGTGAAACTGCAATGGAAGCCCGATTTCGGCGCCCGCTGGGCCGCGCTGGACGTGGATTTCGAGATGTATGGCAAGGACCACAGCACCAACACCCCGATCTATGACGGGATTTGTGAGGTGCTGGGTGGCCGCAAACCGAACCACATGACCTATGAACTGTTCCTTGATGATCAGGGGCAAAAGATTTCGAAATCCAAGGGCAACGGACTGACCATCGACGAATGGCTGACCTATGCGGCCACCGAAAGCCTGTCCTATTTCATGTATCAAAAGCCCAAGACGGCCAAGCGGATGCATTTCGACGTCATCCCCCGCGCGGTGGATGAATACCATCAGCAACTCCGCGCCTATCCGACACAGGATATGGACGGCCAGGTGAACAACCCCGTCTGGCACATTCATTCCGGCAACCCGCCGGAATCGCGCATGGTCGTGCCATTCTCGATGCTCCTGAACCTTGCCAGCGTGTCGGGGGCCAAGGACGCAAAGGGGCTGTGGGGCTACATCCGCGCCTATGCGCCCGAAGCATCGCCGGAAACCCATCCCGATCTGGACGCCGCCGCCGGTTTTGCCGTGCGCTATTTCGCCGACCGCATCGCCCCCACCCGCGTCTTCCGCGCGCCCGATGCCAAAGAACGCGCCGCGATCGTGGATCTGCGCGCCCGCCTTGCCGTCTGGGATGGCGGGCTGGATGCCGATGCGCTGCAAAGCATGGTCTTTGCCGTGGGCAAGGATCACAGCTTTGATCCGCTGCGCGACTGGTTCAAGGCGCTCTATGAGGTGCTTTTGGGCGCCAGCGAAGGCCCGCGCTTCGGTGGGTTTATCGCGCTCTATGGCGTGACCGAATCCATCGCGCTTCTGGACAAGGCCCTCGCAGGCGAACTCGTCGCCTGACCCGCCTTCGCATCGCCCTTGCCGCTTCGGCCAGCAAAGCCTGCCGCGGCAAGGGCGAATGAAGCCCAAATCCTCTCAGCAGGATTGACCCATCGCCGCTTCGGTCTACGCTTCTTGTCGGGGACGTTTGAAAGGGGGCCGCGATGCGCCGACTTGCCTTTGGACTGATCACTGCACTCTGCCTTGCCCTTCCCGCCACCGCGCAGGAAGACCCGGTTCAGCAAACGATCCTGAACCAGATCGAAGCGTTCAAGGCCGATGACTATGCCACCGCCTTCACCTTCGCCTCGCCCTCGATCAAGTCGATCTTCATGTCGGCTGAGAACTTCGGGATGATGGTCAAGAACGGCTATCCGATGGTGCATCGCCCCGGCGCGATCCGCATGCTGGAACAGCGCGAAATCGGTGGGCGACTGTGGCAAAAGGTGATGATCACCGATCAGGCTGGCCGCACCCATGTGCTGGATTATCAGATGATCCAGACTGATGCCGGCTGGCAGATCAACGCTGTTCAGCTTTTGCCAGAACCCGGCGTCGGGGCGTAACCGCCCGTACATATCGCCGTGCGCCCGGATGACAACCGGTTAACCCTGCCTTGCTACCCGTTTGCCGGTGTTTAACCGGCGAGGGAAATGATGAACAAGGCAGTAACGGACGGGCTGGTGCTGATGCCCCCGGCATTTGAGGCTGGGCTGAATCTCTGGTCGCGCGAAGATGGGCGGCCCGGTCAAGGGTCTTGGGCAAATCAGCCAAATGCTGCCTTCGTTCCAGCGGATCAGGATTTCGGCGGCTGTCTCGAAGTGCAGAAATCGACTGCAACACTGAAGCTGCGGTCCTTTCAGCAAATCCCCTTTCTGCCGGGCATGTATCTGCGCGTGACTGCGCGGGTGAAATGCCTGTCCGGACCATTTCCCGGCGTCCGGATCGCCGCCTTTGCCGCTGCTGCCAACGGGTCGAACGTCGCCTCGGCCACCCAGATCGGCGCCACTGTCGCCATCACGCAATATGGCCAGGTCGTCACAGTCACCGCCATAATCGGATCGGGCAATCGCGGCGGCGTGGATATGGTCTGGGGCACCACCCCCGCCTTTGGCCATATCGGCATGGATCTGACAGGTGCCGTCGGCGGCATTGTCCGTATCGACGACATCCAGATCGAAGATGCCACCGATGTCTTTCATCGCAACATGATGACCTGGGTCGATGTGCGCGACTTTGGCGCAAAGGGTGACGGCATCACCGACGACACCGCCGCGTTCGAGGCCGCCGATGGTGCCGCGGGACAAAGATCCGTCCTCGTCTCGGCGGGCATCTATCGGCTGGCTGGCAACGTCACCTTTGAAAGCGATGTGCGCTTTGAAGGCACCGTCACGATGGCACCCAACATCCGCCTGTCCTGCACCCGCAACTTCGACCTGAACACCTATGCCGCCGCTTTTGGCGGTGAAGAAGCCGGGTTCCGCAAGGCCATTCAGGCGCTGTTTTTCTTTACCGATCATGTCGAACTGGATCTGTCAGGCCGCCGTGTCGCCCTTACCGCCCCGGTCGAGGTGCAGACCATCGCCGGGCTGTCCAGCTTCCATCAGCGGCGCATCATCAGAAACGGCCAGCTTGAGGCCGTCGCAAACGCGGCATGGAACACGGCGACCGCCACCTCTGTCGCAACCTACGCCGTTTCCTCCCCCACGACGCTGACCGCTGTTGCCAACATCGCCAACATCCCCGTTGGCGCCCGGATCAGCGGAACCGGTGTCGGACGTGAGGTGTATGTCCGGTCTGTCAACGTTTCTGCCGCGACGCTGGAACTTAGCCAGCCGCTTTTCGCGGCAGCAGGAACCCGAACCTTCACGTTTGAACGGTATCGCTATCTGGTTGACCTGAGCGGTTTCGAAAACCTGAGCCGGATTGAATTCCGTGAGATCGAATTTGATTGTGGCGGCATTTCAAGCGGCCTCATGCTGTCGAAGATTGGCCTTGCCATGCGGGTGGACAACTGCGTCTTCAACCGCCCGCGTGACCGGGGGATCACCTCGATCGGCACCGGCTGCCAGGGCTTGATGGTCGACAACTGCCAATTCCAATCCAACGAACTGGACATCCCCGCGCAGGACCGCACGACGGTTGCACTGAATGTGAATGCCAACGATTCAAAGATCCGCGCCAACCGGATCGTGCGCTTTGCGACATTCGCCGTCATGGGCGGCACGGGCCATCTGTTTGTCGGCAACCACTTCTTTCAAGGCGATGACACCACGGCAGGCACCCGACGGGCCGGCGTTGTCCTCACATCCACCAACGTCAAGACGCTGTTCACCGGCAATTACATCGACAACAGCTTCATCGAATGGTCGAACGAACATGACGCGCAGCCGACCTTCAGCAGCGGCTTTTCCTTCGGTGGGTTAACGCTGACCGGAAACATTTTCACCGTGAACGACGTGGCCTCGCATTTCCGCTGGCTGGTCATCACGCCCCGCGGACCGGGCCATTTCATTCACGGCCTGTCCGTCGTCGGTAACGTGTTTCGCACCCTGAATGGGAACATCGACCGTGTGGAACGGGTCGATGACAGCTTTGCCACGTTGGACACCGGCCGTTACCGGGTGATCGACTTCAGCCAGAATGCCTTTCACGGCATCTCGCAGATCACTGTAAGCCCGGTCATCCTGCAACACGACCAGACAACCGCAGCCGATACCTGGAACGTCGAAGCCGGGCCTTTCATGCCATTCTCGGGGCGGGCGCGGAATGCAACCTCGCTGGTCGCCGAGGGGGCAATCACCACTGCGTCAAACGCCAGCCAATTCGTCATGCCCAACGTCCTGACAGAACGTGGGGTAAACCAGACACAAATTCAGGTGCGCTGGCCAACGGCTGTGCGTGGCCGCATCCTTGCCACTGTCAGATGTGACAACCCGACCTAAGGCTTACATCAGGTCCGATGGCCCCAAACGATAAGCGCGCGCAAAGCCCCCGTTCAGCAAGGCTGATACGGGGGTAAACCGCACAAAGGCAAAATCTGCGAAATCGACATACAGCTTTGCCTTCGGATGATGGCCCAGCCAATCCTCGCGCAGGTTGGCGCGGATCGGGTCATCATGCGCCACAAACCGTGCCTGCGCCTTGATCATCAGCCGGGGATGAAACAGTGGATCGCCCTTGTCCCCCACCTCGCCCACCATAAGCGCACAAGACGGCTGCGTCCGCAAAGCCGCGAAATGGGGGGCGAGCGCGGAAATCAGGGTCAGCAGGCCACCGTCCCGCGCCACGCCAAAGGCGATCCGGCTGATGCCCGGCAAACCATCGGCAGGGTCGGTCACCGCCAATGCCGCAAACCGCGCATCGGCGATCAGCCCCCGTGCCAGCCTGCGCGCCTCATCATCCGCGGGCGCAACAGGATCGGGTCGGTTGGTCATGGCTGCGGCTTTCCGGTTATTGACAGGCAGAGCTGGCCCGCGTTTGCTGCGGGCACAGCCCTGTGGCTAGCACCCGGATCATGACCCAGACAACCCACCCCGCACCCGAACCGGAATTCCTGCCAAAGATCCTGACGGTGCTGCGCGAAGGCTATAGCCTGCGTGATCTGCGCGCCGATGCGCTGGCCGGCCTCACCGTGGCCATCGTGGCGCTGCCCCTGTCCATGGCCATCGCCATCGCCAGCGGTGTGGGGCCGGAACGCGGTCTTTACACCACCATCGTTGGCGGTTTCCTCGTCTCGGCCCTTGGTGGATCACGCTATCAGATCGGCGGCCCGGCAGGGGCCTTCATCGTGCTTGTATCGGCCTGCGTCATGGCCATCGGGATTGATGGCCTGATCCTTGCGACCTTCCTGTCTGGCTTCCTTTTAATGGCGGCCGGAGTGCTGCGGCTTGGCACCTATATCCGCTTCATTCCCTATCCTGTCACAGTAGGCTTTACCGCGGGCATCGCCGTCATCATCTTCGCCAGCCAGATCCGCGATCTGTTCGGCCTGTACCTGACCGCACCTGAACCCGGCGAGATCATCGCAAAGATTGAAACGCTCTGGGCCGCACGGGGCACGATCACCCCCGCCGCGCTTGCCGTCGCCGCAGGAGTGATCATCATCATTCAGGGGATGAAGCGGTGGCGTCCCGCCGCGCCAGGCATGTTGATTGCCGTTGTTCTGGCATCCCTCGCTGTCGCGGCATTCGGCCTGCCAGTCGAAACGATCGGCACCAAATTCGGCGCATTACCCCGCGTCCCACCAGCCCCGTCGCTACCTGCCATGTCGATGCAGGGCGTTCTCACCGCACTGCCCTGGGCCATCAGCTTCACCTTGCTGGGGGCTATCGAATCCCTCCTCTCTGCCGTGGTCGCCGATGGCATGAGCGGCGCACGTCACCGCAGCAATGCTGAACTGGTGGCCCAGGGCGCGGCGAATGTCGGATCGGCGCTGGTGGGCGGCTTTTGCGTGACCGGAACCATCGCCCGCACCGCCACGAATGTGCGCGCCGGATCACGCGGGCCGGTATCAGGCATGCTGCACGCGCTTTTCGTGCTGGCCTTCATGCTGGTCGCGGCCCCGCTGGCCGCTTTCATCCCGCTGGCCGCCCTTGCCGGCGTTCTGGCCGTGGTCGCCTGGAACATGGCCGAGAAAGAGGAATTCTGGCACCTCCTGCGATCGTCGCGCGCCGATGCGATGGTCCTGCTGGTCACCTTCCTTCTGGTCGTATTCCGCGACCTGACCGAAGGCATCGTTGTGGGATTTGCCCTTGGCGGCCTGGTGTTCATCGCCCGCATGTCCGAGGCGGCAGAGGTCGCCAGCCCGGAAAGCGCCACCATTTCCGCCACCGATGATGACCGGGTGGTGATCCGCCTGCGTGGCCCCTGGTTCTTTGGCGCCGCCGCGCGCCTGGGATCGGTGCTGGAGCGCATCGCAGACCGCCCGCGCGAATTTGTCGTCGACCTGACCGATGTGCCGATGATCGATTCCTCCGGCGCGCGATCGTTCCTCTTGCTGGCCCGGCGCATGGCCCGGCGAAACGGCATGCTTACCGTGATTGGCGCACGCCCATCAGTCAGGCACATGCTGGAACATCACGGGCTGGACAAACTGCCGGTGCGCTTCCTGCCCGACCTTGCCGCGCTTGACCAGGACTGATCCTGCGGTGCGCTGACGCGCAAGACTTTTGCCTCGCCTGCGCGCTGCCGCGCTTCGGCTCAGGAATGGGGGCGCTGCCCCCAAACCCCCAGGGTATTTGAGCCAAGATGAAATGGCATCATGCGGATGACACGCGATCTGCAAACGGATCCACCGGATACCCCACACCCGTCAGATAAAGCCCCTGCGGCGGGCAGACCGGCCCACAGGCCGCACGATCCCGCGCCGCCAGCGCATCGCGCACTTCCTCTGGCGCCCAGCTTCCCGCACCGACCCGTTCCAATGTGCCGACGATTGACCGCACCTGATTGTGCAGGAAACTGCGTGCCCGCAGCGTGAACCGGTATTCCATCCCTCCCGGAATGGCCTGCCGGGTGATCGTGATTTCATCCAGCGTCTTGACCGGGCTTTTCGCCTGACAGAGCGTTGACCGAAACGTCGTGAAGTCATGCAACCCGATCAGGTGCCGCGCCCCGTCCTGCATCGCTTGCAAATCCAGAGGGTTGCGCACCTGCCAGACCCGCCCCCGATCATGCGTGACCGGCGCACGCCGCGACACCAGCCGAAACAGATAGCGCCGTTCCATCGCGCTGAAACGGGCGTGAAAGTCATCCGTCACCCGTACAGCCCGCAACACCGCAACCGGCGCAGGCTTCAGGTGGTGATTCAATGCCTCGGCCAGGCGAAAGGTGTCCCAGTCCCGGCTCAGGTCACAATGCGCCACCTGCCCTGTCGCATGCACCCCCGCATCCGTCCGGCCAGCCGCCGCAATCGTGTGCGGCCCCGGTTCCAGCCGTGCCAAGGCCGCCTCGATCGCGGCCTGCACCGACGGCTGGCCTTCGGCCTGCCGCTGCCATCCATTGAACGGCAGACCATCGTAATCAATGAGCAGGGCATAGCGGGGCATGGCGCGGGCCTACCCGATGCCGGGCGGGTTTGTCCACAGCGCGTCACGCGCGCAGCAGGGCCGCGAATGCAGCGTGACTACACATCTGGCCACGTCCTCCCTATGTTAAGGCGTCAGACAAGGGGAAGCGATTGGTCCTTTCATCCATAACGGACAGCATTTCACGCGGCATCGAAGGGGCAACGGCAAGCCTGTCGGAAACGCTGTTCGAACCGGTGATCCGCCTTGGCGTGACCGGCCTGAGCCGGGCGGGAAAGACGGTGTTCATTACCGGACTGGTCGCCAATCTGCTGGACAGGGGCCGGATGCCGCAACTGTCGGCCCAGGCATCGGGGCGGATCGAATCCGTCTGGCTGCAACCGCAACCCGATGTCACCCTGCCTCGCTTTGATTACGAAGGCCACCTGGCCGCCCTGACAGGCGACACGCCCCGCTGGCCCGACAGCACCCGCGCGGTATCCGAACTGCGCCTGTCCTTTCGCGTCCGCCCCGATGGCTGGCTCTCTGGCCTGACCGGCCCCCGCATCGTGCATCTGGACATCGTCGATTATCCCGGTGAATGGCTGATGGATCTTGGCCTTTTGGACAAGACCTATGCCGACTGGTCCGAAGAGGTGCTGTCGCGCCTTTCCAAACGCCCGGAGGCAGCGGAATTCATGGCCACCGCCCGCGCCGAAGACGGCTCCCTTCCGCTGCAAGAACCCCGCGCCCAAGCCTTGGCCGCGCTGTTCACCACCTATCTTTCTGGCGCGCGTCATGCCGGCTGGGCCGATTGCACACCAGGCCGCTTTCTGCTGCCAGGAGATCTTGCCGGATCACCGGTCCTGACCTTCGCGCCCCTGCCCCGGCCCGCCAGCACGCCGCGCGGCAGCCTGTGGTTTGAAATGGACCGTCGGTTCGAAGGCTATAAATCCAAGGTGGTTCGCCCCTTCTTCCGCGATCACTTTGCGAAAGTTGACCGTCAGATCGTGCTTGCCGATGTGCTGGGCGCGATCCATCAAGGCCCCCAGGCCCTTGAGGATCTGCGCCGCATCATGGCCGATGTTCTGGCGGCATTCCGGCCCGGCCGCAACGGATGGCTCACGGGGCTTTTGGGGGGCAGGCGGGTGGAACGCATCCTGCTGGCCGCGACCAAGGCGGATCACCTGCACCACAGCCAGCACCCCGCCCTGACAGGCATCATGCAGGCAATGCTGCGCGAAGCCCGCGATCGTGCCGAATTCGCCGGTGCGCTGACCGGGGCGATGTCGCTGGCCGGGTTCCGGGCCACGGTCGAGGAAACGGTCACGCGCGACGGTGTGCCGCTTGATTGCGTGCGTGGGCGGCTGAAGGATGGCCGCGTGGTCGCCATGTATCCCGGACGCCTGCCAGATGATCCCGCCCGCCTTCTGTCACCCGCACGGCAAGGCGCAGACCGCTGGCTGGATGCTGAATTCGGCATGATGTCCTTTGAACCACCGCTTCGGATGGCCCGCAAACCGGGCGATGGCACGCCCCACATCCGTCTGGACCGGGCGATGGAATTCCTGATCGGAGACAGGCTGTGACCGCCGACAAACCCTTCGTCATCGAAATGCCCGACAGCACCTTTTCAGGGGCCAATCCCGGCGCCGATCCCGCACTTGCGCCCCCTGTGCCTGACCTGCTGCCCGATGGCCGCGCCATGCAGGCCGCGTTGCGGATTGGTGCCAAACGCCCCCGCTCTGCCCTTGGCCGCTTTGCGATCTGGGCCTTTGGGGCGCTGTTTTCTTTCGTTCTGTCCGTCGCCGCATGGGATTTTGTCACCGGACTTTTGTCCACCAACACCCTGCTTGGAACCATTGCCCTGATCCTTGTGGGTCTTGCCACCCTGGCCGCCACCTTGCTTGCCTTGCGCGAAGCCGCCACCTTCGCCCGTCTGGCAAAGCTGGACGGCTTGCGCCAGCGCGCCGCCGATGCCGCAACGCTGGTTGATGCCAAACGGGTTACGGCCGAACTGATCGGCCTTTACTCCCGGCGCAGCGACTTGGCCTGGTCGCTGTCGCGCCTCAAGGACCGCCACGGCGATGTGCTTGACGCCGACGCCCTGTTGCGCCTGACCGAGTCCGAGTTGATGGCCCCCCTTGACGCCGCAGCCCGCGCACAGGTCGAGGCAGCCGCGCGGCAGGTGGCCACCGTGACAGCCTTGGTGCCGCTGGCTCTGGCTGATGTGGCGATGGCACTGTTCGCCAATCTGCGCATGATCCGCCGCATCGCCGAAATCTATGGCGGCCGGTCTGGCACGCTTGGGTCCATGCGGCTTTTGCGGCGGGTGTTCGGCCACCTGATCGCCACCGGGGCGGTGGCGCTGACCGATGATCTGATCAGTTCTGTCGCTGGCGGCGGGATGCTGTCGAAACTGTCGCGCCGATTTGGCGAAGGCGTGGTGAACGGCGCATTGACCGCCCGCGTCGGCATCGCCGCGATGGAGATTTGCCGTCCCCTGCCCTTTGCCGCGCTTCCCCGCCCCAGCGTCAGCCAAACCATCAGCCGCGCTTTGGCGGGGCTGTTCAATCGCGGCGATGACGCACAAAAGGGCTGAGGCTACAGGCTATCCGCAATTCGGCGGAACAGCGCGATGTTGCCCGTCGCCACGCCCGGCTCTTCAAACCCGCGATCTGCGGCATTCACCACAATCACAATGTTCCGCGCCCGGTCGATCCAGATATACTGCCCATAGATGCCCTGCGCGTTCACCTCGCCCGGTCCCGCATCATCTGCGATCCACCACTGATAACCATACCCGGCGCCACCCGGCGCCGAAGGCCGTGTCGAGGCTTCAACCCAATCCTGCGGCACGATCTGACGGCCCTGCCAAACCCCGCCCTGCGCGATCATCTGCCCAAACCGGGCATAGTCCCGCGTCGTCATGTTCATCCCGCCCAGCACGAAACTTACCCCGTAGCCGTCAGTCACGTAATAGGGCGCGGCCTCTACCCCCAACGGCGCCAGGATGTGCCGTTCCATCAGGTCAGGAACATCCTCGCCCGTCGCACCCCGGATGATCATCCCCAAGACATGCGTGTCGATCGAGACATATTTCCACTGACTGCCCGGTTCCGCCGCACGGTCCTTCAACCCAGTGGCAAAGCCGTCCATCGACTGACCCAGCGCCAGCACCCGCCCCATGCGGTTGATGTCCGACCAGAAGTCCAGATAATCCTCGGTAAAGGCGACACCCGACGACATGGTCAGGATATGCCGCACCGTCGCCCCGTCATAGGCAGACCCCGCCAACTCTGGCACATACTTCGTGACCGGGTCATCCAGACTGTCGATATGCCCCTCGGCCAGCACGATGCCAAACAGCGCCGACAGGAAACTTTTCGCCACGCTCCAGGAAATCCGCAGATCATCGGGGCCAGTCCCCAGATGATAGCTTTCATGCACAATCTGGCCGTCCTTCAGGATCACCATCGCCGTCACATTCCGCGCGGTGATCCAGTCCGCCACCTCTGGCGCAAGCGTAACCTGCGCCCCCATCGGCAAGGGGCTTACAGGCCCCTCCCCCCGCGACAGGGGCCGGCTCAGGAACAACCTGTCCATGTGGCTGAAATTTTCAACGATCCGGTCGGCGGCGAACAAGCTGTTGACCGCCATCAAACGCCCGATCTCTTCCCGTTTCCACAACGCCAGTGCCGCGATGACAACCAGCACCACCGCCAGAACCCGTCCCACTCTGCGCATGACGCCCCTTCCCGTTTCCTTTGCCTTGCCTCTTGCCCCGTCAAACACCCGGCGAACCGTCAACGTGCAATCCCCCCTGCATGGCGGCAAGGCGGACCTGCCCAAGCGAAAATCAGCGGAACTTGTCCAGCAGTTTCTGCATCGCGCTGCGCGTATCCTGCGGGGTTTCCGGCGTGTCTTGCTGCACATTTGTATGCACGCCCGTCTGCACCGATGTCTGCACCGTCGGCGGCACGTCGGCCCGTGGCTCCCGCTTGCCGCGCGGTGCCGCTTCGGCCTTGTCCGACGACCGGGGCGGCGCGGTGCGCAGGGCCACCGCATTCATGAACCGCGCCGCATCGCCAGCGGCCAAAGCCGCCGCCCCATCGGAAATTCCGCGCAGCAGATCCTCCAGCCAGTCCCGATCCGCCTTGGCAAAATCGTTCAAAACATAGGCCGCCACGGCATCCTTATGCCCCGGATGCCCGATCCCCAACCGCACCCGCGCATAGGCATCGGTGCCCAGATGCTGATGGATCGACCGCAGCCCGTTATGCCCCGCATGCCCACCGCCCGCCTTGACCCGCGCCTTGCCGGGGGCCAGGTCCAGCTCGTCATGGAACACGGTCAGGTCGGCAGGTGTCACCTTGTAGAAATCCATCACCGCCCGAACACTTTCCCCGGACAGGTTCATAAAAGTCTGTGGTTTCATAAGGATAACCTTTTCCCCGCCCAGTCGCCCTTCGGCCACGGCACCACGATAAGCCATCCTCCACGGTCCGAACCCATGATCCCCGGCGATCCGGTCCAGCGCCATGAACCCGATATTGTGCCGGTTTCCGGCATATTTCGCACCGGGATTGCCCAGCCCCACGAAAACCTTCATCCCGACACCCCGCTTTCGCCTGTTGCCAGACCCCTGTTTCCAGAACCCTGTTGCCAGAACCCTGTTGCCAGACCCCCGTTGCCAGACCATTGCCGCAGCCTGCACCGTCATGCAACCCCAGCCACCTTTGCCGATCCGGGGCTTGACGCGACACCGGCCCTGCCCGACCCTGCCCCAAAGTCAGGACGGGGTGTGGCGTGCGGTATACGGTGGTCTGTTCGGTCAAGGATGAAGGGCCGTTCCTCGTGGAATGGATCTGTTGGCAGCGGCTTCTAGGCTTTACCGACATCGTCATCGTCACCAACGCCTGCACCGATCACTCCCCGCAACTCCTTGATACTCTTTCCGAAAGTGGCTGGATAACCCATCTGGTCCATGAGGTGCCCGATGGCAAACACATCACTGGCCGCAAACTGGCAGCGGCCAAGGCTCTGCCACAGGTCACCCAAGCCGATTGGGTAATGGTTGCCGATGTCGATGAATTCCTGGTGATCCATCCCGGTGGGGGCCGCTTGCCGGATCTGCTGGCTGTGCCAAACCGCCCCTTCCTTGGCATGTCGATCCCCTGGCGCATCTTCGGCACCTCGGGCCGCGCCACATGGGAAGACGGCCTGACCCACCGCCAATGCCTGCGCGCCGGGGTGCCTGGGGGGCGGCTGTCCGGGTGGATCAAATCCATCCACCGCCATGCCGACTGGTTCGCCCGACTTGGCGAACACAGCCCCAAACGCCTGCGCAAACGCCGTTTGGCCCGATGGGGCAACGACGGCATGATCTGGGTCAATCCCGCGGGAGAGGAGGTCACGGGCTGGACCCCGGCCGATGACAGCCTGCGCATTCTGCCGGATCATCTTTGCGGATGGGACATCGCGCAGATCAACCATTACATGCTGCGCTCTGCTGAAAGTTTTTCGCTTAAACGCGGCACCTTGTCACCCGTGGCGGGCAAGGATCGCTACACCGACACCTATTACGATCGCGCCGATCAGAACGCCGTCGAGGACATCAGCGCCCAGCGCCACGCCGCCACTTTTGATGTGCTGCATGCACAGGCTATGGCCCTGCCCGGCGTTCAACGCCTGCATCACTTGTGCTGTGCGGACTATGTGCGCAGGCTGGCCGCAAAGGCCGGACGCGATGCCAAGGATGACAGCCGCCTCGCCCATCACCTTGATCTTGCGGCACAATAATCAGATCAAAGACAAAGGGCGCGCCCGGTCACCCAGACGCGCCCTTTCTATCACGATCCCAAAGGGATCACTCTTCCGCAGCAACCAACCCGGACGGCGCAGCAATGTTCGCGATCACGAAATTCCGCGCGATGGTCGGCTTTGCGCCCTTGGGCAATGCCACATCGTCGATATGGATCACGTCGCCGATCACCTTGCCCGTCAGGTCAACCGTGATGTGATCCGGGATGTCCCCGGCGGTCACTTCCAGTTCCACTTCCGAACGAACCACGGTCAATGTGCCGCCGCGCTTCAGGCCCGGGCTGGCTTCGTGGTTGACGAATTCCACATGGATGAACAGGTTGATCCGCGACTCGTCGCCGACCCGCATGAAATCAACATGGGTGGGCAGATCCTTCACAACGTCGCGCTGGACGCCGCGGCAGATCACATGCACTTCCTCGCCGCCGTCAACCTTCAGGTTGAACAGCGTCTGCAGAAAGCGGCCCTGACGCAGGCGCTTGAGCAGATAGTTATAGTTCAGGTTGATGGGCGAAGGCTCTTTGCCGTCGCCATACACGATACCGGGTACGTAGCCCTCACGACGAGCTTGACGAGCGGCCCCCTTGCCTGTCCCCGTCCGTACCGCGGCCAAAAGATCAGGGATCTCACGAGCCATTGGTTCTCTCCATAGATAAATCCGCCGCCCTCCAAGGGTGTGCGGCGCGATGGGGGCCTATAGCCGCGATTCGCCGCAAAGGAAAGCACTATAAGGAAGCCGCCTGCCGGTCGCCCCCAGCCCAGCGCCTGTCGCGGGCAGGCTTGCCGATATTCCGCCCGCAGGCTAGCAGCATGGGGCAGGAGAATTCCAGATGTCGATGTCCACCACACTCGTCGCGGCGCGCGCGCCTGTCGCCGCCTTCGCCGCCATGGGCGTGCTTTGGGGTTCATTCGCCGCTGTTCTTCCCGATCTGAAGGCCCAGTTGGGGGCGACGGAATCCGAACTTGGCCTTCTGCTCCTGCCCACGCCGCTTGCCGCTGTTATCGCCATGCTGATGGCCCCGTTGATCGGAGCGGCGCTGGGTCGCGTAGCCCTGCCGGTGGCCGCTTTGCTGATGGCGGCGGCTTTTGCCTTGCCGGGCCAAACGGCCCAGGTCTGGCTGTTTCCGCTGGCCATGATGGCCTGTGGCGGGGCAACGGGCCTGACCGATGTGCTGATGAATGCCCGCGTTGCGGCGATTGAAAATGATCGCGGCCTGCATCTGATGAATCTTTGTCATGCGGCTTACAGCTTTGGTTATGCCGGCGGTGCCCTGGCCACCGGGGCCATGCGTGGCGAAGGCTGGCCTCCTGTCTGGGTAATGGGCACAACGGCCCTTCTCGCCGCCCTTCTGGCCGTGGTGACATGGGAACGGGACGGCACCATCCATGGCCTGCGCAAACCGAAGGATGGCACGGCAGGCCATCTTGGCATGATCCCGGTTATCGGTGGTGGGATCGTTCTGATCGCCTTCCTCACGGAAAACGCGGCCGAAAACTGGTCGGCGCTGCATATCGAACAGACGCTTGGCGGCAGCCCGAAGGAAGGCGCAATGGGCCCGGCTGCCCTTGCACTCACGATGGGGTTTGCGCGCCTTGCCGGTCAGGGCCTGATTACCCGTGTCGATCCGTTCCGGCTGCTGATGGGCGGGGCGATCCTTGCATCGATCGGGGCCTTGGGTGCGGCCCTCGCCACCTCACCCTTGATGGCCTATGCAGGCTTCATCGTCATGGGCATAGGATCGTCGGTCATCGCACCCACAGCCTTTTCCCTTGTTGGCCGTCTGGCCGACCCAAAAGCCCGCGCCCGCGCCGTGGCGCGCGCCACACTTCTTGGGTATTTCGGCTATTTCTTCGGCCCGCCCAGCCTCGGCTTCATCGCCGGGGCCTTCGGCCTGCGCTTTGCCTTTGTCTTTGCCTCAATCATGTTGCTGTCTGTCCTGATCCTTGCGCCCCTGATGGCACGGCGCAACCGGGCACAGATGGCCTGAAATCACCAAGACGCAAAGCAATCCGGGTATTCTGGCCTATTCATCCAGATATAATATCAAAGATAGTCGCCCTCGAAAACTTTTGGGATCAGCAGATTATGCCTTCCCAACTTGGCCACGTCCTTTTCGCCGCACAGCGCCATCGTGATGTCCAACTCCTTGCGGATCACATCCAGCGCCGCTGTCACCCCAGCTTCGCCCATCGCACCCAACCCGTGAATATAGGCCCGCCCGATGAAGGTGCCCTTGGCGCCCAGCGCCAGTGCCTTCAGCACGTCCTGCCCTGACCGGATGCCGCTGTCCATGAAGATCTCGGTCCGGTCGCCCACCGCCCGCACAATGCGCGGCAGCATTCGGATCGACGAAAGCGCCCCGTCCAACTGGCGACCGCCGTGGTTGGAAACGATGATGGCATCCGCCCCGAAATCCGCCGCACGAAGGGCGTCTTCCTCATCCAGAATGCCTTTCAGGATCAGCTTGCCACCCCATTTGTCACGGATGCGCGCGATCTTGTTCCAGTCAAGTTGTGGGTCGAACTGTTCATTCGTCCAACTCATCAGGCTGGACAGATCGCCCACCCCCTTGGCATGGCCCACAATATTGCGGAACGTCCGCCGCTTGGTCCCCAACATTTCCAGCGACCATTGCGGCCGGATCGTCATGTCCAGGATATTGCGCAGTGTCAGTCGCGGCGGGGCCGACAATCCGTTCTTAAGATCTTTGTGCCGCTGCCCCAGAATTTGCAGATCCAGCGTCAGAACCAGCGCCGAACACCCGGCCTTTCGCGCCCGTTCAATGGCGCTGTCGACGAATTCCTCGTCTTTCATCACATAAAGCTGAAACCAGAAGGGCGTAGTCGTGGCTTCGGCAATGTCCTCGATGGAACAGATCGACATGGTCGATAGGGTAAAGGGAACCCCCGCCTTTTCCGCCGCCCTTGCTGCCTTGATCTCACCGTCTGCGCGTTGCATCCCGGTCATGCCGACGGGGGCCAGCGCGACAGGCATTGAAACCTTGGTCCCGATCATCGTGCTGTCGGTCCGCCGCCCCAGCATGTCGACCGCCACTTTCTGGCGCAGGCGCAGCTTTTGAAAATCGCTCGTATTCTCGCGGAATGTCTGCTCGGTGTAGCTGCCGCTTTCGCAATAGTCGAAAAACATCTTCGGCGTCCGCCGTTTGTGCAGACGTTTCAGATCATCAATGCAGGTAATTACGGGCATGACGGAGCCTTCCCTTCGGATTGGTTATCTTTGCTTACCAATTTCAGGCATTCGCGGCAAGGTGAACCACCACGCCCCAGACGCAATCATCCGGCATGAAACTTGCCCCAGTGCTTTGCCACTTCGCAAAGGCAAAGCCCGAATGTCCGACCCACTGCTTCCCGCCCTTTCGCTTTTTGCGGCTCTATCTGCCGCACATCACGCGGCCCAACGCCTTATTGAGGCGCGACTTCCCACCGGCCTTAACGCGCCGCAATTTGCCGTGCTGGAGCGGTTGGCCTGGCAAGGCGAAGGTCAATCCCCAGTCGCCATTGCGGAGGTGTTCGGCTGGCCCAAAACCTCCATGTCCCACACGGTGACCGTGCTGGAAACCCGTGGCCTGGTGCGGCTGGAACGCAATCCCCGCGATGGCCGGTCCAAATGCCTGTGGCTTACGTCGAAGGGTCGCGCGCTTGCCCTGCAAGGCCGTGCTGCGGTTGAAGCGGACCTTGCCACCGTTGCCGCACTGGCACCCGGCGCAGCATTGGGCCAACTGACCAGCGACATGCAGTCGCTTGCGACCTGCCTGTCGCTCCAGCGCCGATATCCCGACGCCGCCTGATCCGCTCAGGCTTGATCGGATTAGACCGAATGCGCCCCGGCAGCCAGCGCCGCGACATTGGCCAGAACTTCGGCCACTGGCTTGCCCGACCCGATATCCTTTACGATGGCTGACCCCACCACGCAGCCATCCGCCACCCCGGCGATGGCCCGCGCGGTATCCGGCGTGGTGATCCCGAACCCGACGATGATCGGCAGATCGGTCGCCGCCTTGATCCGCGCAACCTCTGGCGCCACATCCACCGCCTGCGCCGCCGCCGCCCCGGTGATCCCGGTGATCGACACATAGTAGACAAAGCCGGACGTGTTTTCCAAAACCTTGGGCAGGCGCTTTGCATCGGTCGTGGGTGTGGCCAGCCTGATGAAATTGATCCCAGCCTTCTGCGCCGGGATACAAAGTTCGTCATCCTCTTCCGGCGGCAGGTCAACAACGATCAATCCGTCAATACCGGCCGCTTTCGCTTCGGTCAGAAACCGTTCAACCCCGCGCGAATAGATCGGATTGTAATACCCCATCAAAACGATAGGCGTGACGGCATCTGCCTTGCGAAACGTCCGCACCATATCCAGCACGGCATCCATCGTCATGCCTGCCTCCAGCGCCCGCTGACCGGCCAATTGAATCGTCGGCCCGTCCGCCATCGGATCGGTAAAGGGCATCCCCAATTCGATGATATCCACCCCCGCTGCAGGCAAGCCCTGCATCACGGCAAGCGACGTGGCCGCGTCCGGATCACCGCCCATGATATAGCTGACAAAGGCCTTCTTGCCCTCGGCCCGCAGCCGCGCAAAGGTATCATCGATTCTCGTCATGCTGTGGCCCTGCCCCCGAACTGCTCCGCCCTGCGTTTTGCAGGACAGGGGGGCAAAGATCAATGGCCCGGCAAACCACGCGCGGATTGCGCTTTTTCGGCCCAATGCCCCCGGTTCCCTTGCGAAGCCGCCCCGTGCGCCCTATTAGCCCTGCGACAGTCAGAAAAGGGCGCAAAACATGGGTTTCAAGATGGGCATCGTGGGTCTGCCGAATGTCGGTAAATCCACCCTCTTCAATGCGCTGACCCGCACGGCGGCAGCCCAGGCCGCCAACTTTCCGTTCTGCACCATCGAACCGAATGTGGGCGAAGTCGCCGTTCCCGACGCCCGGCTTGAAAAACTCGCCGCTATTGCTGGATCAAAGCAGATCATCCCCACCCGGATGACCTTTGTCGACATCGCAGGTCTCGTGCGCGGCGCGTCAAAGGGTGAAGGGTTGGGAAACCAGTTCCTTGCCAACATCCGCGAATGCGACGCCATTGCCCATGTTCTGCGCTGCTTTGAAGATGGCGACATTACCCATGTCGAAGGCCGGATCGACCCTGTGGCCGATGCCGAAACGATTGAAACCGAACTGATGTTGGCCGATCTTGATTCTGTTGAACGCCGCCGCGCCAATCTGGCGCGCAAACTGAAAGGTGGCGACAAGGACAGCGCCGATCAGGACCGCCTGCTCGCACTGGCCCAAAAGGCGCTTGAGGCCGGCAAACCCGCCCGCACCGTCGACGTGGCGGCCGATGACCTGCGCGCGTGGCGCCTTTTGCAACTGCTGACATCAAAGCCCGTTCTGTATGTCTGCAATGTGGAAGAGGCAAAAGCCGCATCCGGCAACAGCCAATCCGACCGCGTCGCCGAAATGGCCAAGGCCCAAGGGGCGGGAACCGTCGTGATCTCGGCTCGGATCGAAGAAGAACTGGCCCAGCTTCCCGAAGACGAGGCCGCGATGTTCCTTGAGGAAATGGGCCTGCATGAAGCAGGTCTCGACCGTCTGATCCGCGCCGGATACGAACTTCTGGATCTGCAAACCTACTTTACCGTCGGCCCGAAAGAGGCACGCGCCTGGACCATCTTGAAGGGCACGCTCGCCCCGCAGGCCGCGGGCGTGATCCACGGCGATTTCGAAAAAGGCTTCATCCGCGCCGAAACCATTGCCTACGCCGATTACATCGCGGGGAATGGCGAAGCAGGCGCAAAGGAGGCTGGCAAATTCCGCGTCGAAGGCAAGACCTATGAGGTCAAGGATGGCGACGTGCTGCATTTCCTGTTCAGCGGCTGACCACAGCTCAATCCACCCTGTGCCTCCCATTAAACTCCGCCAAGACAATCCAACCCGCGCTCTACCACAATTAATCCCCCACCGCTTTCCCCCTTGCCCCCACCTGACGGCATCGCTAAACGGACAGACGGAGCTGTGGCCGAGTGGTCGAAGGCACACCCCTGCTAAGGGTGCAGGCGGGGAACCGTCTCGAGGGTTCGAATCCCTTCGGCTCCGCCACCAACCCCTGGAAATCCCAGCTCTTTCCGTTCCAACAGGGAATTCACCCCTGTTTCCGCACCTTAGGTCGGTTTTCTTGCCGCGGAGACGCCACCAGCCCCCGCTGATCTCCTCATTTGCCCCTCGCGTCTCTACGCGCCACGCGCCTCGTTCGGTTTGCCCACGCGACAAGTACAGGGAATTAACAGGGAATATCCGTTTCCTTGTGCCGTTTTGGTGCTTTTCCACCCGGAATCCTCGCGCGTTTTCCGTGGGTTACGGCCGAATTCCCTGTTCTTCAGGAACAGGGAATTTAAATCGGCCGATCAGGGAAATAAATCCGGCAGAACAGGGAGAGAATTGGGAAGAACAGGGAAGGCCTGAATCTTGGATCAGGCGATACCGAAGAGCCGGGCCTGCGCGGCCCAGTCCATCGGGATGCAATCGCGAATGAGCTGCGCGACGGAAATGTCAGGAAGCTGTCGCCCGTCGAGGATGGCGGCCTGAACCTTCGGTGCCAGAAAGGCCAGAGGAATGCGGGTGCGGATATAGGGCTCAGAATGCCCGACCTCGCGCGCGATCGCAGTGAGGGATCTGCCGTTGCGCAAGGCGCACGCCCAGAGATGTGCCTCGGCAAGGATGCGCTGTAGAACCTCGTCGGGTGCGGGGATCATCTCGCCCGCGATGATCCGGGTTTCCACACCCCGACGGCGGAGGGCAAAAGGACAACTGAAACGGAGCAGCCGGTCTGAGAGCGCTGTGACCGGAACCTTGAGGTCTGCGGCTATCACGCCTGGATCAAGCACAAGCTGCAACTTGTCCGGGGCCAGAGTTCCAGAAGAAAGGATGCTGCCGACGAATGCCGGTTCACTTTCCACGCGATCCGCCAAAGCATCGGCGCGGCGACCGAGGTCAACCGCCCCACTGGCCTCGGGTTGGGTCAGAAGCGAATGGCCTGCCGCGGATTTGCGCAGATGCGCGACGATGATCTGGCGGATGCTGGCTTCCAGCGCTTCGGCAGGCAAACGCCAACCCGCCGGATCGGTGCCGCCTGTGATCAGGCGGTTTGAGACATAGTAGGCAAAGCGCCGACCCCGCCGTTTGGTGTGTGTCGGAGTGAGATGATCGCCGGTCTCGTCGCGCAGCTTGCCCATCAGGACCCTGGGTTCGATTGGCGTGGCGCTGCGTCCCCGCGGGCGTGCACTGGCGGCGATCAACTTGGCTTGCACGCGATCCCACAGAGCAGCGTCGATGATTGCCGGATGCAGGCCGGGGTAACTCTGATCCTTGTGCCGGATGCGACCGATGTAGACGGGATTGGTGAGCAAGTAGTGCAACTGTCCCCGGGTGAACGGGAACCCACCAGTGCGGCGACCTGATGGAGAAGCCAGCGCCTTCGACAGAAGGCCACGGCGCGTGGCCTCAAGTTCGACCAGCCGCAGGTTGCCGAGCCTGTCGTAGAGGGTGAACAAATCGACGACTGCTTCGGCCTCGATAGGGTTGACGACCAGTTCCCGCCGCTGTGAATCAGGATGGCTGTCATAGCCCAGAGGCAAGGTGCCGCCCATCCAGAGTCCCTTCTTCTTGGAGGCGGCGATTTTGTCGCGGATGCGCTCGGCGGTGACCTCGCGCTCGAACTGGGCGAAGGACAGCAGCACGTTCAAGGTCAGACGGCCCATAGAGGTGGCGGTGTTGAAGGCTTGGGTGACCGAGACGAAGGAACAGCCCTTGGCGTCCAACCGCTCGACCAACCGCCCGAAGTCGGCAAGGGACCGAGTCAGGCGGTCGATCTTGTAGACCACGACCATGCCGATCCGCCCGGCGTCGATCTCGGCGAGCAGGCGTTGCAAGGCGGGCCGGTCAAGATTGCCGCCGGACAAGCCACCATCGTCGAAGCGGTCGGGGACCAGCTTCCAGCCTTCATGCCGCTGACTGGCAATGTAGGCGGCACAGGCCTCATGCTGGGCATCGAGGGAGTTGAAGGATTGATCCAGACCTTCGTCACTGGATTTGCGGGTATAGATCGCGCAGCGGATGATGGGCTTCGGGGTCATGCGGCACGTGCCTGCCGGGATCTATCGGCGGGGCAGACCTTTACCTTCGGTCCCTTTGGCGCCTTCGTCGCCGTTGCCTTGCCCTTCGCTGGGTTGCGATCGCCAGCTTCTCCCCCGCCGACGAGGCCAAAGAACCTCGGCCCCGACCAGCGCGCACCGGTGATGGCGCGGGCGATGGCGGAGAGCGAGCGATGCTGGCTACCGTTCCAGAGAAAGCCCTCGGGCAGGACATCGACGACATGGGTGGTGCCGTTCCATTCGCGCAAGAGTCGGGCGCCGGACTGCAGCGTGGGCGAGGCTTTGCGTTCCTCGCCCGCAGCGATCCTATCAAGCCGGGCACGAAGAGTGGCGGGCAAACCACCCTCCGACTTGGCTTGCAGCTCAAAGGCGAGGAAGCGCCGTTGCATGGGCTGGCTCATGCAGGCGGGAACATCGCCACCGATGAGGTCGGACCAGAGACGGGCAAGCGCAGCCCGGTCCATCGCATCGAGATCGGCGAGCATGGTCATACGCGGGCCTCGAGGACAGCTTCGCCATGGTTTGTTGAAGTGGGACTGGAGCCGTCAGCATCTGAGGTCAACGTAGCGTCCTCCACCTCAACGGACTCACGACAGTCGTCATTGCCGTCGACCGTCGTGCCAGCTGCAACCTTTGCGGCAGCCTCAATCGCGTAGATGGTGTCATCGCCTTCGTGACAGCGGGTGAGGTGAAGACCGGCCTTGCGCAAGCCGGTCAGAGCGGCGCGGACCGTGTGGGCCTGCCAGCCGGTCTCCGTCATGATCTGGGTGAGGCTTGCACCGCCCGGCGCTTCCAGCATCGCACGCAAGAGTGCAGCTTTTGTCTGGCGCGGCTGCTTCGTCGCGGTTGTGACAACAGGCCCCATTACGGTGAGTCCCGTCTGGCTGACTGATCGAACGTTTGTCCTGCCCTCAGGTTTAGTGCCTGCCGTCTGTGTTGCGGCAGGGCTGTGGGTCTTGGTCTTTGCTTTGGTCATGATTGGCTCCGGTTGATCCGAACGGGCGGGCTGCCGCGCTCTGGTACCGAGCCGAGCCCGGACGGCGCCGGGCATGGGTCACAGCAACGCTCTGGTGGTGGGGGAAGTCCAGTTCTTGTTGCCGGACGCTGACGTCGTGGCTTCGATTTTTGCAGGGGAGTGCGTGTGCCGAGAACGTACTTCTCGATTGCCAAAACTCTTCTTATCTGTTACCCATTGCGAACCAGATTTAGGTGCCTCTCCCTTGGAACTCAGCTTCGCGGATGCCTCGTTCCAGGACCTCTGCTCCCGACGGGACTTGCTTGTGCGCGCGTACGGCGCCGCACTCACGAAGACGATTTGCTGCAGGTTTGCTGTGCTGACTGCTGCCCCAACACTCGAACAGGTTCCTATTGGTCTGCCCGTCGGTTTGACGCGACTCGACCCCGCGGGGACCTACGCCGTTGCCGTCGGCGCAACACACCGCCTCTTATTCCAGGCTCTGCCCAAGGAGACAGACACCATGATCGACCTGTCACAGATATCCAAACTGCTTGTCGTCGGTCTGGAGCCCAACCCGTCCACGAAGGCAGGGCAGTGATGGCCAAATCCGATACGCCCCAGGTCTTCACTCCCGATTACGCCTCGCCGCCGGGCGATCTCCTGCAGGAATACCTCGAACATCTGGGAATATCCTCACGCGAGCTTGCGCGGCGCTGCGGGCGATCCGGCAAACTGATCGCGGAGATTGTGAGTGGCAAGGCGGCGCTTGAGCCTCTCACCGCCCTTCAGCTGGAGCGCGTTCTGGATGTCCCGGCGTCCGTCTGGAGCAATATGGAGGCCGCATATCAACTGCATCAGGCCCGCACGGCGGAGAGCGAGGACTTCGCCGCAAGCCATGCCTGGGCCAAGGCCTTCCCGCTGGCTGACCTCGCCGAGCGTGGCCACTTGACTCGCAAGACTGACAAAGCCGATCAGGTGAAAGAGGTCCTGAAGTTCTTCGGTGTCGGCAGCGTCAAAGCATGCGAGGACCGCATCGACGAGCTGCTGCAGGTCGACTACCGGACGTCGCCAAGCTTCGACAACGACCAGTGGTCCCTTGCTGCCTGGTTGCGCATAGGAGAGCGCCGCGCTGCCGACATCGAATGCGCGGAGTATGACCGCGACGCCTTTCTGGCAGCCTTGAAGGTCATTCGCACTTTGACCTGCGGCTCAATCCCGGACGCCTTGCCCTTGGTGCAAGCCAAATGCGCCGCAGCCGGTGTGGCCTTTGTTATGGAACCTGCACTGCCCAAGGTTCGCGTCAGTGGCGTCTCGCGCTGGCTGAGCCCTCGCAAAGGTCTCATTCAGCAAAGTCTCCGCCACAGGTCGAACGACCACTTCTGGTTCACCTTCTTCCACGAATGCGCCCATCTGCTGCTGCACAGCCGGAAGTCCATCTTCATCGACATGCCGAAAGGCGCGGGCAGCGCGGGGCCGAAAGAGGAAGCCGAAGCCAACACCTGGGCTGCAGACTTCTTGATCCCGTCGGCCGCGATGCGCGCGTTCCGTATGAAGTTCACCGGCACGGACGGCGAGGTGCGCCGTTTTGCCCAAGCTCTCGGGATCGCCCCCGGCATCGTGGTTGGGCAGCTTCAGCACGACGGGGTCATTCACCACGCGGCTCTCAACGCACTGAAGGTTTATCATCGCGAGGACAACGAGTGATACGCAATGATATCCATTTACTATGAAGTAAGGTGTTACGCATCACGTATCACATAATTGACTCACGGCCCTTTTGAGCGCATAAGGAGGGGAACGATTCCGTCACCTGACGGGGGACTTTCCCTTTTGGCTCAAGGAGGCTGCCGCCATGGCCCAGCTTATCGAACAGATCTCTCCCGGCGCGCTGCGACCCTGGGCGCGCAATGCGCGGACCCATTCGAAGAAGCAGCTGCGCCAGATCGCGCAGTCGATTGAGACCTTCGGCTTTACGAACCCGGTGCTGATCGATCAGGCGAACACCATCCTCGCCGGTCACGGTCGGGTGGAGGCGGCGAAGATGCTGGGCATGGCCGCGGTGCCCTGCTTGCGCATCGAGCACATGACCCAGGCCGAGAAGCGGGCCTATGTGATTGCCGACAACAAGCTGGCGCTGAACGCGGGCTGGGATGATGGCATTCTGGCGGAAGAGCTGAAGGGTCTTCTGGCGACCGAGGATCTGGGCTTCGATATCGGCGTCATCGGTTTTGAGGTGTCGGAGATCGACAGTCTGATCGAGGGGATTGCCCCGGAGGAGTCCGGGGACCCTGCGGAGGATGTCGTGCCTGACGTCGCGCCACGCCGGGTGCATCCGGGCGATGTCTGGCAGCTTGGTCCGCATCGGCTTGTCTGTGGCGATGCGCTGGACGCGGAGGTCCTTGCCCTTCTGATGCAGGGGGATGTGGCGCGGATGGTGTTTTGCGATCCGCCCTACAACGTGAAGATCGACGGCCATGTTGGCGGGTCAGGCCGCACCAAGCATCGTGAGTTCGCCATGGCCTCGGGCGAGATGACGGAAAGCGAGTTCACCACCTTCCTGACCGATGCCTTCCGGAACCTTGCGGATCACAGCATGGACGGCTCCATCCATTACCTCTGCATGGACTGGCGCCACATGCGCGAGATGCAGGCGGCAGGTCATGCGGTCTATGACGAGTTGAAGAACCTGATCGTCTGGGTCAAGGACAATGGCGGCATGGGCACCTTCTACCGCTCCCGCCATGAGTTGATCTTCGCCTTCAAGAAGGGCACCGCCCCGCATGTGAACAGCTTCGAGTTGGGCCAGCATGGGCGCTACCGCACGAATGTCTGGAACTACCGCGGTGTGAACACCATGCGGAAGGGACGCATGGAAGAGTTGCAGCTGCATCCCACCGTGAAGCCGGTGCAGATGATTGCGGACGCGATCAAGGATGTCTCGGCCCGAGGCGAGATCGTACTGGACACATTTGGCGGATCGGGGTCCACGCTGATTGCGGCCGAGAAGACTGGTCGTCGGGCACGCTTGGTGGAACTGGACCCGATCTACTGTGACCGCACCATCGCCCGCTGGGAGATCACGGCCAAGGATGATGCCGAACAGATCGTCTGTGGTTGGCCGCGGGCGGCAGATCTGGCCGCGGCAGCACCAGCGGCGGCGGCGGAATGACCAAGCGGGGTCCCGGCAAAAGCCTTGGCCCTTTGGCCACCCGGCCGGGCTATGAGGTGGGCTATGCCAAGCCCCCTGAGGTCACGCGCTTCCAGAAGGGCAAATCCGGCAATCCGCGCGGCCGGCCCAAGGGGGCCAAGAACAAGCTGCCTGCCCTGAATGAAGAACGCATGAAGTCCATCATTCTGGAGGAAGCCTACCGGACGATCACCGTCCGAGATGGCGAACGCAATGTCAGCGTGCCGATTGCGCGCGCTGTCCTGCGATCCTTGGCCGTCAACGCCGTCAAAGGCCAGCACCGGTCACAGCGGCTGTTCGCGGAACTCTTGTCTTCCGTGGAAACCGCCAACCGCGATCTGAACGACCGCTGGCTGGATGCGGCCATGACCTACAAGATCGAATGGGATCGTGAGTTGGAACGCCGCCGGGTCCTGGGCATCACACATTTGCCTGACCCTCTCCCCCATCCCGATCACATCCGCATCGATGTGCGCCGCGGCACCGCCCGCGTCGTCGGGCCCTCCACCAAGGAAGAGAAGGCCTTCTGGGACGACTGCATGGCCCGCAAGGCGGAGTTTGAGGCGGAGATCGAGGAACTGCAGGACATGCTGGCAAACGAGACCGACCCCAAAATGCGCAAGATCCTGGAGGAGGACCTTGCGCAGTCGAAGACTATCGTGGGGTTCCTCAGTCGGGCGGAGCGGGGGGAGTTGTGACGGGCGTGGGGCCAGCAAGTCAGTCAAAGGCCCGCGACTATGAAAGTTCTGTAACCGGGCAGTCGCTTGTGATTTACCAAAGACAAATGCCCAAGGGAGCGACACATGACTTCGATCAATCTCAATGACCTGACCCTCGCAGAGCTGAAGCAGCTGCAAAAGGACATCGCAAAGACTATCGCGGGTTTTGATAACCGCAAGCGCAGTGAAGCTCTCAGCGCACTGGAAGCTAAGGCGCAGGAATTAGGCTTCAGCCTCGCAGACCTCATCGGCACAAAGCCGGCGCGGAAGCGTAGTTCCCCAGCCCGGAAGTATCGCCATCCCGAAAACCCGGAGATCACTTGGTCAGGGCGTGGGCGCAAGCCGCGGTGGTTCGTTGCGGCGCTGGATGCAGGGAAGACCGCGGAGGCAATGGAGGCCTGAGGGGGAACGGCGTGCGGTCCGGATCTTGGGTTATAGGCAAGCGCTGGGGCCCAAAGCGGACACGTCTGCTGCGAGTGGCAGCTTTGGGCAAATTGTCTTGAAAAATAACGTTGTCCGCCGGTTCTGTCGCTAATTGACTGTCCGTTATGGCAGGGAGGTGCTGGCATGATGGGATCGCGGCAAACAGCACAGGGAGCGTTGTCTAACCAATCGCCCCTCTTCATCGACAATACAAACTCTGGTCAGTTCCAGCGACACGTACAACCCAAAATAAAGCGCAGTCATCGTCCGTGCTCCTTGGCCATGATTGCTTCCAGGAAGGAAAACACCAGCAGATTTGGGACCGAAATCCTGATTGCGCCATCTGAACCAGCACTGGTTCCTGACCCTTGCGGATGCGGCAGAAAAGTTGGAGGCTTGGCGTAGACACTACAACGAGGAACGGCCACACGGCGCGATCGGAAACAAGGTCCCGAGCATGCTGATGAAATCAGGGGGCGTCACCAGCCCGTCACCCTGAGCGAAGCCGGAAAACTCTGCTTCCGGGCGGTCCAAGGTTGGGGGGCGGATCACTCAAACTCAGAGTCTCGCTCACGCTGGATAGAAGTTGTGGGCAATGTCACATCCAATCAGAAATTTTGAGGCCCGCCGCAACATGAAGTGTGTTATGCGAAAGCAGCCCAGTATTCCAATGTTACGAAGAAGAGGTGTCGCGTGACCACCGTCAGGGACCTAAATGCGTTCGTCGTAGCATTGTTGATGGGATTGCCTTTGGCTTTGCCGGCAATGGCGGATGGTGAATTCTTACAGCTCGATTATGCGCCCGGCGCCAGTTCCGTAAGCGCAAGTGTCGTGAGGGGGCCTTTTGGCTTGGCGTTCGGGTGGTCGGATTTTGAATCCGGCAGCGCGGTCAGTGCTAATGCAACCTACGGCGTGCATGTGCCCATGTTGGGGGACGGGGCGTTGATTCGGTTTGGTCCGTCCTTGCGGCTCGATGAAGAAGATCAATTCGATCTGGGTGTCAAAGCGGTTTTCGAAAGCTACTCGCCGACGTCATGGGGCAGCGTTTTTGTGCTGACAGATTTCAACACGATACAGAATGAATACCTGCTCTTGGGCGAGGTTTCCCACGCCGCCAGCGGGCTGAATGCGTCGCTGGCCATCCAGGGCAGTGACGAGGACTTTCAGGAAAACACGCTTGTCGTCGGGTATGACATCCCTCAATCACGCGGGCGGCTCAGGCTCGGGTACCGTTTCGAGGCGCAGCAGGTTCTGCTCGGCTTTTCGGTGAACACGTTCTGACTGGTATCGAGCACGACGGAAATCACATCTTCAAGAACCGTGTAGTTGCAGAACGTAATCTTGCGGGGTGTTCTTTCCGAGTCTACCCCAACTCGCGCCATGAGGACCTGCATCTCCTCCGTCAGTGCGGTCGCAGCCGCGATCTTTGTTCCGAAGTTCGCGTTGGCCTCTTCACACAAAGCATCAAGTGCGGGAATTTTGGTAAAGTGGTCAAAGCCAGCTTTCTTGAGCTTTCGAAGCCGCATAAGCTCGTATTCAACGGTTGGATATTCTGGCGTCCGTACCATTCCCGTACCGTTCCAACGTTTGCTCGAAAATGTTCCGAGCGATCAGCGAGCGACCACCAGCCAACCACCGTTCCGGAGTACCCGCCTTATCAGGATCAGATCAGTTGTGCTACCTCAGTCCTTTCCTTCAGTGCGCCTGCGCAGACTTTACATCCAATTTGGCCTCGCGACGGTCCTCACCGCAAACGTACTGGCAGCGCCGGTAAGGGCGGATATGGACGTAGGTCGCTGCCTCAATCTGGGCAACGCGCTCGATGCGCCTTTCGAGGGGGCTTGGGGCCCGGCCATTACGCCACAGGATCTTGACTGGATCGCCGGCGCGGGCTTTGATACGATTCGTCTGCCCGTCCGGTTCGGCAGCAATTGGAATGGCACGATCTGGCCAGCATTTCTTGCGCGCGTCGAACAGGTTGTGCTTCAGGCGCAGGAGCGCGGGCTGAGGGTGATCCTCGATCTGCATCACTTCGACGAGCTGATGGCAGACCCCGACGCCTATGCGCCGGTCTTCATGGCAATATGGTCCGAATTGGCCGATCGGTTTGAGGGACACGGCGACCAGCTTGTCTTCGAGTTGCTGAACGAGCCACGCGACGCGGTGACGACCGCCCGCGCGCTAGAGCTCTACCAAGCCGTTCTGCCCATCATCCGCCGCAAGCATCCGGACCGATGGATCATTCTCGGCGGTGGGAACTTGAACAGCCTCGACGAAATGTTGGATCTGCCGGACATGGGACCGCGCATCGCCCTGACATTTCATTATTACAGTCCAATTCGGTTCACCCATCAGCAATCCGATTGGACACCAGAGTATTTTCCGCCCACGGACTGGGGCCTGCCTGAAGAGGCCGAAACCATCGCCAACGACATGGCCCGTGCGGCAAGACCGGAAGTGCCGGTGTTTCTGGGTGAGTTTGGCGTGACTCGAGACGCCAAGACTACCAGCCGCAACGGCTGGATCGAAACCGTCCGCACGGCGGCCGAGGAAAACGGCATTGCCTGGTGCCACTGGGCTTATGGCGCAGGATTTGATCTACGCGATTTCAATGGCTACGAATGGTACCCTGGCCTCTACCGCGCTCTAATGGAATAAGGCGTAGGAAAATATCTCAGAGCGCGGTCAATTGGAAGCCTGGGTGTCGCGCGATGGCAGTGTCAGAGCAAAATTGGTTTAGGCAAGCAAGGAGAGCCCCTAGCTTTGCGGGATGACCTAACGCTCCCCATTTCGATGCTTCCAGACCTCGCCCGAGATAGGCATAGCGGCAATGATGTACATCCGATTCCCGCTGTCGCTCCGGATTGCGGAGAGTTTGCTGCACCAGTGTGGAATCGACATCTGGCGCACAACGGTGCGTTTTCTGGTGACACAGGTTCGGGCCGAAATTTGCCGCGAAAATCCGGAAGCGGCGGGTAGAGGGGAGACGCCGCCACATCGGAGATTCGTGCTTGTGAAGCGAAGCAGTGTAGCTGGACTAGTTCGTCGTGCGTTAGCGGGCGGGTGTCGACTTGCTCATGGTGCCCTTCTCACGGAATGGATTCGCGATGTGAATCTTCGAAGGTCGTAGTTCTGCAACAACGCCCGCCCACGGAAACAGCCCAACTTTGTCGCCAACGTCCAAACTGGTGCGACAGGTCGTAAAGATACATTGTTTGCTCGTGATGAAAGTGCCTCCACGTACACGGTCCACTGGTCAAACAACCGGAATGGAGCTCATGAAACCTGTCCGAAAGGCAATCTTTCCCGTCGCGGGTCTTGGCACACTGTTTCTGCCGGCCACAAAGGCGCAGCCGAAAGAAATGTTGACGGTCATCGACAAACCGTTGATCCACTTTGCGGTCGGAGAAGCGATAGCGGCAGGCATCACTCACCTGATTTTCGTGACGGGTAGAACCAAACGCGCTATTGACGACCATTTCGATGCAAATCCGGAACTTGACCGACTGTTGCGCTCGAAAGACCGTGATGACATGGCCGATGAGCTGCGCGACATCATTCCCGCTGGCGTGACGTGCATTTACATTCGTCAAGCCGAAGCTCGTGGATTGGGACATGCGGTGTCGTGCGCCGCACCACTGATTGAAGACGAGCCTTTTGCGGTCATCCTTGCCGATGACCTGATGGAAGGCCCCACCCCGGTCTTGTCGCAACTGGTCAAGGCCCACGCAAGCACGGGCCAAAGTATGCTCGCCGTTAACGCCGTGCCTGATTATGAGATCAGCAGTTATGGCGTTGTCGACGCAGACGATCTCGGAGCGGGGCGCTTTGCCAGAATACGGGGAATCGTGGAAAAACCCGCTGCCGATTAGGCGCCTTCGAACCTTGCGGTAGTCGGGCGCTACGTGCTCGACAGTGCGATCATGGATATTCTCAGGCAGCAAAGCCGGGGCGCGGTGGCGAAATTCAGTTGACCGACGCGATCGAGGTTTTGGCGTTACAGACAGGCGTGTACGCCTATCGATATCAGGGAAGGCGGTTCGACTGCGGCTCGAAGATCGGCTATCTTGAGGCGACGATAACATTTGGCCTACGCCATCCCGAGTACGGGCCGATCTTGCGTGAAAAACTTGCCCAGATGAACGGCGGGGCGTAAACGGCACTGGGTGCGGAATGCCTGCACAGGGGGCGGATTGCCTGCGCGGGAGGCGCGGCCGCGTTTACGTACGGCCATCCAGTTCGAACCAGTAGTTGGCGATCAGGTTTACTACCCGCTCTGCCCTTTCCAGAAGCTCTGCCCGGTCGCCGAGGCTGAATTTGCGCGGTGCCGGATCGATCAGGCACAGTGCACCCAGCCGCACCTCTTCCTGAAAGACCAGCGGCGCACCTGCATAAAACCGTATGAAGGGCGAACCGGTTACAAGCGGATTTTTGGCAAACTTCTCGTCGGCCAAAGCATCGGGAACTACAAAGACGCGATCTTCCAGAATAGTGTGGTTGCAGAATGCAATATTGCGCGGTGTTGTTTGGACCGCGATCCCGGCTTTGGCTTTGAGAATCTGTATATCGGTGTCTAGCAGCGTCACGATTGCCGATTGCACGCCAAAGTGGCGCTTTGTTTCTTGACAAAGCTCGTCAAGCGCAGGAATGGCAGGCCCATGCATCATGCCACTGGCATGCAGTACGCGCAGCCTGGCGCTCTCGTTAGGGCCCAAAGGGAAATCAGCCACGCGACCACCTGAAAGACGATACGTCCTAACGGGTTATAGACTGAATCCCTGCGCCATCAACCAAAACAAAAGCACAGAAGGCTGCCGCTTCTCCATTGTTTCGCCATGTTTCCACAAGACAGGTTAATGGCAGCTTCTGGTCCGGATTTTCGATGTTTGTTAAGACAATCAGATCAACCTTGATCTCGCTCATCGGGTGCTTGGGCACGCTGGTCCTGCTCTTATTGGTGCTTCAGCTTTACGACCTGAACAACCAGCGCCAACAAGCTGAAAACCAGTTCGCCTCGAACCAGTCGCGCAACCAACTGGTGCAGGCGGCGATCGCGCTGGCGCGCGAAAGGGATGCGAGGTTTCTGGCACTTTCGCTCGACCGCCCAATGCCGCCCGAGGCGGCAACCCAGACCGACCGAAGCCTTGGCGCTGTCGAGGGTGCGGGCGATGGTGGCTCGCAAAACGCGAAACCGATGGCGGTCTTCACTACAAAGCTATTGTCTATGCGCCAGACCGCCGATGCAGCCATGGGCCTTCCCGTCGGCTCGGCAAATCGTCAGGACGCCGCCGCGCAATGGTTCGACAGCGCATCCTCGATCGTGGTCGATTTACTGTCGCTGCGGATCAAGCTTCTCAGCCAAATGGAAAATGCCAGTCCCACGATCTTCGGACTGTATTACCTGCGTACCCAGACGCTGACCCTGCTGGACGAACTGATGAAGAACGCAGCCGTGATGGAAGTCGACATCGCTCAAGCCACCGCCGCAGCCCAACCGAAAGTATCCCGCTTCGACCCCAGGGCAGTGTCCGACATCACTCTGACGGTCAGCCAGTTCAATGAAGTCCTCGGAACCATCAGCCCCTCGCCTGACCCGAACGCGTTCGACTTCGAAGGCTACACCGCCGCCGAACTGCGCCTGCGCGCAGCGTTGGAAAGCGGTCTAGGCATCGAAAATGCTGTAAACGACTGGAGGCGCATCTCGGATGATGCCATCCAGAACCTTTCAGACCTGCAAGCGGCGACCTCAAAGCTGATCCAAAACGCCGCCAAGGATCAGGACGCTCAGACCAAAAGCATGTTCGCGTTCTGGATGGTGGTGCTCCTTGCGTCGGTCGCGGTGGTCGCGGTTGCCATCCGGGTGGTAGTGCATAGGGTGGTGGGTCCGTTGGAACGGGTGCGCGATGCAATGCTGCAATTGGCAGATGACAATTTTGCAGTTGATCTTCCCAAAAACAGTAGGCTTGCCGAAATCGACTCCATGGATGACGCGCTGCGCGTGTTTAAGGCCAACGGCATCCGCAGGCAAAGCCTACAAAACGACCGCCTGCGCCTGCACAGCCGGCTCGAAGAAACCTACACCCATTTGAAAACCGACCTCGAAGCAGCGGCCGTCATCCAGGCGTCGCTTTTACCGCAGCAGGCGCAACTCGGGGGTATCGCGCTATCGTCCTATTTCCGGCCATCGCATTTTCTAGCCGGCGACACATTCGATGTGCTCCAGCAACCCGACGGGCGGGTGATCGTCTTCCAGATTGATGTGGCTGGCCACGGAGCGGCCGCTGCGCTGGTCTCTGTCGCCTCGAAATACACTGTGGCGCAGGCGATCCTGCAACGTCAGCCCAACACAGACCTTGCGGTCTTGGCCGAGCAGATCAACCGCGAATGGCCGGGCGACCTTCCCTATTTCACGCTGCTTTTAGCCGAGGTCGATCCCGCCACCGGCCAGGGCAGCATGGTTCAGGCGGGCCACCCCTCTCCTCTACTTTTGCGCGCCTCCGGCGAGTTGACCGTCCTCGGCGACGGGGGCCTGCCGATTGGAGTTCTTGCCAGCGCGACGTATGACCTGATCCATTTCTCATGCGGGCCTCATGACAGGCTGATCGTGATGACGGACGGGGTGCATGAGATGGCCGACCGGAATGGTGAGCTATTCTCTGAAGAGCGCGTACAAGACCTGTTCCGCGCCTCGGGCATGCGTTCGACCGAACATCTTTTGAACGATCTTGATACCACGCTGCGCTCTTGGCGCGGCGATGACTCGTTGGACGACGATGTGACAATAGTAATACTGGAGGGAAAGAGGAACCATGAACGTCCTTGAAGAAATGAACGGTGAGTTGATGATCCTGAAGCTGCGCGATCAAAGACTTGATGCCAGCACCGCGCCCGCTCTACGCGAGGCCCTGATCGAACGCATTGCCAAGGGTCATCAATCAATCATCATTGACCTTAGCGATGTGGGCTTCATGGACAGCTCGGCTCTTGGCGCTCTGATTGCGGCGGTCAAAAAGCTGGGGCCGGTTGGCACGATCGCCGTGGCCGCGATGCGCACGCCGGTGGCGCGGCTGTTTTCGGTGACAAAGATGGACCGGGTGTTTTCGGTGCATCCTACGGTCGCCGATGCCGTTCGCAGCCTTGCCGCGTGATAGGTAGAGATCGTGTCAGTAGGCAAATCAATGCTGGTCAGGCGCGACCTAGCCGAACTCGGCCAAGCGGCTGATCAGGTGTGCCAATGGCTTGAAGCTGAAGTAGACGAAGACAGCCTGTCCTGTATCGAGCTGGCTTTCGTCGAGGCCCTCACCAATTCAATCCTCCATGGGCCACTGGATACGGGGACGTCGATTGCTGTATTCGTCGAAATCCTAGACACACAGATCGTGGTCGAGATTGAGGACGGATCGCCGCCAATGCCGACACTGTTCGACAATGCCGGTGCACACCGGCTCGAGTTCGACATCAAGGACATTGAAAACCTGTCCGAAAGCGGGCGCGGCCTGTCCCTGATCGCTATCTCAATGGATGAAGTCACGTTCCGCGTGATCGAAGACCGAGTCCGTCTGCGGATGGTCCGCTACCGACGGTAGTGATTTGTTCCGTGGACTAAGGCTGCTCAGGAAATGCCATCGCTGTCCATACCACCAGTGGCTGCCATTCAGGGCCTGCCATAGCTGCCAGATCACTGATCGACTTTACACGCGCACGGCCTGTTGCTTCGTTTATCGATCCTGCCTCGACCGCTACAGTTACAGCAAGAAGCAAGAAAGCGGCAGCTTCAGGATCGTTGGGGGTTTCGGCAAAACGGACTTCTGCCTCAGCCAACATCCTAACAGTTTCGGCCGTCAACGTCGCGTCTGTCGTATGGAAATGGTCGGGCTTTACAGTTGCCTCGGGCGCGCCGATGTCCAGCCGTTCAAGATAGATAATCGCCGTCGTCGAAATCGCAAGCGCAAGTATCCAGACGATCTGCCCTCGCGCGCCTCTCAAGGCTTCATTGATGCTCATTTCGCATTCCCTCCATAACCGGCAGGTCAAATTCCGGATCAGGCTTCCAGACTGCCGCGCGAATGATTGGCATTAGGGAAAGGACGTTGTTCGCTCCCCAGACAGTATTCGCAATCAGGCCACCCACCGAATAATTTCCCGCCCCAGCAAGGTGAATGCCCCATGCCCAGACCAGCCCCGCTAGCGTCAGCACGACTAGAAGGATTTGCCATTTGACAAGGTGCAGAAAGCGCCCCTCGCTACGGTCCTTTGGCGTAACCGGAAAGGAAATCCTGCGGCCTCGTGCCACCGCCCACAACGCCTGAAGGTTCAGTGGGAACATCGCCATATACCAGCGCCTCCCCGCCATGGTCTGCGCCCCCCAAAGGCCGGTTAACTGCGCAAGCTCGTTAAGCAATAGGAACGGCACGATATGCAGGAAGAATTCCATCGTATAAGTGGCGACGGGTACCAGTCCCGTGAACAGAAATATAATCGGCCAGACGATGAACACGACATTCCACAGCGCCGACAGATAGGAATAGAAGGTCATCCCGTACATCATCTTTTGCGGCAGCGTCAGGCCAGGGCGCAAAAGCGGATTGTCGGTGCGCAGGATATCCAGCGTTCCGCCCGCGTATTTGAACCGCTGGATTGTCCAACTCAGCAAATCGCTCGGCGACATCATGCGCGTTACTACGACAGGATGTTGCACCGACTTCCAGCCACGCTCGCGGTCCTCGTGAAGCCGGATCGAGGTGTAGATGTCTTCGGACACATGCAGCTTGAATGGGGTGAAATCCGTCGCCTGCGCGGTTGCCATGCGGTTCGCGCTGTCCAGCTCGGCGCTCAGCTCGGCCTCTTTGGTCAGCCGACGGACCTTGCGACCCTGATAGATCACAGCCTCGTCGACATCGCGTGCCCAGTCGCGGATCGCCGCCTCCATCACTGCCTCGCGGCGATGGATCGAGCCTGCGCCACAGCAAAACGCTGCGTTCGCCCAGTTCCTTCGGCGCAGGATGAAGTCGTAGAACAGTTGCGGATCATTGCCGAACGGGTCTTCGCCAAACCGGACCGGGCCGATCAGCGCCTCAACCCTGTTGCCGATGGCCGCTCCCAACCTACCAAACCTGCGGGCCAGCGCCGCAGGCAACGGTACACCGGGGGGAATATCCCAGAACCATTGCGGGGTCTGCACCCAGGCCATGCGCGGATCGCGGAAATAGCCGAGCGTCTCGGTAATCAGATTGGGGAACGGTCTGGTGTCCGCATCGCAAATCACCACGAAATCGCCCGAGGTCTGCGCCATCGCGTTGCGCAGGTTGCCCGCCTTATAGCCGATGTTGTCGCCCCGCGTTATGTAATTGGCTCCTTCCGCCTCGGCGACCTCCTGCATCGCCGCGCGCCGTCCGTCGTCTAGCACATGGACGCGCACGTCCAGAGGATAGGGATAGGTCATCGCCCGCGCGTCTCGCAGACCCTTGCGGACGATTTCGGGATCCTCGTTATAGGTGGTGAAGAACACATCCACCGCAATCGGACGGTCGGGCGCGTCAGGATCATCGCAAACATCCCGCAAGGTTCGCGGCAACGCGCCCCTGACCGGTGACCTGTCCGTCCAGATATTGAACGTAAACAGGACAAGACCGATAAATGCGCCAGTTTCGGCAATCACCAGCGGCAGCGAAAACCACAGGGCAGACGTGTTCAGCGACTGGGTCCAGCGCCACCATAGATACCAAGTGCCAAAAACGAGACTGCAGGTGGCAAGGAATTGCCAGACGCGCAAATGCACGACAGAGTGCCGGCTGATTTGCCATGGAACCTGACGTTGAAACCGCGTCTGCATGCCCATATGTGGTTCTTCCGCTTCGTTCATGGGACCCGCTGTCGTGGCTCTGGCGCAAGGAAAATCCACAGGATTTAGCATATTTTAATGCAGCGCGGCGTCAACTACTGCAGCGGCAAACCCTCGGCTCCACAGCAACCGTTGCTACCCCATTCGTGGTGTAAGTGTCGCGCCGCAGAAGGTTGCGGGGTCATTTGACGAACAGCTTGTGGTGGGAATTGTGGCAGTCCTTCATCGCTTGCATCGTTGTTTGGCTCCATACGGTCCAGACGGCAGAGTCAGAAGAAACCATTGTGGGCTGATCTCTGCGCTACTACCCTTCTGGGATGACCCAGCGCTCCCCTTTCGCTATTTCAAGACCAGTCCTGTGATCAACTGCTTTGCGGTGATGCTGCACATTTGCTTTCCGGGCAGTATCAGAGGAAACTGGCTTGAGGGTACCAAGGCGCTTGGCTACCCTCCTTTGATGACCCAACGCTCCCCCTTCCGCTACTTCAAAACCAGCCCCGTGGTTATCCTACTGGCGGTGATGCTCTACATCCGTTTCCCGCTTTCGCTGCGGAACGTCGAAGATCTGCTGCACGAGCGCGGCGTCGAGATCAGCCATGAAATCGTCTGCTATTGGTGGAACCTCTTCGGCCCGATCTTCGCAGCCGAGATCCGCAGAAAACGCGTCGATCGCATGAGCCAGTGCCGCAAGTGGAGGTGGCACCTCGACGAGATTTACGAGAAAAGCAATGGCGAGATGCATTACCTCTGGCGGCCGGTCGATAACGAGAATTAGGTCCTTGAGAGATTAGTGACAAAGTCCCGGGATCGTAAGGCTGTATTGAAATTCCTGAAGAAATCCATGCGCTGGCATGGAAGTCCGGAGACAATGACGTCCGGAGACAATCGTTACAGACAAGCTGCGGCACTACGGGGCAGCGCTGAAGTGGACTTCCCCAGCTTTGGTGGAGAGTTTATCTCACTTCCTGTGCCTTTCAAACTTAAGCGATGGGGCTCTGGAATCCAAGCAATGAAAGCCGTCTGGGGGTTTGCAGAACCCGACGATGTATCTGGCGACGGCGTATTTGGCCTGATGGCTCGCACTGGTTTCTCACCCTTGCGGATGCGCCCGAAAAGCTAGAGGCTTGGCTTAGATAGCTGAGCAGAAAACAGCCTTGCCGGCTGGCGTTATTTGTTGACTTTGGAGGCCACCGATGTCCGACCAAGTTATGAAACTGGAAACGGCGCTTTCGGCAGCACTGGCCGAACTGAACGCGGCAAGGGACAGGATCATGCAGCTCGAGGCGCTATCCGATCTGAGCGAGCGCTTGGTCAATGCAGGTTCTTTCCAGATGGAATGGGACACATTTCAGGTTCGATGGTCGGACAACACGTTCCGCATTTTCGGCATATCGAGGGAGGAATTTGGCCAGAACTACACAAGCGTCACTGAATTCATTCATCCCGACGACCGCGCCTCCTTTAACGCGACGATGGCGCGGGTCATCGCGACGCGTGAGTCCTATGCTCACACGCACCGGATCGTGCGTCCGAATGGAGAAGTCAGATACGTCCGCGAGGCCGCAGCAACCGTAGGGGGGGCTGAAGGAAACGTGTTCCTTGGCATCACGCAGGACATCACGGACCTCGTCGAGACCAAGGCCGCAGAAGCAGACCTGCAGGCCATGGTCAGACTTGCGGGGGAAATCGCGAAGGTCGGCGGCTGGAAGATAGATCTGGAGACCCAGACTGTAGAGATCACGCCCGTGACCGCTTCGTTCCACGATGCGCCCGACCTGCGGACACTTCCCTTGGCAGAGGCTTTCGCGTTTTACAGCGATGAGTCATCGAAAAGACTTCAGGCGGCCGTCTCCCACAGCATTGAAACCGGAAGCGAGTTTGACGAGACAGCGACCCTTGTGTCCCGGATTGGAAGTGAACGTACGGTTCGCGTGATGGGGTTTGTGGAACGAGATCAGGGCACTGACCGCATCGTCGGTCTGAAGGGTGCACTTAAGGACATTACCGAACTTGCCGAAGCGCAGAAAACCTCACTCCAATCGGCCGAGTTTGCCCGCATGGCAGAACGCGTGGCCCGCCTAGGCGCGTGGCGTTTCGATGTTGCCCGACAGGAAATGACGTGGAGCGCGGAGACTGCACTCATCCACGACGAACCACCGGAAATGTCGCCCACACTGGGCGATGCAATCAACTACTATCGCCCCGAACATCGTGAGCATATTCGGTCTGTGTTTGGCGATTGCGTCGAAAACGGTAGGTCCTTTGATGAAACGCTCCAGATAGTAACTGCCAAAGGGCGGAACGCATGGGTCCGCGCAATCGGCGAGCCGGTGCGCAACAGGGCGGGGCAGATTGTGGCTGTCCAAGGCGCGTTCCAGGATATCACCGATATGATTGCCGAACGCTATGCTTCAGAGCAAGTGTCACGCCGCCTGCACCAGACGCTGGAAAACATAAGCGATGCGTTCATCTTGCTTGACGCCGATTGGCGGTTTTCGTTTCTCAACAGCCAGGCAGAGGCTCTTTTGCAACGCGGTCGGGAAGACCTTCTCGGCAAAGTCGTTTGGGAGGAGTATCCCGAAGCTGTCGGAGGCACATTCCATACGCACTACGAACGCGTTGTCAAAGAGGGCGGCGCTGTTCGTTTTGAGGAGTTCTTCGCCCCTTTGAACTTATGGGTCGAGGTTAACGCCTATGCCACACCCGAAGGGCTTTCGGTCTATTTCCGCGACGTGACGCAGCATCGCGCCAGAAACGCGCAGTTGCGCCTGCTGGAGGCGGCGGTTGCGCGACAGAACGACGTCCTGCTCATCACCGAGGCGGAGCCTATCGATGGCCCTGACGGGCCGAAGATTGTCTATGTCAACGCTGCGTTCGAAAGGCGTACGGGGTATTCCTTTGCCGAAGTGATCGGCAAGACCCCCCGCATTTTGCAGGGCCCCAAAACGCAGCGGCATGAATTGCACCGTATTCGCCAGTCGCTGAAGGAATGGAAACCTGTTCGTTCCGAACTCATCAACTACACAAAGTCGGGCGACGAAGTCTGGCTTGAACTGGACATCGTTCCACTGGCAGACGAAAACGGGAAGTTCACACACTGGGTCGCCATCGAGCGCGACATATCGGACCGCAAGAAAACTGAGCAAGCGCTTCACATCAGCGAAGAGCGTTTTCGCCTTGTTGCCAAAGCTGCTGGAAATGCCATCTGGGACTGCGATCTGAACGGCGGAAGCCTGTCATACAACAACGGGATGAAGGAAATCTTCGGCCATGATCCCGATCAGAATGAAGAAGGATCGGACGTCTGGGAGGCAAACATACACCCGGACGACGCCTCGCGCGTCGCGGTTGCCCTCGACCGCCTGAAGTCGGGAAGCAAGGACATTCTGCTGGAACAGTATCGTTTTCGGCGAGCCGACGGCAGTTGGGCGATCGTGGAAGACCGCGCCTTTGCAGTCAGGGACGGCAACGGCCGCGCCATTCGCATCTTGGGCTGCATAACGGACATCTCAGAGCGGCTGCAACTCGAAAACCGCTTACATCAGGCACAGAAGATGGAAGCTGTCGGTCAGCTGACAGGTGGCGTAGCCCATGATTTCAACAACCTTTTGACCGTTATTCTTGGGAGTTCCGAAATCCTCGAAGAGTCTCTGGTTGAGCAACCCCATTTGCAAAAACTCGCAAAGATGTCTCTGAACGCAGCCGAGAGGGGCGCCGATCTTACCAGCAGGCTCCTCGCCTTCTCGCGCAAGCAAGCGCTGCAACCCAGAGTTATTGATGTGGCACAGCTCGTCCAGAACATGGACGCATTGTTGCGACGAACGATCCCTGAAAACATAAGTATCGAGATCGTCCGTGGCGGTGGCCTTTGGAAGGTCGAAGTAGATGCGGCACAACTGGAAGCGGCTCTGCTAAACTTGGCTGTGAATGCTCGTGATGCGATGCCTGAAGGCGGTTATCTGACGATCGAAATTGCAAACGCGATGCTAGACGCTGACTACGTGGCTGCGGAAAGCGACGTGAAGCCAGGGCAGTACGCGGTGGTTACCGTTACCGATACCGGCCACGGAATTCCACCTGAGAACCTTGATCGAGTCTTTGAGCCGTTCTTCACCACGAAGGAGGTCGGGAGGGGTACGGGTTTGGGCTTGAGCATGGTCTTTGGGTTCGTCAAGCAATCTGGGGGGCATGTTCGGGTTTATTCCGAGCTGGGAGAAGGAACATCGGTCAAACTCTATTTTCCTCGCTCTCTGGCAGAAGAAGAGCCGGTTGTTGCCAACCATCATGGTCGAACCATAATCGGTGGTACTGAGACCGTTCTGGTCGTTGAGGATGACAGTGCAGTTCGTGAGCACGCAGTTACCCAGCTTCGGAGTTTGGGCTACAATGTCATCGAAGCATCATCAGGCGCGAAGGCCATTGAGATTTTGCGCAGTTCTGGGGCTGTAGACCTACTGTTTACCGATGTTGTTATGCCTGGCATGGGTGGACGGAACCTTGCTGAAGCGGCAGCCAATATGCGACCTCTTCTGAAAATCTTATACACGTCCGGCTATACAGAAAATTCGATTGTTCATAATGGTCGGTTGGACAGAGGTGTGAAGCTTTTGAATAAGCCTTATCGTCGTGACCAGTTAGCTGCGCAGGTTCGGACGGCCTTGGACGAAAACTGAATGACTAATTGTTTTTAAGGTCTGAATATGTCTGATGCACTCTAAACTGACTAGACTGTGTCACTTCGTTCAAGTGCGATAATTGTCTTACCTGCAAACGAGAAATGGAAGTGTTTAATATGAGGAAAGCTCTGGTTGTTGACGATGATGATCTCGTACGGGCGACCGTCAGTGCAATGTTAGGAAGCTTCGGCTTCGATGTGAGGGAGGCAGCAATGGGCAAGACTGCTCTTAAATTAGTTGCAGACGAAAGTTTTGATCTAATCGTAACTGACCTCTTCATGCCGGAAATTGATGGCCTAGAATTAGTCCTTAAAATTAGAAAAATTACTGCCACAATCCCAATTCTTCTCATGACGGGCGGAGGGATGCTTTTTCCCAAAGGAAGCGGAGGGTTGAATGATCTTACGAGCAGTGCCGAGTTTCTCGGTGCTTCCTTTGTGCTTCAAAAGCCGTTCAGACAAGACGACTTCAAAAAAGTCTTCGTACAAATCTTTCCAGCTGGATAGTGCGCTGCGATGTCGAAATGTCGAACAGTGGGTGGTTCGTTGACAAAAAAGCACATAAAGGCTGCAGACGTTCTCGCTCAGAAGTTAGTTTTCTTTAGGGTTTTGTTTGTCGATGATCTGTTGAAAGACTCCTTTTGCATGAAACCGTCGAGACTTGTGAGTTCGCGGTTGTGATTGGCTTTTTCGCGACATGCCGCGCCATCTACCGCAAGGACTGAGAGCCGACGATGCTCACGCACTGATGTCTAACGCAGATCTGGCCTGGTCGGCCCATGATGACATTTGGTCACGAGTGTGGTCGGGTTGGACCAATCCTGCTGCCCAATCCAGACGGTTTGCATCTTTGGTGATCTGGGCGCGCAGTTTCGCAATTTCTGCGTCTTTCTCAGCAAGCAACTCTGCTGTCTCGCGCAGAAGGATGACCTGTTCCCATGGATGAGAAGGGCTTAACAGCTTGCAGTTCTGTGCTTCGACTTCCAAAGCATACTTGAGATCACGAGTAGCATGCACCCGATCCATTAGTGCGTGTCCGGTGATATTTTCTACCATCCCACTCCGGAAGGCTATAGATCTTGGAGGCTTTGGTTTACGTTCCATTGGCTCGAGCTCCACTATGCTTCTTGATTTTATCCATCATCTGATGTTGCGCGAGCACAAAGACCTCGTTTCCATATCTTTTTAGAAATATGCGAAATGATAGAAAGCACGCATGGGTTGTGCAAGATATCTTTGACTGTCGCAAAGCGCGATTTTTGACCGTCCATAGAGTTGTGACTGCGGTGTTTAATGATCAATGTCGGTGTAACTAAGCAAACTCACCGGTCAAAGATATCCTCAGCTCAAACTTGGTTTTCAATGTAGCGGTTTTGTTGCATTTGTCCCTATGCTCGGGTAGGCAATGAGATGCCTGATCGATAGCGTTGGTTCTGCGGCGCAGTCTGATTACTAGTTGACGCTATGGCGCGCTCGAGGATGAGCGACGGTCGTGTTAGTGAGAACAAGGAATTGCTGACCACGGGACTGACTTTTATCCTTGGCAGTTGCTGCCGGTCTGAAAGATAAATGGAGCCGAAATCCTCCATCATTGTGTTCATCTGCAGCTCGATGTCCACAGCATTCCATTCGCTTGGGCCTGTAAGTATCCCGACGAAGTTACCCTTGCCAGCATAGGAAATGAGCAGACTTTCTGTCTTTAAGCAGTCCTCTATCACAGATGCCACGTCACTGAGCATGGTCCTGAACGCCAGTCGCGGCGCCATTCGGTAACTCGCGAAGGCGTTCTCTACACAGATTGCGACAGCTGCAACAGAATAGAGTCCCTTGACTCCCAAAGTCAGCAGGTAGTTCTGAAGCGCATGAAACTCGATCCCACGGTCAAAATCTGGCAGCATAATGGGCGTATCAAATTCAAACTCCAGTGTTGAATAACTTGCTTGAACGTTCACCTGGAACTCAAGCTGCCTAAGGTGTTTCTGCTCGTCAACGAGCCGCTTAACCGTCCGCAGCCGCGCGTGAAGCTCAAGCTTGTCCAACGGCTTAGTGACGTAGTCTGAGGCGCCGTTCTTGAAGGCCTGGTCGATGCTTGCTCGGTCAGAAACTGAGGTGATCATTAGGATCACTGCGCCGTATCCGACGGTACTTTGAGGAACATCAGTTGTCGTTTGAACCACCACTCTGTCCATTTGTGGTCGCAAGGATGATTGATGATCTTGCGCCGAAATATAGTATGGGTACCATTGAAGTTATTCTGAGTGCCGTCACAGAAATTCACCGAGCGAACTTTATGAGGTCACCCCGATCCCATCCAATCGTGCAACTTGCATTTGTTGCCGCTAAGAAAAACTTTGGCACTTATGCAAGACAAGCTCCACCACTTTGCAGATCAGAGATATTGAAGGCAGTAGCGCGGATGGGAGGCTCGAGATTGGAGAAAAGAGACAAGGCAGTCCTCCTCGTGGCTTCAGACAGTTGGTGCCGTTCAAGCGAAATGGCCGCACTTCGTATGCAAGATATGGAGGTACAAGATGATGGCTCCGCAATTCTTTTGATTGCAAGGTCAAAAACTGATCGTTTTTCCGCCGGCGGGCACGCATACTTGTCTAGAGAGGCTGTTTCCGCAATTCTCGATTGGCAAAACATTACTGGATTGAGGCAATCTGAACCCATGTTTATTACTTCGTATGATAACGGAAGTCGAAAACCTTTATTGTCGGTCACCTTTACTCAAATCTTGCGTCGAGCGACGGGTCGCAAAGATGTGTCATCACATAGCACCCGTGTAGGTGGCGTGCATGACGCTATGCGCATCGGCTGCGATATGGCATCAATTATTGTTTCTGGTCGCTGGAAATCAGCTGAAATGCCTGCACGGTATGGAAGTCGCTTTTTGGTGGGCCAATCTGCAGCTGCAAGAGTTGCGGCTTCACATCGTCAGAAAGTGGAAGAGATGGTGATGGATCATCAGATCGTCTAATGGGACTGGAGTATGAACCTTAAAAAGAATTTCAGGTCCTGCTGAAACAGAACGCCGCTAGGGGCAATGGCTGCACACTCCTTCTTGTGAGCTATGGTCACGGCTCGTTCTTGTCTCATGACATGACTGGCATGAACAATGCCAAATTTGTATTTTGCAGCGCCTGAAAGGCTTCTGTTGCGAGTTGGACTTGACGACACTACCCTCGTGGCATGACCCGACGGCCCCCTTCCCGCTGCTTCAAGACCAGCCCGGTAATCATCTGTCTGGCAGGGATGCTCAACATCCACGTCACTCCGCGGAACTGATAGGTTCTTCTCCACGAGCAGGGCATCGAGATCAGCCAAAAAACAGTCCGATATTGGTGGAACCGTTTCGGCCCGATCTTCGCGGCTGAGATCCGCAGAAAACGCGTCGATCGCATGAGCCAGTGCCGCAAATGGAAATGGCACCTCGATGAGATGTACGTGAAGATCAACCGCGACATACACTACCTCTTGTCGGCGGTGGACCACGCGGGCGAGGTCCTCGAGAGCCACTTGACCAATACCCAGGGTCGCAAGGCTCCATTGAAGTTTTACGACGAATGCACCTTCTTGCGCCGATAAAAGGGACTTGAAACCCTCGCTCGAGTCACAGACTATACAGTGATAATACTGCTCGGACAGGCCGCGTAGTCGGTTTGGGAGTCTTCCCGGGTCAGCGATGCTCCACCGAGTATTGGAACATAATCTTTGAAAATGTGCTGAGAATGGAAGACTGCTGGTCACTGACGATCCTGTCCAACCTCAGCGAAGGGATCTTTGGGTTGGATGAGAGCGGTCTCATTATTTTTTCCAATCCGGCAGCGGCGACAATTCTGGGTGAGACAAGCGACAATTTGCTTGGCAGCTTTGTCCACCTGCTGGTCGGCGGGTCAGCACATGGACGTGAAGGGCAGCTCGTTCCGTGCCCGCTAATGGAAACTATGAAGGATGGCCATACACGCCATATGACTGGAGGCGTGTTCCATAGCAAGAATGGGATTCCCGTGTCTGTGGACTACACAGCGTCGGCAGTGCGCGATGTCAAAACTGGGGCTAACCTGAGATACATCCTTACCTTCCGCAATGCTGCGGACGTCCGCCTAAACGAAGCCCTGCGCGTAAGTGAAGAGCATTTTCGGTCAATCTACGATCTTGTGCCGGTCCTTATCTGGGAAGAAGATTGGTGCAACGTCCGTGCCATGCTGCTTGACCTGCAGGGTCAGGGTATAACAGATTTAAGCGGCTATATTGGCAGCCATCCGGAATTTGTGGATGCAGCGATCAGAAGCGTGCAGGTGCTGCAGGTCAACCAGGCCGGCGCAAGGATGTTCGGTGCTGAAACGGCAGCAGAGCTGTTGGCCGCTAAGGACCAGATAATAGACGCCCCCGAGTCGCGCTTGCTGTTTCAACGCGCATTGATCGCTTATCTGGCTGGTGAGCGTGAGTTTGAATCAGAAAGTGTTCGCAGCGACGTCAATGGGAAGCAACTCAATCTATACGTCAAGATGCTGATACCTGACATTTCGACGTCCGACACCCGCGTCGTGTTGACTCAGATGGATGTGACAGAATTGAATGCCACGAACGAATTGTTTCAGGTTGTGGTCAATGCAACCAGCGATGTTGTCTGGAATTTCGATGTTGGCACTCAGAAGGTGTGGTGCAGCGAAGGTTTGAAAACTTGGTTTGGGCTTGATCCTGATGATTTTGCAAGCGGTAAAGTCATGTGGTCAGACTATTTGCACCCTGATGAGCGCGATCGCATCGTGCAGCAACAAAATGATCTGCTGACCTCAACATCAACATTGTGGAAGACAGAATATCGGTTCAGGCGCAAAGATGGCGGCTATGCCGATGTCCGAGACCACGGCACCATCCTTCGCGACCGCCACGGCAACGCCACTCGCATGATTGGAAGCATGGTGGACGTGACCAAGCAGAACATGGTCGAGGCACAATTGCGACAAGCGCAGAAACTTGATGCAGTTGGCCAACTAACCGGTGGTATTGCGCATGATTTCAACAACTTGCTCACAGTAATTCTTGGGAATGCAGAGTTGCTTGCATGTGAATTGAGCGATAAGCCGAAACTGCAAAGATTAGCCGAAATATCGGCCAATGCTGCCGAGCGCGGTGCGGAACTAACCAGTCGTCTGCTTTCATTTGCACGTAAACAACCCTTGAAGCCGAAGGTTGTGGACGTCAGCCAGCTAATTCTCGGTATGGATGGCTTGCTGCGGCGTACGCTACCAGAAAATGTTGAACTTGAAATGGTAAAGAGCGGCAATATATGGAAGATAGAGGTCGATGAGACGCAACTGGAAACAGCCCTCCTCAATCTTGCCCTAAACGCCCGCGACGCCATGCCAGATGGCGGACATTTGACGATTGAGGTCGACAATGTCACGCTTGACGATGAGTATGTGGCCAATGAACCAGACGTTACGGCTGGCCAACATGTTGTTATTGTTGTCAGTGACACAGGGCACGGAATGCCAGCCGATGTAGTCAGCCGAGTGTTCGAGCCATTCTTCACGACAAAGGGAGTGGGCAAGGGCTCGGGATTAGGCCTTAGCATGGTGTACGGCTTTGTAAAGCAGTCGGGTGGACATATCAGGGTTTATTCGGAACCAGGTGACGGAACGTCGTTCAAGCTCTACTTTCCGCGCGCGCTTGCCTCAGATGGTCAAATCGTGCAGGAGCCGGAGGCGAAGCTCGTTCCGAGAGGACAGGAAACTGTCCTGGTCGTGGAAGACGAAGATCTGGTTCGCGAACATGTGGTCGCCCAACTCACCAGTCTGGGCTACAGAGTGCTCGCTGCGCCCAACGGCATCAAAGCGCTGGAGCTGATAAACGTAAGCCCGGAAATCGACTTGCTGTTGACTGATGTGATCATGCCGGGCGGGATGGGCGGTCGTGATCTTGCAGATGCGGCTTGGCTAGTGCGCCCTGATTTGAAGGTCCTATTCACATCTGGTTATACACATAGCTCTACGACGCATAACAAAAAGCTAGATGATGGGGTAGACCTAATAAGCAAACCGTATAGGCGCGATCAACTTGCTAAAAAAATACGAAGTTCTCTGGATACCGATTTTAAGTGACGTTGCGGTGGTACAACGAACCGGTAGGCGTCTTGATAGCTCGTTCGGACAATTTTCAGATTGCGTAGTCGGTCAAGGGAAGGAGCGATAAACACCGGCGCCGTATATGGGCGCGCCTTTGAATTTTTAAAATCAATGGCTAATGGTGGAGGGGGTTCGTCGGCGGTCGCGTTCTCTCTGCCACTTGCTTCTAAGAAAGCAATGTTTCCAAAAGTCTGCGGACGGATTTTCTTTTGTTTTCGGGGGTTATGCGGGAGGGGGCAACGTCACTTCTTCAAGACTATCAAGGCCAATCCGTTTAGTCGGCCACCCCAGCTGTAGCGCCAAGACTGGCGTTGTCAGAGGAAATTTCCTTGCGGCGGTGCTAGGTGGTTCGCTAGCCTGCCGGGATTACCAAACGCTCCCCTTTCCGCTATTTCAAGACAAGCCCCGAGAACATCCGCCTTGTGGTGATGGGCAGTGTCAGAGGAACTTTCGTTGCCACGTGACTGCAGCCCCAACAGCCTTCCCTGATGACCCAGCGCTTCCCTTTCCGTTACTATAAGACCAGCCCAGTGGTTATCCGTCTGGCGGTAATGCTCTACATCGGCAGTGTCAAAAGAACTTCCGTTGCGCAGCGGTGTGGGCGCCACTACCGTCCCCATTATCCTAGCGCTCCCCCTTCCCGCTACTTCAAAACGAGCCCCGCGATCATCCGCCTGGCGGTGATGCTCTACGTCCGTTTCCCGCTCTCGCTGCGGAACGTCGAGGATCTGTTCCATGAACGCGGCATCGAGATCAGCCACGAGACTGTCCGTTACTGGTGGAACCGCTTCGGCCCGATCTTCGCGGCTGAAATCCGCAAGAAGCGCGTCGATCGCATCAGCCAATGCCGCAAGTGGAAGTGGCACCTCGACGAGATGTACGTGAAGATCAACGCTGAGATGCATTACCTCTGGCGGGCCGTCGATCATGAGGGAGAGGTCCTCGAGAGCTACGTGACGAAGACCCGGGATCGCAAGGCTGCATTGAAATTCCTGAAGAAAGCCATGCGCCGGCATGGACGCCCGGAAACAATCGTCACAGACCGGCTGCGCTCCTACGGGGCTGCGCTGAAGGACCTCGGCCGCGGTGATGACCGCGAGATCGCGCGGTGGGCCAACAACCGAGCGGAGAACTCCCATCTACCCTTCCGAAGGCGGGAGCGCGCGATGCTGCGATTCCGGCGCATGCGAAGTTTGCAGAAGTTCGCAGCCGTCCACGCCTCTGTCTGCAACCACTTCAACCAGGAGAGAACGCTCACGTCACGAAACCACTACAAGGCCAACCGCGCCGCCGCTCTTGCCGAGTGGCGCTGCCTCCTCTTTGCCTGACGTAAACCATGGGTAGGGCGTATGGAGACGGGTTCGAATTAGTCTGACAGCACCGCCATACACCTTTGAAAATAAATGACTTTTCGCGAAGTCTTGCAAGATACCCATCATTAAGCCCAACAACTTGAAAATGCTTAAGTTGATGACGTCGTGAAGACTCACTGAGATGGTGTCAGACTAACGCGAACCCGTCTCCATAAACTCTATCCGACGTTTACATCAGACAACGAAGAGTCCGCGCCAGTCGGCACAAGCAGCGGTGCGGTTCGCCTTGTAGCCTACCTCTTCGCAAAACGCAGCGCATGACCGCATCACGCCCTATGCTACTGGCAAGGCGCTTTTCGGCCCAAACCGGACCTTCGTAGACGACGCAGGAAACGGCAGGTTCGAGCGCGGGGGGTAATCCTCCCCGTTTTAACGGGGAGGATTACCCACGGACGTGAGCTAAACGCTCTCCACAATAGTCGGGCAAGTCCACTTTCACCCATCTGACGGGTAAATAACCTTTTGAGAACTCACACCTAGGCCAGTGTCCGCACGAGGACTGGCTCCCGCACTCGTTCGGCCGGGCGTCCATATAGCTGGCTAAACCCGCAAGGCTCCGACGCTCAGGCGGCCTTGCGCATCCTCAGCGCCGCAGCACTGAAGCTGCAGCTATAGATGTGATGCATCGCATCGACACGGCCAAGTACCAGTGAAATGTCGTCCCTTAGCCAGAACCACGGTTGGGCTGACAGGCTGCGCTCGAACCGTAGAGAGGTGGTGGCCGACCAGAACGCGACCACACCCTTCGGACCAAGGGACCTCGCCACCGCGCCGAGACCTCTATCTTCGTAGAGCCCCTTGTTCGCATCCCGGACAAGGGACTCAGGCCCATTGTCGGTATCCATCAGGATCAGGTCATAGGCCGAGTCGATTGCTGCCAGATGGGACTGTACATCGCCGATCAGCACCCGCGTCCGTGGATCCTCTAGTGCCCGGTCGGCCAGATGGGCCAGCGGCCCCCGGTTCCATTCGACGATCTCCGGGATCAGTTCGCAGACGGTCACTTCGGCATCTGGTGGGGCAAGATCAAGCACTGCTCGCAAAGTGAAGCCTAGACCGAGACCTCCGATCAGGATGCGTTTCGCCGCATAATCCATTCGGCGCATCGAACGCAGCGCAAGCTGGTCCTCGGACTGATGGTTCAGGTTCGACATCAGCTCGATGCAGTTATAGCAAATTTCGAAGACGTCGCCGCGCTGGCGTAAAATAATGTCGTCTCCCGACGCCGTCCCGGCGCGGGCAAGTATGGTCCACGAAGTCATGTCAGGTCCTGTACAGAAAGGGACCCCGCGCGCTGCGGCGGGGGCGATCAGTGGTTCATCACTTTCCGGGGTTGCCCTGCGCCTCAGGCGATCGGGCAACCCTCAGACATTGTTTGAACTGAACCCGCACAGGAGGGGGAAGACCGCCGAAATGTTGAACAGGGAATTCATTGGCCCAACATGTCTGACAGACGCCCTCATGGAGGACGCCACCGTTCCGGCATAGTGCCAAGGGGCCATCGAAGCGCGACGCACGCCATCAACCCGCAGCTATCAAGCGCCAGAAGAAGATCGCGCTCATCCCGAAGCCCACCGTTGCAATCACCGCACGTACAACGGGTTTCGGAAAGGCGCGGGCCAGGGGAGCACCAGCATAGCCGCCAGCAGTCGCAGCCAGCATCATGACGGCAGCCTGCGGCCAGGCTACCAGACCCGCTACGGCGAACACTCCCACCGAGATGGCCGACAACAGAAAGCTCACCCCCGATTTCAGGGCGTTCATGCGGTCGAGGTCCGCCATCCCCCAAAGCGAGAACAGCGCCAGCAGAATGATGCCAAGACCGCCGTTGAAATAGCCGCCGTAAAGCGCCACCGCAAACAAACCCAAAGCGCCCTCTGCCGGAACATCCCGTGCTCTTGCTGCGGCCGATGATCGAACATGGTCCCCAAACAGAAATGCAAGAGTCGCAGCCAAGAGCAGGAAGGGGACCACTACGGCAAAGGCCTCGTTTGACGAAACCAGCAGCAGGCCTGAGCCGATCAGTCCTCCCGCAAGGGTGATACCGGCAAGTCGCAACAGCCGACGACGGTCAAAACCGCCCAACTCCTGCCGAAAACCCAGCGCGCCCCCCAAATAGCCCGGAAAGACGGCCACTGTGCTCGTGGCATTTGCCATGACCGGCGGCATGCCAGTGAAGACCAGCGCCGGGAAGGTGAGAAAGGTGCCCCCACCCGCAATCGTGTTCAGCACCCCTGCACCAAAGGCGGCAGAAATCAGCACCAGAAATTCCATCACGATCTTCTTTCCTGCAACTCCGGGCAAAGGTTTGGTCCCGACGTCGGATTGGGCGTGACCGTGTCAACGACCACAAGCGACTTTACCGAACCGTCTTCGCACAGAAGCGGTGCGCGCTGCCCAATACGCATGCCGATAAGCGTCGCGCCCAAAAGTGACGAGACCGGAATGATTCCCCGTTGCCGGGGTCCAGGGTTCGGCTGGTGCACGAGCTGGCCAGCTTCGACCGATGCCCCACTCACCGAGTATATGACCTCGTTCCGGCTGACCACTATGTCTCGGTCCACTGGCTGGTGGGATGGTTCGCTGTTCACGATCCGGTTCTGCAGGACATAGGCAAGCAAGGCCCAGTTCGGTCCCCTGTCACGTTCACAGATTTCGAGATATTCCAGAAGAAGATCATAGTCCGCCACTGGCAGGACCGCCCTGCCCCGCGGCCGTACCCGGGCGGTGGTGGCAAACGGATGGACTTCGGGTTGGAGGGTGCAGCTTCTGGCCATGATTTCTCCTCGGGCGGCTCGTGGCCGCAAGTTTTCTGGGAATGCGAGGAGGCCCCGGGAGGTTCAGCAGGCGCGCAAACGCCTAGACCGCCCGGGGACAAGGGCGGTTCAGCAGAGGAAACCGATAGTGGTTTGCTTGCGACACCATGCGTCAACGGTATGTAGCAGTCCCAGACAAGTCAACCGATGCGGCGGCTATGCGTTGTTGCCCATAAGGCATTGTTTCAGGAAATCCGCCTGATCGGCGCGTTTGCGCCGGTCAGGCCACCGGACCGGCTGTGGCGAGATTGAAATCCTAGAGCGCAGCGGCCATATGGGTTCCATGACGATGTTCAGCTTCCATATGAGGTTCCTGCGCGCAGCAGGGATTCTACTGAACCGCCGGTAACCCCGGGCGGCGCGAGCACACGTGCTTGGTGACGCCTCGGGGTTAATGAATCCAGCCTCTCTCGACTGATCAGAACCGGGTTGGCGCATATGCGACCAGCCAGCTTCCGCATGTGGAGAGAAACTCAGTGGACGTTCCATATGGAGAAAGCAATGTCTGTCCAACCCAAACCCCAATCGGGCCGAAGCGCCATTCTTGCAATCGACAAGTCGCCCTCGGGAACCATCCTCTCGCGATGGTGGAACAGCGCCATCCGCAGCTGGCAAAGGCGAAAGATGAAGGCTGTACTTCACAGTCTCGACGATCGGATCCTTCAGGATATCGGCTTCAGCCGTGGGGAAATCGAAGACTTCGTCGATGGCTTGAACAGTGCGGAATTGCGGATGACGCCGATTGCACCCGAGCCTGCATCCATGTCGCAGGACATTTCCCACGCCGATCTGCGCAGGGCCGCATAAGGCGTAGGTTGAAGATGACCTGCGCGCCAAAAGGGGCGCGCAGCTTCTCCCAAATTGACCCGATGGAGGCGACAAATGATGCTATGCAAAGCAGACTTCGAAGATATTTTCCCCAACCTTTTTGGTCCTGAGACACAGAAAGGGCAGACCGGGTAGCCTGTCTGGCATGGCTTCTTCGCCTGTGCGGAACACCATCCGGTTTCTGCTGCTGAGGAAGCGGTGATTGCCGATCGGGGCGCGGACCTCGAACCGGAATCTAGACCGAGATCCGAAACACAAGCCACCAGTTGACTTCTCCGGCCCTCACTTCCACGGTAACCAGATGATTTTCGTTTCGAGCATCTTTCGGATTTTTCTGCAAAACCGCCCCCTGCCCGGGGCGGTTTGAGCGCGTACACGCGCAGTCGCTGCTCCGGGTTTCTCACAACAACCTGAACTGATTTGAAACCACGGCGGCATCTCCGCTTGAGGAGCAAGCATGACTATGACTAGCGAAAGACGCCTGATGGGCGACACATTTGGGTATGCAGACCTCTGCCAGCATGCCGCTACCTGTGTGCTGACGAAAGCAGATCGTCGTGCCCTGGTTGATCACATTCAGCGTGCGGACATGATCGGCACCGGCGCATTCGAGATGCTGGCCAGACTACTCGGCATGAAGTTGCTGTACGCGACGGTTCTGGACGATGGCAAGATCGATCCCAAGGCAGCCACTGGAGGCACACGTGTCACCTATGCAATCGATGACGAGGAGCGACAGACGGGACGACTTTTCCATTACGACGAATTTGCCGAGGAAGACATCGGCATTCACGTCGGGTCTCTGTTGGGTGCAACCTTGATCGGCATGAGAGTCGACACTCGTGTTCCATTCCTTCAGGCGGACGGGACTTTCCGTCGCGTGCATCTACTCACTGTCGACAGAAACCAAGCCTGAGACACTTCCAAGAGGCAAAACATTGGGGCTCTTGAGATCCCCCAAAACATGACAACCGAGAAAGATAAGAACATGACAAAGGTTTCCAACTCTGCATCAACGCGGCTGCCAAAGATCCATCTGGACAAGACTTTGGTCGGCCGCCTCGAGGCGCTGGCTGCATCCGCGATGAGGCGCTCCCCCGAGGTTGGCGAGCGCCTGATCGACGAGATCGCGCGTGCGAAGCTGGTTGCACCGAACAAACTGCGTGATGATGTCGTAACGATTGGAAGTGTGGTGACCTACCGTGATCTGGATAAGGCTCGCGAGCATATAGTGTCTGTGGCCTATCCCGAAAATGCCAACATCGAGGAAGGGCGGATCTCTGTCCTCACCCCGGTAGGTGTTGCCCTGCTCGGCCTCAGCCCGGGAGCGACGATCTCGTGGGTCACGCGGGATGATGAAACACGGCAACTGGAGGTTTTAGAGGTTAGGCCGCCATCGACCTATGATTGACCGCAGTGGACCTGCGCGTATTTGTGCCGCTCCCAGTTCTCGTTTAGGCCACCTGGCGTTCGAAGGCCAAGGGGCTTTTGCCTCCTAATGCTGAGTGCCGACGGCGCGGGTTATAGAAGCCGTTGATGTATTGGAAGATGGCGGTTTCGGCCTGGCGTCGAGTCTCCCACGTGCGGCGCCAAATCAGTTCGGCCTTGATCGTCTTGAAGAAGGTCTCGACAGCAGCGTTATCGTAGCAATTTCCCTTGCCGCTCATCGACGCCTTCAGGCCATGGTCGCGCAGGACCTTCTGATGGTCTTGCGAACAGTATTGGCTGCCGCGATCACTGTGGAAGATGCAGCCCCGAGGCGGGGATCGCAGGGCGATGGCCATCTTCAGCGCCCGGATCGCCAGATCGCGTTTCATGCGGTTGCTGACGGCCCAGCCGATAACACGCCGCGAATGCAGATCGAGAATGACCGCCAGATACAGCCAACCTTCGCGCGTCCAGATGTAGCTGATATCGCCCGCCCACTTCTGATTGGGCCGATCTGCCGTGAAGTCACGGTCCAGCAGGTTCGGAGCAGTGTTGAACGTATGGTCGCTGTCTGTCGTCGCCTTGAATTTGCGTGTTCTTTCAACAACGATCCCGTTCTCGCGCATCAGGCGTCCGACACGCCGGTGCCCCACATCGACGCCAACCTCCTTGAGTTCTTCGGTGATCCTGGGGCGGCCATAGCTGCCCAGGCTCAGCCGCGATTGCTCCTTGATATGCGCCAGAACCACCATGTCCACGTGCTGCCTGCGGCTGGCGGGGCGGCTCCGGAACGCCCGCAATCCGCGCGGGCTGACATTCATCACCCGACACAGCCGGTCGACCGGGAAGGCCCCACGCTGTTCTTCGACAAACCGAAACCTCACGGCTTTTGGCTCGCGAAGAACTGGGTGGCTTTTTTAGGATGTCCCTCTCCTCCTTGAGGATGCGGATCTCGCGCCGCAGCCGTTCGTTCTCTCGTGCCAGCTCACGATCCTCGACCGAGACCACATCCGTGTCCCGGTGCGCGTTCACCCATTTGTTCAACGTCGACAAGCCGACCCCCAGATCATCCGCAACCTGACGCCGCGAAAGCCCGCTGGTCAACGCGATCCGCACCGCATCCTTGCGAAATTCATCCGTTCTGCCTGTGCCCATGGTTCATCTCCTTTGCTGCACATTACGTGATCAAAGGGGCGGCACCAAACCGCGACAGGTCCACTTGGCTATCGCCCGCCAGCTCCCGAGGTCGTGCAGTGGGCGGCTTCGCCATCCGGAGCCGCTTCGCCGGCCACCCAGGCCGTAGCGCCAAGACCCGTTGTGCACTAAGATTGAAACCGGACCACCCGATCGGGGCAGGCCAATCTCCAGACGCGGCTGGTGCGGTTCCTGCTTTTCGCGATCAAGTAGGCGCATGGCACCCCGCCTCCGGCGCATGCCGAGCTTCGGATCGGGCTGAACCAGTCAGAGCTTGCCAGCATGCTGGGCGCAAGCCGCCCGAAGTTGAATCGAGCGTTTCAGACCCTGATCGAAGAGGGAGCGGTCATTCGTGCGGAAGATCGGCTGATCTGCGATGGGGCGCTTCTGCAGGCGCTGGCCTCGGCGGGCGATGCCAGGGATTAAGCAACGTAGGTCCGGCCTTTGTTTTTGTGCGCGTTCCCTGGGGAACAGCGCAGCACGGTTGTGAAGTGCATTCTTGCTGTCAGAAGGCCGCGTGGCGCGGCTGACCGGGAGGAATGGATCATGGTGAACATGGCGGTGGCACGGGTGATGGTGAGTTTCGTAGAGCGGTCGCGGCAAGGCATTCCGCCGCAAGAAAAGGATGCGTTGGACCTGCCGGTTCAAGGCGGCCTGTGGATGAGGACGCATGCTGGGGCTGTCGGGGCATGGATTGCGCTCGTGGCCGCACTGCGCCCAGATGTTGGGCCAATTGTCTGATCGGGATGGACCAGATCATGCCCGTTTGGTTCGAAAGGCTGGGGCGACGATCCGTGATGCGGACGTTTGTCTTGTTGTCATGGATTGCTCTGCTGCCTGCAGGGCAGTCGGCGGCAAGCGGCAAGTCGGATGACCATGCGATCTGTGCTGATGTCGCGCTAGTTCTTGCTATAGACGCTTCAGGCAGTATCGACTCCGCAGATTTTGCCTTGCAGATGCAGGGCTATGCGACAGCCTTCCGCGATGCGTCGGTGCATGCCGCGCTGCGGGCTGCGGGACAGGTGGATATTGCCGTGGTGATCTGGGCCGACAACGCGGCGCGATCCGACATCTTGCCGTTCCGCCGCGTGGTCAAGGCTGCGGATGCGCAGTCGCTAGCCCGTGATCTGGAGGAGTTTCCGCGACAGATACAAAATGGGCTCACTGGGCTGGCACGCGCCCTGAACACGTCGCTGGACCTTGTTCTGGCGCCGAACGTCTGCGCTTAGCGGCGGATCATCGACCTGTCCGGTGACGGGCGTCAGGTGCATTTCCGGGGCCAAGAGGTGGAGGAAGGGCTGCCCGAAGTTCGTGCGCGGGCCCAGGCGATGGGTGTGACGATCAACGCGCTGGCAATCGAGACAAACGATGCAGAACTCTCGGCTTATTTCCGTCAGAACGTGATCGCTGGGATTGATGCTTTCGTGCTGACCGCAACGACAATGACTAATTTTGCGGAAGCGATCATCGCCAAACTGCGGCTTGAACTAACGGCGGGGACGGCGGCCGATTTGCGGATGACACGCCGGATGTGATCAGCATGCTGGGCATGCGCTGACGAACCACCGGTTGTGCCGCCACCATCGGGATCGGTGGCAATTTATGGGTTGAGGTGTAGCTGCCCCTGCATTTCGGGCCCTTATCGTTGATAGTTGCGTGCGAGAAGACGGAGCAGTTGAAACCTATGTTTCCAAGGATTCTTGGCAATCTCCGGTTGCATAGAGGAGCGCTGGGCACCTCAAACGAGTTGGACGGTCTTGAGCCCACCGCAACCGTGATGGATGTCTACACCCGTCTGAGCCGTCAGCGACAATTCTGCATTTCCGAACGACCGCTTTCCGCCCATCGCTAACCTTCGAACACCTCTAGTACTTCCTTTGGCGTCCGAACAAGCGATCGCGACCGCCGCTCACTGCTCAGCGGCAACGGCGCATACTCAGCCTTTCCCGTATAACCCTCGAATACAAAGGAAAAATCTGTGCCTGGTCACAGGTGGAGAATACTTTCGCGATGGCGGTTGGCGGAGGAAACGGGACTAACGTCGAACCTTCTCCACCTTTGACAGCCGCTCTGTCGATAGAGCATCTCCATTTTTTCAATAACTTATGAGTGGTATTCTACATTGAGTCGCGTAACCTGAGTGTTCTGCTCATGCAGGGTTGCGACGAATGGCGACAGGTCATGGTGCACAGCCCCGGACAGCCTGTAAGTCTCCGCTACCGTGGGGACGGGGGGGCTTTGGATCCAAGCTGCCGGAAACTGGCATCAGAAAGGGCCGCAAACATTCACGACCCGGAATAATCATGCGTCGATTCGCTCTTGCGCAAACTGATGCAGGTTGGTGTCCGGAAAAGAAGACTATGGTGTGCAGGAAACAGGCTGAATCCCGCTGGATTGTCTACGGGTCCGCAACCACAAGGGCATCCAGGCAAGCCAGCGCAATATCGCGATCAGCTGTTTCCGAACCGGGCATCGTCGCCCAACCCGCGTACATCATCAGGTCGCTGCGAGATGACGAACTTGCCTGCGCCAACAAGGCGAGTCTTGCATCACGCGACGGATCGCAGGCTGAGAGGTCAAGACAAACCGGCACCATCACCGCAACCACAGCGGCCTTCGTTTCCGCAGCTGCACGCCTGGAACTGCTTTTCTCAGTTTCCCAGCACCCCAAGAGAAGCCGAGGACCAAAACGAGCACCATACCTGCCACCAAGCCATAAACTGTGGGCCGAACCCACTGCATGTCACTCGTGTTTTGTCCCTTCAGGGCGGCATTCGCCATCTTGTCTTGGTAAACATTCGACGTTTCACGATCACTCTGGAGCGCCGTATTGAGATCGCTTCCGGATGTTCGTCGCGTCTCGCTCCATCCGGTTTCCGCATACATGACTACTGTGTCCAACCGAAAAAACTACTAGGCTAAGGTCATAGTCTGCCTGACCGCACATAATTTGTTAAATTCGCTTTAACGGCGGCGGACGGAGTTTCCACCTCCGATGATTTGGTTGATCAGTTCCGCCACTGCACCGTGCATGTCTTCCTTACCATCGCCGTATGGCGCTTGTTCATGCGCGGCGGCGGCGTCTTGCAGGATACCAATGATCTCTCGCTCAGGGAGAATATTCCGATCATTCAGAGCAAGGAGTAATGATTCGCAAATCGCGAGGGCGGCATGTCCAGCTGTATCCGGTATGGCGGTCATGGATTTCGACTTTCCAGTGAATTTCTGCTATGCTCAACATTAGTCGCAGGAAAATCGACTTAGGGGCTGATGTAGATCAGCTTGCCGTTCGGTTTTTTTTATCGAACATGGCAGGGCAGTTCGGTGCGAACTGCGTCAAGATGCAGAAAGCGTGATCATGAAAGAGCAGATCGGCGACATGTCCGTGCAAGACAGCCCGTTTGCGCGCAAACTTTCTGCCTTTGTCCGTCTTTCAAAGGATGATCTGTTGGTGATTTCCGACCTGTATCGCCGTCGCCGCGATTTCGACGTTGGTAGTGACATGATCCATCAGGGCCAGACGAACCAATCTGCCTATGTCCTCGCCTCGGGTTGGGCGTCTTCCTACAAGATCCTTATCGATGGCACGCGCCAGATCGTAGATTTCCAGATTCCTGGCGATTTCATCGGGCTGCGCTCCGTACTGTTTAGGACGTCAGACCACAATGTAGAACCGATCACGCCGGTGCAGGCATCAGAAGTGCATCAGCGTGATCTACTAGACGCATTCACACGCACACCACGCCTTGCCACTGCAGTGCTTTGGGCAGCCTCTCGGGACGAAGCGATGGTAGTGGAGCATCTGGTCGATCTTGGGCGAAGGTCCGCCTCGGTTCGGATGGCGCACTTTTTTTTGGAGCTTGGCGCACGGCTGCGGTTAGTCGGCATGGCGAACCAAACGGGCTTTGACTGTCCGCTGTCGCAATCCTTGTTGGCAGATGCACTTGGCCTAAGTGCGGTGCATGTGAACCGCGTACTGCGGGAGTTGCGCGAAGCGGGTATGCTAACATTCCAAAAGGGAAAGGTCGTTTATGACAACTACGAAGCGCTGACAGAGTTCGCAGGCTTTGATCGGAACTATCTTGACCATAATGGCCCGCTCCTGCCGTGAAACGGCCCTCCCAAAACGTACATCCGCTTCGGAAAGGCCCGCATTTTATACCAAAGCGGCTTTAGCGGCATCCAGCGACTTCAAACATTCCGCATCATTCTTCGCGGTTTGGGCCTTCTCTGCGGCTTGATAATGCGTCAACGCCGCTTCCTTTTTCGGGCCCGCCGGTGCTTTGTCCCAGGCTTCTTTGACAGTTTTCATTTGTTGTTGTGTTGAGCTGAAGTTGTTCGTGGACATAATGCCATCCTAATTAGGCGCCAGTTCATGCTCAGCCCCCTAGTCCATGACCCATAAAGGATGCGGACCAAACGATGGAGAGCGGACGTTTCGTGATCTGGTGCAGATTTGGCCAGAGAGTATTCGCTGGCCGGTCTCATCTCTGCGCCCTTCCTCGTCGGATCGGACTGATGCATGTTGGTCAGAGTATCTTTAAATGCAACGGCGAGTTTACGATGGCGAGTTTCCGCCGAGTCCGCCACAGTTGGGGCGTGTTTCAGAGTGCAATTTTGCCCCCCTAAGGCGGAGTATCGGCTAGGTGCGCCACGATCGAATTGGTTCGGTTCTGCAATTTTCACAGAATCAAGAAATCTCATAGTCTGGAGGCCCGAGGCCCTAGTCTATCTGGCCTGCTGCCGGTTTCGTGGCCATCAGGTTAAGCTAGCATAGCGCGGGCCTCGAACTTCATGGGACTGAGGTAGCCCAGTTTCGAATGCCGTCAGCGGGGGTTGTAGAAGCGTTCTATGTAATCGAAGACATCGGCCCGGGCTTCGTCGTGGGTGCGGTAAACCTTACGGGCCGTCCGTTCGGTCTTCAGCGATGAGAAGAAGCTTTCCATCGCTGAGTTGTCACAGATGTTACCCGCCCGCCTCATCGAGCAGGTGATGCCGTTGTCGGCCAGATGCCGTTGTCGGCCAGAAGCCGTTGAAACTGCTCGCTTGTGTATTGCGATCCCTGATCCGAATGATGGAGCAGAGCGTCGGCCTTTCCGCGTTGCCAGACGGCCATCATCAGCGCATCCATAACCAGTGACGCATCCCGATCAGCCTTCATGGACCAACCAACGACGCGCCGGGAAAAGAGGTCGAAAACGACAGCAACGTAAAGCCAGCCTTCTGCGGTCCAGATATAGGTGAAGTCGGCCAACCACTTCTGGTTTGGCCGGTCGGCCTGGAAGTCCCGGTCGAGGATGTTGTCGGCGACAACCGACCGTTCTCCATCGTCCTTCGGCTTTCCGCGGCGTCTCGGTCGTGCGCGGAAAGCATTGATCCGCATCAGCCGTTCGATCCGATGAAGCCCGCAGGCCAGCCCCTCTTCTAGAACATCGCGCCAGACGCGGCGCGCGCCATAGGTCCGGTCGCTCGCCTTGAAGCGCGTCTCGATCGCCGTGATGCTCTTCGCGTCGTGGACCTCTCGGGCGCTGGTCGGGCGATTGAGCCAGGCGTGAAAGCCCGACCGCGAGACCTCCAGCACTTCGCACAGCCCGCTGACGGGCCAGATGTAACGATGCTTGGCGATGAAGGCGAACCTCATGTCGCCTCGCGCGCGAAAAAAGCTGCCGCTTTCTTCAGGATGTCACGCTCCGCACAAAGACGTGCGACCTCTTTCTTCAGGGCTGCAATCTAGGCCAGATCGGCCCGCATCTGTCCGTTCCCGGGAAAGGCCGCGGCAGGCGCAACTGTCAGCTCCCGCATCCAGCGGCGCAGCACGCTCTAAGCCACATCCAGGTAACGGGCGAACTGCGCGACCGCAGCGCCCCGGTCCGTCACCAGCCTCACAGCCTCTATCTTGAACTCACGGCTGAACTTCCGTTTCGTCATATCCAATCTCCAGTTCCTTGGTCACGATCTTATCTTTGTGTCCACGAAACCGGCAGCAGGCCAACTTGGAAGGAAACGTACCTGAGAGTTCTGTTTTCAAAGGCAAAACAGGCTTTTTGGCCAGTAATGGCCTGACATGAAGGTGCCCAAAAGGTCCTTTAAGGTTGATTGACTTTAGCCGCCATGGAACCTTTGCAATGCAAAAGAATTTTGGGACTGCAAATATGCCCGATATGGACCGCACCCGCATCACACTCGGTAGCGCAGTTTATACTTTTGTTATTGTTGGCGCCATCCTTGGGGCTGCTTTCACTTTCGCCGCTTTGCGCGATGCCGTCGCGCAGATGACGGAACGCGCCATGGCAGAAGCCGTAACAGTGCGGTCGGCAGGGCTTCAGGAGGCTCTATCTCGGGAACTGTCGCAAGAGTGGAACCGACTTGAATCCTTGGCCGACCTGATCGGCCGATCCGACCCTAGAGAACTGCAATACGCGTTTGATCTGTCTGCCAGCGAAGGCAGCAAGGTCAGTTGGGCTGGCTTTGCAACAGTCGATGGAATCGTCCTGCGTGCCTCGGCCCAGATGCTGGAAGGGGCCAGCGTAGCTAAGCGGCCGTGGTTCCAGCGTGGGCTTGACGGCCCTTTTGCGGGCGACGTGCACGAGGCGGTGCTGCTTGCGCGCTTGCTGGACCCGACCGGAGAGGAACCGCCGCGGTTTCTGGATTTCTCGCTTCCCGTGGACGCGCCAGATGGACGCAGGCTTGGCGTGGTCGGCCTCCACATCAATTTTGACTGGGCAGCAGAGTTGGTGGCCGAAATCGCCGCCGCACTGGAAATCGAGGCCCTGATCGTTTCGCAAGATGGGCAAATCATTATCTCTACTTTGGATGACGACCCGGCCCAGCCCACCATCGAACCATTCCGGCTGGCCATTCTGGGGACTACAAGCGCCACCTTGGCACCTTGGCCGGATGGCGGTTCCCACTATTCAGTCGTACAGCCAATCCTTGCATCCGACCAGACGCCAAACTTTGGCTGGCGTCTGATCGCGCGCGTCGATCAATCGGCCTTTGCAAGTATCCGGCAAGGTCTTGCGTCCGAATTGCTGCCGTTCATCGCAGGCCTTGTCTGCATTCTTGCCATCGCTACGGTGCTGTTCGTGCGCCTTTTTGCCAACCCCTTTACGACTGTCGCAGCCAATGCCCAAGCCATTTCCGAAGGGCGCGACATCTTTCCCTTCGAGTCGCATCGTACACGGGAACTGGCCAAACTTTCGGCTGCCCTAGCAGGGTTGCAGGCCACTAAGCCGGCCACGGCTAACGCTCCCGCGCGCCAAAAGACAGACGACGCGACAGATCCTCCAAAAGCGCACCAACGCGCACCGTAACCACGCCTGGCGCATCCCCATCGGCATAGAAACGTTCGATCAGCGCGGCCTGTTGTGTGTCATCTGGCATCAGGTTCAGCCGCGCCCCATCATCGGTCACGGCCACAGCGAGAAAGTGGACTTCTCCCACATCCCGGATGCGCAGGCGTCCGCTCTGCCCTTCTGCCAGTCGCAACCCTCGCATACGCACCAAATCCTGCGTTAGACCGACCAGCCAAACGCTTTCCACCGGCTGTCCGTCGATCAGCACTTCGGCGCGTTCTGGCTGATCGGCGATATGGCGTTCCCTCCGTGGTAACTCGATGCAGACTAGTACCGTGAAGGTTAGTACGACGACATTGTAAAGGGTCCAGAACAGAACGATCGACTTGCCGTCGCCCGCATCAAAGAACGCAAAGCGGTCCGACATAATGCCCAAGAGTAGACCCACCACCGTAAGAGCTAGCACGACAAGAAACGGCGCCATAAGGTACCACTGCACGGTGACCCGAGACCGATCCCCTCCCTTCGCCGTCACCCGGAAGGGGTGCCCTGTGGGCCGTATCAGCCCGACGAAAGCCGCACGCGAAATCGGCAAAGCTCCAAGAAGTTGACTTACATCTGTCAGGATCGGCATCACCACACCGCGGGTTACAAAATTCAGTGTGATCAAAATCCAGACGTAATACGTACCGAAATAGCGGATCACATCGGGGACTGCGGCATCCACAACGACTATGTTGGCGAACCAATAGAGCAGCGGATAGACAAGCGCCGCCATGCGGAAGGGAAATGTCGAAGTCCAGTAAAGCACGCTGTCCACGACGCTCCACCGGTCGCGCAGGCGCAAGTTGTTCCGTGACAGCGGTCCAAAGTGGCTGCGGGCGATTTGCATCATCCCCAGACACCACCGTGCGCGCTGCGTGACATATTCCTTCAAACCTTCCGGGGCGAGGCCTTCGGTCAGGGCTTCGTTCAGATAGACTGTCTTCCAACCGGCATCCTGCAGAACAAGCGTGATCATGAAATCCTCGGTAACACTGTCGGTGGGAAACCAACCGATGTCCTTCAGCGCCGAAAACCGAGCTACCGATGACGTGCCGCAGCAAAAAGCAATGCCCCAAGCATCCCGCGCCGGCTGCATGTGGTCGAAGAAGAACCGTTGCTCATCGGGATAGGATCGGCTGAGCCCAAGATTATGTTGGATCGGGTCGGCGTTGAAGAAATGCTGGGGTGTCTGCACCAGACCAACAGTCGGATCGTGGAACAAGGCCAGCGTCCGGCTGATGAACCCTCGATGCGGAACGAAATCGGCGTCTAGGATGGCCACGAACTCCGGCGGGTCCGTGCGGCCATCCAGAACCCTGAGCGCGTTGTTCATATTACCCGCCTTCGCCCCCTGATTATCAGGGCGGGTCATATATCCAACGCCCCGCTGGGCACAGAAATCGCGCAGCCAGTCGCGCTTGCCATCATCTAGAACGATAACTTCCTTGTTGGGGTGGCGCAGTGCCAGTGCGCCCACGATTGTGCGTTCCAGAACCTCCTCGTCCTCGTTGTAGGTGGCAATTAGGATTGCAACCCGGGGCGGCGGCGTAGGCTCCCACCAACTTAGATGGGCAACAACCTCGGCAGCACGGTCGCGCGTCCGAGACAGGATAACAAAGGCGCTTAGCGATCCGGTCAGTGCCACCGCCTCAAAGGCTAAGAGCGACCAGCTTGCAAGACAATCCAGCGTCAGACCAAGCGGCGCAACGGTTTCCGTTGCACGCCAGAATAGGTAGCGTGCTGCAAGCAGGAAACAGACTGCAAACAGGACGATCCGATGCGCTGTTCGGTCCCGCATGAAGAGTGTCGTCGCCACGACAGCCGCCGCAGCCACTGCCACAAATTCCACCAGCGCTGATTGTGTTTCGGACAAAAGCGGCAGCGCCCACATCGCGGCACCTAGCCCCGTAACAAATCTAGCGGGCGCCCACCAAAGAAAACACGTCCCGTGCGCCCGATCGCGCAGGCCAGCTCAGGATTGCTCGCTAGCTCAGGCACGCTTACCGATACATCATAGCGCTCCAGATGCCGCTGGCTGGGCGCAACCGCGAGGTTGCGGTAGATAGTTTCTGCCCCCGATCCCGCCAGCCGCACGACGCTGCCTTCGAAGGCCTGATCGCTTCCCGCCGGACGGAAGCTCGCGGCATCCCCGACGGACAAGCTGTTATAAACGTTCTCCGTCACCGACAGAGTGACGATGACCGAACCGCAATCCAGCAGATTCATCAATTCGTCCCCCCGTTGAACGTTCTCGCCCGAGGCGGACAGCAATTCCCACACTAGTCCGTCGACAGGGGAACGAAGTTGCGCCTGTGTCAGTCGGTTGAAGCTCAGCCGCTCCGCATCAACACGTGCAGTAACGGCAGCCAGACGTGTCACCCCCATCGTCACGGATGCACGCAGTTGGGCAAGGCGTGTGCCGAGTTCCGCCGCATACTGCTCCGACCATGGCGTATCGTTGTAGCCGTCCTCGAGAAAAAGCCCATGTTCGGCAGCGGTCCGCGCGATCTGCAGGGTTTGCACCCGCTCACGAGCATCCTGTAGAGCCTTTCCCGATGCACTCGGTGCGCCCGGATCTTTGGCCGGCGCACCAGAGGGCGTGGCCTCAGATGCTTGTGAATCCGCCACCAAGTCTTCACCCAGCAATTTCAGCACCGCCTGCGCCTGGGTCAAACGGGCGTCCAGTTCTGCTAACCGTTCGCGCCGCCACGCCGCGCTGCGCGCTGTCAGAACTGCCGATATCGCCTCAAGATCAGCTATAATTGCGGTATCCCGGTCAATCGCAGCTGTCTCAAAGGCTTGTTCCATCAAGAGATCGTCGCGCCTGATCGCATCCACGCGCGGATCTGCAATTGCGCCCAGTGCATCCCCTTTGCTGACCCGGCTGCCAAGGGCGACGGGCTCTAGCGTGACATCCCCGGCAATCGGTGCGCGTACCGATACCAACCGCGCATTAATAACAGCATCGGCGCTCACACCGGCGAGTTGTTCCCCGACGATGATCCAGACCGCAGCAGCAAGCACGGCCAGACCGAGCAACAGACGTGTGAACCGCATCCCTCTTATCCTTCTCAGTCACCCCGTCGATCAATCCATGCCATTTAGAACGAGGATTTTGGGGTATTTATGGCAGGATCGGCAGTCATTTGACCGCCGCCTGTGGTTGAGTTGCCTAGGTGCACAAGTGCACCTCCTAGGACCTCTACTTGAAAATCCACCCGGAACAATCTGGCGTTTTGGGCGCCAATGCTAAGTTCAGCAGAGAGTGGTCCATGATAGAGATGAGAGGTTACCGTGGCCTCCTGACATCGGTATCACATCGAAGGACCAGAACACGAAACTGTGGGGTAGCCATGACACCGAGAAATTGACCATCCAATTCAAAACGATATAGAGATTATCAAACTTAGAAACTTGGCTGGTATAACTTGTGCGGAACACAAAAGACCCTGCACTTTTGCTGCGACGTGGCGGGTCTAGCTCCGCTGTGGAAGATGTCAAAGCTGTTGCCGAACTCCGTGACAGCGAACGGCTGCTGCGTGCGTCCATGGAACATTCACCAATCGGCATGGCTTTGACGCGGATGGACGGCAGCTGGATTGATGTCAATCCAGCGCTTTGCGACTTTCTCGGCTACAGTAGGGCTGAGCTCATGGAAGCCGGGTTCAAGAAGGTCACCCAACCCGAGGACCGAGAGGCGACGATCCAAACTGCCCGCAACATGGTGGCGACCGGTCAGAAAAGTGTGCGCCTAGAGAAGCGATACCTCCATTCCAGTGGGCGGGTCTTGACAGGGGTGCTGCATCTGACAGTCGTGCGTGACGACGAGGCGCGGCCCCTTATGTACATCTCGCAGATCACCGACGTCACCGCCGCGCGGCAACTCGAGCATTTGAAGAACGAGTTCATCAGCACGGTCAACCACGAACTGCGGACACCCCTGACGGGGATCATGGGTGCGCTTCGGCTACTGGAAGTGCTTGCGGCTCAAACAATGTCTGAAAAATTGAAGGATCTTGTTGCTGTGGCATCTCGGGGCGCCGCACGGCTGAAATCCTTACTGGATGACATCCTTGATATGGAAACGGTCGTCACGGACCAAGCCTTCTGGGAGGCACAAGTTCAGGACATGGTCGAAGCTGTAAAGGCTGCTGTCGCCGCCACCAAACAGAAGGCCGAGGCCGCTGGAATTCCGATCCGGATATTGCCAAGTAGCCTACATATGACTTGTGAAACCGAACCGGAACGCGTTGGCCGAGTATTGCGAATTTTGCTGTCGAATGCAGTCAAATTCTCCAATGATGGGGGCGAGGTCATCGTCGGACTTGATCGCCGGAGTGATACAGTCCGAATTACTGTGGCAAATACCGGACTTCCTATTCCCGAAAACATGCGCGCAGAAATCTTCAAGCCTTTCGTCCAAGGCGAGTCCACAGATGTGCGCAGGAAGCAAGGAAGTGGACTTGGCCTCGCCATAGCCAAACATATGATGAGCTCCATCGGTGGCACGATCGACTATTCTAGCAATCTTGATGCTACCTCGTTCTGGATCGATATTCCGATCAAGCACACGGCATAAGGACGTCGACCCGAACCCAAACCTGGGCCACCCAACGGCAGAGTTTTGCGGCCTCACTCAAGGTGACAGGCTGATAGCTACCTGTGTGGGGGAGCATCAATGGGGACCCGTCGTTCGGACTGCAGAATAGCGTGGGGAGAGCTGCAAGCTGCTAAACGCACTGCGTCCGACTAAGCTGTGCGCGGCTTGCCTTGGCTTCAGCGACAAAGGCGTTGATGTCAAAATCTAACAGATCCCACTTTAGGAGACATGTTCCCACCAAGGCAGCGCATTCATCAATCAAGAAGCTTGATAAGATCGGCTTAGAGGGAACGCGTAACCCATTTATTTCCTCAAATAGCAAAGCAGCCCTGCTCCTGAGATCTTCGGCAGCCTGCTCTTTTTGCTTCATCACGGCACTCTGAAGCAGGCCTCTTGCAGCCAAAGCGGCTTTCCATTGCAGGGACGCGTCAGCAATGCGGGCTTCAGCACCATCCAAGCCACCTTTCATCATTGCTATGTCCTTTTGCGCCTGTATCGCCATGCCACGCGTTCGATGCGATCCAACCTGATACAAAGCCACTAGGCTCAGAACGATTGCAATGCTCGAAGCAAAATCAGCGTAGGTCGGGTCCATCGTCGTTATCCCTCATCCGGCCGCCGACCCGCGCAACTTCAAGGACCGTGATGCTGCAGGAATCTGTAACAAAAGCGGCTGCCACCCATTAAGAGTAGCGGCCATGCCGAGATCGGCAGTTAGGTAGTGAGTTTGGGGTCATTGTGCATAGCAGCACCCCTTATCCCAAGCAGACTTTGACGCTAGACATCAATACGGCTTGAGGTCCAAGACTTTTGTCGATGGGGCCAACTTACAGTTGCGGGGCCCCATCCCATCGCGAAGTGCTCGCGCGATCAGAAGCAGAAATCAAGCATGGCAGCGCAGCACGCCACCAAGTCGCCACAGCAGTCTGAAGCCGCAAAAGCCGCGCCGCCCATCAGGATGAACGCGCCGGCCGCTAGAAGTTTCAGTTTCATGGTTCTTTCCATTTGAATGACTACAATGATTGGGCAATTCAGATGGATGTGCGTGGTGGTGGTACGTCTGGCTCCGTCTCAATGCTTTGAGGGAAAGAGTAGAGAACATCATGGGCGACTTGGAACGCGACACGCTGGTGTTCAACCAATTTGCTGTCTGCCTCGAAGGGGATTCCACAGGCCAGAACGCAGGCTGTTTGATCAGCAACCGCCTCTGTACCGTCCGTCGTGTGGCAAGAGAGCTGAGCTGTGGGACAGTAGGATGCTGCTGAACCTGCAACGATCACCAACAATAGTACCATCAGGCCGCGCGAAAATGCGAAGCATTGATGCCGCAACGTCCACTTAGCTGAGCGCTCCATACACTTCCGGAAGCCAACTGATCCATCTGTGACAATTCACAAAGTGGATAACGCGCGCCAAACCCTCAGCCGATAGATAATGAGAATCGTTTGCAATAGGTTGTGGGAACACTATACTGAGGGTCTCTGGGGGAGCTGCCAGAAACCTGGAGACATTGAAAGCTGCGCCTGTGACCCCGGGCGCAGCTTTCGCATTTTGCACGAACTGGCTTGACCTAAAAGGCAGACAGGTAGTCTGCGGATACGTATCCAGTCAGGCTCGGAGCATCTGCGAGGGAGACCCTGCACCACAGTTGGCCAACCTCTGTCACACAGTCACGACGGATCAGTTCGGTTCCATCTGGCAGGCCGACGATCACCTTGAAACCGAGCCCGGGTCCAGCCCTAAGCTTGAGGAGTTCATCGGGGTCAACGCGGTCAACAACCGCTCGCGCTCCGCCCATGCCAACGCAGCCGGAAATGAAAGAAATCGAAAGCATCAAAGGCAGGATGACACTGTGCATGATCGAACTCGAAGTTGTTGATCCAACTTTTGCCCCATTGTGTGGTGCAGCACAATCGACGGTCATGCCAATTCTAACTACGCACTAATGCCAGCCCCGCGGCATCCCAAGCTCGCCCTAGCTCAGTTGCTGCTTAGAATAGACTGTTTGACAACAAGCAATCTGAGGACGTCACCCATTCCGCCTACTCTGAATTAACTCAGCTAAGTCTTTCTGCGCCTGCTTCGCGTTCAGCACCACAAGGTCGAAACGACCAGCGGCTTGAAGCGCCTCAATCGTCATATCTCCGCCCACTGCAACTGCGATGATTGGATTGGGCAGCGCCACGCGCAATGCTTCGGCGAGCTGTGCCAACTCTTGGAGATGCGTCCTGTTATACAGGGATAAGCCTATTGCCGACGGTTGGGTTGAGAGAGCATGAGCGACAAGCTCGTTTCGCGTACGGCCAACCTGCAAATCGATATCCCACCCAGCTTCCCGAAAAAGCTCGGCGGCAATAGTGACGCCGAGTGTGTGCTGTTCACCGGGTACACTGGCGAACAAGGCGGACTTGTCACCGTTATCGTTTCTGGCCAGTTGTTTCCGACCTTTTCCCATGCTGCGCAGTAGCGCGTAGAGTTTCGCGACAGAAACTGTCACCTCGACGAAACTGACCTGGTCGGCGTCCCAACGGGCCCCTAACTGACGGGCTGCCACTGCAATCAACCCGTAAATGTCCGTTTGCTTGGTCGTGGCTTGCGGAAACCTTGACTGAACAAACCGAGGGACTTCCAATGCGTCGTCACTAAGAAGGACGTCGCAAAACTCAGTTACCGTTCTTGCGTCGTCTGCGTTTGCCGTGTCGAAGGGTCTGTTAAGCCGTAGAGCGGCAAGACGCGTCACGGCTTAACGTGCAAGCCGCTCAACTACCTCTGGCGGCGATCGGACATGCTTAGCCCGAATGAGCTCCTGCGCACGCGCGTATCGCTCCGGATCCAACTGAACCTGACGTTGTGTCTCCATCACGTCCCCCTTGGATGAGGTTAGATGTGGAAAACGAGATTCGTAAAGTTGGATTGCTTTGCGTCATTGGCGTGACAGCTATCGCGACGGGGCAATGCAAGCCCTAAACAGCGGAAAAAACATCTTCACTTGGTCTAACGGTTGCGTGCTTCGTTTTCGGGCCTGCAGGGGTCAACCCTCGCCATCAACCCCTTCACATTCCCCACCCCCCACTGCCCGTCTCGCCGTGTCCTGATCCCTCGGGCCGTCAATTCCGCCGCAATTCTGCGCAGCGACACGTGCCCTGCCGCCCGGATGTCCACGATCACCGGTGCCAGAACTGCGCCAGGACCTCCGCACCCCTGGTTGCCGCAAACTCGGCGATATGCCGCCGCTGTGCTTCCAGCCCTCGCCCGCTTGCGGGCTGCCGCACTGTCGATAACCGCGCATGGCTTCCGAACGTGGATAGGTGTGCCAGCCTTCGCTACCAGCCACCGAACCGGGGCCAAGTTTGGACGGGCCCGCCATCGTGGGCCAGGACAAAGTACCGGTCGTGCTGCGCGGCGGTAGCACAGGCGTGGTTGGGCAATATGCGCAGGCAGGTTCCAACCGGCAGGTTAGGCATCGGCATGTCGGAACCGGGTCTGATCGAAACAATGCCGTGTTCTTGGTTGGCGGCGCTCACGATAAGGTCATGCAGGATTTGGCCGGTCTCGTCGCATACAATGCCGTAGCCTTGATCTACCTGCTGAGACGCCGTTCCCCGGTCACGTGACAGCGCCATCCAGCCAGCATCAATCATCGTCCATCCTTTGGTCGGCTGATGTCCGATCACAGTGGTCAGGACGCCAAGAGCAATGTCGTCTAAGGTACACACGTCGAGCCCCGCCATCACGAGGTCGAAGAACATGTAGACCCCGGCCCGTAGTTCCGTAACGCCCGTCAGATCTCTGGCGGCATGGGCCGTGGGCGTGGATCCGACACTCACGACCGGGCAGGAAAGGCCCGCCGCACGCAGCGCCCCGGCTGCGGCCACGGCCGCCTCTCGTTCCAATTCGGCGAAGCGGGCATGATGACCCGCGCCTCGTACGGTATAGCTTTCGCCCGCATGGGTCATCACGCCTCGAAGACATCCGTGAGCGTGCAATATCTGCCCGACAGAAACCAGAACGGGATCGTCTGGCCGAAGACCGCCGCGATGGCCATCGCTGTCGATTTCGATCATGGCAGGTACCCTTGCCTGCGCCGCCGCATGCGCCTGCACTTCGCTGTCAAGGATTACCACAAGATCGCACCCGCGCGTGCGCAGTGCCTGCACGCGGTCCAATTTCTGCGGCGCAATCCCCACTGCGTAGAGGATGTCGGCATACCCGGCGCCATAGAAGACTTCGGCCTCAGCCAAGGTCGATACAGTGATGGGACCGGGCGCACCACCTGTCAGACGATGCGCAACGTCCAGAGACTTTGCCGTTTTCAGATGCGGGCGCAGAGAAACACCCAAGGTCGCGGATCGATCGGCCAAGCGCGCAATGTTACGGATCATCCGGCTCTCGTCCAAAACCAGCGCGGGTGTCGGCAAAGCCTTCAATCTCAGCACGGCCGGGTCTGTCATCGGTGAATCCTCTATCGGAGCCGAACGACCCTAACATAGGTTACCGCTTCGCCCAACTCATGTGAGATTATGGCGGCATGTGGCTGAGTGTATTGCTCGACCTGTGAGAATCCCGCTCCAAACAGCAAGCTTCAGAAGACATTAACGCACCGAGCGCCGTATCGTCTCTCTTTACCCGCCTGGAGCCTAGCCGCGTTTTGACCTCGCGAGCAGCTGCTTGACGTTCGACACTCGCCAATCACCACCTCGCCGCGTCCGAATCCCACGAGCAGTAAGCTCCGAGGCTATCGCTCGCAACGAAATATGCCCCGCCTTCCTTATGTCCGCGAGGACGGGCGCCAAATCCGCAGCGAACGCTGCAGCATTCGCCGACACCACCGCCTGAAGGGCCGCACCGCCCTTCCCTGCCCGTCTGAGGCTTGCCGCCCCGTTGGGGTTGCCCAGCTTCACCCCACGCGCCTTGGCCGATGCCAAGGCCTCTTTCGTGCGCCGCGAGATCGCCTCCCGCTCCGCTTCCGCCACCAACGCCATGATGCCCACCGTCAGGTCATTGGCCTCCGGCATGTCGACGGCCACGAACTTCACTCCACTGTCGCGCAGGGCCAGCAGAAACGCCGCGTTCCGACTGAGACGGTCCAGCTTGGCAATGACCAGCGTGGCCCCGGTGACCTTGGCATGATGCAGCGCCTTGGCGAGTTCAGGCCGGTCGGCCTTCCGCCCGCTTTCCACCTCGGTGAACCGTGCCAGGACCTCGGCGCTCCTGGTGGCTGCGAACTCCGCAATCTGCCGTCGCTGCGCTTCCAGCCCCAGACCTGACTGCCCCTGCCGGGCGGTCGATACCCGCTCATATGCCACCAGCCGCATGATCCCTCCAGAGGTGTACAGAACTGCCTAACGTTCGTTAGGCAGTTCTGGACTCCCCGTTATGAGAAGGGATTGGACCGCAGGTCTGAATCGGACCGGAAAGCGGACGTTGTTTCATCACGATCCAAGGGCCGCTTACCGCCCGATGCGATTTGTGAGCGCAGAAGCGATGGTCGATGTAACATTGCCGTATCGGCAGAGCCGAGGATGCGGCGGGCGTGGTGGATAGGAGAGAAACCATGCCCATCGAAACACTTCCCGCCCTTCGCCCCACACGTGCGCCTTGGAATAAGGGCCGCGTCGTTGGCCAGAAACTCCCACTGCTGCCAAAACATGTGTGGTCCATTCGTGTCCGGCTGGAAATGGCCGACAATAAGCGCGATCTTGCGCTTTTCAACATGGCCATCGACTGCAAACTCCGTGGCTGCGATCTGGTCGGCCTAAAGGTGAACGATGTTTATGCCGCAGGCCGCGTCAAGGAACGAGCTTCAGTCACGCAAAGCAAGACGCGCAAGCCCGTTCGCTTTGAGATTACAGAAACCACGCGACTGTCGGTGGAGCGTTGGATCAAGGATCCCGAAATGATCGGTTGCGAATATCTTTGGCCAAGCCGTGTCCATTCCAGCCCGCACTTATCGACACGCCAGTATGCGCGGATCATGCGCGACTGGGTTCTCTCGATCGGGCTTGAACCGAGCGCCTATGGGACCCATTCGATGCGACGCACCAAGGTTGCTCAGATTTACAAGAAGACAGGCAACCTGCGCGCGGTTCAACTTTTGCTCGGGCATACCAAGATGGATAGTACCGTTCGCTATCTTGGGGTCGACCTCGACGATGCGCTGTCCTTGTCTGAAGGGATCGATCTGTAAAGATATGGCCGACTGTCAGGAGTTTGGTTTGGCTCAGATACGGGCTCCCCGAAGCGGCCGTTCATGACCTTTTGCAGCAAAATCGGAGGACAAGTGGTGATGATGCGGATGAAGCTGACGCTCAGCGGTATAGCTTGAACGCCATCTGCAAACTTAACCCTGTGCCGGTCGATACTCCTTCCACGTTTCCGAACGCAAGGTGCGTGGAACTGCATCAGCCGCAGCCAGATCGACGATAAGCACTGCCTCGCCACGTGCACCAGCACTGGCGAGGGCCTCGCCATCCGGTCCGACGATAACCGACAATCCGCCGAAGGTCACATCGCCCTCTGGCCCGACAAGATTGGCATAGGCTACAACCGCATCTGCCTCATGGGCGCGGGCCGGGACAAGTCGGCGCTGCACATGTTCAAAGCCCACAGGATTAGCGGTCGGAACAAGGATCAGATCAATTCCAGCCCGCCGCAGCCCCTCTGTATGACCCGGAAATTCGATGTCGTAGCAAATGAACATCGACGTTTGCCTGCCCCCAATCTGAAAAGGCGCGCAAAGGCTTTCGCCACGCGCAAAACTGGCTCGTTCCATCGGTCCGTAAAGCTGTATCTTGCGGTAATGGCCGAGAATGCTGCCATCCGGGCCGATGGTGGTCGCGGCGTTATAAACCCTATTGCCTTCGCGTTCCGCCCAGCCAAGGCATAGGCCGCAGCCCGCGTTAGCTGCCATTTTCCGCAGCCTTGCCATCCATTCGCCATCGATCGTTTGGGCCAGTGCAGAATGGAGATCAGGCCGATTGTAGCCTGGCAAAAACAGCTCGGGCAGGACCAGCAGTTTTACCCCCGCTTTCGCAACGGCCTGCAAGTGCATGCAAATCGACGGTAAAACAGTCTCAATTCGTCCATCTGACGGCTGTGACTGCCAGATTGCAAGCTTCACTTTCACCTCCACCACAAGCCATAATCTACTTAAGAAGTGCATCATTTTTCACTCGTTAGAAAGACTAGCCGAATATGGACGCCTTAAAGCCGGTTACCGCCTTCGGTCCCGATTTTCCTTTCGCCTATGACACATGGCTGACCCACCCAGCCGGGCTTGGACAGATCCCAACTGCACGGCATGGCACGGCGGTTGCGATCATCGGGGCAGGCGCATCGGGTATCATTGCTGCGTATGAATTGATGAAGATGGGTTTGCGACCGATCATCTATGAATCGGCCAAATTCGGCGGTCGCCTGCGCTCAGAGGTTTTTGAAGGGACCGATGATGTGATTGCCGAGTTGGGTGGGATGCGTTTTCCCGCCTCATCGCGTGCCTTTTTTCATTACGTCGATCTGGTGGGTTTGGAAAGCAGCCCCTTCCCTAACCCACTAACACCAACCGCAGGCTCGACGGTCGTTGACTTGGAGGGTGATACCTATTTCGCACGCGGTCTGGACGATCTACCGCAGATCTTTAAAGAGGTTGCTGTAGCCTATCGCGCTGCGTTGGAAGAGCACAGCGATTTTAGCGCTTTGACTCAAGCGGTGCGCGACCGGGATCCAGGGCGGCTGAAGGCATTGTGGGACCCGTTGGTCGCGAAATGGGATGAGCGGACGTTCTATGATTTCATTGTCTCGTCCAGCGCGTTTCAGGCGCTGAGTTTCCGTCATCGCGAGATTTTTGGTCAGGTGGGCTTTGGCACCGGTGGCTGGGACAGCGATTTCCCCAACTCGATGCTTGAGATCCTACGGGTGAACTTGCTGGAATTGGACGATCACCAACGGTTAATTGTCGGTGGGGCCGAGAGCGTCTTGCAGCGGCTCTGGCGTCAACCCACAACGTGCACGCACTGGCCCGACGGCACGACGCTGGCCGGGCTGAATGGTGGGGCCACGATGGGGCGCGCAGTGCGCATTGGGCGCAATGTCGAGGGTGGTCTGACGGTGACAGATGGCTGGGACGTCGCGCGTGACTATGCTGCGGTGCTTGTTACGTGCCAGAGTCATCTTCTGACGACGTCGGTTGCTGTGGACGAGGCCCTGTTCGCTCAAAAGCTGTGGATGGCACTTGACCGCACTCGATACATGCAAGCCGCAAAGACCTTCGTGATGGTTGATCGGCCATTCTGGAAAGACCCAGGCCCTGACGGGCGGCCATTACTATCAATGACGCTGACTGACCGGATCACGCGGGGCACCTATTTCTTTGACAATGGGCCCGACAGACCCGCCGTCATTTGCCTATCCTACAGTTGGATGACCGACGCGCTAAAAGTTTTGCCCTATGGCCCAGAAAAACGTGTCGAGCTGGCACTCGCCGCGCTTGAACGGGTTTATCCCGGTGTCGACATCCGCAGCCATATTCGCGGCAATCCGATCTGCGTAAGTTGGGAGGCAGATGAGAACTTCCTTGGCGCTTTCAAGGGTGCCTTGCCTGGCCATTACAGATACAATCATCGTATGTATGGCCACTTCTTCCAGAAAGACATGCCGGTCGAACAGCGCGGCATCTTCCTGGCTGGCGATGGCATCAGCTGGACCCCTGCCTGGGTCGAGGGAGCAGTGCAGACGGCGCTCAACGCGGTCTGGGGCGTGATGACCCATATGGGGGGCGCAAGCCGGGCAGAAAATCCTGGACCTGGCGATCTCTGGGCCACGCTCAGCCCTGTGGATTTGCCAGATTAAACGACAAACTTTGGACCTGCACTGTTTCTGATACGGACGGACTCACCCATTAAACGGCTCTGTCTTTTCGAAGGCCAGCGTCGATTGCCAGCCGAGGGCCAAGTGTTTGTGGAGTATGTTTTAGAAGCCGCTCACGTGATCGAACGAATACCCTACACCGCGCGGAGGGTTTGCCAGTTTCGCAAAATTGCACTTCCCCATCGCTCTCGCCGCTCCGGGCGGTGCGACTGGTGCTCGGCCATACGAGGATAGACAGTTGGGTTCGCTACTCGGACTAGACATCAAGGATGCCTTGAGCACTAGCCCGCCGACCTGCGGCTTCTTGCGTCGGTCGGCACAAGGCTGCCGGTCCGCCCTCTCGATTTCTCGGTGCTGGATGTGCCGAAGCAGGCCATCTGCATACTTAGCAACCGAGACTTTCGTGCGTCACCAGCCGACGAAACTGGCGGACGCCGTCTTGTCGATCCTATCTGCCACCAAGTCGAGAATGACCTGATCCAGCAGGGACAACGCCTGCTCGATGTTATTGTCGGTTATGGTCATCGGTGGGGTCAGTTCAAGCACATTAGAGGACGGACCGACGCAATAGACCACAAGGCCCAGCTCATAGGCGCGAAACATCAAAGCGGCGGTGGCGGCCGCGTCGCTTGGAAACGAAGTCTCAACCCCCGAAATCTCAACACCGATCACAAGGCCGCGCCCACGTATATCGCTGATGCAGGTATGGCGCTGCGCAAGATCGTGCAGACCTGCCATCAGGGCTTTGCCCTTGCGGGCGGCTTCAGCTGGCAGATCTGCGGCGGCGAGTGTGTCCAGCACCGCAAGACCTGCTGCTGCACAGACCGGGTTGCCCTGCAAGGTCTGCATCGCAAAGGCGGTTGCACAATCCATGACCCAGTCCGGTCCAATTACCGCAGAAAGCGGCAATCCACCGCCCAATCCCTTACCAAGAACAAGGATATCGGGACGAAAACCCTCATGCTCAAAGGCATGCAAACGCCCCGTGCGCCCCAGCCCGACCTTGACCTCATCGCATATTGTCAGGATCCCATGCCTGCGGCAGATGGCGTCCAACCCGGCCAGAAAGCCCGGCGGTGGCACAAATAGGCCGCCATCTGAAAGGATCGGCTCGAAGATGCAGGCCGCAATGGTGTCCGGCCCTGCCGCGGCCAGTTGGCGTTCAAGCGACGCAAGGATCGTTTCTCCGTCTGATCCGTGTGGATCAGCACCGGGATAAGGCAGCTGGATCAGGCCCACCGCCTTTTCCGAGGCAAGTGTCGGATGGCCTGAAACCGCCATCGTGCCAATTGTGCAGCCATGATAGGCACCGGAAAAACTGATGATCCCCTGCCGCCCGGTAGCGCGGCGCACCGCGCGGATGGCGGCCTCGTTGGCATCAGATCCGGAATGGCCTAGCCAGACTTTCTGCGGCTTGTCCGATGGAAAAAGCGCGATTAGCCGTTCTGCCAACGCGGTAGCCGGGGCATTCGCCGAAGACAGGACCGACGCACCTGCCGGATCAGCAACGGCGGCGCTGACCGCCGCCACCAGCGCCGGGTGGCCATAACCTAGGCTTGCCGCGCCCCAGGCGGCCGACAGGTCGATCAACACCCGCCCATCATCCGCGCGCAGCATCGCACCCTTGCCGCCAACCACCGCCTGCGGAAAGAACCGCAGCTTTTGCAGACCTGCGTTCGAAGCTGCATCACGGGCGTAAAGGCTGCTCATCCGCGGCGCTCCATCGACAGACGCAGACAACGCTCCAGTCGTTCGGCCCATTCAGCAACGCCCGACGCGCTTGCAATTAGGTCATGCCGAACTTCTATCAGCAACCCGGGAAGCCCGCGCGCATCAGCATGCACGGGCACGGTATAGTCGTCATGGTCGATCTGGTATGGTTCATTGTCGCCGATCTCCAGACCCCCTTCCTGTGAAAGGGCGCTCATCATCCGACCGGCAAACTCGGCCGCTTTCCCATATAGGATGCCGGCATGCCATGGCCGCGCCACCCCCTTGTAAATTGGCGTATAGCTGTGAATGCCAACGACAAACGTCTGCTTGCCAGCCGTGCGCCGTAGATCAAGGCGGCGGCCGACGGCGGCGTGGAAGGGGTGGAAGAACGTCTCCAGCCTTTCGGTTCGCTCATAGGCATTTAGGCCGCGGTTGCCTGGAATGATGGTGCTTTCGCTGGTTTCCGGGATTAGGGACGGGTTGTCGAGAGGGCGGTTGCAATCTACCACCAGCCGCGAATACCCAGTGTGAAACAACGGCGCGTCCATGCGTGCCGATAGATCGCGCGCAAGCGACAGCGCCCCGATGTCCCAGCCGATATGGCGAAGCCTTTCGGACTTTGGCAATCCCAGATGCGCCAGTCGCCGAGGAATGCGCGGCAAGGCATGTTCGCAAAGAAGCAGCATATCCGATGTGCCGTCAGGGTTGATGGCACCATAGGGCGGCGGCTCGTCAATATCCAGAAGGGGTGATTGAGTGGCCAGGGCGCGCGTTAGCATCAGTAGACCTCTGCATAACGGCGGCAAAGCGCGGCATCATCCAGACCGGCAACGATCTCCAGCTCTTTCAGCCGCATCCCTTTCCAGCAGTCAAGGAACGTAGGCGACAGCCAGCCGCAGACCACTTTGTCGGCCTCCAGCGCAGACAGTGCCTCATGCAGGCTGCTTGGCAGGCGACGGATGCCAAGGCGGGCGCGGTCATCGGACGACATCTCTTCGGGATCACCCTTCACGATCGGCGGAGTGTCAAGACCAGCCCGCACTCCCTCGATCCCGGCACGGATGAGCATGGCCAGCGCCAGATGCGGGCTGGCGGTGGCATCGGCGGCGCGAAACTCCATGTTGAAGGTGCGCGACGGGTCATGACCGGATCGTTCCGAGGTTGGGCATATCCGCAGGGTAGCCTCGCGGTCCTTTTCACCCATTGTCGTCCATGACGCTGACCAATGGTGCGGCTTCAGGCGCTGATATGAAACGGCACTGGGCGCCGCAATTGCCGTTAAAGCCGACATATGGCGCACGATCCCCGCAGCAAAGGCCCCGGCCCGTTCAGATAGCCGCCCAGGCCGCGAAGAATCGAACGTGACCGGATTGCCCTGAAGGTCGGTCAGCGACAGGTGGATATGGACACCATTGCCAACGCCGTTCGGATCGGTCTTGGGGCAGAAACTTGCCTGCCAACCCATCGTTGCGGCCAGTTCGCGGGTAACTTCGCGAATTGTCACGGCCCGGTCCGCAGCTTGAACCGCGCCAGAGGGGCCGCAGACGATTTCGAATTGGTCCCGGCCATATTCCGGAAGGAAACATTCCGGCGCACAGTCCGCTGCGGAAAGGGCTGCCATCAGCATCGGCCCGAACGGATCAGCCCGCCGCAACGCTGAAAGCCCGAATGAGGGCGCCGAAGGCCAGGTCGCTCCCAAGATCTGGAACTCCTGCTCAAAGGCTGCAACCACACGCAGTCCTAGCGCATCCAGATCAGCAACAGCGGACCTGAGAATTGAACGGACACAACCTTCCCAAGGCGTGCCGTCCAGATTCGTGATGTCACAGTGGTAGAAATGAAGCGGCGTCCGCTCACCCGGCCACTCGATCCTGACCCCGGCCTCGGGGTCGGGCATCAGCCGCAGATCTCCAGTCGAACCAAAAGGATTGGGGCTGGCGATTTCGTCGAACGGCGTCAGCGAAAGGTTCGCAGGCACCCATCCCACACCCTTCGACAGGGCACCCGGCAGGTCGGACGCAGCGACCGCGCGGCCTCGCGTGATGGCGGCAATATCGGTGGTGACAAAGGTCACAAGTTCTTCGGCTTTGATCATGATGTCCTCATGCTTCAAGGGCTGCGAGGCGCGAAAGAACGGTTTCCGTATCGGTGATCCAGCAATAACCACCATAGGCGCGCAAGGCCGACTCGTGCCGCTCGGGCGTGTAGGTGGCACAGGCATCCTTGACGACGGTCACCAGATAACCCCGGTCAGCAGCATCCCGAACGGCCATGTCGACGCATTGGTCGGTCACGATCCCGGCGATGACAAGAAAACGGGTATTGAGGTTGCGCAGCACGTAATCGGCATTCGTGGAATTGAATAGACCTGATGAGGTTTTCGGCAGCACAGGCTCGTTATCGGTTGGCATCAGTGGGGCGATGATTGCACCCTCTGGTGCGCCCTTCGGCACATGCATGTTCGACAGCTTGTGATCGAGCGAACGGTCACGGCCATCGGCTGTCAGGCTTTCGATGATCGTGTGGCAAACATTCTCGCCCGCTTTGCGGAAGGCATTCAGGATCTTCACCTGATTGGGAATAACAACTTCGTGGACACGCTGCATGAAATAGCTGTCGGTGGGCATCGGATGGGTCGGGTCCATCATCGGCTCGGCCCAGATGCGCTGCATGTCCACCAGCAGAAAGGTGCAGGCCCCCTTGGAATAGGCGCTGTCACGGCGGATGGTCTGGCCGCCATATTCGACGGAAATCAGGTCGCTCATCTCACTCTCCGGCTTTGTCCGCGCGGCTCTGCGCGGTCTTGGGGTTCTCGGTCAGTTGGTCCTCGGTGATGCCCGACAGGCTGCGCAGCGCCTCGATCTCAGCGATCCGGGCGCGCGAGGTGGGTGACAGTCGCATGGTGACGGCGGCAATCAGCGCCTCGACCTGCGCAAGAGCAGGAACCATCGTATCAAAGGGTGATGGCCCCTCCACTGGGGCAGTCAGCACCACCTTCGCGTTTGCCGCCAAGGGAGAGGCCCAGGGGTCGGTGAACAGAATTACCTGTGCCCCACGCTCGGCTGCGGCGGTCACAAACTGGATCGTGTCCACCTGGTAGCGGCGGTAATCGAAGGCGATGATCAGGTCCCTGCGACCGATGTCGATCAACGAATCGACCCTGTCTGGACGATTGCCACTGACCACCTGGCAATCCGCCCGCAACTGGCGCAGGTGCTGCCACAACATCCCGGCCAGATAGCCAGAAAATCGCCCACCGATAAAATGCAGACGCAAAGCAGGGTCAGTGATAAGTCGCGCGGCAGCGTCGAAATCCGCCGCCGTCACCATGCCGACGGTCGCCTCCAACATGGTGACGCAGGACCGGATCACTTCACGATAGATCTGTTCCTGTGGCACCGCGGCGGCTTTGCCCGCATCGATCATGGCTAGGGGCGAGTTCATCCTGGCCTGGACTTCTGCCAGCAAAGCCTTCTGGAGTTCCGTAAATCCGTCAAAACCAAGCCGTGACGCAAAGCGCACGACAGTTGGCCCGGATACCCCCGCTACCGCAGCAAGCTGAGCAACAGTATTCAGCCCAGCCGTCGGATAGTCTGCAAGCAAAGCGCGCGCGAGCTTCATGTCAGACGGCGTCAACTGGACGCTGCCATCGGTCAAGCGGTCGCGGATTGCCATGTTGTCTTCCCTTGCCCGGTCGCTTTCGTTGCATCGCACTATGTAACATACGATACAAACGTCAATCGTTTTGGTGTTTATGAAATGATATTGACATAACGACTAAGGCTGCACCATGCTTTGGTCATAACCGGCACTGCCGCCGTGTTTGGGGGGGATGATGCCGCGAATTGGGATGCAGGCTGTGAAAGGAACGGTGGTGCTGGCTCTGCCGCTGATCGCGCTGGCCATCGTCGCCGAACTTTTCCTGCCAGCGGCTTTGGCACGACTGGCAACTCTGTATCTGATCTACGTGACCGCGGTGATCGGGATGCAGATCTACAGCGGCAATTCCGGGATCATCTCGTTCGGCCATGCCGGCTTCATGGCGCTTGGGGCTTATGGTTCGGCCCTGCTCACCATCCAGCCAGCCGTGCTGTCAACGAGCTTGCCCGATCTGCCATCATGGCTTGCAGTAATTGCCGGGGGGCAGACCCTGCCGGTCGGAATGCTGGGTGCCCTGCTGGTCGTGGGGTTGGTCGCCGCACTTTTTGGCTTGCCTCTTGCGCGTTTGGGCGGAGCGGCCGCTTCGATCGCCACACTGGGATTTCTGGTCATCGTTCATGTCACGCTGGTCGCGTCGGTAGACATAACCCGCGGCAGTCAGACCTTCTTTGGCGTCCCTCGTGGGGTATCGACCTGGGAGGCGCTTCCTGTCGCGCTAGTCGCAGTGGCGGTGGCCCGGATATATCGCGGCAGCAAGGGCGGGTTGTCCCTGCGTGCTGCACGCGAGGATGAAATCGCAGCACGAGCCAGCGGAGTGAATGTGGTGCGTCAACGGTTCATCGCCTGGGTTCTTGGCGGGCTGGTGTCCGGCGCGGCAGGTGTGCTTTTGGCGCATTTTCTTGGGGCCTTCTCGCCCAAGGATTTCTATTTCAACCTGACGTTCCTTCTTATGTCGATGCTGATCCTGGGCGGCATTTCCACGGTATCGGGCGCCGTTGGGGGCACAGCACTGATCGTGGTGATGGTCGATCTTCTGCGCCGTCTGGAAGGCGGCGCAGATGTCTTTGGCCTTCAATTGCCTCAGGTCTTCGGCCTTACCGACATTGGTGTCGGCGTTGTTATCCTTGCGGTGATGTATCGTCTGCGTGATGGCCTTTTCGGCCTGCGCGAGGTGGATGAACGGCTGTTCCCAGAACCTGTGGTCAAGGCGGCACGTCCCGACCCATCGAACGCATCGGATCAGATATCGCTTTCCATCAAGGGCGTCGGGCGTCGCTTTGCCGGGCTTGTTGCGCTGGAAGATGTCAGCTTTGCCGTGCGCCCCGGCCTTGTCACCGGGTTGATCGGCCCGAACGGAGCGGGGAAATCGACTCTCATCAACGCCATCTCGGGCGTCGTTCCTCCCAGTTCCGGTCATGTGCTGCTGAACGGCACCGATACTGCGCTAGTGCCAGTGCATGAGGTGCCGATGCGCGGTCTGGGCCGCACTTTCCAGAACATCCGGCTGTTTCGCAACCTCACGGTTCTTGAGAATGTAACCGTCGCCGCTGATGCCGTCGCTCGCCCGAACGAAGACAGCCGCGCCGCTGCCATGGCGGCGCTAGAGGTTGTCGGCATGCAGGAACTTGCCGCTCGGCCTGCCAGTTCCCTGCCCTATGGTGCGCAACGTCGGTTGGAAATCGCCCGCGCCCTTGCCTTGCGCCCATCGTTCCTGCTCCTTGACGAACCCGCCGCCGGCATGAACCCGGCCGAGACCGATGCCTTGATAGTGGTGTTGCGCCAGATCCGGGCCGACCACAGGATCGGCCTTCTGGTGGTGGAACATGATCTGAAACTCATCATGCGGCTGTGTGACCACATCGTCGTGCTGAATAAGGGCCAGATGATCGCTGAAGGAACGCCCGAAGACATCCGAGCAAATCCCGCTGTGATCGAAGCCTATATCGGCAAGCGACGTGCTGCCGCGTGAATTCAAAGCCCACCAACAGAGGAAGACCCAGAATGAAAAAGAACAAGATTATGCTCCTTTCCAGCGCCTTCGCGGTGCTGGTCGCAGCTCCTGCGATGGCCGAGGATTTGGTCATCGGACTGGCGACAGCCCAGACCGGTGGCCTTGCACCGTATGACCAACCCAACCTCGCCGGTCTTCAGATGAAGATCGACGAAATCAATGAGGCTGGCGGCATTGCCGGGAAGTTTCCGATCCAGACCATCATCAAGGACACCCGATCGGATTCGGCGCAAACCGCGCTTGTTGCTCAGGAACTGGTGGATGCAGGTGCGCAACTGATCATTACCCCCTGCGACGCCGATCCGTCGATCGCAGCCGGGATGATCACCCAAGGCGCCAGCATCCCGGCGATTTCCTTCTGTGCCACAACGCCGACGCTGCCGCTGGCTGTGGGCGACTACATGTTTTCGAACTATCCGGCCGATAACGTTCAAGCCGCCATGCTTGCCGCCCATGCCATCGAAAGCGGCTACAAGACAGCGTATATCCTGACGTCACCCGATAGCGCCTATACCCTGAAGCTGCCGCAATATTTTGGAGAGGCATTCACCGGCAAGGGCGGCACTTTGGTGGGTGAGGGCACCTTTTCGATGGGGCAGCAGGATTTCGGCGCCGAAGTCACCAAAATCGCCGCGATGGACCCAAAACCAGATGTCATCATGACTTCGGCCTATGAACCTGACTTCCCGGCCTTCGTCCGCCAATTGCGCGGTGCGGGCGTGACTACGCCGATCCTTGGCTCAGACGGGATCGACAGTCCGACCACATTCGGACTGGGCGATCTGGTCGAAGGTGTTGTTTTCTCGACGGCAGGTCACGCAACAGAGGGCAGCCCGCTGGAAGCGTTCAATGCCAAGTGGACGGAAAAGACCGGCGCGGCCCCGGATACCATCTACATCGCCAATGGCTACGATCTTGGGATGATCATCGAAGCGGCCGTTACCGCTGCCGACAGCCTCGATCCGGCAGCCATCCGGGACGGGATCGCCAATATCGAAAACCTTCAGGGCGTGACCGGACCGATCACCTTTAAAGGCACCATCGGCATGCCGCTACGGTCGGTTTCGCTGGTGCGCATCGCGTCAGGCAATCGGGAACTTGTTGTTCAGGGTCAACCCGATCCGGCCGACATTCCGGCCCCCTGAGCCTGCCTATCCTGCGGCCCGGGGTCAGCCCGGGCCGCTTCCCAACCTGCACGCGACACAGGATCCCCATGACCACGTCGGATGAAACCCTATTGTCGATCGAGGGACTGACCGTCAGCTACGGCCCGGTCGAGGCAGTGCGCGGCATCGACCTTACGGTGAAGCGGGGGGAAATCGTCACCCTTCTTGGTGCCAATGGGGCTGGAAAAAGCTCAACCCTGAACGCGCTGGTGGGCCTTGCTCCACGCAAGGCAAGGAAGATGGAGTTTAATGGCATTAATCTTCTGGACTTGCCGCCTGAAACCATCGTCCGGCGTGGCATGACACTCGTTCCCGAAGGTCGCCGCGTGTTTTCCTCCCTCACGGTTAACGAAAATCTGATGCTGGGTGGTGCCAAACACGCCGCCCGCGGCAACCTCGTAGCAGCCAAGGCTGACATGCTGGACCTGTTTCCCATTCTGGCTGAACGACTGCATCAAAAGGCGGGCTCCCTGTCAGGTGGAGAACAACAGATGCTGGCCATTGCGCGCGCGCTCATGTCTTCACCTGATCTGCTACTGTTGGACGAACCCTCGCTTGGCCTGGCGCCTCAGATTGTTGACCGGATCTTCGATTTGATTGGAAACTTGCGTGATCGTGGTCTGACTATACTTCTTGTCGAACAGAACGTGGTGCAATCGCTTGAAATCGCCGACCGCGGCTACGTTCTGGCCAATGGCCGGGTCGAGTTGCTGGGAAGCGCCGACGATCTGCGCGCTTCCCCGGAAATCCAAGACGCTTACCTCGGCGTTTGAGGGCAAGGATCCCAACATGGACATCTTTCTCCAGCAACTTCTGAATGCCCTCAGTCTTGGTGGAACCTATGCTCTTCTGGCTCTAGGGCTTGCGGTGGTATTCTCGATCATCGGCCTGATCAATTTTGCTCATGGCGAGTTGATGACCGTGACAGGATATGCAATCTGCTTCGCGTTGATCTGGGGGTTGCCGTTTCCATTGGCCGTCATTGGCGGGCTTGTTGTCGCTGTCGCCGCGGCCGTGCTAATGGAGCGTGTTGCCTTTCGTCCGGTTCGGGGGGCATCCGGAACAACACTGCTGCTGACCAGCTTTGCGGTAAGCGCCATTCTTCGAGTTCTATTCCAGAACGTAATCTCAGCCCGCCCGATTCCAGTTTCTATTCCAACCTCGTTGTCGGGTGTCATCACCATCGGCCCACTGCATTTGGGGACGATCCAGCTGATCTCGATCATCGTCACACTCGTGATGCTTCTGGGATTGAACCTGTTTCTGCACCGCACGATGGCAGGCCGGGCTATGCGCGCCGCGTCAGAAGATTTCGCGGTGCTGCGCCTGATGGGCATGCGGGCCAACTCTATCGTAGCCACTGCCTTCGCCATCTCTGGCCTTCTGGCCGGTGTGGCGGGAATTCTGTGGGTAGCACAACGTGGCAGTGTCGATCCACTGATGGGGGCGCTACCGGTCTTGAAAGCCTTCATAGCCGCCATCATCGGCGGGCTCGGCAGCCTGTCGGGCGCCGTTGCGGGGGGCTTCCTTCTGGGGTTTATCGAGGTGATCCTCCAAGCCTATTTGCCCGAAAGCCTGCTTCCCTACCGAGATGCCTTTGCCATCCTTCTTGTGATCGGCGTTCTTTTGTTCCGACCCCAGGGATTGTTGGCACGAAAGACGATCATCAAGCTCTGACCGGCTGTTTCCACACAGCGCAACCGGCCATGCACTGTTGCGTTGATAAATAAACAGGACTGAAACTTGGCAATCTATCGCTCAACGCGGGTGCTCGACGCGGAGTGCTTCGGTTGGCCAGAGTTGCCAAACGACCTCCTTGGTCACCATCACTGCACCCGTTCAATTGTCCGCTTTGACGGAAATCCGAAGGCTTAATGGGCTGTTTTCAACGACCGCTTTCCGCCCCCTTTGCTACTATTCGAGAACGTCCCGCACTTCTTTAGGCGTCTTCACCAGCGACCGTGGCCTCAACTTACTGCAGGGTTGTGGCTACATGGTTGGCAAGTCCGCAACCCATTGCTGCGTACATACCGCAAAGCGCCGGAGCCCTTCCCTGATTACCCGCGCGGATCCTATAGGGATAGCCAACAGTTCCATGACAATCGTCGCCTTTTCCATCTCCAGCTAAACAGTTAAGGTGGCAGAGGCTTCGCCAGAACAAAAATGACGTCAGCGGGAAAGCACTGATGCGGTTCACCCGCATTGCATTTGCCGACGGCCGGCAAGAGGTGCGTTCCCCACGTTCCTTAGCGCTACACTTTCGATAAACGCGAAGATCATGGCGCGTTGAAGCGTTTTTCTCCCTTGCCGAGGCCTGTTTTGCTGGCCATCGGCGACAAAGACAGCGCTGCAGATGATGCCGCCCAATGTTGATAAAAAATGAAACCTTCTAGAACGGAACCAGGCTCCTCACAAATGTTCCTAAGGCCTACTTTGAGAACACGAAGCACGAATGAGTTCAGGGCATTCAATGACGCAAAATGCTAACAAAAGCTAACATTCTTGAACCTTCCTGATCCGGTCCTATGAAACGTCCGCACTTTGAGGTTAGTCTGTTCTCCAGCGACGGAGACCGATATGAAGCACAGCAGGTACATGGAAAAACCGAGTACTGGCGTCATGGCGGTTGACCTTGGCGGATTGGGCGAATGCGAAACCTCAGTAAAACTCAGCAAACCCGCCGTTCAAGTCAGACCGCTGGCCCACAATGCTCTTGTCGATTGTTCTGAACCGGACGGCCCCATTCCAAGCCGTTGAATGAGGCTTTCACAATGGAGCGGTCATTCCGCACTGACTTCTATGGCATTCACCAACGGCCTATCTTGCACACTGGCGCTTCCAGCACCCCAACTCAGTACAGCCGCCACCCTGTTCCACCCACTCCCGGCACAGGCCGCAGAATAGCCGCCCGGCTGAGCCTTCCCGTTCCCATTCGGAAAGCCGCCGCCATTCATTAAGCGCGACTACCTTGCCCGTCCAAGTGCGAGGCCTGCCCGTTATGGCGCAGACGCCGTGCGAGAAGCCTTCGCTATTGTCTTGTGTCCGGGCTGGGGCGTTGGCCTTCGCGGCGAACGGCAGTACCTTGGCGGGTGTGTGGATTTCGGTCCGCTGCGCCGCTACATCCGCTACACTGGCTACATCTGGCCCAATTGTAGCGGGTGTAGCGGTTGTAGCAGGGGTGGTTCTCAGAATTTCCGCCAGCGCTGATTGCACGTCAAACAGCATGGGCCCACCCCACGATCCGGTATGCTTCCTTACGCGCACCACCGCGAATGGGGGTTCCTGCGGGAAGTCGTTGCAGGTGTCCAGCTTTCACCAGCATCGCCAGCGGCCCAACCAGAGCCTTGGCATCACGCAGCGAGTTTGGCCCACTCTGCACAATCTCACGCGGGGTAATGTCCTCATGCTGCCAGCTTGTCAGCAGCCATTGCCGCAGGCGTTCCGCCTTGGTGGTTTCGCCGGACACAAGTCCCGCCTCAGCCAGGCGCCGCGCTTCGCTCAGATAGAACTGTGCGAGGTCGATCGCCCAGCCCATCGCTTCCGCAGTCACCTCGGGCGCATGGAGGTCGGCCCAAAGGGTCAGAACCCCTGCGATACGCGCGGCCTGTTCCGCCGATTTCGAGCCATAGGCGCGGACGTGCTCCATTTCCTTGCCGGTGGCTTGAGAGGCTTCCACCGCCTCGTAGAACCGCCACAGCAGTTCCTGTGCGCCCGCCGACAGCGGCAGCCGCACTGGCGCGAGCTCTTGCGGATTGTCACCGGTCGGCATGGGAGTTTCGAGAATGTGCGCGAGCCGGGCAGTGAATGCTGCCAGGGTGGTATCGCTTTGCGGATCGTGGCCCCGCCGCAATCGTGTGCCGATGGCGCTGGGCGGTTCGGTAATCAGGAAGCGGGCAAGGAAGCCTTGACCCGATGCCTCCGGATCAGCCAGCAAGGGGCGCGCCGCAACCGGCTGGACCATCAGATGCATGGCCAGGCCAAGGCTGGCATCGGGGCCTGGATCACCTTCTACAACCACCAGCGGCCCCACGCCGCCCATGGCGGTCAGCCGCCCGCCGTGGGCTACTTCAACGCAACCCAAACCGATCAGCAGGTGCAGGCAGTAGCTAAAGAAAGCCGGAAATCTGTCCAAGGATTGGGGAGTAGCTCACATCAGTCTGACAGCACCGCCATAAATCCAATGAATTGCGGTGCCTTTCCGCGCCGCCAGGGAAAGCCCCGCCTGTTTTCGCTCGTTGGCTTCACTGCACCGGTAAAGTGCCGCAAATGTCAGTGTCTATGCCGAAGAGCGTCTACGATAACGCGAAAGGCGGGCAGATTCTGACGCCGACTTGGGTAGTAGATATAGTATCCTGAAAAAGGCTGGGACCATTCATTCAGGATGACATGAAGGTCACCCGCGGCAACATGTTCTGCGACCATGTCCTCCGGCACATAGGCGATGCCATACCCCCTGGCTGCGGCATCGACCATCGCATCGGATCCATTGAAGGTGAGCTGACCGTCCACCCGAACGCGCAATTCTTCGCCATCTTTCTCGAACTCCCAGGCATAAAGACCACCTGCCGAAATCTGCCGAATGTTGATGCAGGTGTGGTTCACCAGATCTTTAGGATGCTGTGGCGTGCCTCGCTGCGCGAGGTAAGCGGGGGACGCTACCGCGACCAACCGCCAGTCCGGGCCTATGCGAACCGCAACCATATCCTGCTCGACGCTTTCACCCAGACGAATGCCCGCATCAAAACCGCTTTCCACAATGTTGCGAAAGGCGCTGTCGATGCTGAACTCGACCTTAAGGTCGGGATAATCTGTCAGAACCGCACTCAGCTTGGGCCAGACCACCGTTTGCAATGCGTGGTCCGACAGGGTGATCCTGATCCGCCCGGCGGGACGATCCCGGTAGGACATGATTGCAGCCATCTCGGTTTCGATTTCGGCAATGCGGGGGGCCAGCAACAGGTGTAACCGCTCTCCTGCCTCGGTCAGCGCAACATTTCTGGTGGTTCTATTGAACAGCAGAACGCCCATCCGCGTTTCAAGCCGTTTGATCGTATGGCTTAACGTCGACTGCGAGATGCCAAGACGTGCCGCCGCGCGGGTAAAGCTCAGCTCCTCGGCCACGGCGAGGAACCACAGAAGATCATTGAACTGTTCACGCGCCATCTGATGCCTCCTTGCCTGCCAGATTTATGGCTAGGGTCGATTAATGCAAGCAAATTGCGATGGGTAATCCCAGCCATCAGCACCTGCTATCTGAAGGCCACCAAACGAGATTCTGCTGCGGCTCATGGTGACGAGGGTAGGCATTGGACGTGACGGCAACTCTGATGAACAGGCGACCGCGCCCCGCAGAAGTTCCCATATGGAGCATGGCGCTGTGCGTCGCTGTAATGATCATTTCCCAGTTCCTGTTGATCAGTCCCTCGTCCCTGATCGCGGATGATCTGCACGTGGCCGGTGGCCTGGCACAGCAGGCACTCTGGGTTGCAGGCCCGTTTGCGATTTTCGTCAGCCTGAGCATTGCCCGGTTGGCAGGCAGCTTTGATTGCAAACAGGTTTCCGCTGCACCCCGACGTTCTGCCCTGACTTACCAACTGAATTAATTCGGAAAAGTAACAAAGCGGCCATTCAAACAGACAGTGGCCGTTTGCCAAGATTCTAACTGATGGAGATGAAATTGACCAACCCGACAAACCCATCCCACCGCCCTGATGGTGCCACCAATGTCCCGCGGCGCAGCTTTCTTTCGCTGACCGGGGCTGGAATTGCTGCCCTGGGCGCGGCCTCGCTTCTCCCCACCTCCAATGCAAAGGCGCAAACCATGTCCGACACCTGGGACAAAACCTTCCCAAAAAGCGATGCAGTCGCACATCGCAAGATCAGCTTTCCCAACCGCTACGGCATCATGCTCATGGGTGATCTTTATGAACCCATGAACCGCGGCGACGCCGTTCTGCCGGCCATCGCAATCTCCGGCCCCTTCGGCGCAGTGAAAGAACAATCTTCAGGGCTTTATGCCCAGATCCTGGCCGAACGTGGCTTTGTCACCCTTGCCTTTGATCCGTCCTGGACCGGAGAAAGCGGCGGCACACCGCGCAACATGGCCTCGCCCGAGATCAACACCGAAGATTTCAGCGCCGCTGTGGATGCACTTGGTCAGCAGTCCGGTGTCGACCGCGAACGGATTGGCATCATCGGCATTTGTGGATGGGGTGGCATGGCCCTGAACGCCGCAGCAATCGACAAGCGTATCAAGGCCGTGGCGGCCAGCACGATGTATGACATGACCCGCGTGATGTCCAAAGGCTACAATGACAGCGTGACCCTGGAACAACGCACCGCTACGCTGGAACAGCTTGCCAACCAGCGCTGGCTGGATGCCGAAGCGGGCAGCCCGGCCTACGGCCCCGTCTCGCTGGAACTGAAAGGTGGCGAGCCGCAATTCGTGGTGGAGTATGCCGATTACTACAAAACCGAACGTGGCTTCCATCCCCGTGCGGCGAATTCGAACGGCTCGTTCACGGTGACCACGCCTTTGTCGTTCATGAACATGCCGCTTCTTACCTACATCGCTGAAATATCGCCTCGCCCGCTGCTATTGGTGCATGGCGCAGACGCCCATTCGCGCTATTTCAGTGAAAGCGCCTATACGGCCGCCGCTGAACCAAAAGAACTGGTGTTGATCGAAGGTGCCAACCACACTGATCTTTATGACAAGATCGATGTGATCCCCTTCGACCGGCTGCAAGCCTTCTTCGAACAGCACTTGGCTTGAACCATACGGGCGGTTCCGGGCTGTCCGGATGCCAGAACACCAACCTGTCCCCGCGCTCTGGTCAGAGCGTGGGGACAACCCAATTTTACAAAGGAGACCCGACATGGTCGTAAAAGCCTATGGAACCCCCGCAGGCGACAAGCCGCTTGCCCCCTTGAACATCACCCGTCGTGCCCCCGGCGCGCATGATGTGCAGATCGAAATCCTGTTCTGCGGCATCTGCCATTCCGACCTGCATCAGGCGCGGGGCGAATGGGCAGGCACCCTGTATCCCTGCGTTCCGGGACATGAGATCGTGGGCCGCGTCGCTTCGGTCGGCGCGCATGTGACCAGCCACAAGCCCGGCGATCTGGTTGGCGTCGGCTGCATTGTCGATAGCTGCCAGCATTGCGCGGAATGCAATGATGGTTTTGAAAACTACTGCAACGGCATGATCGGCACCTATAACGGGCCGACCAAGGATGCACCTGGCCATACGCTTGGCGGCTATTCGCAAGAGGTGGTGGTGCATGAACGCTATGTGCTGAAAATCACCCATCCCGAAGAACAACTGGCCGCCGTCGCGCCGCTGCTTTGTGCCGGGATCACCACATACTCGCCGCTGCGCCACTGGAATGTGGGACCGGGCACGAAGGTTGGCATCGTCGGGATTGGCGGCCTTGGCCATATGGGGATCAAGCTGGCACACGCGATGGGCGCGCATGTGGTTGCCTTCACCACATCAGAAAAGAAGCGGGCGGATGCAAAGGCATTGGGTGCGGATGAGGTCGTCGTCTCGCGCAATGCCGAAGAAATGGCTGTCCATGCGGCCAGCCTCGACTTCATCCTGAACACCGTCGCCGCCCCGCATGATCTTGATGCATTCCTGACGCTTCTGAAACGCGATGGCACCATGACGCTTGTTGGCGCACCCGCCACGCCACACCCGTCGCCCAACGTGTTCAATTTCATCATGCGCCGCCGCAGCCTTGCCGGGTCAATGATCGGCGGCATCCCGGAAACCCAGGAGATGCTCGATTTCTGCGCCCAGCACGGGATCACCTCGGATATCGAGATGATCCGCGCTGATGAAATCGAACCCGCCTATGAGCGGATGTTGAAGGGTGACGTGAAGTACCGCTTCGTCATGGACATCGCCAGCATGTAACCTGTCGGGGGATCGGCGTTGCCCAAAGCGCCGATCCCTCAACCGGCTTTTTCTTCCTGGCTTCAGTCCCTTGAAAGGGGGCGGATGCAGGCGTTCAATGATCGCCACAAAGGTTGCAGTCAGACCGGCCCGCTACAAATTCAACTCAACCCAAGTGGCGTTGCGTTTGGATGACCGCACGCAGGCATCGACAAATGCCACGCCCTCCACCCCTTCTTTCAGCCCTGGGAAGTTGACGGCAGGGTCAAGCGCAACGCCTTCACGCCGGGCGATGATGGCACGCGCCACTTCGGCATAGATATTGGCAAATCCTTCCAGATATCCCTCAGGGTGACCTGCCGGAACCCGGCTGACGCGCGCCGCAGCTTCCCCCGCTCCGGCACCTGACCGGGTAATCCGATACCGCGGCTTGCCAAATGGCGTGACCCAAAGATAGTTCGGGTCCTCCTGCGCCCATTCAATCCCGGCCTTTGTTCCGAAAACCCGCAGCCGCAGCGCATTTTCGTATCCACTGGCAATCTGGCTGCACCACAGCATTCCACGCGCCCCACTGGGATAGCGCAGCAGGACATGGGCATTGTCGTCCACCCGCCGCCCCTGAACAAAGGCTTGCAGATCAGCGGCCAGGGAATGTGGCACCTGTCCGGACACAAAGTTTGCCAGATTGAACGCGTGGGTGCCGATGTCGCCGGTTGCACCACCAAGTCCGCTCTGCGCCGGATCGGTGCGCCAGTCGGCCTGTTTATTGCTGATCGGTTCAGCAAGCCAATCCTGCGCGTATTCCACCTGCACCAATCGAATGTCGCCCAGATCACCGGCATCGACCATCGCTTTGGCCTGCCGCACCATCGGATAGCCGGTATAGTTGTGGGTCAGCCCGAAGATGACACCCGAGGCCATTGCCGCCTTGGCCAACTTCTTCGCCTCAGGCAAAGTCGCCGTCAAAGGTTTGTCGCAGATCACATGGATCCCGCGTTTCAGGAATTGCATCGCCACAGGGGCGTGCAAGTGGTTGGGCGTTACGATGGCCACCGCTTCGATCCCGTCCGGCCGCCGAGCTTCGCGCATAGCCATTTCCGCAAAGCCAGCATAGCTGCGGCCGATCCCCAGATCGGCCGCAGACGCCGCCGCCCGATCAGGGTCCGAAGAAAACGCCCCAGCTACCAGTTCATAATGATCATCAATCCGGCTGGCGATGCGATGCACCGCCCCGATGAAAGCCCCGCGCCCGCCGCCAACCATTCCAAGTCTGATACGCGGTGCGCGCGCCATATGCGCCGATCCGATTGCCATCTTCCGCTCCATTTCCGCACTTGGTCTGCGCCAATGCCTATCCGGGGCTGATCCCCGCCAGAATGGTCAATCAAGCCCCAGCATCGCCCGATTGGCTGCTCGGTCCGTTCCGCCATCTGCGAAATCGTCGAACGACTTTTCTGTCACCCGGATGATGTGATTCTTTACGAATTCGGCCCCTTCCCGCGCGCCATCTTCGGGGTGTTTCAGGCAGCATTCCCATTCCACGACGGCCCAGCCCGCGAAATCGTTCGCCGCCAATTTGGCAAAGATCGCGCCGAAATCCACCTGCCCGTCGCCAAGGCTGCGGAACCGTCCGGCGCGGTTCACCCAGGACTGAAATCCGCCATAGACGCCTTGCCGACCTGTTGGATTGAACTCGGCATCCTTCACATGGAACATCCGGATGCGGTCCTTGTAGATGTCGATGTTGTCCAGATAATCCATGCATTGCAGGACGTAATGTGAAGGATCATACAACATGCAGGCCCGAGCATGGTTGCCTGTGCGCTCTAGGAACATTTCATAGCTCACGCCGTCATGCAGATCTTCGCCGGGGTGGATCTCATAGCAGACGTCGATCGCGCATTCTTCGGCATGGTTCAGGATCGGCGTCCAGCGGCGCGCCAACTCGTCGAACGCCTCTTCCACAAGCCCGGCAGGACGCTGCGGCCAAGGATAGACATAGGGCCAGGCCAAGGCACCCGAAAACGTTGCCATGGCGGACAGGCCCATGTGGTGGCTGGCACTGATGCACTTCTTTACTTGGTCCACGGCCCATTCTTGCCGCGCCTTCGGATTGCCCCGCACCGCAGGCGCGGCAAACCCGTCAAACGCAGCGTCGTAGGCCGGATGCACTGCTACAAGTTGCCCTTGCAGATGGGTGGAAAGCTCCGTCACTACGATACCGTTCTCGGCGGCTTCTCCCTTGAAGGCATCGCAATAATCCTTGGACGCCGCCGCCTTTTCCAGATCGAACAACCGTCCATCCCAACTGGGAACCTGCACGCCTTTATAGCCACAATCTGCCGCCCATCGGGTTATGGATTTCCAGGAATTGAAGGGCGCAGCGTCACCAGCAAACTGTGCAAGAAACAGCGCAGGGCCGTTCATCGTTTTCATGTGCTTTCTCCGGTTCAGGGTGGGCAGGCCACGTCAGCGCAAGCCAACCTTTTGCAAGTGCGAAACAATATGCGCAAAACCATCACGATACACGGCTTGCGGGCTTTCGGCGAAATCGCGCCAGACCTTGGTGGCTGCCGCAAGGTCTGGCAGCCCACGCCCAAAGGCCTCGATCGTCAGCCAGTCATCATAGCCTATGTCGCGGATCGCGGCGAAGGTCTCGGCCCAGGGGATGTTGCCCCGGCCCGGAACGCCCCTGTCATTTTCCGAGATATGAATATGCACCACATCATCCTTGTGCCGCGTCAGTGCGGCGATGGGATCGGCCTCTTCGATGTTGGCGTGGAACGTATCATACATCGCCTTGATATTGGGGTGATCGACGCGGTGAACAAAGTGCGCCAAGGCCGCCATTGTATTCAAAAGATAGCATTCGAACCGGTTCAGCGCCTCCAGTCCAACTGAAACGCCCACGGATGCCGCATGCTCACCGATTTGGCGCTGACTATCGGCCGCGCGCGAAAGTTCATCCTCCGTCGGCCCCTGCCCTGAAAACTGACCCAATACAGAATGCAAAGGGCCAGAAACCCGATCCGCACCCAGTTCCGCGCTGCAATCCAATACCCAACGCATGCGGTCTATCCCGGCACGTTGGATCGAACGGTCAGGCGAGATCAAATCCATCGCCGGATCACCCAGTGCCGAAACCGCCGTCCGCTCAAGGCCAATGGAATCCAGCAAGACGCCAAGCCGGGCAAAATCGGCGGGGCTACCCTCGAAAACAGGCACTTCAACCCCATCGAAACCCGTAGCCCGGATGTCCGTCAGCAACGCCTCATGCTCCGGACCAAGGCGAGTGGTCCATAGGAACATACACATTCCGATTTTCACAGCATCCCCCTCACTCACTTAAAACTGGTCTTACCAAATCTTACTTCCCACCGCCAGTATCTTCTGTGAAGTTTGGTCACAGCAAGCCCTGCAGGTAAATGAGTTGGAAGATGGAAATGCCATATCCCTTTTAATTATGCGAGTTCAGTGTGCGCGATGCACTTGACCGGCATTTCAATCCGGCGCAATCTGGTCGAACCAGAATAGGGGAAAGCCGGTGGGGCGCTGCGCCCTGAATCCGTCTTGAGGGAGGAATGATGCATCTTTCGACACATAATTGGATGCGGGCAGAACCGCTGGAAACAACGGTTCGACGGATCAAGCACTACGGATACGAGTCGATCGAGATTTCGGGTGAGCCGACCCAGTACAACACCAAGGAAACGCTAAAGCTGTTGAAGGATAATGGCATGCGCTGCTGGGGCGCGGTGACATTGACCCTGGGCGAACGGAACCTTGCCGCAAAAGACGAAGGCCAACGGGCGCGATCCGTGGATTACGTCAAGTCGGTCCTGACGATGGTGTCAGAGTTGGAGGGTGAGATCATCACGCTGGTCCCTGCCACCGTCGGTAAGGTGACGCCGGACGCCACGCCCGAGGAGGAATGGAAATGGGTGGTCGATGCGACCCGTGAATGTTTCGCCCATGCACAAAAAGTCGGTGTGCGGGTCGCAATCGAACCGCTGAACCGCTTTGAGACCTACTTCTTCAACCGCGCCGCACAGGCGCTGGCACTGGCCGATGCCGTCAGCCCGGACTGCGGCGTCTGTCTGGATGCCTATCACCTGAACATGGAAGAGGCGGACATCTATGACGCGATCCGTCTGGCTGGCAAACGTCTGTTCGACTTTCACATCGCCGACAACAACCGCTTTGCCGCGGGACTTGGCCATCTCGATTGGCCCAAGATCATCGGGACGTTGAGGGAAATCGGATATGATGGGGCGCTGACGAATGAATTCGTCGCCCCGGTGGACCGCACGCCCGCCGCGCCCTATCCCGACATGGTGGAAAAGAACCCCGTCGACATCTCACCCGAGCAATTGAAATTCATTCAAGACCACGGGTCCAGCCTGCTGACCGAAAAGTTTTACGCCGATCAGATGCGCATCACTGCGGAAACGATCCTGCCATTGATCAAGTAAACGGGCGCAGGCGGCCCAGCCAATTGGGCTGCACTGGCGCAGGGGAGAGTGCTGGAATGCGCATCAAATCGGTGCAGGCATGGTGGGTTCAGATCCCGATTGAAGAACAGCGCCAACATGTCAGCGACTTTGGTCGCCTGCGCACATTCGACGCCGCCATCCTGCGGATCGAGACTGAGGAAGGCATCGTCGGTTGGGGCGAAGGAAAGAATGCCGCCGGCAGCGCCGGTGCCTACGGCGCGCTGGTCCATCTTTTGAACCACGAGGTGGGGCCAAAACTGATAGGCCGTGACGCCACCCAAATCACGCAGATCTGGGAAGACACCTATAACGGTAGCCGTGCTGTCGCCGCCGCCACGCGCGGTCACCCCATGCCAGAGTTGTCACGCCGGGGATTGACCCTTGCGGCGATCAGCGCCGTGGACATCGCGCTTTGGGACATTCGCGGCAAGGCGCTGAACCTGCCTGTCTGGGCGCTTTTGGGCGGGCGAAAGGCGGACAGACTGCCTGCCTATGCCTCGGGCGGTTGGGCGGATGCAGCAGGCATCGGGCAACAACTGCAAGGCTACATCGATCAGGGCGGCTTTCGCGCGGTCAAGATGCGGGTTGGGTCGATGGACGGGCGACCACAGGCTTCGGCCGAAAGGGTGAAGGCCGCTCGCAAGGCCCTTGGACCAGAAGTGGAGTTGATGGTCGACGCGCACGGCACCTATACCGTGGCCGAAGCCAAGCGTTTCGCACAATTGGTGGCAGATTGCGATCTTGCATGGTTTGAAGAACCGATCAGCGGCGATGACCGTGCTGGTCTGGCAGAGTTTCGGGCAGGAACGTCCATTCCCGTCGCCTTGGGGGAAAGCGAATGCACGCGGTTCGACTTTGCGGCGCTGATCGCTGGGCGGGCAGTCGACATAGTGCAACCTGACCCGGCCTTCTGTGGCGGCATTACCGAGATGATGCGGATTGCAGCACTCGCCTCAGCTTTCAACCTGCGGCTGGCACCGCATCTTTGGGCCGGCGCACCTTGCTTTTTTGCGGGGCTGCATGTCATAGCCGCCTCGCCCGCCGGCTTCATTGTAGAGTATTCGCTGGGTTCAAACCCGATGATACACGACCTCTCACTTGCTCCGGTGCGGGTAACCGACGGCATGATCGCAGTGCCCGATGGCCCAGGGCTTGGACTTGAAATGAACACCGAAACAATCGCACGCTACGCAAAAGTTTGAGGCAGGCAGAACAACATGCAGCAGGAAGCATTCCTTCCCACCATCGCTGCCCATCTGATCGAAGCGGCGCGCGCAAACGATGGCAAGGCGCCGTCCGAACGTGACCTTGCCGAACATTTCGCCGTCAGCCGCGGCCAGGTGCGCGAGGCGTTGGCGATCCTGGAGGCGATGCAGGTCATTGTTCGGCGCGCCAAATCGGGCATCTACATCAATGACGGGATTGGCGGGATTGAAGCCATGGCCTTCTTCGCGCGCGTCGGTTTGCCCCTTGAAAACCGCCAGATCTTTGAAGCGGTCGAAGTGCGCAAAATCCACGAAATCAAGGCTGCCGAACTTGCCGCCTCTCGTGCAACAGACGAAAACTTTGCCAGATTGCGTGATATCCTTGATCGCTCAGAGGAACGGATCCGCCTTGGCGAAGGGTTGGATCAGTTGGATCAGGAATTCCACCTAGAGATCGTGCGTGCAACCAAGAATACCATCTTCCTGAACATCTGCACGTCGTTCTACGCCCTCAGCCAGAACCGACTGAAGGTGTATTTCCAGAACCCGGAACGCAACTTGCGGTCACATCAGGACCATGTTCAGATATTCGAGGCCCTCACACGTCGTGATGCCGACCTCGCCTCGGCGTTGATGGTCGCGCATCTGCGCGGCGCGATGAGCTATTGGTCGGAAATTCTGGAACCCGGCGATCCGGTGGCCGCGGCAGAGGGTTAGGCCATGACCGGCCTGTCCATCTTTTCCACCCATCCTTTGCACCCCTTGGTGACGGCAGACCTTGAGACTTTGGGAAAGCTGCATGTGGCCAGCGCGCCGTCCCCTGCGGCGATTATTGAGGAAAGCGCAGGGGCCGAAATCGTGGTCGTGCGCGCCCCCATTCCAGTGCAGGTCTTGCAACGCGCACCGAACTTGCGGGCACTGATCCGTCACGGAGCGGGGCTTGATATGATCCCGGTGTCGGATGCAACCGCCGCTGGCGTTCTGGTGGCCAATGTGCCGGGCGCCAATGCGCTGACGGTTGCGGAACATGCGATATGGTCAGCCATGGCACTTTTGCGCCGCCATCCGCAGGTCAACCATGATCTGCGCGCCAAGGGTTGGGCGGCGGGACGGGCGCATGCAGACTTTGGGCGCGAACTGTCGGGGCGCAGCATCGGCATTCTGGGCATGGGCAATATCGGACGCGAAATTGCAAGAATCGCGCGTTTCGGCTTTGGCATGACCGTCGCATGCCACACCCGCAGCGCGGCATCCGTGCCCGAGGGGGTGGCGCTTTTGGGTTTCGATGCACTTTTGGCCACATCTGACATCGTGGTTCTCTGCGCGCCCCTGACCGAAGCAACGCATGGAATCCTCAACGCCACTGCAATCGCGCAGATGCGGCCAGGGGCTATCCTTGTCAATGTCGCCCGCGGCCCTTTGATCGACGAAGTGGCAGTGGCAGAAGCATTGTCGTCAGGTCACCTTGGGGGGGCCGCGCTGGATGTGTTTACAACTCAGCCTCTTCCCGGCGATCACCCATTCATGGCGCTGTCAAATGTTATCCTGACGCCGCATATGGCCGGAATAACCGAAGAAAGCATGCTGCGGATGGGAAAAGGTGTTGTGGCCGAAATCCGGCTGATCCTTGCAGGTGAGCGGCCGGCCAACCTGTGCAACCCTGAAGTTCTGGCGAGGTATCACCAAAGGTTCCCAACAGACTAGGGCGGAGGGGTCACCCCCGCCCTGACCTATGCAAGCGCAAGGTTCATGCCGCTATCCGGATCAAAAGCCAGCACCCGGTCGGGTTTCCATCCGAACCTTACCATCTCATCGCGTCCAACCTTGGTTCCCGCTGGAACCGTGACATGCAAACGGTCAGAACCCATTTCCAAAGTCAGCACCTTGATGACACCCTGATCCTCGATGTCGAACACCTTCGCTTCGACAGGTGCGCCGGATTGCAATGTCACGTTTTCCGGACGCACACCAAATGTGACGGGTCTTTCTACAGCGCCCGCGATGGATACCGGCAGGCGGAACGCACCGATCTGCGCCTCGCCACCAGACATGCGCCCATTGATAAGGTTCATCGGCGGCGACCCGACTGATCGGGCGACAAAGGTGTTCAACGGTCTTTCGTAGATGTCCGATGGTGTGCCGACTTGCACAAGTCGCCCCTGACGCAAGACGCCGATCTTGTCACCCATCGACATGGCTTCAACCTGATCGTGGGTAACAAACAGGAAAGTAGCCCCCAGGTCGGAATGCAACCGCTTCAACTCGACCCGCAGGGATTCCCGCAACTTGGCATCCAGCGCGGATAGCGGCTCATCCATCAGAAAGACCGCAGGCTGGCGGACAATTGCGCGTCCAATCGACACGCGCTGCATTTCGCCACCTGACAAACGTTCGACCTTTCGGTCCATCAGATGGGTAATCTGAAGCGTTTTCGCAGCCTTCTCGACGCGGGCAGCAATCTCCGATTCCGTGAATTTGCGGGTCTTTGACCGCAATGGAAATTCAAGGTTCCCGCGCACCGTCAGGCGGGGATACAATGAATACTGCTGCAACACCAAAGCAACGTCGCGCTGCGCTGCCGTCCAGCCGCCGACATCATGGTCGCCGATTTTCACCATCCCGCTGTCAGGCTTTTCCAGCCCGGCAATCGACCGCAGGATCGTGGTCTTTCCGGCCCCGGTGCGGCCAAGCAGAACAAAGAATTCGCCGTCCTCGACAACCAGATCCAGATCACGCAAAGCACGTGAGGCGCCGAAGCTTTTGTTTAGACCTTTGATTTCGATCCGCGCCATCAGGCAATCCTCCGCAGGGCCATGCCGCTGTCGGCATCGAAGAAATGGGCGCGCTCGGTGTCGATCCCGACCCAGACCGGGGCACCCGTCCGAAGGCGGCCCGGTTCCGTGCGGGCGCGCAGCGTGGTGGACCCAAGGACCACATCGACGATTTCGTGCGACCCAAGCGGTTCGATATTGCTGATCCGGCTTTCCAACAGGCCCGCCGCACCGCTTTCCGACAGCACGACGGCCTCTGGACGGATGCCAAGTCGCAAGGCGCGCTCTGCCGGAAGATGCGAAACCAAACCCGGCGCGACCGGAAGCACAGCACCCGAACCGAATGACAGGCCGTCACTTTGGGGTGCCACCTCGGCGACATTCATCACTGGCGACCCGACAAACTGCGCCACAAACAGGTTCGCCGGTCGGTTATACACCTCCTCGGGCGTGCCGACCTGCTGCAACAATCCGGCGTGCATCACAACGATCCTGTCGGCAAGGCTCATTGCCTCGATCTGGTCATGTGTCACATATACCGATGTCGAGTTGCGAGAGATATGCAGACGCTTGATTTCAGCACGCATCTGCTCCCGTAGCTTTGCGTCCAGCGCCCCGATGGGTTCGTCCATCAGCAACGCCTTGGGCCGCCGCACCAGGGCGCGCCCGATTGCCACTCTCTGCATGTCACCACCCGACAGGGCCGATGGTTTGCGGTGCAGGAAGCGTTCGATTTCAAGAACCTTGGCCACCTCTTTGACGGCTGCATCGCGGCTCGACTGGCTCATCCCCACGGCGCGCAAGGGGAAGGCGATATTCTCTTGCACCGTCATGTGCGGATAAAGCGAAAAGGACTGGAACACGAAAGCAATATCACGGTCAGCGGCTCGCAAATCCTGCACCTCGCGCCCATCGATGCTGATGGTGCCGGTCGACACTGTCTCCAATCCTGCAATCGCCCGCAGGGTGGTGGTCTTGCCACAACCCGACTGGCCTAACATGACCACGAATTCCCCGTCCTCGATGGTCAGATTCACATCCTTGAGTACCTGAACTGCCCCGAAAAACTTCTGAATGTTCCGCAATTCAATTCTGGCCATCAGACCAACTCTTCCTCTTCTTCTTCCTGCGCCTCGTCTGGTGGCGGCACATGGCTTGTGATCAAAAAACCGACCAGACCGATAAGGATAATGGTCAGCCCGTAACGGTGCAGCACCTCGATCCAGGGTTGGCACAGAAAGATGACCCCAAAGATCATCGTCCATTGCGCGATCGGTTCGTAATACTTGGCGTTCATTTCACGAAACGTCATTTGCGGATTGCTCCGAAGCTCATGCCCCGCAAAAGGTGGTTGCGGAGAAGGAAGGTAAAGATGGCGACCGGCAGCAGGAACAGGAACGTCCCTGAGGCAATGACAGTCCAATCCGACAGGCCAGATCCGACCTGTGACGGGATGTAGGGTGGTGCAGTCTGTGCGTTGCGCGATGTCATCATCAGCGCAAAGGCGTATTCGTTCCAGGCTGTGATGAAACAGAACACGGCCGTTGCAGCGATACCAGTCAACGCCTCGGGCAGGACGATCTTGAAGAAGGCTTGCAGCCGGGTATAGCCGTCGACCAGCGCGGCCTCTTCATACTCGCGCGGGATCTCGTCGATGAACCCCTTCATGATCCAGACCGCAAACGACAGGTTGAAGGCGGTGTATAGGATGATCAGGCCGATATGCGTGTCGTATAAGCCGACCGCCCGATACATCAGGAACATCGGGATGGCGACGACGATGGGTGGCAACATTCGTGTGGACAGAATGAAGAACAGCCAATCCTGTTCTCCTGGCACCCTGAACCGCGAAAAACCATAGGCTGTTATCGTCCCCATCGAAACCGCGAGAACGGTAGAAACGATGGAAACAATCAACGAATTCAGGTAGCGCCCACCAAATCCCGACGGCGTGGCCTCGCCCGTTTTCTTGTTGCGCACAACCTGTTCGCCGCCATCAAAAACCAGTTGTTCCCACCAGGGTGCCGCATCGTAGACCTCTTGCTCAACCGGCTCGCGCAGCTGACTGCGCTTGGTGAACAGCTTGGCAAACGGCGACAGCGTCGGTTCGAACATCACTGTGGGGGGAACAGTCGTGGCCAGATTGCGCGGTTTGAAGGCGGTGGCCGTGATCCACAGGATAGGTGTCAGCATGACCACCAGCGCCAACATGACTGCCACAATGGCCGCGCGGTTGACGATCACTTCGCCCTTTGTCTTGACCTCGGCCATATCAGCGCGCCTTCGCCTTGTTCAGGTATTTCACGTAGATGTTTGTGATTGCGACCACGACGATCAGCACGATGTAGGCAAATGCCGATGACATGCCGGTCTGCCATTCCAGGAAGGCCATCTTGTAAAGCCGGATGGCAATCAGTTCCGTGGTCGGCTGGGTCGACAGGATGTAGGCGTGGTCAAATGTCTTGAACGCTTCCATCGTGCGAAAGATGATCGCAATCATCAGGATCGGCGCCACAAGCGGCAGGGTGATCCGAAAGAACGTGTAGAACGGCCCGGCCCGATCAATCTCGGCGGCTTCATACAGATGCTTGGGCACGGCAGACAGACCTGCCAAAGACAACAGCATCACAAACGGCGACCACATCCATATATCCACCAACGCAACAGCCCACAGGGCCATCTGCGGTTGGGCCAGCCATTCAAATTTTCCCAATCCCAGGAAATAGTTGATGATGCCAAACGACGGATCATAAAGCAGCTTCCAGAACAGCCCCACCACAGCGGGGGACAGCATCATCGGCAGCAGCAACAGAGTGGTGATCAATCCCTTCAGCGGGATCTTGCGGTTCAGCAACATCGCCAGGCCAAAACCGACGATCACCTGCCCCGTCACCGTGATCACCACATACTTTGCGGTGATGGTAAAATTGCGCCAGATATCAGGATCGCTCAGCAATTCCCGAAAGTTGGCCAGCCCGACAAAGTTGGCAGCGGCCGCCGTGGATGCGCGATAATCGGTAAAGGCGGTCCAAAGCGAATAGATCAACGGGAACACGTTGAACACGATCAGAAAGACAATCGTGGGAATGATGAAAAGGTTGCGGATCGTCATGTCCGAAAACCCCCGCGCGGCGGCGCGCGAAGTGGGATCCAGACGGGTAATCACGTCGGCCACGGCTGCAATTCCTGATGAGGGGGGAAAGAAGCGGCAGGCACCTGGGTGCCCGCCGCCGGGAGGTGGCCGTTACTGCAGCCGGCCATACTTCTTGAAGGTTTCAGTCCAGTCAGCGGCCAAGGCGTCAAGCGCCTCTTTTGCTGTGCCTTCTCCGCCAACGATGTAGGGATACCAGCGCTGATTGGCAGCAACCAAAAGCTCGGCATATTCGGGGACGGCCCAAAAGTCCTTGACCATGAACATGGTCTGGAAGAACGCCTCGTTATAGGGCGTTGCGTTGCGGAACTCGGCACTTTCCAGCGTAGCGGCATGGGCGGTGTAGCCGCCCAGCTCGGCCCAACGCTTCTGCACGTCTTCCTGAATGAACCATTCCAGGAATTTGTAGGATTCCTCGACGTTGTTGGAATAGGACACGATGGAAATGCCCTGCCCGCCAAGTGCCGCATATTGATCGCCATAAGGCCCCTTGGGATTGGCAAAGAAGCCGGTATTGGCGGCGTTGGGGTTGGTCGCCGGGTTCACAAGGGCCGGGAAGAACGCGAAGTAGTTCATCGACATTGCAGCCAGGTTTTCAGTGATTGCCTGGTTGTTCTCGACAAAAAACGTCTTTGACCAACCGGGCGGGGTAAAGCCGTACAGCTTGCGATAAGCCTCCAGCGCCTCGACCGCTTTGTCCGAATTGATGATGCCATCGACCACATAGGTGTTGGGATCGCCAAGTTCCGCACCATAAGAGAACAGCGCATTTTCCACACCCATGACCAGACCATCATAGGAGTTGTCGGTGTAGATCGCGATGCCGTAGCGGTTCTCATCAGGGCGATGGAAGAATTCTGCAATATCAATCAGGTGCTTCCAATCCTGCGGGACAGCCAAATCATAGCCATACTTGGCCTTGAAGGCCTCCATCTCTGCCGGATCCTCGAACCAGTCCTTTCGATAAGACCAGCCCACAGCATCGCCTTCGGCCGGAATCGCCCAGTATTTCTGCGAATTGGCAGGGTATTCAGCATAATATTTGACCGTGGCCGGCGCCATGATCTCTCCCAGATTGTTGGCCTGGAAGAATTCGGTCAGATCGACATAGTGGCCACCTTCCGACGCCGCACCCAGCCATTGGCTGTCGCCCACGATCATGTCATAGGCTGAACCCTTGGCGTTGAACTCGGTAAAGGCCTTGGTCTGAAAATCCTGCCACGGCACGGTTTCAACTGTAACAACGACGCCGGTTTCGGCTTCGTATTCGTTAACCAGTTCCTGCAGGTAATTGGCTGGATCCCATTCCGCCCAGAAGATGGTCAATTCTTGTGCCATGGCCGCGGGTGCGGACAAGGCGATGGCTGCCGCGCTGGCCAGTAGCCGGAAATAGCGTCTTTGCATCTGCGTTCCTCCCATTGTCGTTGATCGACGGCGCGCTGCCCGTTGATCGCGGGCCTTTACGCCTTCCCGGTTAACCCGGGCCTCCTCCACTTCCATCTTGATTGGTAATACCAGTTCTCGTAACCTGTCAATGCCGCAATCCCCTGCGGTGGATCAGCCAAATCAACAGGCAAGACCATGATTCGGCAAAATACGTGGGTATTTCGGAATAAATCTGCCAATTTCGCGCAGTTTCCGTCAGCTTCAGCCAAATTCAGCGGAACATTCTGTCACATTTCTGGCCCTACCAGTTTGATCTGCGATCTACCCCGACGGGCACCATCTTCCTCTGCTGGTCCATTGTCATGGCAATGATCCTTGTCGCAGGGACGGCAGATACCAAAGGGGCCGAACTGAACTATGTCCGCGACCTGATCATCGCTGCGGGGTTGCACCCGCTGATCCTTGATCTTGGCATCCGTGCGCCAACTGTGCCGGTGGACATCACGGCAAACGAGATTGCGGCCTGCCATCCCAAAGGCGCTTTGGCGGTTCTTGGCGGCGATGACCGGGGCCAAGCTGTAACCGCGATGGGGGTGGCATTTGCGGCATGGTGCAAGGCAAAGTCCGGACAGATCGACGGAATCATCGCATTAGGCGGTGGCGGCGGAACCTCGATTGCATGCACAGGGATGCGTGAACTCCCGTTCGGCATCCCGAAACTGATGGTTTCAACCTTGGCGTCGGGCGATACTGCACCCTATGTCGGCACCTCGGACATCATCATGGTGCCGTCCGTCACCGATCTGGCTGGGCTGAATTCATTAAGCCGCGTCGTCCTTTCCAACGCCGCGCACGCCCTGATGGGCGCGATACGCGCACCGAAAGTTTCGTCACGCAACGCCCGTCCAGCGATTGGATTGACAATGTTCGGCGTGACGACGCCCTGTGTAACCTCGATCACCCAGATATTGTCCGACAAGTTTGACTGTCTGGTTTTTCACGCCACCGGAACAGGCGGACAGGCGATGGAGCGGCTCCTTGATCAGGGCTTCCTGTCGGGCTTGATCGACATCACCACAACCGAGATAGCCGATCTGCTGGTCGGCGGCGTATTGCCCGCCCTGCCCGACCGTCTGGACGTGGTGGCGCGGACAGGCGCACCGTGGGTCGGGTCGGTCGGTGCGCTGGATATGGTGAACTTCTGGGCGCCCTCGACCGTGCCCGAACGTTTTGCGGGCCGCTTGTTTCATCACCACAATCCGAACGTCACCCTGATGCGGACAACGCCCGAGGAAAACGCCCTGATCGGCCGCTGGATCGGCACCAAGCTGAATGCCTGTGCAGGGCCGGTGCGGTTGCTGCTGCCGGAAAAAGGCATATCCGCGCTGGATATCGAAGGTGGGCCGTTCTGGTCACCCGCAGCCAGTGACGCGCTTTTCACAACCCTTCGCGCCACAATCACTGACCCCAGACGGATCCTATCGTTACCATTGCACATCAACGACCCTGCCTTTGCGGCCGCCGTCGCCCAAACCTTCCTCGAACTGATGAGGCCCTGATGCCCGCCATTCCACGCCAGAAAATTCTGTCCAACCTTGCCCGGATGATTTCCGAAGGCCGCCCCATCATCGGCGGCGGGGCCGGAACCGGGCTATCCGCCAAATCCGAAGAGGCGGGCGGGATTGATCTGATCATCATCTACAATTCGGGCCGCTACAGGATGGCGGGGCGTGGGTCCGCGGCAGGGTTGCTGGCCTATGGCAACGCAAACCAGATCGTCAAGGAAATGGCGGTCGAGGTGTTGCCTGTGGTCAAACACACTCCGGTCCTTGCAGGGGTAAATGGCACGGACCCCTTCATCCTGATGCCGCAGTTTCTGGCTGAATTGAAACATATGGGATTTTCGGGCGTGCAGAACTTTCCCACGATCGGCCTTTTTGACGGCGCGATGCGCCAAAGTTTTGAAGAAACCGGAATGGGTTTCGGGCTAGAGGTCGACATGATCGCACAGGCAAATGGTTTGGACCTACTGACCACGCCCTATGTGTTCAACCCGGACGAGGCCGCGGCGATGACGAAGGCGGGCGCCGACATCATCGTGGCCCATATGGGTGTCACAACAGGCGGCAGCATCGGTGCCACTTCGGCAAAAACGCTGGACAATTGCGTGACGGAAATCAACGCGATTGCCGATGCGGCAAGGGCGGTGCGCAAGGATATTATCCTGCTATGCCACGGCGGCCCGATATCGATGCCGGAAGATGCTGGATATGTGCTGGCCCATGCGGACGGCTTGCATGGGTTCTATGGCGCGTCCAGCGCCGAACGACTACCCGCTGAACGCGCCATCGCCGACCAGATCCGCGCATTCAAGGCGCTGCCAAACCGTCCCATAAAAGGATGACACCATGACCGATGTGAAAAATCTTTTCAGATACCCTGGCGATGTGGATGCTTTCGGCTTCGACTGGGGCCACCTGTCGGTGGTCCTTGGTCCGCAAGTGAACGGCGCGCAGAACTTTTCCGCCGCCGTCGTCACTGTGCCGCCCGGTCAGGGCCACAGCCGCCACAACCATCCCGGCGCGGAAGAGATCATCTTTATCCTCGAAGGCACCGGCGCGCAGATGGTCGAGGATGACACAGGCATGCCGCACACCGAACAGGTCAAAGCCGGCTGCTGCGTGTTCATTCCCGAAAGTCGGTTTCATTCCACCTTGAACACCGGCACGACCGATATGAAAATCTTCGTCGTCTATTCCCCCATCGGCCCGGAACAGGCACTGCGCAGCCTGCCGGATTTCCGAATCATTCCCCGCAAAGGTTAAGCCATGTCCCTGCCTGGAACCGCCGACCTGCCCTATCGTTTTGACCACCTTGACGCACTCATGGACAAGGCCGGGATCGACGTGCTGGTGATCACGTCAAAGCACAACGCGCAATATCTGCTGGGCGGATACAAATTCATTTTCTTTTCCGCGATGGATGCAATCGGCCATAGCCGCTATTTGCCTGTCGTGGTCTATTTGAAAGGCGCGCCGGATCGCACCGCCTATGTGGCTAACAAGATGGAGGCAGGCGAACACGCCAACCATCCATTCTGGACCCCACATTTTCGCCCCTTGGCTTGGGGGTCAGTGGATTCGATGACCGAAGCCGTAGCCCATATCCGCGCCCACGGGCCGTCCTCGCCAAGGATCGGGATAGAGCCGTCATTCCTGCCCTTCGATTCGGCGGGCGTCCTGCAATCGGCCTTCCCCGACATGCTCGTCAATGCAACCGGCGTGATGGAGCGGTTGCGGGCCGTAAAGTCCCCTGCCGAACTGGCACTGTTGGAAGAGGCCTCAAATCGGATCACGGCATCAATGCAGGCAACCATCGCCGCCGCGCATCATGGCAGCACCAAAACCGAGATCATCGAACATCTGCGCCGCGAAGAAACCGACCGGGGCTTGCAGTTCGAATATTGCCTGCTGACGCTGGGCGCATCGCACAACCGCGCAGGCTCGGCGCAGGCCTGGCAACCGGGAGAGGTGTTGTCGATCGATTCCGGTGGCAACCTGCATGGATACATAGGTGACATCTGCCGCATGGGCGTGTTGGGTGATCCGGATGCAGAATTGGTTGATCTGCTGGCCGAAATTGAAACCGTGCAACAAGCGGCCTTTGCCAAAGTGCGCGCCGGGGCATTGGGCGGCGATGTCGTATCTGCCGGGGCAGAAATGCTTGCCCGTCAGCCCAACCACGCCTGCACCGATTTCTTTGCGCATGGTATGGGTGTGATCACCCACGAAGCGCCGTTCCTGATGACCAACCACCCCGTCGCCTATGAAGGCATCGACGCGGATAAACCGTTGCAGGCGGGAATGGTGTTGTCGATCGAGACCACAATGCTGCACCCCTCGCGCGGCTTCATAAAGCTGGAGGATACGGTAGCCGTGACGGATTCCGGCTATCGCATGTTCGGCCGCGAAGGCCGCGGCTGGAACCGTGGCGGGGCCGATTGATCGGCCCCGCAGAACACTGCGCAAAAGGATCAGGTGTGGGTGATCTTGGTTCCCAGCACCTTCAGGCATTCGCGCATGAACGCGGCAAGGCCAGTCCAGCCCTTTGCCGAAACCATTGTGCCATCGACATAGGCCTCGGTCGGTTTCACATCAATATAGGTGCCACCAGCCAGAATGACCTCAGGCTCACAGGCTCCAAGCGCCGCAACCTTCTTGCCCCGGATCACACCATCCACCGCCACCAGAATCTGCACGCCATGACAGATGGTAAAGATCGGCTTCTTCGTTTCGTGAAAGTGCCTGACCATCGCCTGAATGCGCTTGTCGGTGCGGATATATTCCGGCCCGCGTCCGCCCGCACAATAGACCGCGTCATACTGGTCCAACTGCTTTTCCGCTTCTGAAAACGTCTTGTTGATATCGGCATAATGACCGTACCGCTCGACGTAGGTCTGGTGTCCCTCGAAGTCGTGCAGTGAGGTCTGGATCTTTTCGCCCGCCTTCTTGTCGGGGCAGACAACGTGGACAGTGTGACCCACGGCTTCCATTCCCTGCTGGAAAACGAAGATCTCATACTCTTCGGTAAACTCTCCTGTCAGCATCAGGATTTTCTTGCCGGCCATCTCGTGTTCCTCCCATGGTGCGGTCTTACGGGGCGCGGCCTAGTCAAAGGCCGCAAGCATTCGGTCGCGCGACTGCTCGATATGCCTGCGCATCGCTATCGCTGCCGCATCGCAGTTTCCTGCTCGAAAGGCGTCGATCAGCCTGTCATGCTCTTCCAGCGCCTCCGAGGCGACGCGGGCGTGAAACATCAATCGAAAGATGTGCAGATGCACATGCTGGCCCGACAATGCCTGCCGCATCACCTCATTTCCGCCAATCTTCAGGATTGTGTCATGGAAATGCGCGTCCGCGCGGGCAAACCGTGAATAGCGGCTGCTGCGATCCACCGGCGCACCACCTTGTTGCATGGCGGAAGCCGCAGCCTCTACCTCGGCCAGTGTCTGTGGCGTCATGTTCAGGGCAGCCAGCCGCGCACCTTCCGGTTCCAACAGCAAGCGCACCTGAAAAAGATCGTCGAACTGTTTGCGGGTCAGTTGCGGGGCAGCGGAATAGCCCACAAGATGCGCCTTTCGCACAAGCCCTTCGTTTTCCAGACGTCCCAGCGCCTCGCGGATCGGGGTTTGCGAAATGTCCAGATCACGGGCCAACTGATCAATCGAAATACGGGCGCCCGGCGAAATCTCCAAAGACATCAGACGGTTGTAGATGGCTTCATAGACCGCCTCAACCACGCTGGCTGGCCGCAGCGACTGCTGCTTGCGCGCCCCTTCCGCTGCCTGACCCATCGCTTCCACCCTTGTCGACCCAACCCCGATTTTCATTCGACGTCGTAAAGCACGCCATCTTTTCTCCCACCGGGATCGCAGGAACAGTTGACAGATATGCCATCGCCGGTCAAATCATTTATCCTATACGATCCGATATGCGCCATTGGTGCCTGTCCCTTTCGCAGCCAAGGCGCAGCATTGCGGCGCGGCCTCAAACAAGACCGGAACATGACGCCATGCCCTTCTTCGGCACCATCAGATCACCCCGTGAAATCCTGTTCGGCCCCGGCCAGCGCCACGCTTTGCCCACCGTGGCGCAACGATTGGGAAATCGGGCCTTGGTCGTGACGGATAAACGACTGTCGACCGACACGGCCTTTCTGGAACTGATCGCAGGGCTAAAGGGCGCCGGGCTGATGGTTCAGGTTGAAGCCGGCACCCTGCCGGATGTTCCAACCGGCTCCTTGATCGACGCAACGGAACGCCAGCGTGACTTCGCGCCTGATCTGGTGATCGGCATCGGCGGTGGCTCGTGCCTGGATATGGCCAAAGGCCTTGCTCTCTTGCTCACGCATGGGGGGCATCCCGCAGATTACTATGGCGAGTTAAAGGTGCCCGGCCCCGTGCTGCCCTTGATCTGCCTGCCAACAACAGCGGGAACCGGGTCCGAGGTTACGCCGGTTGCCGTGCTGTCGGATGCAGGACGGGTGTTGAAAGTGGGCATTTCCAGCCCGTACCTCATCCCGACAGTGGCAATCTGCGACCCAGATCTGACGATGTCCTGCCCACCGGGGCTGACCGCCATCGCCGGCGCAGATGCCCTGACACATGCGATCGAAGCGTTTACCGCAATACGCCGAACACCAGAGTCATTGCTGTCGCAAGACCGGGTCTTTGTCGGAAAGAACGATCTTTCGGATCATTTCGCCCTGCAAGCCATCGGGCTGCTGTGGCGGGGCTTGGGGCGGGCTTGCGCCAATGGCGCGGATGCCGCAGCACGGGCGCAGGTGATGCAAGGCGCACTGCTGGCAGGTATGGCCTTTGGGGTTGCGGGCACGGCTGCGGCCCACGCAATTCAGTATCCGGTGGGTGCCTTGACGCATACGCCACATGGCTTGGGCGTCGCCTGTCTCATGCCATATGTGCTGACCTGGAACGCACCAATGATCGGGCCTGAACTGGAGGATATGGCGCGCGCAATGGGCCTTGGCTCTGGCACCCTCGTGATCCCTGCCATCACGACGCTATTTGCGCGCATCGGAATTCCGGTCAGCCTGTCGGCGCTTGGGGTGCAGGATGGCAAACTGGATTGGGTGGCAGACCAGGCCTTGGGCATAACGCGACTAATACAGAACTCCCGCCGCCCCTTGGCCGCTGCCGGAATGGCCCGCCTTCTGGCAGCCGCGCAGGCAGGAGATTTCTCCCGGTTAGCAAAGGATTAAAGGATGTCGCTTGATGCCCCGGCTCTGAACTATGCCGACCCGGCCCTGCATGCAAAAGGGCTGTGGATCGGTGGCGAATGGGTCGCTGGCGGCGCAATCGCCGTCATTGATCCGTCAACTGGCAAAACCTTGGCGCATGTGGCCGATGCAGGCATCACCGACGCCGCGGCCGCAGTCGAGGCGGCCGCAGCCGCCGCGCCCGGTTGGCGCGCCCATTCGCCCCGTGCCCGATCAGAAATCCTGCGCCGTATGTTCCAACGCATGACGGACGAGGCCGAGTCACTGGCGCTGCTGATCTCGCAAGAGAATGGCAAGGCTCTGACCGACGCACGCGGAGAAGTGGCTTACGCCGCGGAATTCTTCCGCTGGTATGCCGAGGAAGCCACTCGCATTGGCGGAGAGATGCGGCAGGCGCCATCAGGCGCACACCGGATCGTCGTGGACCATGAACCCATCGGCATCTGCCTGCTTGTCACGCCGTGGAACTTTCCCGCGGCCATGGCGACCCGCAAGATCGGCCCCGCATTGGCGGCAGGCTGCACTGTCATCCTTAAACCCGCCTCCGAAACGCCTTTGACGGCCTATGCCATGGCACGGCTTGCGAAAGAGTCAGGCGTCCCCCCAGGCGTGATCAACGTGCTGACAACATCCCGACCCGGCCCTGTCACTTCGGCTATCCTGGCTGATCCACGTGTCCGAAAACTGTCGTTCACAGGATCGACCGGCGTTGGTCGCACGCTGCTGGCCGAGGCAGCAAAAACTGTCGTGAACTGCTCGATGGAATTGGGTGGCAACGCGCCTTTCATTGTTTTTGACGATGCCGATCTGGGGGCAGCACTGGATGGCGCAATGATCGCCAAGATGCGCAACGCAGGCGAAGCCTGCACGGCGGCCAACCGCTTTTACGTTCAATCCGGCATATATGATGCCTTCGTGAACGGCTTGGCAGACCGAATGTCCGCCCTGCGCATGGGGTCTGGCGCTGACCCTGCCACCCAGTGTGGTCCGATGATCACCCGCAAGGCCGCCGACAAGATCGATAGGCTTGTAAACGACGCCGTAGAAAAAGGCGCGCGCATCGTCACTGGCGGAAAAATGCCGGACGGGCCGGGCTTTTTCTACCCTCCGACCGTCCTTCGGGACGTGCCCGCAGATGCCGCACTGGCGCATGAAGAGATTTTTGGCCCTGTCGCACCTGTCTATCGGTTCGAAACCGAAGATCAGGCCATTCGCGCCGCCAATGACACTGAATACGGATTGGCCGCTTATGTTTTCTCAGGCGATCTCGCACGGGCAATGCGCGTCGGTGGGGCGGTAGAATCCGGTATGATCGGTATCAATCGCGGACTGATGTCCGATCCGGCAGCGCCTTTCGGTGGGGTCAAGCAAAGCGGCATCGGTCGTGAAGGCGGCGTCACAGGCATTCTGGATTTTATGGAGGCAAAGTACTTTGCTGTCGATTTCTGAAGCGCCGCAACGACTGGGGGCGGCTGTCATGACAGACCAGGATCACTACCGCATCCGCGATTTCGTGCCGGATTTCGACGCAATCGCAGCCGAGATTGCAGGCCGCAGCCGCGCACACATCAAAGACGCGCTCGTCTGGTCAGATACATCCTATGGTTCCGGCCCTCGGGAATGTATGGATATCCTGCTGCCCCGCACGCTCAGGCACGGTGCCCCCGTGCATGTTTTCGTGCATGGCGGGTATTGGCGGTCAGGCAACAAGGCAGACTATACGTGCATAGCCGCTCCGGTTCTGGCGGCCGGCGGCATTGCGGCAATCATCGAATACGATCTGATGCCAGTCACCCGCCTTGGAACTCTGGTAGATCAGGTCCGTCGCGCCATAGCCTTTGTCGCGGCACAGGCGCGGGGCCTGGGTGGCGATGCCGCAAGACTGACGGTCAGCGGACATTCCGCGGGCGCGCATCTGGCCTCATACTTGGCCGCCACCGGCACGGATGAAGAAATCGCGGCCCGAACCCCGTTGGCGGGGCTTTTGCTGGTGTCCGGGATTTATGACTTGTCCGGCATACCCAGCAGTTTCCTGCGAAATGAAGCACGTATGACACCTGCCGAGGCAAGGGAATTCAGCCCGCTCACTTCTGCCCATGAAATCGGTCCCTTGCGGGTGATCGCCTTTGGTGAAGCCGAGACACGCCCCTTCCACGATCAGGCCACCGCCTTGCACCGCAACCTCCGGCTCCAGGGTCACCGCAGCGAACTGCTGCGGATACCCGATCTGAACCACATGAACATCGTGCTGGATCTGGCTGATCCATCCGGTGTGCTGGGTCAGAAGCTGGCCGAGATGGTCGAAGGCTGCCGCGTTCATAGCCCATAAGGCAACGGCCATCGCCAACGGCGGAAACACTTCCGCATCGCGCAAAAACAGACCACGTCGCAAGCATTCAGATACCCCACATGGTATTACAAGGCGCATGCAAGGTTTCAGGTCAGCACGTTCTCAACCACGGATACCAAGATTGCCATAGATGGGTGTGGTTTCATCGGGGGATGCACCATCATTTACCCGTTCCCCAACCCACAGGAAGATGCTCCGCAGCCTGGACACCCGCAACGCACGACAGCCTGACGCAATCGTCTCCTGCAAGGCCCGGCGCTCCTGCGAATACTCGTCTTGCAGGGCGTGGCGCATATCAGCAACCTCGTGTCGGGTCCGGGCGATTTGCGCGCTATACTGCCCTCGCAGTTCCGCCTTAAGCGCCGCTATATCGGCACGAAAGCGCCCACCGATCATGCGCGCGGCTTCGCTGCGCTCCCGTTGCGGGCTGTCCTTGAGATCCCCACCAACGATCCGATCCCGAAGCCGTGTGCGATCAAGCTCCAGCCGGTCATAGATACGCTTTGAACCTGTTCTGTAATCGGCGGAATACTGATCCAGGGCATATTTGAACTGCATGTCCCGCCACTGCGTGAGTTCCCGCGTAAAACGGACAAAATCCGCATCCAAGGTCGCCTTCTGTTCCATTTCGTAATTCCGCGGACACTCTGCCGCCGCACCGCTGCCAGCCAACAACCCGATCGCGGTAATGGCAACGAACGCAAGCCCGGGCCAACAGGTGCGCTTACCGTCGTAGAACACAGGCCCCGCGCCAAGGGGCCGCCGCAGCGTGGATACTATGTTGCGCATGGCGTTTCCCTTTCTTTCGGCGCATCCGCGTTTTGGCAATCGGGTCGATCCAACCCTATGTCGCGGCGACCATCAGAACTTGATTTCAACCCCGCTGCCAGAACCTGTGGCATCTGACCCAGCGCCCGCCTGATCCGGGGCCTTTCGACTTTCATAATAGAACGCCGAATAGGCGCGGTTATCGCTTAACCATGTGATGATCTCATCCCCCGCAGGTTCGCCGCCTTGTTCCCCATGACTGGCGAACTGTGCGCCAAGGATTGCCGGGCAGAAATCGCTTGCAGGGTTTTCTGTGCCGACCACATTGGAAAAGCCCAAGGCCCCTGCCAGAAGCGGATAGGAAGGCTGCCTCATGAATGGCGGCAACCAATCCGCAGATCCCTGTTCATCCAACCAGATGTCCGGCTGTGATGACTTTGCGATCGGGCCGCATCGGGGATGCTCCACCTTGGCCCATAACAACGCGATCCCTTTTTCCATATAGGGAAGCTGCACCTCCTGCACCGAACTTGGCGCCCCATAGCGTTCAACCAGTGCCGCTTTCACACCTCCCGGATCAAGGCTGCCCTTCGGCAACCGCAAAAGGCGCCAGACACCAAGCACCTTGCCGGGTGCAGCCGGAGGTTCGTCAAGGATTGCAATCAACTCATGCCCGTCACCAGAGGCATAGATCCGGCCCGATGTGTAGGGAACAATATCCCCGGTCGCCGCCGAAAGTTGCTTGCTCCGATCCGCCAAAAGAACCTGCGAAACCTTCATATGCGTGCGAATGATCCGGTCGGCTTCGTCAAAGGACATGCCCAACCGGATCCCCAGAATATCGCGCCCCTCGACAGACGTTTCGGGCAAGACAAGCAGGTCATCTGGCGGCGGGGGCGGCTCTGCCAGCGGTAGCGCGGCCAGGATTTCCCCGGTTTCCATGTCGACAAGCTGCGCCGAAACCGACCGGGCTGTGAATACGGTAAACGGCGACGCCGCCATTCCAGCCGCATCGCCATTTGGTGCAGACGATGGGGCGACACCGTTGTATTGCGCGATGAAATCCGCAACCGCCCGCTGTGCTATTTCAAAGTTGGTTTCACGGCGCTGCACCTCTTGGGACGCGCCGGTCGGCTCCACTTCAAGCTGAATGGCAAGTTTCCGCGTCAACTGTCGATCCGCATCCGAAAGGACCGGCAACCGATCCAGCAGGATGACATCGTCTCGTTCCCGATCATCCAATCCCAATTCCCGGCGGGCGCCGCCCAGCCCACTGCAATATTCGTCGGCAAGGCAGTCAATCCGCAGATTGCCTTTCAACATCCGGTCCGGCGTCTGCCACGCCTGCGCAAGATAGCGACACGCGCGGGATTGAACGATGATGCCTTCCTCGGCGGCATCAGAATCAATATCCATGACCGACCGGCAACTGATGTCGCTTGGGTGTGGTCCAGTCCGCTCAAACGGGGCGAACTTTCCACCGGTCTGGTCGGACAGCGGCAAGACGATGCTCAACCGCCCTGGAAGGGCCGCTGCACGCGCTTCGGACCAGGCCCGAAATTCTTTCAGCCGCGCGATCCTTTCCTCTACTGGTAAGGGCGCGTCAAAGCTGCGGAAAAAGTTTCCCCAGATCGGTGCCTGATATTGTGTGCGCGCCTCATAGACAAACCGCGCAATCATCATCCGTTCCATAAAGGTGTCATCAATCGTCTCGCCCGCAAAACGCAGTTGCAATAGGTCCGACATCTCTGCATCCCAGCGGCTTCCATCCGGGGGGGCAGCAACGCGGTCGGCGCTGGCAAGCGGCGGCAAAGCATCTTCGGCAAGCTGGTTGAACGCGGTCATGGTCGGGAACTCCGCCGCATCAAAGGACGCAAGTATCGTCCCATCCGATTCCCAGCGATATGTCAGATTTCGCAGACGCGCCGAAAGGATGACCATGTCATCCGCCAGTCGCACCTCTTCAATGTCGATCTGCCAGTGCAGCATGACATTGTCACGCAGCATGGCCCCCATGTTTCCCACCAAACCACGCGCCGCTGCCTCTTCGATAGGCGCGGGCACGGGTTTCAACGTCACGACCCGATCAAATTCAATCGCCATCCTTGGGTGGCTGATCGCCAGAACTGACGGGCGAAAACCCGACTGCACATAGGCCCCCCAACCCGCTAACGGGATCAACTGGGTGGAAAGCTGCAATCCACGGTCGGACAGGACCAGCTCATTATCCGGCTCGCTGATCGGACCAACAGGAAGGTCGTTTTGCAGGGCGTTGAACCGCAATCCTGTTCCTTCTTCGTAATAAATCGCGGACCTGTTTGTGATCTCGACCGTGACGGGAAGCGTTTGGGTAACCTCGCGCAGATGCGCCCGCAGCGCAGGACGGTTCACTTCGGCGATGACTTCTGGCAGCTTGCCACGGATGACATCAATAGGCAGCGGGCTTCCGGGCGGATCGTTACCTTTGTCGATTTCGCTCGTGAACCGGCGAAAATACTGGACCGAAGCATTGTCGATCTGCGGGTCATCCAAAAACGGTTCAATGACCGGCACAATGATCTGGGCCAGCAGCTCGGCTGAAAGCGGCGGCGTGTCGCCTGCCTCAGCCTCTGGCTGCGCATAGGCAAGGTTCCAACTGTAAAGAAACTGACCGCCATCCGACACATAGGCATCAAGCGCCACATATTTTCCCACAAGCGGCCCACGGCCTTGGGTGCGCGGCTCGACAACGAGCTGCGCCTTCAGAAGAATGGTCTTGGACCTGTCCGCAAAAACCTTTGCCGTTTCTTCATCAAGCGGCAGGAAATCTATCCCCGGCAGACCGTCATGTTCCGCCAAGAGATTCTCGAACCGGGTTTCATATTCGCTTTCATGATCTGCAAACTCGAAATTGTAACCCCATGGAACAACGCAAAAGGTCGGCAGTTTCTTGTTCAGAATGAGCACCGTTCCGGGTAAAAGGATATACCGTGAACCGCTGGTGGCACGAATAGGATATCCTTTTCGTTCAAAGTCATACTCCCCCAGGAAATAGGTCGCCTCGACGGGTATCTGTGCCTGTATGGGGCGTTCGGGAAGGCTGTCCATAACCTGATTGAACATCATCGTGGCCTGGGCGATGACATCACGCCGTGCAAACTCGTCCTGCCTCTGCGCCTCATACAACACGCGACACTGTTCATCCGTCCCCGTGGCGCGGATGAAATTGATCCCCGCCGCGTCTGCGACTGACCGAAAATAGGCTTGATCGGACATCACGGCCATCTTGATCAGAAGGTCGGCCGTTGCCTCTGCTTGGGGAACACTCAAGGGCTTGTTTGCGCCTGTTCCCTGCGGGTCGGCTTCACCCTCTGCCACGCGCGCGACACTATCGCCCGTGGTAACCTGCGCAAGCTGGTCCATCAGCCCGGTCGAAATCTCCCCGGTCGGCTGCAAACCGTGATCGCGTTGAAACGCTGCGACGGCGGCTCTGGTCCTCGGCCCGCTCTGGCCATCAACACTTCCTGCGTCATAGCCCAGTTCATTCAGCTTTCCTTGCGCCTCAGCCACCAATTCCGATCGCGCCGCCTTTGGCTGTGCCACCGTATCGGACCCTGCCCCCTGATCTCTGGCATTGTTCGGCGCGGGTTCTGCACTGCGCTGGCCTTCCAGCATCAACAGCAAGCCAAGGCCCAAAAGATCTTCCTTGCTGATCTGTGCCTGCGCCGACATCGGTATGGCCGCGCAAGACAAACAAACGACCATCGCTGCAAGTTGGCGCAACTCGCGCACCTTGTTCCGATAAAGCCGTTTCAAACCCGTGTTCATGACGCACCCTCATTGCCAGAGGTTTGGTCTGGCCCGTTCAGACAGACCTGATCGGGTCGGTGATTTCGACGGCGAAAGCCCGATTGCCCCAAAGATTATCATTCAGGTATTGATGGCGCAGAAAATCCCCATTGGTCCGGCAAAGTTTTCGACCAATGTCGCATCACCAAGAAATTGGATACCCAATTCAGCGCGACCAGAAGGCTACTCACAGATCGCGCTCCACCCCTTTGCGCGCATTCACCCTCAGGATCACCACGCATAGCGTGGAACGGCCACAAAAACCTCTCGCTGATCGCATCGACAACAGATCAGCCCCGCCCCAATCATCCCGCCACTTGTGTGCCAGAATGCCCTGCCATACCGCGCAACCGTCCGCCCTTGCTGACTTCAACCAAATATCTGGCTCGGGATCGGGTGGATGGCCCGGATCAAACCCATTGCAAGAAGATAGCAGGTTGCGTTCTCTGGCATTTCAACTTTGCCAGCATATTGAATAAGCTCACGATACATATGTGGGAACCGAAATGTCCTCCTTCACTGTCACCATTCCCCGGCTCACCACAGACAACCTGCTGATGCGCGAATATCGTCAGGATGATTTCCCCGCTTTCGCCGCCTTCTACAATTCTGAACGATCAAGGTTCATCGGTGGCCCGCTTACCGGCGAATTGGCATGGCGCGCTCTGGCCACCCATCTTGGCCACTGGGCGCTGCGCGGATACGGCTTTTGGGCTGTGGAACATCGTTCCACCGGGCAATTCTGCGGCCATGTCGGCCTTTGGTTCCCCGAAGGCTGGATGGAGCCAGAGGTGGGCTGGGTGCTGATGCATCATGCCGAAGGCCGGGGGATCGCGCATGAAGCGGCATCTGCTGCCCGCCACTACGCCTATGCGACACTTGGCTGGAAAACGGCGGTCAGCATGATCGACCCCTCCAACCACCGTTCCATCCGCCTCGCGGAACGACTTGGGTGTCGCTATGAAGGGATTTTTACCCATGTTCGCCTTGGTCCGATGGAAATCTGGCGGCACCCTGCGCCAGAACACCTGACCACCACGACCAGATGACACAAAGGATCGCCCCGATGACACGCCCCACAGCCCAACCGGTAACCCATATCGACGATGACCGCTTCAAGGTGACCGAATGGCGCTTTGCACCGGGGGCCGAAACGGGGTGGCATGTGCATGGACATGACTATGTCATCGTGCCGCTGACAGACGGAACCCTTGGGTTGGAAGAACCGGGCGGAACTGTCCGGCAGGCGACGCTGACGAAAGGCGTTCCCTATTCCCGCCGGGAAGGGGTGCATCACAACGTCACCAACGCTGGCCAAGCCGATCTTTCCTTCCTCGAAGTGGAAACCGTCGCCGACAGCCTGAACCACCGCCGCCGCGAAACCCTCATCCGTTTCATGGCCGCATGGAACGCCCGTGATGTCGATGCGCTGATGTCCTGCATGGCCGCGGATTGCGCCTTCCATGCCTCTGCCGGACCAGATGCCGAAGGTCGCTGTTACACCGGCCGCGATGCAGTCCGCGCGTCCTATGCCGCGATGTTCGAGACTTTCCCTCAGGCTGCCTGGACAGCCGACAGCCATCACGTGATGGGCAATACCGGCCTGTCCGAATGGCGTTTCATCGGAACCGACCATAATGGCACAGCGGTAGATGTGCAGGGCTGCGACATCTTCCGCTTCGATGGTGATCTGATCGCGCTGAAGGACAGCTACCGCAAGAACCGCAGCGGTTAAGTCTGCGGTTAAGTCTGCGGTTGAATCTGCGCTTCACTCGGCGGTTAGAGTTTGCGGTTGTATCGGATGAAGGGCGTCACCTGCGCGATGCGGTCATACAGCTTGCGTGCAGTTTCGTTGAAATCCTGCGTCAGCCAATACACGGCAGGCGTTCCATTGGCATCCGCTGCGGCATAGACCGCCTCGATCAAAGCCCGCCCCACGCCCTTTCCACGCACCGTCGGATCGGCATACAGGTCTTGCAGATAGCAGACATTCTCGATCTTCCAACAATGGCGGTGGAACAGGTAATGCACCAACCCCACCGCGCGCCCATCCACCTCGGCGATCATGCCGTTGAAATCCTGCGGATCATCGCCCAACAATCGCGCAAAGGTGCTGTCATAGACAGCATCCGGCACGCTGGTCTTGTAATATTCCAGATACCCGGTCCACAGCCGCGCCCATTCGGCGCGATCCTCGGGGCGCAGCGGTCGGATGGTGCAGGCGGTCATGTCAGGCTTCCTTCGGTGGTGGCGTGCAGTGGGGCGGGGTTTATCGGGGCCGCCGATGGCAACCCCAGAAAGCGGCGCAGTGAACGGCCCAGATCTTCGGGCCGATAGCCGCGTCCGATGAAGACGATCACATTATCCCGGCGCATATCACCCTGATCGGGCAAAATCTCCGGCGATTGCACCACCTTGCGCACGGTTTGCAACAAAAGCCGCCCCGCAGGCGTCCGCACCACGCCCTTCACCCGCACCAGATCGTCACCCCGCGCATGCAGCAGCGCCGACAGCCACAGCGTAAAGGCGGACCAGTCCAGATCGGGCGGTATCGTCACCTGCGTCGGCGCGATCGGCCCACGCGCATCCTCGCCCGTCAGATCGGGCAGCATGGCTGGCCTCACATCCGGTGGCACCGGGGCAAGCGCGACCTCCTCGCCCAGAACCGCTGCCGTAACTGTGGCATGGCCGTTCAGGGTGGACAGCGTCGTCCGCAACACGGACAGCGCATCCAGCCCGCACGCATCCGTCTTGGTCAGCACGAACCGGTCCGCCGCCTCGACCTGCCGCCGCCCCAAGGGTTCAGTCGCCAGTTGTGCCAGCGCATGCAGCGCGTCCACCGCCACCACCGTTTCATCCACCACGATGTGATTTATCAGCACCGGGTCCGCCTGAATGGCCGCCACGATTGCGCCGGGATCGGCAAGCCCGCTGGTCTCCAGCACCACCCGCTCCAACCGTTCCCCATCGCCCGACACCCGGCTTCGCGCGTCACACAGGCCACGCAGCGCGTTGATCAGCGCCCCCTGCCCCTCACAGCAGCAACAGCCCCCCGCCAGCAGCGTGATCCCCTCGGCCCCTGTCAGCAGCCCGTCATCCACCGGCGTCTCTGCCGCCTCGTTCACGATCACATGCACCCGTGGCCCAAAAGCGCGCACATGTAATTGATGGCGCAGCCACGTCGTCTTGCCCGATCCCAGATAACCACCAAGAATGGTCAGCCGCAGCCTTGTATCACGCATCGCCCAGATACCGCGCATCCAGCGGATCAACCGGCCGCCCGGCCAGCCGCTCGGCCTCGACCCAAAGCTCCTCAAGATTATGAACGATGGTCTGCGCCCCGGCCATTGTGCCGATCTGGATGCCGGGCACCACGCCACCGTCATGCGCCGTCAGCCCATAGGGCCGCAGCAGATTGGACAACAACGCCGCGCGATGGAACCGCGCCCGCAGCCGGTCACCGGGCGTCGCCGCCCCCGCATCGGTCCAATGACCGGGCGCTGCCGGATTGCCACAGGCATTGCACATAGCCGCTCTCCGAAAAAACCGCCGGGGGGCGCATGGCCCCCCGGCGCATTCAGGGTCAGATCACCTCGGGGCGATTGCCGCTCGCAAAGGGATAGCGTTTGCGGAAATCGTTGGCGATATCCTCGAACGTCGCCCATTCCACGCCCGAATGTTTGCTGATGTATTCGATCAGACGCTCCAGCATCAGCAGAACCTGCGGACGCCCCGCCACATCCGGGTGGATGGTAAAGGCAAAGACCGCATAATCCATTTCCCGATAGACCCAGTCGAACTGGTCGCGCCACAGCTCTTCGATGTCACGCGGGTTGACAAAGCCGTGGCTGTTCGGAGCCTTCTTCATGAACATCATGGGCGGCAGGTCATCCACATACCAGTTGGCCGCAATATCGACGAGGTCGATTTCCGTGCCATGCTTCAACGGATGCATCCAGTCCTTGGCCGACTTGGAATAGTCGATGGTGTTCCAGCTGTCGCCAACGCGCGCATAGAACGGCTGGAAATCCCGGTAACCCTGGCTATGGTCATAGGTAAAGCCGTGCTTCAACAACAGCGCAGCCGTCGAATTCGACATTTCCCACCACGGTGCCACGTAACCGCGCGGTGCCTGCCCGGTCAGGCCCTTGATCAGTTCAATCGACTTGACCAGAACATCCTCTTCCTGCGTCGGCGTCATGGCGATGGGGTTTTCATGCAGATAGCCATGCGCCCCCACTTCGTGACCGTCCTTGACGATCATCTCCATTTCCTTGGGGAACGTCTCCAGCGAATGGCCGGGGATGAAGAACGACGTCTTCAGATCGTATTTCTTGAACAAACGCAGCAGGCGGGGCACGCCCACCTCGGTCGCAAAGATGCCGCGCTGGATGTCCGACGGGCTGTCACCCCCGCCATAAGATCCGATCCAGCCCGCCACCGAGTCGATGTCGGTGCCGAAGGCACACATGATCTTTTTCGCCATCCGTCTTTCCTCCTGTCGCCAGTGTTTCGGGGCAGTTCATTCCACCCCTTCGTTCCATCCCGCGGACTTAACCGCGAATTGTCTTTTCCAGGGCCAGCCCCGCTGCCAGCAAATGGCCGTCCCGCCCATGCCGCCCGCAGATCATCAGGCTGGTGGGCATCCCTTCACCATCCGAACCGTTCGGAATTGCCAGGCCGCACCAATCCAGAAAATTCCCCAAAGCCGTATGCCGCAGCGTGCGGAAGTTGTGGTGAAAGAACACCTCGACATCCGCCTCAAGGGGCGCAATCGGCATCGCCACGCTGGGCGTGGTCGGGCAGATCAGCAGCGCATCGCCCAATGCCGCATCCACCGCCGCAATCAACCGCCTGCGGCTTTCGTGCAGACGGATCAGATCGACCGCCGTCATCTTGTCGGCCATGCGGATACGCCGCACCACACGCTGGTCAATCCGCGCGGCATCCGGCCCATTCAGGCGGTCCCAATGCACATCCATCGCCTCGGCACTGGCAAGGGGTCCATAGCGACCGATCACCTCGACGGTCTCACGCAACTCGGTCAACGCAATCCGCCGCACGCGCGCACCGGTCGCCGCGATCCGTGCCACCGTCGCCTCAAACGCCGCTGCAACCGCGGGGTCCAGATCGTCAAACATCACCGCATCCGGGATCACGAAATCCAGCCCCCCCGGATCGGCCGCCGCCACCGCTGGCTTCGCCAACCCGCGCAGCGCGGCATCCACCAGCACACAATCCTCGACCGTATTCGCCAAAGGCCCCAGCGTATCCAGCGTCCGCGACAGGGGAAACACACCCTCCATCGGGTGATGCCCTGTCGATGTCTTGTAGCCCACCACACCGTTAAAGGCCGCCGGAATGCGGATCGACCCGCCGGTATCCGTGCCAATCGACAGTGGCACGATCCCCGCCGCCACCACCGCCCCACTGCCCGAAGACGATCCCCCCGGTGACCGATGCACCACCCTGTCACACGGGTTGCGCGGCGTGCCGTAATGCGGATTCAATCCGATGCCGGAATAGGCGAACTCCGTCATGTTCACGGTCCCCACTGTGACCAGACCCGCCAGCATCCCGGCGCGCACCAGTGCCGCATCCTTGGCCGCAGGTGTCGCGGTCCGCAGCACATCCGACCCCGCCGTCGTCACGGTTCCCCGCAGGTCGAACAAGTCTTTCCACGCCAATGGCACGCCATCCAGCAGGCTGGCCGGATTGCCCGCCCGCAGACGTTCCCGCGCCGCGCGGGCCTCTGCCTCGGCTCGGGCGCGGGTCTGCCGGATGAACAGCGCCGCATCGCCATGCGCTTCGATCCGGTCAAACACCTCTGTGACCAATTCGACAGGGTCACGCTGCCCTGCCCGCATCTCATCAGCGAGGCTTTTTGCCGTTTGCCCGGTCATGCTGCGCCTATGATACGATCAGGGTTGCATCTGTCGGGTTCCACGCCACCACCGCATCGCTGCCTGTCGTCAACGTATCACGATACTTGTCGGCATGCCCTTCCAGCGAAATCGCCTCTCCATTCGGCAGCACCATCCCGATTTGCAGGATATGCCCCACCAATTGCAGCCGGGTAATCTTGCACGGCACGGTGTTGATCCCATGCTGGGCGCGGACCTCTGCCGCTGGCATGGTCGCGGGCAGCACATGCATCGCCTCGGCAGGCAAGACGATGGTGGCCGCCGCTCCCGCCGCCGGTGTCACGCCCGCAGGTTCCGACATCAACGTGCCAAAGGCCGTTTCCACCGCGACATGCCCGTCCTGCGTGCCCCGCACCGTCCCGGAAATAAGCGTATTCGCCCCAATGAACCGCGCGACAAAAATGCTTTGCGGTCGGGTGTACAATTCGCGCGGCGGGCTGATCTGCTCCACCCGCCCCGCATTCATCACGACAATCCGGTCAGACAGCGCCAGCGCCTCGGATTGCGCATGGGTCACGAAGACGAAGGTGATCCCAAGATCGCGCTGCAACAGCTTCAACTCATTCTGGATCGACTTGCGAAGGTTCGCATCCAGCGCGCCCAGCGGTTCGTCCAGCAGCAGGATATCCGGCTCCACCACCAGCGACCGCGCCAGCGCGATCCGCTGCCGTTGCCCGCCGGACAACCGTGTCGGGCGCACATCCGCCACCTCTGACAGGCCCAGCTTGTCCAGGATGCGGTCCACCTTGCGGTTCGCCTCGGCCACGGCCAAGCCCTTCACCTCAAGCCCGAACATCACGTTCTGGCGCACTGTCATGTGCGGAAACAGCGCGTAATTCTGAAAGATCATCGACGTTGGGCGCTTTTCGGGTTGCAGGTCATTCACCCGCTTGCCCCGGATCATCAAATCCCCCGACGTGATGGATTCAAACCCCGCGATCATGCGCAGCGTCGTCGTCTTGCCACAGCCGGACGGGCCAAGAAAGGCGATGAACTCTCCCTTGTCCACATCAAGGTTGAAATCAATAACGGCTGGCGTGCCGTTTTCGTAAACCTTGCCGATGTGCGAAAGCTGCAGGTCGTAGGCCACTGGAAAGTCCCCGGATCGCTGGTCTTGGCGCAGCCGGGGCAGAATGCCCCGGCTACAGGTTCATTGTCGGATCAGGCCGACAGGAATTCGTCCCACTTCTGAATCAGCAGGTCGTATTCATCCGGCCACTGGTGCCAGTAGGCGACGTTCGCCGCACGGGTCGCCAGCGACCCGCCATCACGCAGATCGCCTTCCTTGATCCCGCGCTCTTCCGCACCAACCCACGGTGCGCCTTCGTACCAGAAGGCATACTTCTCGGGCGCCATGACGGCCTTCACCTTGTCGTTGGGCGAATAGTAACCCTGCTCCGACACCGCAACCGCCGGTCCACCCGACAGCCAGTAATCGGCATAGGCCACGACCGCATCAAAGTTGGGCGAAGATTTCAGCGCGGAAACCCCGATGGCCCAACCGCGATAGCCGGTCTTCATCGTCGCATAGGAACACTGCACGCCCTGCGCCTTAACCGCCATCACAGCCGGCTGCCACGCATCGGCCAGGATCATCTCGCCCGAAGCCAGCAAGTTAACCAATTCGCCGAAATCGCCCCACAGCGCGCGGAACTGACCTTCCTTCTTCTTGGAAATCAGGAACTTCGCCGCTTCCTCGATGGCTGCTGCATCCGGGTTACCGGGGTTCGCCACTTCCGACAGGCCCAGCTCGTTCATCGCCATGACGGCCTGACCAAAGGCAATCAGCGGGTCCACGTTCAGGCCAGTCTTGCCCTTGAACTTGGGATCGAACAGCGCCGACCAGTTCGATGCCTCTTCCGCATCCACCAGATCAGGGCGGAACCCGATCGAGTCAAAGTTGTAGACGGTCGGAACCATGTTCAGCGCGGTCTGGCTTTCGTCGGTCCAGATCTGACCCACGATCTGCGCCCGCGCTTCCCACTTGTCCGACGGCTTCAGGAAGGATTCCCCCACGCCCGTCCAGTTGGTCAGCGACGCGGTCGGGATCGGCGCGACCAGATCGGTCTGCACGATCGAAGGCAGACGCTCGGCAATGGTTTCCCAGCAGTCATAAGCCGTCGAACCCGACAGCAATTCCGTCTGGGTGTTCGGGAAGATGTCGGCCTTACCCGACACAGCCTTCACACCCGAAGCGGCCTGGAATTCCGCCAGGATGCGTTCCTGCACCGTGACCGACAGACCGACGGTGCGCAGCTCTTGCGACGCCAGATCGGCCGCGAAAGCCTGCTGCGCGCCTAGGAAGGGCATCCCCCCGGCGGCCAGCGCCACACTCCCTGCGGTCCCCTGCAGGAAACGGCGCCGCGATAGCGACTGAGTATTCATTTAGTTACCTCCTGTTTTTCGTCTGTTGGTTTGACGTCTTCTTCTTGCCTCGCCGCACGCTAGTAGCGCCCGACGAGCAATCCTCCGTCCACGACCACGACCTGTCCGGTCATGTATCGGGCGCCGTTGGATGCCAGGAACAGGATCACGTCGGCGATGTCCTCCGGCTCGCCGATGCGCCCCATCGGGATGAACTCGCCCGCTTTTTCGGCCCCTTCGGGACCAAGCGAATTCTCCTTAGAAAGCAGTTGCGCGGTGCGGATATACCCCGGTGCCACGCCATTTACCCGGATGCCATCCCGCGCCAGCTCCACCGCCAACCCGCGCACCAGCCCCACGACACCGGCCTTGGCCGCTGAATAATGGACATGCTCATCCCAACCATAGGCCACGCCCATGATCGACGACAGCGCAACAACCGATCCCTTGCCCCGTGCCTTCATCCCGGCCAGTGCGGGACGCACCACCCGAAAAATACCCTTCAGGTCGATGTCAAAGGTGAAATCCCACTTCTCATCGCTCATTTCCGGCAACGGCACCTTGTGCGCGATGCCCGCATTGGCAACGATCACATCAATCCCGCCCCGTTCTGCCTCGATCCTGGCAACCAATGCATCGGCAGCTTCGGTCGACCGAACATCCAGCGGGTGGAACTCGGCGCTTCCGCCCGCCGCCACAATCTCGGCCACGCAGGATTGCCCCTCGGCCGCCAGAACATCCGTGACGACGACATGGTATCCAGCCGCGGCAAAAGCCTTCGCGCTTGCGCGCCCGATGCCGATCCCGGCGCCGGTGATCAGAACGGTTTCGCTCATAGCATCACATCTCCCGAATTTGGCCCAAGTGTCTGGCCAACGAACAGCGAAGCCCCCGGTGAACACAGGAAGGACACGGTCGCCGCGACCTCCTCCGGTTCCCCAAAGCGGCCCAGCGGCAGTTCCGCCGCCTTCGCGCACTGCCAGTCTTCCGACAGGCTGCGCACAAGGGGCGTGTTGATCGGCCCCGGAGCGACGGCATTGACCCGCACCCCCCGCGCCGAAACCTCACGCGCCAGCGCCTTGGTCATACCGATGATCCCGGCCTTGGCGGCGCTGTAATGCACCAGCTCCACCCCGCCGATCTGCCCCAGTTGCGACGCGACGTTGACCACCACCCCGGCACCCTGCGCCAACATCTTTTCGATCACCGCCTTGGTGCACAAAAAGGTGCCGCGCAAATGCACCGCGATCATCCGGTCAAAATCCGCCGTCGTAAGCGTCTCGAACCGCCCCTGATGAACATGGCCCGCATTGTTCACAAGATGCGTGACAGGCCCGAAGGCGGCTTCTGTTTCCGCAACGATGGCCGCCACATCCGCCTCATCCGACACGTCGCCACCGCAACTGCGCGCCCGCGCTCCGATCTCGGCCGCCACCGCAGCCGCCGCTTCGGCGCGAAAGTCGTTGACCATCACGTCAAAGCCATCCGCCGCAAGACGCAGCGCAATCGCCCGTCCGATGCCCGACCCTGCCCCAGTAACGATGACCGTCCCCATGCCCATCAGACGATGTCCTCCTGCATGGCCATCTTCTTGGCTCGCCGCACCGACATCGCCATCAGGATGCCGTAGACCGACAGCAGCGCAAAAGAGAACAGCGTCGTCAGCACCCCGAAGGCAAAGATGTTCGGGTGAATCTCAACCGAGAACGTCCCATAAATCGCCAAGGGCAAGGTCTGGTCACGGCCTGACGCAAACAGCGTTCGTGGGAATTCATCCAGCGACAAGGTAAAGGCAAAAAGCATTGCCGAAAGCACGCCCGGAAAGATCAACGGGAATGTCACCTTGCGGAAAGTGGTCCAGGGGTCCACCCCCAACGACCAGGCCGCTTCCTCAACCGATGAATCGAACCGGTTCAGGATTGCCAGCATCACAAGAAAGGCGAACGGGAACGTATAGGCCACATGGGTTGCAAAAGCGGTGGTGTACCAATGCCGTTCGATCCCGATCACGTTGTTCGCCAGCAGCGACGTCCCCAGCCCTGTCAACACCCCCGGCACCATCATGCCCAGCACGATCAGATAGAAGACAAAGCTGGAACCCTTGAACTTGCGCCGGAACGCCTGTGCCGACATCACACCCAGCACGGTTGATACGACCATTGTCATCAACGCCAGCGCCATCGACCGCAGCAGCGCCTCACCGAACGGCAGGGGCGCAATACGTGACGGCGGGGTCAGGCCAAAGATGTGCCGATACCAGTAGGTTGACCATTCGATGATCGGAAACTGCGGCCCACCCTCTGGCCCCTGCTGGAACGAAATGATCGTCAGCACCACGAATGGCCCATACAGGAACAACACGAACAGCGCGACATAAAGGCCAAGCGCGGGTTTCAGGATACGCGATTCCATGACTTACAGCTCCCGCTTCAGATCGACGATGCGCAGAAGGCCCGCAATCACGATGCCCATGACCACCGTCAGGATCACCCCCACGACCGATGCCATCGCCCACTTCAAAGATCCGACCTGCGTCACGATGATATTGCCCAGCAGGTTCACCTTGCGGCCCGACAGCGCGCCCGATGTCGCAAATTCCCCAAGCACCATGACCGACACAAAGATCGCGCCGACCACGACCCCCGGCAGCGACAGCGGGAAGATGATCTTCCAGAAGATCCTGCCGAAACCCGCACCCAGATCGCGTGCCGCCTCGATGATGTTGCGGTCAATCCGGCTCAGCATGAAGGCAATCGGGCCAACCATGAACACGCAATAAATCTGCGTCATGCCGATAATCACCGACAGTTCGGTAAACAGCAGAACCTCAATGGGTTGCTGGATGATACCCAGTTTCAGAAGGACGATGTTGATCGCCCCTTCCTTGCCCAGCATCGGCCGCCAGGCCAGCACACGGATCAGGAAAGATGTCCAGAACGGGATCACGCAGATCACCAACAGGACCGTCGACAGCGTCTTGGACTTGACGAACAGCCCCACGAACAACGCCGTCGGATACCCAACAATGAACGTGCAGGCCAAAACAATCAGCCAAATACGAACCGTCGTCCAAAGCGACCCGGTATAGGTGTCTGATGAAAAGAACTGCTTCCAGCTTGCCAAGGTTGGATCAGACGAGATGTTGAATGTCGTCTGCGTCCAAAAAGACACGTAGACGATCATCAGGATCGGCACGACCAGGAACAGCGACATCCAGATGATGCCGGGCGCCAGCAACCAGCGCGTTGTGTTCGACTGTCGCTTCTGAATGGAAATCTCGCCGCTCATCGGGCTGCCTCCCGGCCAAAGACGATGGCCTGTTCCGGGTTCCAGGTCAGCAGATACTCCTGCCGGGCCTCAAAACTCTGTGGTGTGCCAAGGCTCAGGTGATGTTCCAACTCGATCACATGGCCATCTTCCGCTTCGAAGAAGTTCATCATGGACGAGCCAAGGTATTCCGACGCGATAAACCGTGCCTTGATTGCCGGTCCCTGCGGATCGGCGGTCGGGGCAAGGGCGCGCATCCGGTCATACCGGACGGCATAGACATCCTTGCCCGCCCTAACCGCATGTGGCACGGCGACTGACCCGAACACCGCATTGAAACGCCCACCCGCCAAGGTTCCATCAAACAGGTTGAATCGGTTCAGGAAATGGGCCACGTCCGGCGATGCCGGTGTGTCATAAATCTCGCCCGGTGTGCCGATCTGGATGATCTTTCCCCGGTCCAGAACGACGACACGGTCCCCCATCGCCAAGGCCTCGTTCTCGCTGCCCGTTACGTGAACGAAGGTCACACCCAGCCGCTCACGGATCGCGCGCAACTCGGTCCTCATGCGCGACCGCAGATTGGCATCCAGCGCGCCCAACGGCTCATCCAGCAGAACCAGCTTGGGGTTCATCGTCAACGTCCGCGCCAGCGCCACACGCTGCCGCTGCCCACCGGAAATCTGATCGACCCCGCGGCCCTCCATCCCGGACAGACCGACCAGTTCGATCATCTCAAGGCTGCGTTTTTCCACCTCGGCCGCCGAAAGCCCGGATTTCCCATGCGTCAGACCAAATCCCACGTTCTGGATCACGGTCAGATGCGGAAACAGGGCGAAATTCTGAAACACGAACCCGATCCCGCGCTCATGCGCGGGAACGTTCGTGATATCGCGCCCGTTGAAAAAGACCCGCCCCGCCTCGGGTGGTTCAAACCCCGCGATCACGCGCAGCAGGGTTGTCTTGCCCGATCCCGACGGCCCAAGAAACGAGATGTACTCGTTCTCCCCCGCCTCCAGGGATGCATTGTCAAGCGCGACCAAATCGCCATAGCGTTTGGTTACACCATCCAGTCTGAAGACCGACTTATCCAAATCAACCTCACCCGTGAGTTGGGGCTGGTTCGTGCCCGCCCCTGCTTATTGCCGTCCGACGACACGCGGACCCCTCACTCATCATACCATTGTAAACTGTACTTCGTATAACACAGATAGTTTTGCCATCTGTCAACGGCATATCAAATTGCGTATCAGGGTATAATTCGAGCAAGAAACGGTAAAAAAACGCCCAAAAAAGGTGCCAAAAGCGAACGCTACCCCAGCATATTCTGAACCTTGGTACGCAATATACGTTTTACTGTGGGCTAAGATACGGGGCAAACGCCCCCGCTTCGGGAATCACAGCGACAATCTTCATTCGCGCCAAATAGCGCCGCGCCGTGATGGACAGATGATCCCGCAGATATTCACAAGCAGAATCAATGGGATGACGCGATATCAGGTCAAGCAGGGTCTGATACTGCTCGATCGTATCTTCGTCCGGGGGCAACCCCAGGCGGATCAAGGCCCGATCCACCGCCGACAACAGCAATCGGTTGCTGCGGATCATTTCGACCAAGGCAGTGTTTGGTGCCTGCGCGATACAATGTTCCATCAGGACATCGCCCATATCCTGTGGCGTGATGGCCGGGTCGCTGCCGATCCGGTCCAGCAAGGCCTCAACCTCGGCATAACGGATATGCGGTGCCGCCAGGCGCAGCGCAGCAGGCTCAACGATTCCGCGCAGTTCGAATTTCTCGCTCACGGTCCGCGCCGTCAGTGGCCCAGCAATCCAATGCGACGTTGCACTCTTGCGAATCAGCCCCCGCTCCTGCAACCGCGCCAGCACATCGCGCACCACGGTGCGGCTGACGCCCAGATGATCGGCCAGTTCCGTTTCCACGATGCGGAACTCGCCGAATATCTGGCACGAGGCGACCTCTTCCTCCACCTCATCATAGACGTGCCGCCAGGTTCCCCGCGTTTGCAGGGCATCGTCCACCATCGGCGGAATGGTCAACTCCAGCTCACGAATATCGCGGCGGGTCGGCGTCACCTCGGCGGTGGCGCTGCCCACAAGATATCCCCGCCCGTCAAAACGGCTGATCAGCCCGTCATCCAGCAACTGCCGCAGCGCCGCCTGCACGGGAACTCGGCTGGTCTGCATCACCGTGGCGATCGGCCCTTCCAGCAGCACAAACCCCTGCGGAAGCGTCCCGGCCACGATGTTGTCGCGCAGCACGCGGGCAATCAGTTCATAGCGCGGTTCCTGCGCCAATGGATTGGCGGACCGTATCATGCCTCGCCCCTCTCTTGCACACGGCGAACGAATCGATCCCAAGCACGGGCAGCGTAATTGTACTCGTCCATGACCGTATTCCAGATCACGATCTGTCGCGCACGGTCGGTATAGGTGCCGCCGGCCCTGCGACTTCCGGCCTTCACCACCACATCGCCCGTCGGCCCCGCAAGATCGCGTGCCGCCACCGCGCCTTCGTACCAATAGTCCCATTCTTCAGGCAAAAGATGATCCCGCGCCCGCGCCGGGTTGGAAATGTAATAGCCTTGCCGCGCCATGACCGCCCCGGCAAAGCCCGAAAGCCACCAGTTCAGATAGTCATAGGCCATGTCCAACTCTGCCCCGCGCAGGTGGCGCGACAGGCTCGCCCCGCCATGCCAGGCGCGATAGCCCTCAATCGGGGCTGCCTCGATGAAATGCGCCTTGGAATTGCGCAGCTTGCCATAAACGGGCGACCACATGCTTTGCACCGCAACGCCGCCCCCTTCCGCCAGCGCCGCCGCTTCATCGCCGTCACGCCATGTCGCGCAGAAATACCCCTCGGTCCGCTTGCGTTCCAACAACTTCATCAGAGCGTTGATTTCGTCGATGGTCATGTTGCCGATATCGGCGAATTCCAACTCTCCCGACGCCTCTGCCGCAAGTGCTGCATCAAAGAACCCGATGGCCGGTTCATCCACCAGCGCGATCCGCCCCTTGGCCCGTCGGTCCAGCAACCATGCCCAGCTTGGCCGCACATCCTGCCCCGCCCCGAACACCCGCGCATCAAACCCAAAGCTGTCCATGTTATGAACAGTGGGCAACATGCTGATATGGCGTGACGGCTTGGATCCCAGAAACCCTCCCGGCTGGATATACAGCTTCTTTACCGGCGCATCGCCCCGGCCACGCCCGGCATATTTCGACAACCCCCCCAGCTTCACCAGATCGGAAATGCCGTTCCATTCCGCAATGCGCGCGATGTCGATGGGCTGCAATGCACCCCAGAACCAGACGATATCCAGATTATGGAAGCACTGTTCGTAAACATCATACCCATCCGGTCGCATCGCGGCCTGACGCTGGCAGTCCAGAAAATCCATCTGCTCGAACACGATGTCGAACCCCAGGTCCGCCCGCGCCTGATCGCGCACCGATTGCAACAGGGTGATCGACGTGCCCAGCACACGCAAAATGCGCCGGTTTACAACAGGCGGCGCGGCAAGTTGCGTTTGATCTTCGGCTTTGTACATAATTCCTCACACAGGGTCAGGCGCGGGCAGATCGCTGCCCGCGCCCAATGTTCCCTGCGCCGTCAGCCTAGCGCCGCCACAATGCCCTCAAGCACCGCCTTGCGGTCACGCCGGGCCGCCAGCGCCTGTTCCATCGTTACCTTGACAAACTTGGTCGGCGTGTGCGGCTGCAACTGCCCGATCAGGTCCATATCCGCCGAAACGACTGTGCCGACCATGAAATACCCGCCGCCTGACACCGCATCGCGGTGCAGAACGATGGGTTCGGTCCCGCCCGGCACCTGCACCGACCCATAGGGATAGCAGGCATCGACGATATTCGATGGGTCCGACCCCGCCCCGAAGGGTTGTTCACGGTCCACGAATTCCAACGGACGCCCCGCCTTGAACCGATAGCCGATCCTGTCCGCCTCGGGTGCGACCTTCCAGGTATCCTCAAAGAACCGCACGCCCGCCGCTTCGGTGATCCGGTGCCAATACAGCCCCGGCAGCATCCGCAATTCCGCCGGTGTCCCCGGCCTGCGCCGCAGCCCCTCGGGCACAGTCCGCCCTTCTGCCGCCCCGGCACCGCCACCCACTGGCAACACGTCACCCGATTGCAGCTTGCGCCCCTCGAACCCGCCCAGCGCACCCAAAGTATAGGTCGACCGCGATCCAAGGACGACCGGCACATCAATGCCGCCCGACACCGCAATATAGGCCCGCGCCCCCGCTTTCAGGAATCCGAAGCTCAGCACCTGGCCCTTCTTCACGCGGAACGCCGTCCATCCGGCCTGCTCCTGACCATCCACCTTTGGTGGCATTTCGGCCCCGGTCACGGCCACCGTCACGTCGGTGGTAAATTCCAGCTCCGGCCCCATGAACACGGCCTCCAGCGCCGCCGCCCCTGCCGGATTGCCAACCAGCAGGTTCGCCGCCGCCAAAGACAGCGTATCCATCGCCCCTGATGTCGGGATGCCGATATGGTAATATCCCGGCCGCCCCAGATCCTGCACCGTGGTGGAAAGCCCCGGCTTGATGACATTAATGGCCATTGAGCGCCTCCATGATCCGGGCATTGGTCCCGTCGATATCCTTCTGGAATTCCGCCAGCGAAAATGTCACCGGCGCGATGCGCGGCATCCAGCGCCCGGCATCCACCTCTGCGACCGTGTTGTCATATTCCTCGCGCCCGATGGGCTTCCATTTCACGATATCACCGGGTTTGAACAGACACATGAAATCCTGCAAGTATGGCACTGTCTGGTTCGGGTCATAGATCGGCATCGGCGTGATCCCGAACATCTGATAGCCCCCCGCGCCGCGCACCGAATAGATGCAACCGAAACAGCCGCCATGCCCCACCGTCAGGCGCGGCGTATCGGTCCGCGGGCGCAGGTATTTCGGCGACTGAATCTGCCGCGCCCGATCCACCATCTGATACAGGAACGGCAGGCCCGCCACGAAACCCACCATCGAAACAAACCACGGCGCACCGGAATGCGCCTTCACGAACCCGTCCACCCCGTCCAGATTGTTGATCCGCGCGGTATATTCCACATCCGTCGATGTCGGGTCTTGATGACGCTCGCGGAACCGCATCAGCGTCTCGTGCGTCCAGGGGTCATTGTAATAGACCGGCACCTCGATGATCCGCGTCTCCAGCGTCGACGGGGCTGCCTGCGCCGCCGCTTCCAATGCCTTCAACTCAGCCATCATCGCATCCGGCGCGATGACATCCGGGTCGAACCGCACCTGAAACGATGCGTTCGCCGGGCAGATCTCGGTCACGCCCTTGATCTTTGCCTCGCGCAGGGCCGTCGTGATCGACATCCCCTTGAAAAAGGCTTCCAGCGACATCTCCTCATCGCATTCCACGAAGATGTGCTCGTCGCCGCCAAAGGAGTATCTGGTCTTCATTCCGTGGTCTCCTCAGTGCCAAGCTGGTGTGCATTCCGCTCCAGCCAAGGTTCCAGCCAGCGTGTATGGAAATCTGCTGCCCTGACGTCACTGTCGCGCGCCAGCAATTGGTGCAATGGCTTGGTCGTGGGCAGCCCCTCAACCGTCAGCTCCTCCAGCGCCCGCGCCATCCGCGCGATGGCTGCCGGGCGGTCCTCGTCCCAGACGATCAGCTTGCCCAGAAGCGAGTCATAAAATGGCGGCACGGTATATCCCTGATACAGCATCGTATCGAACCGCACCCCCGCGCCCCCCGGCACCGTCAGCGCCGTAATCGTCCCAGGCCCCGGCTGAAAATTCCGTGCCGGGTCTTCGGCGTTGATCCGCACTTCGATGGCATGGCCCCGCAGCACGATCTGATCCTGCCGCATCCGCAGGGGTTCCCCCCCGGCGACACGGATCATCTCGCGCACCAGATCCAGCCCCGTGACCATTTCTGTCACCGGATGCTCCACCTGAATCCGGGTGTTCATTTCGATGAAATAGAACTGCCCGCTCTGATCGTCATACAGGTATTCCAGCGTCCCGGCGCCAAGATACCCGACAGACTCGGCCAACGACACCGCCGAGGCGCACAGCTTTTCGCGCAGCGCCTGTGGCAGCGCCGCCGAAGGCGCTTCTTCCCACACCTTCTGGCGGCGGCGTTGCAGCGAACATTCCCGCTCAAAGCAATGCACCGCCCGCTTGCCGTCACCCAGGATCTGCACCTCGATATGGCGTGCGCGCTCGATCACCTTTTCCAGATACAGCCCCCCGTCACCAAAGGCCGCCTTGGCCTCGGCGCTGGCCTGCGGCATCAGACGCTCGAATTCTTCCATGTCATGGGCAATGCGGATACCCCGCCCGCCCCCGCCCGCCGCCGCCTTGATCATCACCGGAAAACCGATGGCCAAGGCAATGGCCCGCGCCTGATCTGGGTCATCCACACGCCCGTCCGATCCAGGAACCACCGGCACGCCCGCGCGTTCTGCGGCGATACGGGCCGCAACCTTGTCGCCCATCACCCGGATCGCATCGCCCTTCGGTCCAACCCAGATCATCCCGGCCGCCACGACCGCATCGGCAAAATCCGCATTCTCGGCCAGAAACCCATAGCCCGGATGCACCGCATCCGCCCCGGTCAACCGCGCCGCCTCAAGGATGGTGTCGATCTTCAGATAAGACTTCGCCGCAGCGGGCGGCCCGATCGGCACCGCCTCATCGGCCAGTTTCACCGCCAGACTGTCGGCATCCGCCATGCTGTAAACCTGCACGGTCCTGATACCCAATTCCTTGGCCGCGCGGATGATCCGCACGGCAATCTCGCCCCGGTTTGCGATCAAAAGTTTACGGATCGCCATCGCTTAGCCCAGATCAACCAAAGGCTGGCCCGCCATCACCGGTTCTTCGTCATCGGCTGGAAAGCCGGTGATCGTTCCGGCCTGATCGGCCTGCACTTCGTTGAAGGATTTCATCACCTCGATCAGCCCGATCACATCGCCCACCGCGACACTGTCGCCCACCTCCTTGAAGGCGGGTTTGTCCGGCGACGGGCGGCGATAGAAGGTGCCGGGAAGGGGCGAAAGGATCTGTTTGCTCATGTCTCGGTCCTCGTTTTCTGTTTGGGTCTGTCAGGCGGCAACGGCAGCGCGCACCGCCTCGGCCACGGCAACGGCATTGGGCGTGTCGGAATGGACGCAGATCGCATCGGCGCGCACCGGCACATCCACCCCGCCCACGCTTGCCACCTTGCCCTCGGCAATCGCGCGGCGGCAGTTTGCCGCCGCCAACGCCGGATCGGTCGCCGCATGTTCGCGGGTGATAATCAACCCGCCCTGATCGTTGTAATCAAGATCGGCATAGAATTCCGACACAAAGGCATGCCCCCGCGCCGTATAGACGGTTTCATGCAGCGTCCCCGCCATCCCGAACAGCGGCACGTGGAAAATGTCGGCCACATCCGCCACCGCATGCGCCACATCCTCCATCCGCGCCGCCATCCCGTAAAGCGACCCGTGCGGCTTGATATGGTTCAACGCCATGCCTTCGGCCTGCAAGAACCCCCTCAACGCACCGATCTGATAGATCATGCAATTGACCAGTTCGTCCCGCCCGATCTTCATCTCGCGCCGACCAAACCCCTGAAGGTCCGGCAGCGACGGATGCGCCCCCACCTTCACCCCATGCTGCTTGGCCAGTTGCACCGTCCGCCGCATGTGGTTGAAATCCGACGCGTGAAATCCGCAGGCCACATTGGCCACATCGATCAGCGGCATCAGCCCTTCGTCATCCCCGATCCGATAAAGGCCGAAACCTTCGCCCATGTCGCAATTGATGATGGTCATCGCTTACCCCCCGTCAGCCTCAAGTATTCAGCCTGCATAATCCAGAACATACACACCCGATCCGTGCAACTCGGCTGTCCAGCCGGGTTCAATCACGATGGTCGTGGTGACCTCTTCGATCACCGCCGGGCCAACGATCCGGTCGCCTGCCCCCAACTGATGACCGGCATAAACCGGCGTCGGCCGCCGCGCCCCGTCTGCCGTAAAGATCATGTCGCGCATCCCGGCCATCGCCGCATCCGCGCCGGCCCCGGCGGCAATCGACATCCGCTTTGGCCTGTCCACCTGTCCCCAAATGGCACTTTCCACGTTCACCACTTCGACAACGCTGCCAGGTTCGGAATAGGTATACAGTTCCTCGTGCCGCGCATGAAATGCCGCCTTCAGCTTTTCTAGCGCGGCTTCGTCCAACGCGAAAGGGTCCACATCCACGGTGCATTCATGCACCTGTCCCACATAGCGCATATCCAGCGACCGGCGGATGGAAATCCGCTCTTCGCCAAAGCCATCCTCGGCCAGATCGGCCCGTCCCCGCGCCTCCAGCCCGCGGAACAACCCATCCAGCTTTTCCGCCGCTGCCGCGCCTTCAAGGCGCACGGGCGCAGGGGCCATATAGTTGTATTTAACATCCGAAATGATCTGCCCATAGGCGCACAGTCCCGATGCCAGCTTGGATACCAACACCCGTTTGATGCCCATTTCACGCGCCAGCGCCGTGATATGCGCGCCGGTCGCGCCACCCGCACAGTTCAGCACAAAATCCCGCGGGTCATAGCCGCGTTCCACCGACACGCGGCGAATGGCGTTCACCATGTTGTTGTTCACGATGGTAAACATGCCAAAGGCGGCCTGCTCCACCGTCAGCCCCAGCGGCTTGGCCAGATGTGCCTCAATCGCTGTCTGCGCCTTGGTCACGTTCAGCGGCAACCGTCCCCCCACCAGACCATCAGGGTTCAGATAACCAAGCACAAGATTTGCATCCGTGGTCGTGGGCCGGTCGCCGCCCTGGTCATAGCAGGCAGGCCCCGGTTCAGACCCCGCCGATTGCGGCCCCATCTGCAACAGGCCCATACTGTCGATCCAGCCGATAGACCCGCCACCCGCGCCCAGGGTTTCCACCTGGATCATCGGAATCCCGATCCGATAGCGCAAGAAGTCGATGTTCTTCGACACATTCGCCCGCCCATCCCGCGTCAGCGTGATGTCAAACGACGTGCCCCCCATGTCGACCGTGATGATGTTCTTCAAATCCCACGGTTCGCCAATATACAGCGCCGCCTGCGGCGCCGATGCCGGGCCTGAATTGATGGCATAGACCGACTGGTCACTCACCACCGACCCCAGCGCAAGTCCACCGTTCGACTGGAAATACCGCACCGGGTTCTTCGCACCCAGCCCCCGGAAATACCCATCCACCGCCGCCACATAACGCGACAGGATCGGCGCCAGATAGGCGTTCACAATCGCGGTCGAGGTGCGGGTATACTCTCGCACCTGCGGATACAGTTCACAGCCCACCGTCAGGCGCACGTCCGGCATCATCTCGCGCACGATCTCGGCCGCGCGCATTTCATGGGCGGGATGCAGCACCGACCAGACAAAGCTGATCGCCACCGATTCCACCCCTTCACGCAGGAAATGCTCACAGGCCGCGCGGACGTCCTCCTCGTGCAGAGGCGTGTAAACCGCACCGGTCGAAACCACCCGCTCACGCACCCCACGCCGCAGATAGCGCGGCACCAACATCCGCGCCGGCGGATATTCCGGGTCATAGCGATAGCCATCTTCCTTGTGGCCAAGCCGGATTTCGATCGAATCCTCATGCCCCGCCGTCGCTATAAGCCCCGTCCGCGCGCCCTTGTGCTGGATCAGTGCGTTCAGACCGACCGTCGTTCCGTTGATGCACAGATCGGCGTTCGACACGATCTCGCCCGCCGTGATCCCCATCTCCTCCTCGATCAGCGCCAATCCGTTGCGGATGGCCTGCGTCGGGTCTTGCGGGGTGGACAGCGCCTTGAAGATGCGCACCTCCCCCTCGCGGTCAGCCAGGATGAAATCGGTGAATGTGCCGCCCGCGTCGATGCCCAGACGATATTGGTTCTGCATGTTCGTATTCCTTGGTCCGGGGTTCAGGCCGCCGCCGCAGCGCGCAGCTTGGCAGTTGCGTTTGCATCGACATTCAGGCTCGCGCGGTCGGTGATGACCACGCCGTAATCCAGACGTGCGCCTTCAAGGCTCACCAGCCCGTTGCGCACATCCTCGACCACCTTCTGCACATCGCGTTCAAACGGGTTGCCATAGCCACCTCCGCCGGGGTTCTTGTTCGCCGCCCGTTCGCCGGGTTGGATCGTCTCGATCACATTCTCGGTGATGACCTGCGTGTGCCCACCGCGCGTCACCTCCAGCCGCCCGACCTTCTTGTCGACCATTGCCGACTTCGCCCCCGCGGTCCCCATCGCCGGGATGCGCCGCCCCTCGCCAAAGGTGATCAAGGTCATTGGGGTGTCCAACGGCTCCACCTCCCAGCATGTGCCAGACCCGCCCCGGTTCCTGCCCGCCCCGCCGCTGTCTTCCATCAGCGAATAGCGGTGGATGATGATCGGATAGCTATGCTCCAGCATCTCGATATCGCCGCTGGTCAGCGCGCCGAAACAACACTCCGGCCCCACCGCATGCCAGCCATCCGCCTGCGCCGTGGCCCCCGCGCCTGAGATGATGGAGGCAAGCACCATCGTCACATATTCCTCGTCATGCCGTTTGTCCCAGCCTGCGATGTTGCACCCATTGGCGTGGCCCCAGCTTGCCGAAACTTTGGCCGGCGCCGCCTGCTCGAACGCCAGCCGCACCGCATCGGTAAGCGTCTCCATCGGTGTGGTGGTGCAGTTCATGTGCGGCGCAGGTGACTTGGCGTTGCACAGCGTGCCCAACGGCCCCATGTCGGTGCTGACACAGCGATACAGCCCTTCGTTATAGGGGGGCGGCAGTTGCGCGAACATCATCAGCCCCAGATAGACGCCGGAATGGCTGTTCCCCTCATAGCTGTTGATGAAATAGGGGATCTGCGGCGGCGACTGGATGGCAATGTGGCACCCGTCGCCCTTGATCGTCACCGTCGCCGTGATCTCGAAATCGCCATAGCCATGCCCCGCATCCTCCAGGATCGCGGTCCCGCTATAGGTGCCATCCGGCACTTCGGCGATCAGGCTGCGCATGTGATGCTCGGCCATGTCCAAAAGTTCGGCAATGCACTCCTGCACCAGCGCCTTGCCGTATTTGTCCATCAACCGCTTCAGATTGCGCGCCCCCACCTGGCAGGCCCCGATCAGCGCGTTGAAATCGCCTTCCTGATCCCGCCGCGCCCGCATGTTCGACAGGATCATGTTCATCACATCGTGGCGCGGCTTGCCCTTGTCCCAGATCTTGATCGGCGGAATGCGCAGCCCTTCGGCATAGATCTCGGTTGCATTGGGGTTGTAGCCGGCTGGAACCGGCCCACCAATATCGGTCAGGTGGCCCTTGCAGACCGTCCAGAACACCAACTCCCCCTCATAGAACACAGGCATGTACATGCAGGTGTCGATGATGTGGCTGCCACCATAGGACGGGTCGTTGTGCAGCATCAGGTCGCCATCATGGATGTCGCCCGCAAAGTAATTCGCCACCGACTTCATCGCCGGGATCAGGCTGCCCAGATGGATCGGAATATCCTGCCCTTGCAGGATCATTTCAGGCGTGTGGTTGAACAGCGCCGTCGAATAGTCATGCGCCAGATTGAACACCGACGACCGCGCCGTCTGTTCCAACGCCAGCGTCATCTCGCGCTGCGTCGTTTCCAGCGCCCCTCGAACAACCGACAATGTGATCGGATCAACGTTGCGTGAAGCCATGCCACCCTCCTTTGGGGGATCGCGGCACATGGGGACCACCCCCCGCAAAGCCATGCGGGATGTTCAGGTCAATGCTCCCCGTGTCAGCCGAATCCCGGCCCTGTTTTTCATCATTGCCGACAGAGTGCCGCGCCCGTCGCCGCACGTCTTGTCATCGGGCGCACAAGCGTTTGTCACTCCGCGCACCGCCCGGCCGGATTTCGTCCAACCACCGCGCATGGGCATATCTGTCAGTCATAGCAGAATTGACTCCTGCGTCATAAACACGATCATGAACACCGGAACGCTTCTGCAAGCGGTTGGAATTCCATGACACGCAGCCTGCACAGCACGGACAGACTGCCAGCGTCGGCGCGTGCCGGCCACTGGAACGCCGTGATTGCCGAAGCGTATTTTCCCCTCGACCTCACCTTCCGCAACGCCGCCTGTTTTCAGGGGCAGTTGGAACATGGCACCGTGGGCGATGTGTCCCTGTCGCGGCTCAGGACAGAACCGGTCCAATACGAACGCCACCGCCACCACATCTCATCCGCCACCGAAGAGGAATACCTCATCACCATCCCCCGCCAATCCCCGGTCGATTTCCGGCAACTGGGGCGCGAGGTGCGCTGTGATCCCGGCGGATTCATTCTGGAACGCGGGGATGAACCCTACCGGTTTTCCTATGGCACCACGAATGACCTCTGTGTTCTGAAAATCGCCAAGCCGGTTCTGGCGGCAAAACTCCGCAACCCCGACCGCTACTGCGCCTTGGTGTTCAACGGGCGGGATGGCATCGGTTCCCTGTTCACCACGATGGCGCAACAGATCCAACGCCACGGCAACACCGACGCCACAAGCGACGCCGTCCTCAGCCGCCACCTCGTTGATCTTCTCGCCCTCGCGCTTGACCGGATGAGCGATGTGGAACAGGGCGCTGGCTCTTCGGTCCGCGATGCCCACCGCCGCCGCGCCGAACACGCGATCCTGAAAGACCTGTCCAACCCCGACCTTTCGCCCGAAACCATCGCGGATGCCGTGGGTATTTCCAAACGCTACCTCCACGAACTCTTCGCCGAGGTGAACTGCACCGTTTCGCAATTCGTCCGCGAAGAACGGCTCAAGGCGGCACGCGATCTGTTGCAGATGCCAAACCCCGGCCAGATGTCGGATATCGCCTATCGCTTCGGCTTTTCCGATCAGGCGCAGTTTTCGCGTCTGTTCAAGGCGATGTTCGGCCAAACACCATCGGGGTATCGCGCAAGGTTCCTGTCGCAAGACGGCACCTGACCGCTACCGCGCCTTCCCCACCCCCGCCTGCCCGATCATGGTCACCGGCCCCCCCGGCTTTACCACACGCAAGCCCAGCCCCGCGCCGTCGCGATGCGCCTGCACCTCGGCGGCTTCCCCCACGATCAGGGGCGACAGGCCACGATAGGAAAACACCTCTGGCACCCGCCCCAGAACCTTCGCCGCAAGGTTCATCATCGCCACCGCCTGCAACGGCCCATGCACCACCAACCCGCCATAGCCTTCCACCTGCCGCGCGTAATCCGCGTCGTAATGGATGCGATGCCCATTGAACGTCATGGCCGAAAACCTGAACAGCCGCACAGGATCAGACCGCAGCATCATCACCGCCACCGGCGGGCCAAGGTCCGGTGCCACCGGATAGGACGGCGCTGCCTTCCCCGGCACCGGATCGGCGCGATAGACCAGATCCTGCCGCTCGCTGATGCACAGCCGCCCCTCCACCCGATACTCATGCCGCACCGCGATAAAGATCAGCGCACCGGTCGCTCCATCCTTTGGCGTGATCGCCTCGATCCGGCTGTCCTTGTCCACCATGTCACCCGGACGCAGCGGATCGACGAACCGCACCTCCCCGCCCGCCCACATCCGGCGCGGCAGGGGCAGCGCGGGCAGCGCAACCCCCAGCCGCGCATGCCCGTCCCGCCCCAGATCACCGGGCGGCAGGGCGTCCGGCGCCAGCGTCCAGAACAACCCCGGCGGCACTGCCTCATCACACAGCACCTCTGGCAGCGTCGCCCGGAACTGTCCGATCAGCCGATCAGAAAGCTGGTCACGTCGAACCGCGCCCCGCCCGATCCAGTCGGCATAGTCCATCGTCACGGCAGCGGCCACTCCGGGTCGACCAATCCCATCGGATAGGCCAGCCCATAATCCAGCGGCGGCTGGACCACGTATTTCCGGTCAAACTCCAGCCACGGATAGGGCACGCCCGACCGCACGATATAGGGCCAGTCGGGATGGGCAAAGATCGGCCGCCCGATGGCCACCACATCCGCCGCGCCTGACGTCAGCGCCGCCTCGGCCTGCGCACCCTCGGCGATCCCGCCATTCGTGATCACCGGTAAACCCGACGCACGGCGCAACACCGTCGGCATTGGTGTCGGATCATCGGCAAATCGGTTGTCCAGATAGTTGAAACTGGCCCAATGCAGCGCGTCATAGTCAGACCCCGCCAGCGCCTTGCCCACGGCTTCGGCATAGGCCGTCCCGCCCGGCCAGGCCCCGGTGAAATCATCCACCCCGTCCTGCGACAACCGCAGGATGATCGCCTTGTCGGGTCCGATGGCCGCCCGGATCTTTTCGGCCACCAGCCGTGCAAAGCGCACGTTGTTTTCCGGGCTGCCGCCAAAATCATCCGTCCGCAGGTTGGTCTTGGGCGTGATGAACTGCCACAGCAAATAGCCGTTCGCGCCATGCACCTCGACACCATCCGCCCCGGCCTCCACCGCGCGCTTCGCACCCGCCGCGAACCCATCTGCCACAGCGTGGATTTCCTCCACCGTCAAGGCCCGCGCGGGGCCGAACGTCACCTTGGGCCAATCGCCCTTGATGTTGCGAATGCCCTTCTCATAGTCGTTGTCCGTATAAAGCGTCCATCCACCGCTCTGCGTGGCTGATGCGCTGACCGGCGGCGCGCCACCCAGAACGCGCGGGTCCGACACGCGCCCGCCATGCATCAACTGGATGACGATCTTCGCCCCCTGCGCATGAACCGCGTCACAAACCGGCTTCCACCCGGCCACATGCCGCGCATTGGCGATGCCCGGCTGTGACAGATAGGCCCGTGACTGGAACGCATCCTGTTCATAGGTGCCTTCCGTAATCACCAACCCCAGCCCGCCCCGCGCGCGACGGGCGTAATAGGCCGCCATTTCATCGGTCGGCGTGCCGTCCGCATGGGCCATCTGCCGCGTCAGCGGCGCCATCGCAATACGGTTGCGCAGGGTCATCGGCCCCAGCTTCACGTCAGAAAACAGCGTCGGATAGGCTTCCGTCATCATTGCACCCCTGTTGAATGTGATCCGTCAGATGCGCCCATCCCAGACGCCCGAACGGACAAGTTCCCCGATCTTGCTGCGGATCAACCGCACCACCGCCTTTGTCACCGGCGCCGCTGCACGATGCGACGCATGGGCCAAAATCAATTCCCGGCTGATCACCGGCTCGGTGATCCGCTGCGCCACCAGCCGCCCCTCGGCGACCTGATCCTTCACCGCCGCCAGCGGCAGGATCGTGCGCAGCCCCCCGGTGCTGACCAGGTCATAGATGGTGGGCAGCGTCTCCACCTCCATCCCCACGGTCAGCGTGACCTGCGCCCGCGCCGCCGCATCCTCGACCAGCAGCCGCAACCCATGCGGATTGCCCGGCAGCACCAGTTCCTCGCCCGCCAGCTCGGCCATCGTCACGGCATCGCCCGTCCCCAACCGCGCCGCATCAGGGGCCGAAATCAGGAACATGTCTTCAAACAGCAGATGCTCCGCATCCAGCAGCGTGCTGGCCTTCATCTTGTAAAGCACCGCAAGATCGACCTTCCCCGCCGCCAGCCAATCCGCCACATGCCCGCTGAACCCTTCCATCACCCGCATCCGGATGCGTGGATGATCGGCCCGGATCTGTCGCAGCAACGGTGCCAGCAACACCAACCCCACCGACGGTGGCACCGCCAGCTTCACCGTGCCGTCCAACTCTCCCGCCGCACGGCGCATATCCTGCCGCAGCGCCTCACGCTGCGCCAAAATCCCGCGCGCCGCTGTCAGAAAGGTTTCCCCTGCCTCGGTCAGCACCACCCCGCGTCCGTTGCGATAGAACAGCGCCGTCCCCATCTCGGCCTCAAGATCGCGCACCCGGCGACTCAACGCCGATTGCGCGACATTGTTCTGCAACGCCGATTTCGTGAAACTGCCCGTTTCGGCAATGCTCACGAAATACTGGAGGTCGACAAATTCCAACCGCCCACCCCCGCCGCTATGCCGCGCGCATCCGTGCGCGCAGGGCTTCGGTCCCCGCCTCGTCCACCCCCCAGCCATAGCCATTGGAAACGTGCTGGAACACCACGCCATAAACCTCCTGCGCGTGTTCGGCGGTGATGAACCCGTCCAGCAGATCATCCAGCACCTTGCCCGGTTCACGCTCCAGCGGGTTGCCGAACCCGCCACCACCGGGCGACAGATAGCTTACCACATCCCCCAACTCGGCGCGCATCCCGGAAAACTTGGCGTAAACGTCACGCGGCTCCTCGGCCCGTGCCGCATTATGGATGCGCACCCGTGCCGGAACGCCATCTGTCCCGCCAAAGATGCCCCAGGGCGCATCCTCGTTCCGGTCGCTCTCATGCGTCATGAAACCCGGCGTCAGGAAGCGTTGGGATTTCACCACCCCCATACCGCCGCGATACTTGCCCGCCCCCGGAAACACGTCATCACGAATTTCATAGCGGTCACAGATCATCGGCAGATGCATCCCCAGATCCTCCAGCGGATTGTTGCGCGTGTTGCGCATCAACTCCTCGATGGTGTCCGGCCCGTCCGAATGCGGCCGCCCCCCCATCGCCGCCTCGTTCACCTCGATCAGCACCCAGTAATCCCCGCTCTCCCGCACCCCGGAATAGGACGCAAAGGACAGACAGGCCGCATTCCCCGCCGTGGATTGCTCTGGCAAAACCGGGGCCAGCGCCTTGATGATCAGGTCCACCACCCGCTGAATCTGGTTGAACCGCGCCTCACAGGCCGCAGGCGCGATGGGGTTAAAGATCGACCCAAGCGGCGCCGTCACCTTCACGGGCCGGAACGACCCTTCGTTCTGCGGGATGTATTCCTGATTGGTGTAGGTATCCAGCAGCAGCGCCCGGAACGCAAAATAGCAGGCCACCTTGGTGGACCCCTCAAAAGGCACGTTGAACGCGGTCGGCACCTGCGGCGATGATCCGGTCAGGTCCACTTCCACATCATCGCCCCGCACCCGGACCGTCACCTTGATCGGCAACCGCACATCGCGCGTCCGCCCGTCATCATCCATGAATCCTTCGGCCGTGTAATCGCCATCCGGGATCTTGGCGATCTCGCGCCGCAACATGCGTTCGGAATAATCCATCAACTGCGCGGCGGCCTGTTCCACCGTGTCGCGCCCATAGGTATCCATCAGGTCGCAATACCGCTTCACTCCCAGTTCCGCCGCCGCGATCTGCGCCTCAAGGTCGCGCATCACCAGGCCCGGAACCCGCGTGTTGCCGCTGATATACCGCCACAGGGTTTCGTTGCGAACGCCCGCCTCATACAGCTTCAACCCGTTCAGCAACATGCCTTCGGCAAACACATCCGGCACGTCGATGATCAACCCCGGCGTCGCCGCCCCGATATCCAGATGATGCGCCGTATTGGCCGAAAACCCGACCAGTTCACCGCGATAGAAGATCGGCATGACAATCCCGATATCCGGCGAATGGCTTGCCCCGTAATAGGGGTGGTTGTGGATCACCACATCGCCCGGCTGCCACGTGTCCTTGGGAATGCTCTTTTCGATCCCGCGCAGATAACCGGGGATCGACCCGATATGCATGGGCGTGGAATCGCTCTCGCACAGTGTGTTGTAATCCAGATCAAACAGCCCCGCGCCCAGATCCTGGCTTTCCCGGATGATCGATGAATAGGACATCCGATACAGCACATTCCCCATCTGCTCGGCTATCGCATGCAGCGCCCCACCGATGACCTGCAAGGTGATCGGATCAATGGTCTTGTCCATAGCCTGTCCCATCCCTCATGCCTCCTGCTTGTCGCGGGCGATCACCAGATCGCCGATCTTGCGCACCGTCGCGGCAAAGCCGGGCGGCACAATGGTTGTCGAATTCTGCTGCACGATCACCGCAGGCCCCACGATCACATCCCCCGCGCGCAACTTCATCCGGTCAAAGCGCGGCGTCTGGATCGTTGCGCCATCATCAAAGGTGGTGGGCCGCGCATAAAGCGCCGCCTCCGATGGGTTGCGCCGCCCGCCCGCTTCCAGCGCAGGCAGCATCAGGGTGTCGGACTCCGACGATCCGATCACCCGCAGCGTCACCATCTGCACGCCCTGATCCTCGAACGCATGGCCATATTCCGTGCGATGCACCGCAAAGAAACTGCGCGCCATCTCCTGCGCGCTGGCCGCCGTGAACTCCCCCTCCGGCACCGGAACCCGCAACTCGAACCCCTGCCCCACATAGCGGCACTCGGCCACCCGTTCGAACCTCTGCCGATCCGCCGGGATGCCATCCGCCGCCAGTTGCGCCGCCGCCTCGGCGGTCAGACGGTCAAACACCGCATTCACCGCCGCCAATTCCGCCGCCCCCGCCGATTGCAGAATAGCCAGCGACGATTGCGTGAATTCATAGCGCGGCTCTGTCACCAACAGCCCCATCGCCGCCGTGATCCCCGGATGCAGCGGCGAGATGACATTCTTCGCCGCGATCATCTCGCCCAGCGCAACCCCATGCAACGGCCCCGCCCCGCCAAAGGCCATCAGGCTGTAATGGCGCGGATCAATCCCCCGCGCCACGGAATTGGACGCAATCGCCAACGCCATATTGTTGTTGATGATCCGCAAAACGCCCAGCGCGGCCTCTTTTACACTCATCCCCAACGGCTCCGCCAGATGCGTGCGGATCGCCTGTTCCGAAAGGGCCGGATCAATCGCCAGACCCCCGCCCAGGAAATGTTCACGGTCCAGACGGCCCAGCACCACCTGCGCATCCGTCACGGTCGGCTGCGTGCCGCCCTTGCCGTAACAGGCTGGCCCCGGCTCTGCCCCCGCCGATTTCGGCCCCACGCGGAACGCCCCGCCACTGTCGACATAGGCAATGGACCCGCCCCCCGCCCCGATGGCGTCGATGTCGATCATCGGCACCAAGACCGGCATATGCGCCACCTCGGTGTCACGCGGGTTTTTGATCGTCAGCGCCCCGTCGCGGATCACGCTGATATCCGCCGAGGTGCCACCGATATCGATGGTGATGATGTCGCGCTGATCACAGGCTTCGCCGGTCCAGCGCCCGCCGATCACGCCCCCCGCCGGACCCGACAGCAACAGCCCCACCGGGTTGCGGCTGGCCTGCTCCACCGTGCTGATCCCGCCATTGGATTGCATGATCCGCACATAGGCCCGGACCCCCGCCTCACCCAACCGGCGTTGCAGGTTGTCCAGATAGCGCCGGGTCTTCGGCCCGATATAGGCGTTCATCGCCGCAGTCGAAAACCGCTCATACTCCCGGATCGTGTTCACCACTTCGGATGACGCGCAGACAAACGCATCCGGCATCACCCGCCGCACGATTTCGGCCGCGCGCATCTCATGGTCGTTGTTCAGGAACGAAAACAGGAACCCCACAACCACCGCTTCCAGCCCGCGTTCCGCGAAAAGTTCCGCCGCCCGCTCCACCTGCCCCTCGTCCAGCTTCGTCTCCACCCGTCCATCCGGCGGCAAGATGCGCTCATCCACCACAATGCGGTTGCGCCGCCGGATCAGCGGCGCGCTCTGCCATGGCACATCGAATTGAAGCGAGAAATTGTGCGGCCGCTTGTGCCGCCCCATATGCAGGATGTCACGGAACCCCTTGGTGGTGATCATCCCCACCTCGGCCCCGTTGCGTTCGATCACGATATTCGTGGCCACCGTCGTGCCGTGAAACAGCGCATCGATCTGCCCCGGCTCGACCCCCGCGATGCCGCACAGCTCAACAACGCCCCGCACCACGGCAATCGACTGATCCGCGATGGTCGACGCAACCTTGTGGGTGAACACCTGCCGCCGCGCGCCATCGACCCGCTCCAGCACAAGGTCGGTGAACGTGCCCCCGACATCAACCCCAACGCGTATCATCCCGCTCCCCCTTCGCCATCCCGGTCTGCATTAAGGAAAGTGAGCCACGACTCGCGCCATCCACAAACAGGATTTTGCATACAGCCGTCAGAACTCCTTCGCGCCGCGGGGCCACAGATCACACCCCCAGTCCGCAGAAATTCCCAATAAATCCAGCACTATCTCCGATCAGCCATGCCATTATTCGTCAGTTTTTTCATCATCCCATGCCGCAGGAAGATAGCTGATTTCCGCCGCACCCCAGCAAATCACGCCAAAAACGCACAAAGTATGCGCCCACGCCAAAACGGGCGTCCCGGCCCTGTGCCGGTCGCCCGCTCCTTCCCCACTGGCAACTGCTCATTCCGGCGGCAGAATGGCCCCTGTCCGTTCCACGATCAGCCCGTAATGTTCTGGCCTGCGGTGGCGCGCAAAGTTGAAGATCGTCTCCTTGTAGATGCGCCCCATATCCAGATCGCATTTCGCGGTGATCACCTCATCCTCCACCGTCACGGCCTGCGCCACGATTTCGCCCGATGGCGCGATGATCACGCTCTGCCCGCCCATGCGCGACCCTTCCTCGGTCCCGCATTTCGCGGTGCCCACCACCCATGTCGCATTCTGATACGCCCCCGCCTGCATCGACAGGTGGTTGTGAAACAGCGTCAAACTGTTCACCGCCTCATCGCCCGTATGGTCAAAGGGCGTGTTATAGCCCAGCATGACCATATCCACCCCCTGCAACCCCATCACACGATAGGTTTCGGGCCAGCGCCGATCGTTGCAGATCGCCATGCCCATCACCCCGCCAAAGCCGCGAAACACCGGAAAGCCCAGATCGCCGGGTTCAAAATACCGCTTTTCCAGATGCTGAAACGCCCGCCCCGGCTGCGGCACGTCATGGCCCGGCAGATGCACCTTGCGATACTTGCCGATGATCCGCCCCGCCTTGTCCACCAGAATGGATGTGTTGAAGCGCCGCTTCACGCCCCCCTCTACCACCAGTTCCGCATAGCCAAGGCAGAACCCGATCCCCAACCGCTGCGCCTCATCGAACAAGGGCTGCGTCGCCGCAGACGGCATCTCCGCCTCATAGAAACTGTCCAGCTCCGCCTCATCCTCGATCATCCAGCGCGGAAAAAATGTCGTCAGCGCCAGCTCGGTGAACACCACCAGTTCCGCCCCGCGCCCCCGCGCCTCGCGCATCATCGCAATCAGACGCCCCACCGTATCCGCGCGGGTGTCGCTGCGCGCAATCGGCCCCATCTGTGCCGCAGCGGTGATCAGATGTCGTGCCATGTCCTGCCCCTATCCCCCTTGTCCAAATTCCGCCCGCAGCGCCGCGCCATGCTGATCCAGCGCCGGCACCGCGCCCTGCCCCATCCCGTCATCATGGAACCACACCCCGCGCCCCATCATGGCCACTGGCCCCGTCGGGCTGTCCACCGTGATCCGCCGCGCCTGCGGATGCGCCTCCAGATCCCCCATCCCGGACACCCGTCCGCAGGCGATGCCCGCCGCCCCCAAGAGCGTCATCGCCCCCTCCCGGTCCAACGCCGCCAGCACAGGCGCGATCAGCGCCTCCACCTCATCCCGATGGGCCACCCGCGCCACATTGGTGGCAAAGCGCGGATCGTCGGCCAACTCTGCCCGCCCCAGCACCCCCGTCGCCAACGCTACCCATTCCCGGTCGCTCTGCACCGCCAGCAGCACCTGCCGCCCATCCGCACAGTCAAACGCCGCATAGGGCGCAATCGACGGATGCCGCAGCCCCACCCGCTCTGGCGCGGCCCCGCCATAGACCGCCTGCAAATACGGCACGTTCATCCAGTCGGCCATCGTATGGAACAACGACACCTCTATCGCCCGCCCCTGCCCGCGCATTCCCCGCGCCAAAAGCGATTGCAGCACGGCGGCAAAGGCCGTCTCGCCCGCCGCGATGTCACAGACCGAAATGCCCACCCGCGCCGCGCCTTCCGGCGTGCCGTTGATCGACAACAGCCCGCTTTCCCCCTGGATCAGCATGTCATAGGCCTTCTGGTCTCGATACGGCCCCTCGTCACCATAGCCCGAAATCGACAGATGGATCAGACCGGGGTTCACTGCCCGCAACGCCTCGGCCCCCAGGCCAAGCCGATCTGCCGCGCCCGGCGCAAGGTTCTGCACGAACACATCCGCCCGCACCGCCATCCGCCGCAGCAGCGCCAGATCATCGGCCTGCCGCAGGTCCAGACAGATCGATTCCTTCCCCCGGTTGGCCCAGACGAAATAGGCGCTTTCGCCATGCACCAGCCGATCATAGCTGCGCGCGAAATCGCCCCCCGGACGTTCCACCTTGATCACCCGCGCGCCCGCATCCGCCAATCGCGCCGTGCAAAGCGGTGCCGCCACCGCCTGCTCCAGCGCGACAACCAGCAGCCCCTCCAGATCGCGCGCCATCAGCCGCGCCCCGCGCCATAGCTTTTCGGCAGGCCCAGCACCTGCTCGGCGATGTGGCACAGGATCAGGTTGGTCGAAATCGGTGCCACCTGATAAAGCCGCGCCTCGCGGAACTTGCGCTCCACGTCATATTCCTCGGCAAAGCCGAACCCGCCATGCGTCTGCACGCAGGCTTCCGCCGCTTCCCAGCTTGCATCGGCGGCCAGCATCTTGGCCGTGTTCGCCTCCACACCGGGGTTTTGCCCCGCATCATACATCGCCGCCGCGCGGTAGACGATCGCCTCGGCCGCCGTCATATGCGCCCAGGCCCGCGCCAGCGGGAACTGCACCCCCTGGTTCTGCCCAATAGGCGTGCCGAACACGACCCGTTCCCGCGCGTAATCCGATGCCTTCTGCAAGAACCACTTGGCATCGCCGATGCATTCCGCCGCAATCAGGATACGTTCCGAATTCATCCCCGAAAGGATATAGCGAAACCCCTTCCCCTCCTCCCCGATCAACGCCCCCGCCGGGATACGCACATCGTCAAAGAACACCTCGGTCGTGGCATGGTTCATCATCGTGCGGATCGGGCGAATGGTGATGCCATTGCCCACCAAACCCCGCAGGTCGATCAGAAACACCGACAGCCCATCCGTCCGCGACGCCGCCGCCTCACGCGGGGTGGTCCGCGCCAGCAGGATCATCAGGTCGGAATGTTCCGCCCGGCTGGTCCAGATCTTCTGGCCGTTGATGACCCATTCGTCGCCATCCTTTCGCGCCGTGGTTTTCAGCGACAACGTATCCGTCCCGCTGGAAGGTTCCGTCACGCCAAAGGCTTGCAACCGCAGCGACCCATCCGCAATCCCCGGCAGATAGGCCCGCTTCTGCGCATCGCTGCCATGCCGCAACAGGGTGCCCATCGTATACATCTGCGCATGGCACGCCGCCGCGTTGCACCCCTGACGGTGTATCTCCTCTAGGATCACCGCCGCCGCCGTCAGCGGCAATCCAGACCCGCCATATTCCTCTGGGATCATCGCGCCCAGCCAGCCCGCATCAATCAACGCCTGCACAAAGGCACCGGGATAATCCCGCCGCGCATCCAGATCGCGCCAATAGCTGCCCGGAAATTCCGCGCAGACCTTTGCCACGCCTTCCCGGATTTCGGCATAATCGGCAGTTGGGGAAAAATCGGCCATCTGTCCTGCTTCCTGTCGGTTCCGCGCCAATTGTGCGCAGGAATCCGGCCCAAAAGGAAATGACCAGACACGCATCCAGCTATCGCGCTGCGTCATGGCCGCAGCCAAAGGCATCTGCCCCCAGCACTGAACGCAGCACCGAACGCCGCACAAAAAAGAAGAATCCGGCCTGCGCACAGGCCGGAAGTTGACGCGAACCCCTCAGGGGAAGACTGGTTCGCGCATGGGTATAACCGTGGGCCTCAACCCGCCTGTACCATCGCGGCACGCCGCCGCTCGGTCGCCGACATGTCCACCGTTTCGGCCTCCATATCCACGACCACGCCGTAAACTTCACGCGCGTGATCCACCGAACAGAACCCGTCCAGCACATCCTCCAGCACCTTGACCGGCGGACGCTTCAACGGGTCGCCATACCCGCCGCCATTCGGGCTGTAATAGGTCATGACATCGTCCGCCTGCACCGCCAGCCCCGAGAATTTTGAAGGCATGTCCGTCACCTCACCCGGTTTGCCCGGATTGGTGATGGTGCAGCGCCCCACCACCCCGTCCTGCCCGCCAAAGATGCCCCAGGGCGCATCCGTGTGACGTTCGGATTCGTGGGTGATAAAGGCAGGGGTCAACACCCGCTGCGACTTGACCACCCCGATCCCGCCCCGAAACTCCCCCGCCCCCGGCGGCATGTCATCGCGCAGTTCATAGCGGTCGCAGATCATGGGGATATGCATCGCCAGGTCTTCCAGCGGATTGTTCCGCGTGTTGGCCATCAGGTTGTCGATGCAGTCCGGCCCATCCGACCGGGGCCGCCCGCCATAGGCACCTTCATTCACCTCCAGAAACACCCAGTAATCCCCCGAAGGCCGCACCCCCGAAAAGGCCGCAAAGCTGATCGACGCGGATGATCCCGCAATCACCTTTTCCGGCATCACCGGTGCCAGCGCGCGGATGATCAGGTCAATCATCCGGTTGCACTGGGTGAACCGCGCCTCGGCACTGGCAGGCGCACGCGGGTTGAAGATGGACCCAAGCGGTGCCGTCACCTTGATCGGGCGGAACGACCCTTCATTCGATGGCACCCGCACATCCGACGTGGCCGCATCCAGCAACAGCTTGCGGAACCCCGCATAGGCGGCCACCTTGGTCGATCCCTCGAACGGCACGTTATAGGCGGTGGGCGTCTGGTCGGCGGACCCGGTCAGATCCACCTCCACCTCATCGCCACGCACGCGGACCGTGACCTTCACCTTCAGTTGCCGGTCCCGGTTGCGCCCGTCATCATCCAGCCAGCCCTCGGCGGTATAGTCCCCGTCGGGGATCTCGCTGATGCGCTGGCGCGTCATCCGTTCGGCATAGTCCATCAACTGGTTGGCGGCGGCAAAAACCATCGCCTCGCCATACTTGTCCAGCAATTCGACAAACCGCTTGCCCCCCAACCGGGCCGATGCGACCTGCGCCTCGATATCGGCCACCAACTGCTGCGCCGCGCGGCTGTTCCGGCGGATATAGTTCCACATGGCATTGTTCGGCTCGCCCTTGCGGTACAGCTTGGTTCCCGCAAACAGCATCCCCTCGGCATAGACATCCGGCACATCAATGATCAGGCCGGGTGTCGCCGCGCCAATATCCACATGATGCGCGGTGTTCCCGGCAAAGCCCACCAGCCGCCCCTGATAGAACACAGGCACGACAATGGCGAAATCCGGCGTGTGGCTGGCCCCATGATAGGGGTGGTTGTGAACGACCACATCGCCTTCATACCACTCGCCATCTTCCAGCGTCTCGGCGATCCCGCGCAGATAGCCGGGGATCGACCCAATGTGCATCGGCGTCGATTCCGACTCGCACAGCGTGTTGAAATTGACGTCAAACAGCCCGGCCCCCAGATCCTGGCTTTCCCGGATGATCGAAGAAAACGACATGCGATACAGCACATGCCCCATCTCCTCGGCGATGGTTTCAAAGCTGCCACGGATCACCTGCAAGGTGATCGGGTCGACAACAATTGCAGAAGGATCAGTCATCAGGTTCATCTCTCGTCCCTCCTTCACGCGCCGATCGGGCGGATACGGGTGTTGCCATAATCCAGCGTCTCGGCCACATATCCGGGCGGAACGAGCGTGGTCGCATTATGCTGGTGCAGCAGCGCAGGCCCCGGCACCTTGTCCCCGGCCAAAAGCTTCGTGCGCTCATAGCGCGGGGTTTCCAGCGTTCGCCCATCATCAAAGGTCGTGGGGCGCACAAACATCAACGCCCGGTCGATGCTGCTGCCATCCGTCGGCGCAATCGTCGGAATCTCGATCCGCCTGACCGCCGCCGATCCGATGGCGCGCAGGCTGATCAGCTCCACATCGGCCTTGCGATAGCTATAGCCGTAATCCTGCTGATGCCGGTCGTGAAAGCTGTCCGCGATCACATGCACATTGGCCGCCGTGACAGGGCCATCCGGCATCGCCGCGCGCAACTCAAAGCCCTGGCCGTGATAGCGGCATTCCGCGATGATGGTGATCGCCTGCCGTTCCCGCGGGATGCCGTCATTGTCCAGCTCTGCCTGCACCCGCTCCCGCAATTTCGACACCGCCGCGTTGATCCGCGCAAATTCCGGTTCGCCCGCCCGGCCCAGTTCCACGATCACCGCTTCGGTATGTTCATATTGCAGGTCGGTTTTCAAAAGCCCGACCGCCGCCGTGATGCCCGGCGCCACTGGAACGATCACATCCTTGCAAGACATCGCCTCGGCCAGCGCCACGCCATGCAGCGGCCCTGCCCCCCCGAACGGCATGATCGAAAACTCCCGCGGGTCCACCCCGCGTGCCACGGAATTCGACCGGATCGCCAGCGCCATGTTGTTGTTGATGATGCGGATGATGCCCAGCGCCGCTTCCTTTACGGTCATGCCCATCGGTCGGGCGATCTTTTCCTCGATCGCCTTGTAGGACAGGCTGGCATCCAGCTTCAGATCACCGCCCAGCGCCATATCCGGGTCCAGACGGCCCAGCACGATCTGCGCGTCCGTCACCGTGGGTTCCGTCCCACCCCGGCCATAGCAGGCCGGTCCCGGCTCTGATCCGGCGGAACGCGGGCCAACATGGAATGCCCCCGCCTCGTCGATATGGGCGACAGACCCGCCACCCGCCCCGATGGTCACCAGATCAATCATCGGCGTCAGCACCGGATGCCCCGACACATAGGTATCACGCGGGTTCATGATCTTTACCGAACCTGCCGGAATCGTGGAAATATCCGCAGATGTCCCGCCAATATCCACCGTGATGATGTTGGCCTCTCCCGCCATCGCCCCTTCGGACGCACCGCCAATCACTCCACCGGCCGGGCCAGACATCAGGATGCGGATGGGCCGCTTTGCGCAGGCTTCCACCGTGGAAACCCCGCCATTCGACTGCATGATCCGCAGCTTCGACGTCACCCCCGCCTCGCGCAGGCGGCTGTCCAGGTCGCGCAGATAAAAGGCCGTCTTGGGGCCGACATAAGAATTCATCGCCGCGGTTGAAAACCGCTCATATTCCCGCATCACCTTGGCCACTTCCGACGACAGGGTGACATAGGCCTGCGGGATCTCCTCCAGAACGATTTCCTTGGCGCGCTGCTCATGGGCATCGTTCAGGAAGGCGAACATGAAGCCGATCACGACGGAACTGATGCCCCGCTTGCGAAACAGCGCACAGGCAGCCCGCACCGCCTGTTCATCCAGCGGCGTTGCGATCTCGCCCGTTGGTGGCAGGATGCGCTCTGCAACGGCAATGCGGTTGCGCCGTTTCACCAGCGGCTGGCTTTGCCACGGCACATCGAAATGCAGCGAAAAGTTATAGGGCCGCTTGTGCCGCCCGATATGCAGGATATCCCGAAACCCTTCCGTCGTAATCATCCCGCATTCCGCACCATTGTGTTCAATGGTGATGTTGGTCGCCGTAGTGGTGCCATGCACGATCGTTTCCACCTCGGACGGCGCGATGCCCGCCTTGCGGCAAATGCCATGCACACCTTCGACCACGCCAATGGACTGGTTCTTCAGGGTTGTCGGGACTTTGTGGTAAAACACGCCCTTCGCGCATTCCAGCACAAGATCGGTATTCGTCCCGCCGACATCAACGCCAATTCTGGCCATTTCAACTCTCCTGTCGCTCTCCCGCCTCTCTTGTCGGGCGGATGGAAAATGCCGGGCCTTTCGGCCCGACAATGCGATCACTCGGCAGCCAGCTTCTGCGCAGCAAGGCTGTCAATATAAGCCACGCATTCATCAACGGTGTGGACGTCGCCAAACTTGGCGTCGATGTCGAACAGGTTCCACGCCACCGCGCCCGGCACCCGGTCACCAATCGCCTCCTTGACGGCGATGGTGCGGAAACCGTCCGCGATGCCGTCACAGATCGTCTGGCGCACGCAGGCACAGGCCGTCACCCCGGTCACCAGGATAGTATCCACATTGTTGGCCCGCAGGATGCCCGCCAGTTCCGTGCCGTGGAACGATGACGCGCGCTTTTTCAGCAGCGTATATTCCCCCTCGACCGGCGCAATGCGGCTGTCGATGGCCCACAAGTCTTTATTCTTCAGGTCGACCACATCAATCGGGATCTTGTTGTGCCACAGTCCCATGTCGGTGAAATCGGCATTGCGGTCGGTGATTTCGTAGGCCGTCGTCACATGCACCACAGGCAGATGCGCCGCGCGAAACGCCTTCAGCAGCTTTTGCATGCCGGGGATGATCTCATTGTCCATCTTCTCCTGGTCACAGGTGAAGGGGTTCCCCGGCCGGGTCCAGGCATTGGCAAGGTCAACACTCACCAGCGCGGGCCGCTTGCCAAATCCGACACGGCGCTGAAAGCCGCGCTCTTTGTACAGCTTGCTTGCGGTATCGAATGCCTGCTGCAGGAGCCGGTCCAGTTCCTTTGCGTCAACATCGCTCATTCTTTGTCTCCTGTCTGTCTTTGATGCGGTTCACGCCAGTGGCGCGGCCAGCGGGATAACTTCGGCGGTCGCCTTCATTGGCTGGGAAATGCGCCCCCTGTAATCAAAGGTGACAGGCCGATTGACCTCTGTGAAATGACGGTTCATCCTTTATTGATGCACAAAACGCATCACCGCCCCATCCCGCCAAAAGTCAGGCATCCCGCATGAAAACCCTGCCCGGAATTGAAAATGTCCAGACTTTCCTTGCCCTTGCGCAGGAACTGAACTTCCGCCGCACCGCCGAACGCCTGAACCTCGACCAGTCTGCCCTGACAAGGCGCATCCAAAAGCTGGAACAGACCCTTGGTTTCCGCCTGCTCGACCGGACGACTCGGGATGTGTCACTTACCCAGGCCGGGCAGCAATTCTACGACGACAACTCCGAACTCATGCGCGCATACGCCGCCTCGGTGCAATCCGCGCGCCGCATTGCCGAAGGCAAGGCTGGCACCCTGCGCGTGGCCTATATGGCCTTTGCCGCAACCGAACTCATGCCATCGGCCGTTGCCCGCTTTCGTCGCGCCCATCCGCATGTCGATGTCCGACTGCAATACATCCGCACCCAGGGCCAGAAGGTTGCGCTGGCCAATGGTGACATCGACGTCGGCTACATGATCGGCCCCTTCGATCACCGCGATTACCACGCTGTGCAGCTTTCGTCGGAAACTTTGTATGTCGTCACCCCCCGCAACCACCCCCTGCTGCTGCGCCCCAGCATCACCCCCGGCGATCTGGCGGATCAGGACATCATCCTTGGCGACATGCGCGAATGGGAAGAATACCGCTGGCGGCTGGACGAGATGTTCGCAAGCGAAGGCATCGCCCTGCGTGTCGCGCTAGAGGCATCCAATACTCTCGCGCTCCTTGGTCTGGTCGCCGCGGGCCTCGGCGTGACCATCTATCCAGAAAGCCTGATCGGCTTCCTCGGCCGCAACGTCGAGGTGCGCCCCATCATGCATCCCGGCTTTCGCAGCAAGACCATCCTGGTCTGGAAACGGTCAAACCGCGCCCCGCAGCTTCAGGCCTTTGTCCAGCTTGGCCGCCAACTCGCCCTGAACCCGGCTGGCAAGGTATGACAGGCCAAGACAGGGCGCAGGTCGCTCTGCCCCAGCCTCATTTCGCGTCCCATGTCGCGCCTCATTTCGCGTCTCATTTCGCATCCGGCATGGACCGCCGGCCTCATGGCGCCCGGCACGGGTGAATAAGGCAGGATTGCGGCAGCGCCGCCCAATTATCCGCGCCGGGCACGAAAAAAGCGCGCGATTCGACGGGTTTTCAGAACCCTAGATATTGCGGTCACCCGCAGAAACAACTTCCAATTGTGGCCCAATCGGCACATTGGCCGGTATCCGTGACAAATAGAAACCGCTTGTCAAGGATTGTGGCCAGATTTGGGCAAATTCATGTTCGTTAATTGACAACCCACGGAAACCGCTCATTCTTAACCAATGTTAGCGGTCATTTCAGGCGCTGACAAAGGTAGTGTGCGAGACCTGAAAACCTCCGGCAAAGGCTGGAATCAACTCGCATGAATGTGTCGGCAACTGCCGCGAATGCCGACGCACCGCACGAGTGGGTGAACGAAATGCGCGATTTTGTGGATGAGCCGGGCGATGTCTGGCATAGGCCTCTGGGTCATAAAGTGGTGCTGGTCGCTGGTGGTGCCGGTTTCCTGGGATCCGCCCTATGCTTGCGGCTGATTGCAGCCGGACACACGGTCATATGCGTCGACAACCTGTTGACCGGGTCCAAAGACAACATTGCAGGCCTTGAACGCCACCCGCGTTTCCGCTTCATCCAGCAGGACATCATCACCCCGCTCACCATTCCGGGCCGGGTGGATGAAATCTACAACCTTGCCTGCCCCGCCTCCCCGCCCAAGTATCAGGCCAACCCCCTGCACACCTTCCGCACCAGCATCGACGGGTCGTTCAACCTGCTTGATCTTGCAGAACGCAAGGGCGCACGCATTCTGCTCTCCTCCACCTCCGAGGTTTACGGCGATCCCGAAATCTCGCCGCAGCAGGAAAACTATCGCGGTTGCGTCAACACGGTGGGGCCACGCGCCTGCTATGACGAAGGCAAGCGCGCCGCCGAAACCCTGTTCTGGGAATATGGCGAACATCGCGGGGTGGAAACGCGGATTGCGCGCATCTTCAATACCTACGGGCCGCGCATGAACCCCGATGATGGCCGCGTCGTTTCAAACTTCATCGTGCAGTCCCTGCGCGGCGAACCACTTACCGTCTACGGCACAGGCAACCAGACCCGCAGTTTCTGCTATGTCGACGATCTGGTCGAAGGGCTGATCCGCCTGATGGCCAGCGACGAAAAAATGCCGGTGAACCTGGGCAATCCGGGCGAATTCACCATGCTGGAACTTGCCGAACTTGTCCGGGCAAAGGTCGGAAATCCAACGCCGATCACTTTCCGGTCGCTTCCCCAAGATGACCCGCGCCAACGCCGCCCCGATATCACCCGCGCGAAAACCATTCTAGGCTGGGCGCCCACGGTCCCCCTGAACCGTGGTCTTGACCTGACCGTGGATTGGTTCGCGCAAAAGATCGGCGTGGCCCAAACAGTCGAGATGCAGCCGTGACACCCGGTTCGGCAGTGCTGGTGACGGGGGGGGCAGGCTTCATCGGCTCGCACACCTGCAAGGCGCTGCACAACTCCGGGCTGATCCCAGTCACCTTCGACAACCTCTCCACCGGGCACCGCGATGCCGTGCGCTTCGGTCCCTTTGTTCAGGGTGATTGCCGTGACGCCGCCGCCGTTCAGGCGGCGCTGCGCAGCCACAACATCTCCGCCGTGATCCACTTCGCGGCCTCGGCCTATGTCGGGGAAAGCGTGGCAGACCCCGGTCGCTATTACGACAACAACCTCGGCGGCATGATCGGCCTGCTTGCCGGGTGCCATGCGGCTGGCGTCAACCAGATCGTGTTTTCGTCAAGCTGCGCCACCTATGGCATCCCCGATGTGCTGCCGATCGTCGAAACCACACCGCAGCGCCCGATCAACCCCTATGGCAGAACCAAACTGGTCTGCGAAAACATGCTGGCCGATCACGCAACCGCGCATGGCCTGCGCTATGTCGCCTTGCGTTATTTCAACGCCGCCGGCGCCGACCCCGAAGGCGAACTGTCGGAACGACACGATCCTGAAACGCACATTCTGCCCCTTGCCCTGCGCGCCGCAGCAGGAACCGGCGGGCCGCTGCATGTATTCGGCACCGATTACCCGACACCTGATGGCACCTGTATCCGTGACTACATCCATGTGTGCGATCTCGCCCGCGCTCATGTGCTTGCGCTGCGGCACCTGGCCCGCGAAGGGGAAAATCTGGCGGTGAATCTGGGAACCGGCATCGGCATTTCCATTCGCCAGATCCTGGAAGGCATCGGCGCGCTGTCCGGTCAGCCTGTCCCTGTCATCTGGGGGCCACGCCGTCCCGGCGATCCGCCCGCCCTTGTGGCTGACCCCTCCGCCGCCGCGCGATGCCTTGGCTTTCGGGCCGAACGCTCTGACCTCGCCACCATCCTTGCCGATGCAGCCCCCAGCTTCGGCCTTGTCCGGGTGCCAGCATGACAATGGAAAGCACCCAACCCTCTCGCCGTCACCGCTTTGGTCTCCTCGGCGGCCTGCGCGCCGCGCCGCAGCCAGACCCTGGCCCGGGCGGGACGATCTCGCTGTTTTCCGGGCGGCAAAAGGTGATCTACGCCGTCATGTGCGCCCTCTGGGCCGCGGCCGCCGTCTGGTTCTGGGTCTGGTGGCTTGACCCTGCGCATTTCGTGGGCTGGGCCGAACTGACCTTTGCCTCGATCCCCCTGGCCTGGATCCACGGCCTTCAGCTTTTCTTCGTCGTCGTGCTGCTGCAAGCCGCCAGATCCGCGGCACCGGCCCCGAAAATCGGCCAATGGCGGGTGGCGATGATCGTGACCAAAACCCCCTCCGAACCCTTTGAAATTCTTCAGGCCACGCTCACCGCCATGCTGGCGCAGGATTACCCGCATGACACATGGCTGGCCGACGAAGACCCCTCTCCCGAAACGCTGGACTGGTGCGAACGTCACGGCGTGAAAGTGTCGTGCCGCAAAGGCGTGGCCGATTATCATCGCCCCGTCTGGCCGCGCCGCACCCGATGCAAGGAAGGCAACCTCGCCTATTTCTACGATCACTGGGGCTATCGGGATTATGACATCGTCGCGCAGCTTGATGCCGACCACGTCCCGCAACCCGGCTACCTGCGCGAAATGGTCCGCCCCTTCACCGATCCGGGCGTCGGCTATGTCAGCGCCCCCTCGATCTGCGCCGCGAACGCAAACGAAAGCTGGGCCGCCCGCACCCGCCTGCACACCGAGGCGGGCTTTCACGGGCTTTTCCAAAGCGGCTACACGGGCATCTTCGCGCCCATGTGCATCGGCTCTCATTACGCCGTGCGAACCCGCGCGCTGCAACAGATCGGCGGCCTTGGCCCGGAACTGGCCGAAGACCACTCAACCACCATGTTGATGAATGCGGGCGGCTGGCGCGGGGTTCACGCGATTGATGCCTTCGCCATCGGTGACGGCCCAGCCAGCGTTGCAGACCTTGTAACGCAGGAATTCCAATGGTCGCGCAGTCTTTTGTCGCTGCTGCTTCAGCACACGGGAAACTACTTTGGCCACCTTCCACGGCGGCTAAAGTTCCTGTTCGTGTTCTGCCAGCTTTGGTATCCGCTCTTTGCCGCCACCTCGGCCATGCTGTATCTTGCCCCGGTCTTTGCGCTTGGCTTTGATCTGCACTACGCCAACGTGACCTATCCCGAATTTGTCATCCACGCCGCACCCGCCGTCATCATGCTGACGCTGATTGCGTTCCGCATCCGGCATGATGGGTTTTTCCGGCCCTACCGCGCCCCGATCCTAAGCTGGGAAAAGGCGCTGTTTCTGCCGTTGCAATGGCCTTGGGTGTTCTGGGGCTGCGCGATGGCGATCCGCGACAAGCTGACCGGAACCTTCGTCGATTTCCGCATCACCCCCAAAGGCGCGGCTGCGGCAAAATCGCTGCCCCGCCGGGTGCTTGTCGTCTACACGCTGCTGGCCTTGGGTGCCACGCTTCCGGTGCTGTTCAGCGAAGACCTCGCCAACGCCCGCGGCTTCCTCCTGCTGGCGCTGATCAATGCCGTGCTTTATGCGTCCGTCGTTCTTGTCATCGTTATCCGGCACATCATCGACACCCGCGCCCTGCACCGCCAGCCGCTGACCGACTCGGTTTTTCAGATTTCCGCCGCCTTGCTTGTGCTGGTCTCCGTCGCGCTGGGCTTCACCTGGCGTGGTATGGAAGGCGCACATGCACTTGCCTTTGGTCTGGAGCCGCTGCAACTCGTCCGCGCTGAATACGGAATTGCCGGCGCCGGGTTCAGCGCAACTGACCGCATAAAATTTGTCTGGGATCCAGGCTGGGTAAACCGCACCAACATCTTGCCCAACTGAGCCAACACCAAAAGCAGAAGGATGACAGTCCATGTCTACAATCAAGAGCGCAGCGATTTTCGCCGCCATCTGCGCAACGGCCGGCTTGCATGCAGCCTCGGTGGCAACCGCGGCCCCTCCCGGAAGCCTGCCCTTTGGCGCCTACGATCCCGAAGGATTTTACGCAGATGATGGTGAACTGACCATCGAACACGTCTTTCTTCCTTGGGAAGACGTTGATCTTGCCACCTTGATCCAGGCCGATGCCTACGCCCAGGCCCGCAATCGCGCCCTGATGATCACGGTCGAACCCTGGACCTGGACCCGGAACGAACGCAACACGCGGGAATTTCTGTGGAACGGCATCCGTCAGGGGTATTACGACGCCAACATGCGCGGCGTCTGCGCCGTTGCCGCAACGCTCGACAGCCCCGTTTCGGTGCGCTGGGGCCATGAAATGGAATATGACGAAGGCCAGTTCATCTGGGCCGGCTGGCCGCCCGAAGATTTCATTTCCGCCTATCGCAGCATGATCGACATCTGCCGCGCCGAAGCCCCGAACCTCAATTTCGTCTGGTCGCCGCTTGGGTTGGAAAATGCCGCCGAATATTACCCCGGCGATGACTATGTCGACATCGTCGGCATGTCGATCTTCGGCTACGAACCCTGGGAAATCGCCACCCAGGGCGGTGCCAAATCCTTCGAGGATTACCTCGTGGAACGCTACAACCGCCTGTCGGTGTTCGGCAAACCGGTTCTGGTCGCAGAAGTCGGCTACTCCGGCCGGGCACCCTATGTCGAACTGTGGGAAAATCAGGTCCGCCAGACCCGCCCTGAAATGCCGCTTCTTGTCGGTTCCGTCTATTTCAACCAGCAAGAGGTTTATGGCTGGCCCGACGGCTTTGGTCTGCCCGATTGGCGGATCAACCAAAGGGTCTTGCCATAAGCGTCTTGAACTCGCCCACTTCACGGCTGAATTGCGCCTGAAACGGTCGGCATAACTCCTTTCCATCATGTGGCCTGCCAGCCATGTCTTGGAAGGGAAATCACGATGGCATTGAAATGGCTCCGCCCGATCTGCATTGCGGCTGCGATCTCACTGTGCGGTCTGCCGGCATCGGCCAGCGACAACAACAGCGGCCGCCTGGCGTTCAACTGGTTCGCCAATGCCGCCAAGGCTCCACAAGCCGACAAGGCCGCACGTCAAAAGGCAGCCCTGATCCGCGCACGTGCCCTGTCGCGGGGGGCCACCTGGGTTTGCTCACCCGCCGGATCGGGCCAAAAGGCATCCTGCTACCGGGGCTAACGCCGCGCCTGCCGGACCGGTCTTTGCCAACCCATGCAGGGTGATCCAGCGATCCTTGGCCCGTGTACGGCTTGCGCCGCCATGCATCCGGCAAACATGCATCCGCAACGAAAAAGGCCCCCCGTCCGATGGACAAGGGGGCCTGAAATGGCCGGCGCAAGACAGGCCAGAACTATCCGTACGCGGGGCTGTCGCCCCACATGGGGTTATTCGTCCAGACGGGTCACAACGCCATCGGCAAAGGCCGCGATCAGGGCCTGATAAAACTCATCGCTGCTTGCCGTCAGGCTGGCCTGATCGAATTCCTGCGGAAAGAACGGTGCCGCCTGCTCGATCGTGACCGTCAACTCATAGCTGTTGAAATTGCTGTTGTCGGTGTCGTCCGTCACCCGAACAGACCCGACCAGCCGCGTATCCGCCGCGCCCACCGCATCGGTAAAGGAATTGCTCAACTCGACCTCGGACAAGTCGATCTTGATATCCATCCCCTCCTCGCCCGTCCGGTCCACGACCCGCGCAAGGATTGCGCCCTGCAAATCGGCGGCGGTATTGGCAAAACGAACCGCCGCTGCGGCATTGGTCAGCGCCGTGATGTCCATCTCCACCTCGACCGACTTCACCTTGTCATCCGGGGCAGCAAAGGCCGCGCCCGCAACCATCAGGCCAAAAATCGACCCGATCAGAACAGTGGTCTTGTTGAATTGCGCCATGGGCGTCTCCGATTCATCGTTGCTCAAGGGTCGAAACAACCCTCTCGTGCAATCAACGCCGTCCACGCCCCCCCGGTTCCCACAAATCGTAGCGGCCGCAACCCGCCCCGCCGCTAAACCCGCACCCGCGACGGCAGCAACCAGACCGCCATCCCCAGACCAGACGTCAGCAGAAACACCACCCCAAAGGCCGCGCTGGCGGCAAAACCTTCGGCCCCCGTCGCCCCGGCCAGCGGAAACAGCAGCACCGCCGCCCCCTCTCGCAGTCCCCAACCCCCGATGGTCAACGGCAGCAGCATCGTGAACAGCACCAGTGGCAGGATCACCAGCACCCCACCCAACGACAGCCCCACCCCAACCGCCGCCGCGCAGGCCGCAAAGGCCAACAGGTTCGCCGCCACCGTCCCAAGGCTGAATGCCACCTGCCACGGCCACACATCCCGCGCAAACACCGCCTGCCCCGCCGCCACCCGCCACGCCGCCACGCGCGGCCAACCGTCGCCCACCATCCAGATCAGTCCGATGCCAACCGCAATCCCGGCCGCAACCGCCGCCAACCCACCCATCACCGCCCCCGGCAACTCAATTCCACCGGGCCACAAGGCCACCGCCACCACCGCGACCATCGTCACCGCAACCAACGCCGCCTGCCCCGCCAGCCGTTCGAACACCACCGCCTGTCCTGCCCGCTCCAGCCCGGCCTCGCCCCCCGCGCGCACGGCCCGCGCGGCATCGCCCAGCACGCCACCCGGCAAGGCAAGGTTCACCACCTGCGCCAGAAAATATTCCCGCACCGCCCGGCGCAGCGCCATCCGATGCCCCAACCGCGCCGCCGTCAGCCGCCAGCGCAGCGCCGACAACACGGTCTGTCCCACCAACAGCGCCATGCCAATCACAACCCAACCGGGCTGCACCTGACGCAACAGCCGCGCAACCTCTGCCCCGTCCACCACCCGCCAGACCAGCGCCAACAGCACCACCGCCAGCGCCACCCGCACCAACCGCTTCACGGCAACCCCGCAGATGAATAACCGTTCACAAACAAATCGCGCATCGCCTCCATCGGCAGGGCCACCTGCGCCTCGGGTGGGATCAGCCCCGGCGCAAAGCCCCAATCCCCCGCCACGTCAACCAAGTCCGCAGGCCCGATCACATGCACCGGCACATCCAGCCGGTCCTCCTGCGCCACAAACCCCGCCGCCTGATGATCGCCCACGACGATGATCAGCGGCATCTCATCCGCCGTCCGCGCCGCCCATCCGAACACCGCCTCCAACGCATATCCGACCGCCTGCCGATACTGGTCGCGCACCCGGTCACGGTCGCGCCACACCACGTCGGGCGGATCGCCCGCTTGCGCCATATCGTTGAACACCGTGCCGTCCCCCACCGCGTCCCACGGCACCATGCGCGGCACCGGTACCCAGGGCGCATGGGAAGAAATCAGCACGACTTGCGAAAACAGCCGCCCCTCACCTTCCTGCCGCACCAGCCGATCAAAAGCCGCCAGTGTATATTGATCCGGCATCGTCACCCAGTTGAACGGCAACCCGCGATAGCCCAATTCTGCCGCCGGCAGAATATCGTCGAACCCCATCCCCGCCCCTTCCGGCCAGGCCATCGTAATCGCCGGCATCACCGCCGCCGTCCGAAACCCTGACCGCCGCGCGATGTGGAACAACCCCTCCCGCCCGCTGGCCAGCAGCGCACGATAGCGCACCTGATCATTGATCCGCAGCCCATTGGCAAAGGTCGCATGCGCGAGCCAGCTTTGTCCGCCCCGCGTCGAAGATGTCAGATACCCCGACCGCATCGCAAACCCCGCCGCGCCCAGCGCCCGCTCCGCCGCCATCAGAACCGCCTGCGTGGTGTCCGCATACAGCGGCCCCTCCACACTTGCCCGGCCATAACTTTCGATGAACACCACCACCACATCCCGGTCGATCCGGTCCAAAAGCCCATCCCGCCCCCGCAACGGGTCTGCCACCACCGCCACCCGAAATCGTTGCAGATCGGCCGCCGTGCGCAGCACCAACCGCACCCGTTCGGCCGCGACGCGCATGGTAAAGGCCGCACCCGGCGGATCAATCACCATCTGCCAGCGGTTCATGATCGCCGCCGCTTCCCACAGCCCTGCCAATCCGGCGACCACCGCCACCGCACCCGCCATTCGCCGCGCCCAAGGCCGCGCCGCAAACAGCGGCACCCGTGCCCAAATCCCCATCGCCCACCACAAGGCCCAGCCCAGCAACAGCACCACAAGCGCCGCCAACAGATAGGCCAGCACAGCGCCAACCACCCCGACCGACCCCGACAGAAGGTTGAACCCCGCCCCCACCAGCGACAGGTCGCCCACCGGATTGAACCCCCGGCCAAAGGCCGTGAACATCCCGAAATCCGCCGCCTTCAACACCACCAGCAACGTCATCACCGCCGCCAGCGCCCCACGCAACACCCGCGCCGCGCGCCCATCCCCCAGCAGCGGCAGACCCAGCAGCAGCACCGGCAACTCCAAAGGAAACAGGCGCAGCGCCCCCCAGGTCATCGCGCCGGGATGGTTTGGCTGGATCAAGACCAGATGCAGGATCACCGCCGCAAGGGCCGCGCGCCAGATCATGCCCCCCGTCTTGCCCCCCGTCTTGCCCCCCGTCACGCCCGGTTTCTCCACAACCACAACACATCCCGCCCGAACGACCAGATCAGCGCCGCCACCGCCCCCCATGCCACCGCCCGCGCCACCCCCGGCACCAAATCGGGCACCTGCAACAAGATCAGCGCGGCAATCTGGATCACGCACACCACTTTGCGGCCAAACCTGTCCGGCAAGGGCGCCGCCAGCCACGGAAACGGCCAGAACGCCGCAACAAAGGCATATCGCATCACCCCCAGCAACAGCACCTCTGCCCCCGTCATCCCGCCCAGCCAGACATGCCCCGCCAATACCAGCGCCAGCGCGGCATCCGTTTCCATGTCGAACCGCGCGCCAAAATCGGATGACAGCCCGCTCCGCCGCGCCAACCAGCCATCCACCCCGTCCAGCACCAGCGCAACCGTCGCCACCGCCAGCACATCCCACCCCTGCTGTCCCTGCCAGACCACCGCCAGCAGCGCGGCCACCATCGCCGCCCGCGCCAGCGTCACCACATTGCACAACCCGAACCGCGCATGGGGAAAGCGCGCCATCCTGCCCCGGATCAGCGCCACCACCGCCCCTGTCAGCACAACCGCGCCCAGCACCGACCACGCCCACCCACCGGGCCGCACCGCCGCCAACCCACCGGCAACCACAACCGCCACCCCAAAGGCCGCAGCCACCGCCGGAAAAAACCCCGCGGGCATCATCGCCCTTGATCTGCCCGCCACAGCCCCTACCCTCATGACAGCACCACAGGCCAGAGGTTCCGATGCAGCATCCCCCCGGCTACAGCACCCCACAGCGCGCGCTGCACTGGATCATGGCCCTGCTGATCCTGCCGATGATCGTCGCAGGCTTCGTGATGGTCCAGCAGGGACTGCCCCGCGCCCTGGGCAATACGCTGTTCATCCTGCACAAGAATATCGGCGTCCTCGTCCTGATCCTTGCGGTCATCCGCGTGATCCAACGCATCCGCCGCCCCGGCCCACCCCTCTCGGCCAGCCTGCCGGCCTGGCAGCGCCGCGCCGCCCATGCCAGCCACGGTCTGCTCTATGTCCTGATCCTCGTCATGCCGCTGTCGGGCTATATCCGCGTCCGCGCCGGTGGCTTCCCGATCGAGGCGCTGGATCGGCTTGGCCTGCCCACCCTTGTGCCAAAATCCGAAACCCTCGCCACCGCCGCCAAGACGGTGCATGAATTCGGTGCCTATGCTATTGCCGCGCTTCTGGCCCTGCACATCGCCGCCGCGCTGCACCATGCGCTGATCCTGCGCGATGGCACGTGGTCGCGCATCTGGCCGCCCTTCCGCCGCGCCTGACATCGGCTACTGCGCCCGCACCGCACGCGCCGCCGCTGGCGTCACCACCGCCGCATGAACCGGCAACCAGGCCAGTGCCGCCTCTGGCGTCAGCGCGCAGTCGAACACCACCTCTGGCCCCATCCCATAGGCCCGCGTCTCGGGCCGCAGCGCATCCGACAACCGCGCCACCGGGCTTTGCAACGTCAACCCCTGCGGTCCGCCCCCGATCAACAAAGGCGACACCGCCACCTGCAACCGGTCAAGCAACCCTGCCTCCAGAAACCGCGCAATGGTGATCCCGCCGCCTTCGATCATCACGGTCCGCAGCCCCAATCCGCGCAGCGCCATCAGGATTTCCGCCGGGTCCAGCCATCCGTCGTGCAATGGCAGGGTGATCACCTCCACCCCCGCAGGCCGTGCCCGCGCCACGCCCTGCACCACGATCCGCCGCGCCCCATCGGCACGAAACAGCGCCATCTCATCCGGCAGCCGCCCGCGCGGGTCCACCACGATGCGCGCTGGATTTGGCCCCTTGCACATCCGCACCGTCAGTTGCGGCCGGTCATGCAACGCCGTCCGCACCCCGATCATCACGCCATCGACCAAGGCCCGCATCCGGTGCAGATGCGCCAATCCCTCCGGCCCCGAAACATCCCGTGCATCCCCCGTGACTGTCGCCACCCGCCCATCCAGCGATTGCCCGATCTGCGCCACCGTCACCGGCCCCACATCGCGCCGCGCCAAAGGCGCATACAGATCCAGCGCCGCCCGTTCCCCCATGCTCCAGCGTCCGCAACAGGCACAGCCTTCCCCCGCCCGGATCGCAAGAACCCGGTCCCAGACCTTTGCCGTCACCTCGACGCCCTGCATCCCTCAGCCCTTTCCAACCACACGTTCCGGCGGCACCGCCAACAGGTCACGATGCCCGATCCGGCATATCCCCTGATCAACCGCCGCCATCCGCGCCTCCCGCCACCCTTCCGCCCCGGCAAAGCCCGCCTCGCCCGCCGCCTGCGCGATCCCGCCCAGCAGTTCCGCCTGCAACGCCGCCTGATCCGGCCCCAACCGCCAGGGGCTGTCCGCCTCGGTCACCACATAGCCTGCCGCTCGCAACCGCCCGGCCAGATGCACCACCGCCCCCGGCCCCAGCGCAGGGCCGAACCCCTTGTCACCGCGCTGATGCCGGTTGAACGCCGCCACCACAGCCGCATCCTCCGGCAGCGCAGGGTTCCATGTCATCAAACCATCATAATTCAACGCCGCATAGACCGGCAGCCGCAACCCCACCACCCGCGCCACCAAAAGGTCCAGCCAATCGGCGGAAACCAGATCAAACAGCGCCGATGCCGTCACCAGCGCCGCCCCCGCGAACGGCAACCCCGCCACGTCATTCAGGTCCAGGCAATGCCCCTCACCCCCCGCCAGCCGCAGCAACGCCGCATCGCCATCCACCATCCGCCAGACGGCCCCTGCGCCCCGATCACCAAAGGCCCGCCGCGTCGACCCCGTGCCACAGCCCAGATCAACGATCACCCCGCCAAATGCCGCCGCCTGCGCCAATAGCGCCGCATCCCGCGCCGCATGATCGGCCGGTTCCCGCAGCGCCAGCCACTCGGCCGAAAACCCCATGCCTCAGACCTCGCCCTCGCACCAGGCCCGCGCCATATGGCTTTCATGCAGCGTGATCCGCAGCCGTTTCACCCGCCCTGCATCCTTCAACTCACCCGCCCGCAACCGCGCCACCATCCCCTTGTGGATCACCCCACACAGGAATTCTGTCGTGGTGAACTTGCCCTTGAATTCCGGCACCTCGTCCAGATTGCGATAGCGCAGCGGCTGCAACACCGCCGCCAGCGCATCCACCGCCAGCCCGATATCCACCACCAACCCGTGATCGTCGATGTCATCGGCAAAGAATGCCGCATCCACGGTAAACGTCGCCCCATGCATCCCCTGCGCCGGCCCGAATACCGGCGAGGGCAGCGAATGCGCGATCATGATATGGTCCCGAACTTCAACGGCGAACATGCGTCTTTCCTTTGTTCAATAGCGTATCCGATGGCACAGCGTGCCGGGCGCAGCCAGCACCGCGCCGTAACTTTTCGGCAGATCGTCAAACCCGCTCTCTCCCGAAATCAATCCCTCCAGCGCCGGGTCGCGCAGCAACCCCAAGGCCGTTTCCAACCGCCGCCGATAGGTCCATCGTGGCGCGCGCGCAGGCGGCACCGAACCCACCTGCGAACTGATCAACCGCAACCGCTTGCTGTGGAACGCCCCGCCCAGCGCCACAGGGGTTTCCCCCGCGCCATGCCAGCTTGCCTCCACCACCACAGCCTCCATCCCCGCGCATCCCAGCGCCGTCGCCAACCCCGCCGCCGATGCGCTGGTGTGGATCACCACATCGCAATCCATCGGGGCCGCCTCTGGCGCTGCAAACCCACATCCCAGCGCCGCCGCCAAACCCGCCCGCTCGGCCACCGGGTCCACCAGCACCACGTCGGCCCCCGGCAACCGCGCGCACAGATACCCCACCAGCGCCCCCACAACCCCCGCACCGATCACCGCGATCCGGTCCCCGGCCCCGGCCCCGCTGTCCCACAGGATGTTCAGCGCCGTCTCCATATTGGCGGCCAGCACCGCCCGCGCCGCAGGCACCCCATCCGGCACGGCAATCAACGCCGCCTCTGGCAGGCGAAACGCGGTCTGATGCGGAAACAGGGCAAACACCGCCCGCCCCGCCAGCGCACCCTCCGTCGCCTCACCCACCATGCAGTAGCCGTATTTCACCGGGAACGGGAATGCCCCTTCCTGATGCGGCGCGCGCATCCGCGCCCATTCCGCCTCTGGCACCCGCCCCTGAAACACCAGCCGCTCGGTCCCCCGGCTGATGCCAGACCACAGCGCCCGCACCGCCACACCCTCGCCCATCGTGGCAGCCCGTATCTCGGCCTGACCGGGGGCCACGCACCACAGCGCCCGCGCCGTCATGCCCGCCCCGCCACGTCGATCATCCCGCGCGCCTCTGGCTGTCTCTGCACCTGCAATCCTGTGGTTCCATCCCGGACATCCCGCCCCTGCTGCAACGGCCCAAACTGTCCGTTCATCAGCACGCTGTCCAGCCTGCCGCCGCGCCCCGCGCCGCCAGATGCCGAACCGAACTGCCGTGCCGCATGTCCCGCCCCCCGCCATCCGCACCAACGCGCACCGCCCCGCCCCGGCGCTTCGCGCCCGGTCGCCGCATATCGGCCTTCAATCACTGGGTCCGCGCCTGTCGCGCAGTTAAAAACAGTCATGGCACTTCCAAGAAACGTCCCCCGCTACCTAGTCCTGCGACTCGCGCATCAAGGGGGATGACAGAAATTCGATCACCCGATCACGTTTCCGTGGGCGCCCGCTTTCCGGCTCGACAGTCCCCCGCTTGCCCTACCCTCTCACCACCCGCAGGCACCACAACAGGAATGGACCGCCAAGCATGAGCCTCCGCGTCTGGCTGGGCCTTGCCCGCTCGCTCGTCATCTACAACAACCCGCTGCGCACCCGGCCGCTGCGTCGGTTCTATCGTGGCCTGCTTTCCCCCGGCGATCTCTGCTTTGATATCGGCGCCCATGTCGGCACCCGCGCCCGCGCCATGCGCGCCGCCGGGGCGCGCGTCGTGGCGCTGGAACCACAGGAACCCTTCGCCGGTTTCCTGCGCCACACCCTGCCCCACGACATCACCTTGATCCAGGTCGCCGCCGGGCCGCAGGAAACCGTGGCCGAAATGGCCGTCTCCACCCTGCACCCCACCGTGTCATCGTTGCAGCCCGATTTCGCCACCACCGCCGGGGCGACCCCCGGCTTTGCCCATGTCGTATGGGACAAACGCCAGCGCGTGCGCGTCACCACGCTTGACCACCTGATCGCCGCCCACGGCATCCCCGCCTATGTCAAGATCGACGTCGAAGGCTTTGAACTGGACGTCCTCGCTGGTCTGTCGCAACCCCTGCCCCTGATCTCGGTCGAATACCTGCCCGACTTGCCCGATCAGACCGCCCTCGTCATCGAACGTTTGCAAAACCTTGGCCCCTACCGCTTCAATCCCGTGCAGGGCGAAGCGGGCCGCTTCCTCTGGCCCGACTGGCGCAAGGCCAGCGACACCATCGCCTGGCTTCGCGCCCTGCCCCCCGGCACCCGTTCGGGTGACCTTTACGCCCGGCGTCAACTGGCGAAATAGCGCCCCATCACCCGGTCCAGATCCACCCGTGCCCGCAGCCGCGCCACCAGCAGATACAGCCCCCCGAACTTGCGATGCAGGAACAGCACCTCGGGCGGCGGCACGTGCCACAGATCGCGGTCCATTCCCAAGGCCATCCCCCGGTCGCGCAATTCGGTCACCAGATCGCGCCGCCCGAAATCATACACACCCCCCGCCCGCAGCGGCCCGAACGCCAGATCGGCCAATTCCACCACCGCCCGCCGATGCGCCGCGCCCAGCCCCTCCGGCAAATACCCCATCGCGGTCATCGCCTGCAGCATCGCCTCCGGCTCCCCTGCAATCCCCGCTTGCACCACAGCCCGGAACCGCCCGGCCAACCCATCAGGAAAACTCCGCGCCGCGCCGAAATCCAGCAACACCACCCGCCCCGTCCCCCCCTGCCAGCGAAAATTGGCAAAGTTCGGATCGGTCTGCATCAGGTTGAAATCGAACAACTCCTCCAGCACCAACCCGATCAACCGCGCCGCCACGTCATCGCGCACCTCCTGCGGTGCATCCTCCAGCGCCTCGATCGGCAGGCTGTCGACATAGTCCATCGCCAGAACCTCACCGCCTGACAGATCGTCAAACGGCACCGGCACGACAAACCCCTCCCGCCCTGCCAGCAGATCGCCGAAGCGCCGCATCTGCGCCGCCTCACGCCGATAATCCGCCTCCTCGTGCAACTGCCGCTTCGCTTCGGCCAGCAACGGCCCCACCTCCAGCCGCCCCGGCACCAGCCCCGACAGCCGCATCAGCGCCGCCACATTGTCCACGTCACTGTCGATGCTCGCCCGTATCCCCGGATACTGCACCTTGATCGCCAGATCGCGCCCGTCCCTGGTCTGCGCCCGATGCACCTGCCCGATCGACGCCGCCGCAATCGGCCGCACGTCAAACCGACGGAACCGCGACAGCCACCCCACACCCCACGCCCCGTCCAGCACGCGGCGCAACTGCGCGGGTGGCATCGGCTCTGCCTCGGCGCGCAACCGTGCCAGAATGGCCGCCATCTCCGCAGGCAGCATCTCGCCCGCATCCATCGACAAAAGCTGCCCCACCTTCATCGCCGCCCCGCGCAACTGCGCCAGTTGGTCCGTCACCCGCCGCGCATTACCGGGCGTCAGCAGCAGGTCGCCCAGCCGGGGCCGCTCTCCCTGCGCCAACCGCATCGCCCCTTGCACCAGCGCCCGCCCGCCGATCCCGGTGGCCAGCCCGCCCAGCGCCACCATCCGCCGCACGCGCCCGCTCGGCACCTCCCGCCCTTCCCCGTCACGCATCCCGCAATAGCCCGGCAAAGGCATCAAACAGCGCGGGCACCGCCGCCACCACCGTCCCCGTCTCCCACGGGTCTTCGCCGGGGGCCAAACCCTCCACCCGCACCCCCGCCGCCGCCATCAGCGCCAGCCCCGCCGCGATGTCCCACCGCTGCAACCGCCGCTCCCAGAACCCGTCCAGCCGCCCCGAAGCCACATAAGCCAGATCCAGCGCCGCCGCCCCCATCCGCCGCACCCCGGCGCATCGTGGGGCCAACCGTGCTATATCGGCGGCATGGGCGCCAATATCCGCCATCCCGCCAAACGGTATCCCGGTCCCGAACAGCGCCCCCACCATCTCGACCGTCCCCGCAGGCCCAACCGCCCGTCCGTTCAGCGTGATCCCGCCTCCCGGCCCGGCGGCAAAAGTCTCGCCCCGCAGCGGATCATGCACCACCCCCAGAACCGGACGCCCCGCCACCTCCAACCCCACCGATACGCACCAATGCCCGATCCCGCGCAGAAAATTCGTCGTCCCGTCCAGCGGATCAACAACCCATCGCCGCCCGCCTTCCGCTGCCGCCGTCTCTTCACCCAGCCAGCCATCACCGGGCCATTCCCCCAGCAGCCGCCCGCGCAGATGCGCCTCGGCCGCCACATCCGCTTCGGATACGAAATCTCCCGCACGCTTTGACGATACCACCAACCCATCCCGCGCCCGGTAATGGCCCAGCAGGATGTCGCCCGCCTCTTGCGCCGCCGCCACCGCAACCGCCAGTTCCTGCGTCAAATCCTGCGCCATCCCCGTCATCCCGTGATCCTCGCCAATACCGCTGCCAGCCCGCGCCGCCGTGTCATCCCAACCGGGCAGGGCCGCCCCCGCGCGCCGCGCCGCCGCGGCCATCCGCCCGCGGAACCCGCCATCCGTCAGCACCAACCGCAGCGCCCCGGCAAACCCCGCCACATCGCCCACCGGCACCAACAACCCTGCCGCCTCCGGCACCGTGTCCGGCACCGCCCCCGTGCGGCAACTGACGATGGGCAACCCCTGCGCCAAAGCCTCGTTGAACACGATCCCGTATCCCTCATAGCGCGTGGCCAGCGCAAACACGCTTGCCTCGGCATAAAGCCTGTCCCGCGCGTCCGCTCTCCACCCGCCCCGCCAACCGGATACGGTCTGCCACCGATGACGCCGCCACACGCCGCCGCAATTCCTCCACATGCGCGGCGTCCCAGGGCGTGCCAACGATCTCCGCCCGCCATTCCAGATCGCCCAATCAA
>OY288148.1 GCA_958439195.1 uncultured Paracoccaceae bacterium
CACACATGAATCATCCCTCCCGCCCGAAGCCCGCAATCTGTTCTGCGACAATGGCACCGACGACACGCATGACGCGATTCACGACGACCTGTCCGACACCGCACCGCAAACACCCCCCCTTACGGTAACAGCCACCACCGCCGCCAATGACGGCACAGACGGCACCGCGCCGCGCCGCGCCGTCCGCCACTTGGCCGTCACCCGCCGCGCGCCACGACCAAAGGTCAATCCCGCCGCCATCCATGACCCGTTGCAACTCCACCTGCATCAGGTCCGCGATGCGCTTTACGCCCCGATCCAGAGGCCGAACCCCAGCAGGCCGCGACAGTCCAACTTCAGCAACCCGCCCTTCCCCTGCGCCTTCTGGCCGTACTGCTGACTCTCGCCTTCACCCTGGCACGGCTTGCGGCCCCCTTGCGCGCCGTTGCGATGGAAAAGACCCGCCAGATTCGAAACCAGCTTTCGTCAACCCTCGCAGGGCCGATCTATGGCGCAATGTCGGGCGCAATTTCAAACGCAGTATCAGGCGCAGTCTCCGCTGCCCTCCCCCGCCTGCCCGCCCGCGCAACCGCAATCGCCGGAACTGTGTTCCTGCTTGCGCAGACCCTTCCGCCGCATGTGATGTAACGGCCCCTGCCCGGCAGCGGCCTTGCGCGCCGGGCAAAGCACAACCTGTGGTCACGTTTACCCATTCCTTACTTGTTCCCAATCTGGCGACAACCACACTACATTCGGCGGTTTTCCGCGCAAACACCGCCAAATCAGGCAACAATCGGGCAAAACACAGGGGCAAATCATCCCACCACCCCAAACTGACCCGAAAATCGGCACAATTGGCCTGCAACCATAAGGCAGAGCGCATCTGGACAGGAGGGCAGCAGAATGGCATTCGATGACAGCACGATCGCCCAATTCGTCTTTGACCGTGATCCCGCGCTCAACCTGCCGGTTCTGGTCCGCGAACTGGACGATTCCCTCGCCCGCTCCGGCGCTGGCGACCGCCGCATCACCTGGGATTGCGAAGACCTTGTTTTCGTCGATCTGCATGGCGTGCGCTTCACCCTGTCCTACACCGGGGAAACCGCGCTTGGCCTGCCGTCCAGCCTGATGATTTCTGTCGGCCCCGGCCCCGACATCCGCCCCGAAAGCCTGAATGACAAAACCGATCGCCGCCGCTACGAAGACCTCTGCCATCTGATCGCAGACCGCCTTCGCGCCCGCTTTGCGCCGCGTGAAACGCTCTGGCATCAGGTCGCCGGTCCCGTCACCGCCGATCTTGTCGATGATCTGTTTGACCGCCTGCCCGATTTCTCGGACAGCGGGCCGAAACTTCCCCTCGCCCGCCGCTCTCTGCCGGCCGAGGCGATCCGCGCCTTCCCCGAAGCCGAAGACGGAATGCCGGTGTCCTTTGTCGAAAAGGCGATGGCCATAAAGGCCGCCAAGGCCGAACGCGCCCGCGCCGCCATGACCCGCTTTTCCACGGCGGCCATCGCGCCCGCCGCCCCCGCCAACAGCCAGCCCGATCTGCCCCGCCGCAGCCCCGGTGATCTGGACCAGATCCGCAGCGCCCTTTACCCCGAAGAGCCGGAAACCCAGGGCCAGAACGTGCGGATGCGCCTTGCTGCAACCACGCTCGATGTCACGCTGATGGTGGTCTATCTGCCGATGGGCGCGGCGATGCTGACCTGCTCGCTTTTGCGCGGCGGCGATGTCCACGCCTCAGGCCGCGTCATGGCGCTGACCTGCACGCTTCTCGCGCTCAGCCATGTTGCGGGTCTGAACCCGATCCTGTCGATCCTGTAGGGATGGGGCTTACAGCCCCGCCGCAACCATCGCCGCCCGCTCGGCATCCGTGAACCGATCCATCGGCACGATATGGGTATGGATGGAAAACACCACCGCCCCCGTCTGCGGCAACCGCAGAATGCATTGCCGCTCTGACCGCATATAGAGCCGCGCCACCGCATAGGGCCGCCGATCAAATTCCAGCCGCGGGTTGTGCAGCGCCGGGTCGTCATAAACCAGCGCGTTATACCGCTCCAACGGTTGCCCCACCCGCACCATATCGAACAACCGCTGCACCCGCCGCGCGATGTCCTCGTCATAATGATGCACGGGTTTGTGGATGCCGGTCATCGGCTTGCCGATCTTTTGCGCCAGCGTCCAGCTTGCCGGAAAACACAGGACCGCCCCGGTCATCACCGATTCCGCGCCCTGTTTTTCCATCAGGCACAAATCTTCCTGCACCAACCGCCCCAGCGTCACCAAGGGCGCATCCGCATCCAGCGGCACCACCACCCCATCCGGCCGCCGCACCTCGTGCGCGCCCACCGCATAACCCGCCCGCCGTGCCAGCACCTCCAGCACCGCCGCATATAGTTCATCCGCCGCCGCCCGCCCTTCCGGCAACACGGCATGGACGAATGGCAATCTTTCCGCGATCAACCGGTCCCGCTCGGCCATCTGCCCGGCAAAGGCCTCATCCTCGCGCAGCCAATCCTCCGCCCCACAGGGCAGCATTCCCGGCAACCGCCATGTCCGCGGGTCAGCCCACGGCATATGCGGCAAAAGATCCTGAAAAACCGGTGCGCTCATGCCCCTTGCGTAACCCGCCGAACCACGCCCATCAACCCCACCCAAATCCGACCTCCCCAGGTCGCGCAAAGGCAACCCTGCGCGCGCCACCTGTCCGACCATCGCCGGGCCAGCAGGGGGCCGCCATGAACCAGCACTACGCCGACCGCCGCAAGATCGACCCAAGCCGGGGTGCCACGCTGGGTGACGGCTCCACCAATGACAATGACCGCGTCGAAATCGGCCCGACGCAGCTTGCCTTCGCCGAATGGCAGGCCGCCGGCCTGACACCCCCGAACCTTGGCACGATGCGCCACTACCGCTGGGACAGGCTGGTTCAGGCGCTCCAGGCCCGCGATTACGGCGGCCTTCTGATGTTCGATCCGCTTAACATCCGCTACGCCACCGACACCACGAATATGCAACTGTGGAACACCCACAATCCCTTCCGCGCCTGCCTGTTGCTGGCCGATGGTCACATGGTGATGTGGGAATACAAGAATTCCCCCTTCCTCGTCACCTTCAACCCCTTGGTCAAGGAACTCCGCTCCGGGGCCACCTTCTTTTACAACTCCACCGGCGACCGGGGCGAAGCGGCGGCAAAGGCCTTCGCCGCGCAGGTGGACGATCTGATGCGCGAACACGCAGGCCACAACCGCCGCCTCGCGGTGGACAAGATCATGGTCCACGGCCTTCGCGCGCTCGAATCCATCGGGTTTCAGGTGATGGAAGGTGAGGAAGTCACCGAACGCACCCGCGCCATCAAAGGCCCCGACGATATGCGCGCCATGCGCTGCGCCGCCCATGCCTGTGAATCCGCCGTCACCGCGATGGAGGCGTTCACCCGCGAAAACGTCCCCAAAGGCGGCGTATCCGAAGATGACATCTGGTCCGTCCTCCATGCCGAAAATATCCGCCGTGGCGGCGAATGGATCGAAACCCGCCTCCTCGCCTCCGGCCCCCGCACCAATCCGTGGTTTCAGGAATGCGGCCCCCGCATCGTGCAGAACAACGAAATCGTGGCTTTTGACACCGACCTGATCGGCGCCTACGGTTTCTGCATCGACATCAGCCGCACCTGGTGGGTGGGCGACCAGCGCCCCACGAACGCGATGATCTCGGCCTATGCCCACGCGCTGGATCATATCCGTGATCACCAATCGCGCCTGAAACCCGGCGTCTCGATCCGCGAACTTACCTTCGGCGGCCACCAGCTTGATGATCAGTATTGGACGCAGAAATATTCCTGCAAGATGCACGGCGTGGGTCTTTGCGATGAATGGCCCTACGTCACCTATCCCGATGGCTGGATGGACGGTGCCTTTGACGCTGTCCTTGAACCCGGCATGACACTCTGTGTCGAAGCATTGGTCAGCCCCGAAGGCGGCAATTTCTCGATCAAGCTGGAAGATCAGGTGCTTATCACCGAAACCGGATGTGAAAACCTGACCCGCTACCCGTTCGACACGGCCCTGATGGCACGCGCCTGAAGGGCCGTCCCGTTACGCGAAAACAGGGCCATGCCCGCCCGCACCTGCGGAATTTTCGCAGAAAATTCGTGCCCCCCGCACCGCCCCTCTGCCTTGCCTCGCAGCCCGTCCCGGCGTAAGCCCACGGCGTCCCATCCCTGTCACCCATACCCAAGACGAGGTCCGCCATGATCCCCCGCTATTCCCGCCCCGACATGGTCGCCCTCTGGGAACCCCAGACCCGTTTCCGCATCTGGTTCGAAATCGAAGCCCACGCCTGCGACGCGCAGGCCATCCTCGGTGTGATCCCCAAGGCCAATGCCGAAGCCGTCTGGAAGGCAAAGGATGTCACTTTCGACGTCGCCCGCATCGATGAAATCGAGGCGGTGACAAAACACGACGTCATCGCCTTTCTCACCCATCTTGCCGAAATCATCGGCAATGACACCGCCCGTTTCGTTCATCAGGGCATGACCTCGTCGGATGTCCTCGACACCACGCTGAACATCCAACTTGCCCGCGCCGCCGACCTTCTCCTCGCAGGCATCGACCGTGTCCTTGCCGCGCTGAAAACCCGCGCTTTTGAACACAAGGACACGGTCCGCATCGGCCGCAGCCACGGCATCCACGCCGAACCCACGACGATGGGCCTTACCTTCGCGCGCTTCTACGCCGAAATGGCGCGCAACCGCGCCCGCCTGATCAACGCCCGCACGGAAATTGCCACCGGCGCGATCTCCGGCGCTGTCGGCACCTTCGCCAATATCGACCCCTTTGTCGAAGAACACGTCTGCGCCCAACTGGGCCTGACGCCCGAACCCATCTCCACCCAGGTCATCCCGCGCGACCGCCATGCCATGTTCTTTGCCACGCTCGGCGTCATCGCCTCCAGCATCGAAAATATTGCGATCGAGATCCGGCACATGCAGCGCACCGAGGTGCTGGAGGCCGAGGAATTCTTCTCCCCCGGTCAAAAAGGCAGCAGCGCCATGCCGCATAAACGCAACCCTGTGCTGACCGAAAACCTCACCGGCCTCGCCCGCCTTGTCCGCATGTCGGTGATCCCCGCCTTGGAAAACGTGGCGCTCTGGCATGAACGCGACATCTCGCATTCCTCGGTTGAACGCGCCATTGGCCCCGACACCACCATCACCCTCGATTTCGCGCTGCACCGTCTGGCTGGCGTGATCGAAAAGCTGGTGATCTACCCGGAAAACATGCTTCGGAACATGAACAAATTCAAAGGTCTGGTCATGTCGCAGCGCGTTCTGCTGGCGCTGACCCAGGCTGGCGTCAGCCGCGAAGACAGCTACCGTCTGGTGCAACGCAACGCGATGAAGGTCTGGGAAAAAGGCGCCGACTTCCAGACCGAACTGCTGGCCGACCCCGAGGTGACCGCCGCCCTTTCCCCGGCCGAGATCGCCGAAAAATTCGACTTGGGCTATCACACCAAACACGTCGACACGATCTTCCGCCGCGTCTTCGGCTGATCTCACGAAAGCGTGAGTAGGCAATCCCGCAGGGGCGGAATTTTCCGCCCTTGCAACACGTGATTCCATGCTACCCTCGTCTTACGTACCGGATGCGGATTTTCCGACCGCCGGTCGCCCTGCTGACAGTCACATGCCAACAAAAGGACGACCCATGAAAATCAAGACCACATTCATTGCGCTGACCCTCTCGCTTGCGCCCACCTTCGCCCTCGCAGGTGGTGGCTGCAATTCGGAAAAGATGAACATCACCGCCTCGACCTGTGCCGAAGGCACGGTCTTGGATGCCGCCACCGGCACCTGCATCCCGCAAACAACCTCGTGACACGGTAAGGGCCGGTTAACCCGGCCCGCCTAACCTTCCCAAAGCCACTTTCGGGAAGGAACATGATGCAGGACGAAAGCCCTGTCGCCCTCGCGCGCATCACTCCGGTTTCGGGCCTTGTCCCGCGCCGTACCACGCCGTCGGAAAAAGCCGCGATCATCGTGCGCCTGATGCTGGCCGAAGGCGCGCCGCTGTCACTGGCCGATATGCCAGAACAGCATCAAACCCGTCTTGCCGAACAGATGGCCCGCATGGGCCTTGTCGACCGGGCCACCCTCGCTGCCGTGGTCGATGCTGTCTTCGCCGCCCTCTCCCCCCGCATGGTGCAGCAATTGCGCGATGACATGGCCGCCCGCGGCACCGTCACCCCAAAAGACGCCGACGCCGCCTTCACCGCCATCACCACCGCCATCCGCCAACTCGAAGCCGCGGGCGAACTCACCCTGAAACAGGACGACGCCTGATCCGGCCGTGCCTCGCAACAGGCCATACCCCACCCCACAGCCAAAGGCCGCGATCCCACCAACCGCCGCCCCGCCCCGCCCTTTCGCAGATCAGCCTGATGCCGCTCGACACGCCACATCTCCCGGCGGACCACCACCCGGCACCGCTTCCCCACCGCACATGGCCCATTCATCTTGGCTCAAATACCCAAACTTCCTTCGTCCAAACGCGCGCCCTGCCAATCCATATCAAACCTCCCCCCCCCCCTTTCATCTTGGTCCAAATACCCGAAGGGGGTGAATGGCGGCGCGGCACGCGCCGACAGAGGGGGCGGCACGCCCCTTCACCACCGAGCCAAGCGCGCCAGCGCGCAGGCGAGAACATAAGCCGCGCGGCGGCACGCCGCTCCATCAGTTCACCGCCCATAAGTTCACCGCTCACCCCACCTTGCCCCCGCCCGCCGCCCCGCCTACGGTCCGGCGCGACCCAAGGACCGATCATGCAGCACCCAACCGAAGCCTCCACCCGCCAGGGCATCCTGTTGATGCTGCTCTCGCTTCTGATGTTCACCGCTATGGATGCGCTGGCCAAGGGGCTGGTGCAGCGTTACCCGACCCCGCAGGTGGTCTGGGCGCGCTTTGCCGGGCAGTTGTTCCTTGTCGTTCTGATCCTGAACATCCGCCTCGGCCCCGCCCTGCGCACCAGAAACCCGCGCCTGCACGCGCTCCGCTCTCTCACGCAACTGGGCGCCACCGGGTTCTTCTTCGCCTCCCTCACCCATATCGGCCTGGCCGAGGCGACGGCCCTGGCCGACATCAACCCCGTCCTCATCACCTTGGGCGCGGCCCTGTTCCTGGGGGAAAAACTTGGCCCCCGCCGCATCGCGGGCGTCATCACCGCGATGATCGGCGCCTTGATCATCATACGCCCCGGTGCCGATGTCTTTACCCCCGCCGCGCTTCTGCCCCTGGCCTGCGCGGTCTGCTACGCCGCCTCGGCACTTCTGACCCGCAAGGTCGGCATGACAGAAAGCCCGTGGACCGCAATGTTTTACGGCGCGCTTCTTGGCACCCTTGTCACCAGCGCCATGATGCCCGCTGTCTGGCAGCCCATCGCCGCCGCTGACCTGTGGCTTTTCGCCGTTGTGGGCATCCTGGGCACGGCGGCGCAGATCTGCCTGATCCGCGCCTTTTCCGTGGCCGAAGCCGGGGCCATCGCCCCCTTCGGCTATGGCGGCATTCTTCTGGCAACCCTCTGGGGCGTTCTGTTCTACGACGAATGGCCCGATGCGCTGACCTTCCTCGGTGCCTTCATCATCGTGGCATCCGGCACCTATATCTGGCACCGCGAAACGCGGGCCAGACGCCGCAATTGATTCCATCTGCCACCGCGAAACGCGGGCCAGACGCGGCGGCTGATCTTATTCCAGCCGGGCCGCCGCCAGAACCGCCGCCGGGCCAGGCTCCTGCACGATCACCACCACCGGTGCATCCCCTGGTGCCGCCGCCTCGATCTCCAGCGGCGCCAGACCCGGCCAATCGGCAACCTTGGTCCATTCCGTTACGATGTTGCGATAGGTCACCACCTTGCCCGCATTCTCGCCCCGCTCGATCTCCACCTCTGCGGCGGGCATATAGCGCACCAGTTGCACCACCGCCCCCGCCGTCAGGGGCGGCTCGGCCTGCGCGCGGATCACCACCCGCTCACCCAGCCGTTCAATCGTGACCTCTACATTGCGCTCGGCCGACATGTGCTTGCCGATCAGGTTCACCACCGCGTCGGGCGTATTGCCCTCCACCCGGTCCAGCCCGCCAATGATCATCTGCGGCGTATAGATCGTCCGGCTCTTTATCGCGCGGGCATACATCTTTTGCCGCTCGGTAAAGGCCGCTTGGGCGAAACTGTCTTCCCAACCGATGTAATCCCAATAATCCACATGCAGCGCCAAAGCGATCACCTCGTCATGTGTCGCCAGTTCCGCCAGAAACTCATCCGCAGGTGGGCAGGATGCACAGCCTTGGCTGGTATACAACTCCACCACCACCCCTTCGGTGGATTGCGCCATAACGGGCGCAGCAAGGCATGTGGCCAACCCAAAGGCGGCGCTGACGATTTGTCGCATGTGGTCTTTCCCGATCTTCCGATCCGCTCTTTCGGCGTGTCCCTGCCGTAACTTGGTGTAACAAAAAGCCTGTCCGCGCCGCCAATCAAGGTTTTGCGATTGGCCCCTGCCGCTTTTTCACATCCCTGCGTGACCTGTAACACGCACCCCCTTTCATACGAATGCAACAGAAACTCTGCCAAATCCTTGTGCGCCGGGACTGGATTTTCGGCATACAATTGCATACAACACCACAGACGCCCTTGCCCCACAGGATTCTTTCGGGCATCCGGGATGTTGAACCTGCCCCTCGCGGGGCCGCCCGTCCACGCCAGCCACAGCCAGGAGGCACGCATGACCGTCACCGTCGGACATGACAGCGCAAAGACCCGCCAGACCCTTACCGCAGGCGGCAAGACCGTCAGCTACTATTCCATCCCGGCGGCACAGGCCGCAGGTTTGGGCGATTTCGCCCGCCTGCCCGCCGCGCTCAAGGTGGTGCTGGAAAACATGTTGCGGTTCGAAGATGGCAAGACCGTCTCGCTCGATGACATCCGCGCCTTTGCCGATTGGGCCAAGATGGGCGGCCAGAACCCCCGCGAAATCGCCTATCGCCCGGCCCGCGTGTTGATGCAGGATTTCACCGGCGTTCCCGCCGTGGTCGATCTTGCCGCCATGCGCGACGGCATCCTTGGCCTTGGCGGCAACGCCCAGCAGATCAACCCCCTCGCCCCGGTCGATCTGGTGATCGACCATTCGGTGATGATCGATGAATTCGGCACCCCCCGCGCGTTTCAGGCAAACGTCGACCGGGAATATCAGCGCAACATGGAACGCTATGTGTTCCTGAAATGGGGCCAGAACGCCTTTGACAACTTCCGCGTGGTCCCCCCCGGCACCGGCATCTGCCATCAGGTGAACTTGGAATACCTCGCGCAAACCGTCTGGACGGACAAGGACCAGCACGGCAATGAAGTGGCCTATCCCGACACCCTCGTCGGCACCGACAGCCACACCACCATGGTCAACGGCCTTGCCGTCCTCGGCTGGGGCGTCGGCGGGATCGAGGCCGAGGCCGCCATGCTGGGCCAACCCGTCTCCATGCTCATCCCCGAAGTGGTGGGCTTCAAGCTGACCGGTCAGATGATGGAAGGCACCACCGCCACCGATCTGGTGCTGAAAGTGGTGCAGATGCTGCGCAAGCATGGCGTGGTGAACAAGTTCGTCGAATTCTACGGCGACGGCCTCGACAGCCTCCCGCTGGCCGACCGCGCCACCATCGCCAACATGGCCCCCGAATACGGCGCCACCTGTGGCTTCTTCCCGATCGACGATGAAACCCTGCGCTATCTGCACATGACAGGCCGGGATGAATCCCGCATCGCATTGGTCGAGGCATATGCCAAGGCCAACGGCATGTGGCGCGGCCCGGATTACGATCCGGTCTACACCTCGACCCTGCATCTCGACATGGGCACCATCGTGCCCGCCATTTCCGGCCCGAAACGCCCGCAGGATTTCCTGCCGCTCGACACGGCGGCGGCGGCCTTTGGCGACTATATCCGCACCACCCGCAAACTGCCCACCGCATCCGATGACGCAAAGGCAAAGCTGGTGGCCGAAGGTGGCAACGCCGCCCCGTCCGAACTGCCCGGCAACTTTGACGGCCTGTCCACCGCCGCCGTCGCGGGCGAGGATTACAAACTGCGCGACGGTTCGGTCGTGATCGCCTCCATCACCTCCTGCACCAACACCTCCAACCCCTATGTGATGATTGGGGCCGGTCTGGTGGCGCGCAAGGCCCGCGCCCTTGGCCTAAACCGGAAACCTTGGGTGAAAACCTCGCTCGCGCCCGGATCGCAGGTTGTCTCCGAATACCTCAATGCCGCCGGCCTGCAAGAAGACCTGGATGCCATCGGCTTCAACCTTGTGGGCTATGGCTGCACCACCTGCATCGGCAATTCCGGCCCCTTGCAGCCGGAGATTTCGGCCGCGATCAACGAAGGCGACCTCGTCGCCACCGCCGTCCTGTCGGGCAACCGCAACTTTGAAGGGCGGATCAGCCCCGATGTCCGCGCCAACTACCTCGCCTCGCCCCCGCTCGTCGTGGCCTATGCGCTGGCCGGTGACATGAACATCGACATCACCAAGGAACCCTTGGGGATGGGCACCAATGGCCCGGTCTACCTGCGCGACATCTGGCCCACCAACAAGGAAATCGCCGATCTGGTTCACGCCACCGTCACCCGCGCGGCCTTCCAGAAGAAATATGCCGACGTGTTCAAGGGCGACGAAAAATGGCAGGCGGTCAAGGTGACGGATGCCGAAACCTATGATTGGCCCCCTACCTCCACCTACATTCAGAACCCGCCCTATTTCAAAGGCATGGCCAAGACACCGGGCGTGATCAAGAACATCACGGGCGCCCGCGTCCTCGCCCTTCTGGGCGACATGATCACCACCGACCACATCTCTCCCGCAGGCTCGTTCAAACCCACCACACCCGCCGGGAAATACCTCGTAAACCGTCAGGTTCCCGTGTCAGAGTTCAACTCCTACGGTGCCCGTCGTGGCAACCACGAGGTGATGATGCGCGGCACCTTCGCCAATATCCGCATCAAGAACGAAATGCTGGATGGCGTCGAAGGCGGATACACCAAAGGCCCCGATGGCGCGCAGACCTCGATCTTCGATGCCTCGATGGCCCATCAGGAAAACGGCACGCCGCTGGTGATCTTCGGCGGCATCGAATACGGCGCTGGCTCCAGCCGCGACTGGGCCGCCAAGGGCACTGCCCTTCTGGGCGTCAAGGCCGTGATCGCGGAATCCTTTGAACGCATCCACCGCTCCAACCTGGTGGGCATGGGCGTCATCCCCTTTGAATTCACGGGTGGCGACACGCGCAAATCGCTGGGGCTCAAGGGTGATGAGACGGTCAGCATCGAAGGTCTGGAGGGCGATCTGAAACCGCTGTCGATGGTGCCCTGCCACATCACCTATGCCGACGGCACAACCAAGACGATCCAGATCAAGTGCCGCATCGATACCGAGATCGAAATTGAATATGTCGAACACGGCGGTGTGCTGCATTACGTGCTGCGCAACCTCGCCGCCGCCTGATCTCGGCACGCCTTTTGCAACCCAGAACGCCCCGCGGCCGAATTGCCGCGGGGCGTCCGCTTTTCTGCCCAACTGCCGCCGCAATCTGCCGTCATCCCTGGCCAACCAAGGCACCGCAGCGGCACCCCCGCGCGGCAACCTCTGCGTGTATGGAAACCCATTGTTTCCAACAAAGCAGGCTGATTCCCCATCTTTTCGGCATATACAGATCCCGTAGCGTATGAGTGTCCCCTCACGCCCGGAAAGCCAGACAGATGATCGCCTTCACTCCTCCCCCTGCTGCAAGGCAATCCATCCTGTCCAGGTCGAGCCTTCCCTTGGGCGAAGGGCTGTTTCTTTTCGCATTGGTCTTGATGGTAGTAACAGGTTAATTTCGGGCCGTTCGCCCGCACTGTTCGGAAAAATGATGCCCGCTTGACCCTTGGGCAGGCGTCACAAAAGGGGGGGCCGGCTCAGCCCCCCCTTTTCCAATTCCAAACCACCCGGAAAAGTCAGCTTCCCGCGTCTTCCGCCAGCGCCGCCTCCAGCGCAGGCACGAACCGCGCCTCGTAATCCGTTCCCACCAGCGGCCCGATGAAACGGAACGCCACCGTCCCGTCGCCCCGCACGATGAACGTCTCCGGCGGTGCGGTCACGCCCCATTCCACCCGGTCCCGCCCGCGCGGATCAAACCCCACGGCAAAGAACGGATTGCCGTCCTCCTCCAGGTATTTCAACGCCGCCGCCTCGTCATCCATCATGTTGATGCCCGCCACCCGGATGCCCCGCGCCGCCATCTCCAACAGCACCGGATGCTCGGCCCGGCAAGGCGGGCACCAGCTCGCCCAGAAATTCACCACCGTCACCTCGCCGGTCCGCAGATCGGCCGCCGTCAGCCCCGGTATCCCCGGCAGTGCCAGCGCAGGCACCGCAGGCGCCTCCCGGTCGATGAACACCGACGGCAGATCATCGGGATTGCTCCGCTGCATCCCCACATAGAACATCCCCGCCAGCCCCAGGAACAGCACCGGCGGCAGCACCATCAACCATTTAGCCATCCGCCCGCTCCTGCCGTGCCTCAACCTCGCGCAACTGCGCCTTCACCTGCGCACCCCGCCACAGGCTTATCCCCACAATCGCGGCCAACAGAACCAGCGACGCGCCATAGGATGCCAGCACCGCAAGGGCGTATTTCCCCAGATCTGGCATCATGCCAGCCGCTCCCGCGCCAACAGCGCCTGCACCCGCCGCGCGCGAATTTCCGTCCGCGTCCGCATCAACACCAGCGCCACGAACAGCAGCACAAACCCCGCGATACAAACCAGCAACGGAAACCAGAACACATCCGCCACGTTCTCTTCCTTGTCCAAAGACAGCGACGCCCCCTGATGCAGCCCCTGATTCCAGAACAGCACCGCATAGCGCGACAACAGCGCAAACACCGATCCCACCAGACACAGCACCGCCGTCAAATCCGCCGCCGTATCGGGGTCTTCGATCGCCTGCCACAGCGCGATATAGCCCAGATAGAACAGCGTCAGGATCAGAAAGGATGTCAGCCGCGGGTCCCAGGCCCACCACGTCCCCCACATCGGCTGCCCCCAGAACGCCCCGGTCAGCAGCGCGATCACGGTGAATGTCAGCCCAACAGGCGCCGCCGCCTTGGCCGCCAAGGCGCTTACATGATGCCGCCGCACCAGCCAGATCAGGCTGGTGATCAACATCATCACCCAGGCATTGATCGCCATCATCGCCGCAGGCACATGCAGATAGATGATCTTCACGGTCGATCCCTGCCGGAAATCATCCGGCGTGAAGAAAAACCCCCAGATCAACCCCGCCACCAGACAGGCCAGCGCCAGCCCGGTCACCCAAGGCAGCAGCCACGCAGAGGTCTGCATGAACTTCTTCGGATTGGCATATTCCCAGATCGACATGCAGGCTATCTACGTCCTCTCTGCCCCGGTCTCAATTCCCTATCACGCCCTGCTCAGCGCAAGTTGATGCGAATGGCCGCAGCCGCCGCAAATGGCAGCAACGCCGCCGCCCCCAGCGTGATCCCCGCCAGCAACAACAGCGGCACCGATGCCGCCTGCCCCGCCGCCCCGCGCGACACCACCTCCGCCCCGAAAATCAGCGTCGGCACATACAAAGGCAGCACCAGCAGGCTTAACAGCAGCCCGCCCCGCTTGACCCCAACCACCAGCGCCGCCCCAAAGGCCCCGATCACCGACAGCGCGGGCGTCCCCAGCAAAAGCGACAGCACCAGCCACCCATACCCCCCCACCGGCAGGTTCAAGAGCACCCCCAGCACAGGTGCCGCCAGCGTCAGCGGCAGCCCCGTCACCACCCAATGCGCCAGCGCCTTCACCGCAACCACCCCCTCCAGCGGAATGGGCGACGTCGTCAGCAGGTCCAGCGACCCATCCTCGAAATCCAGCGCGAAAATGCGGTCCAGGCTCAACAGGCAGGCCAGCAGCGCGCCCACCCACAGAATACCCGGCGCGATCCGGCCCAGCACATCGCCCTCCGGCCCCACACCCAAAGGCACCAGCACCGCCACCAGCAGGAAAAACGCCAGCCCCAGCCCGAATCCCCCCCCGGCCCGCACCGCAAGCCGCAGATCACGGATCAGCAGCGCCCACATGCCCGCGCCCCCCCGGCTTCATCTTGGCAAAAATACCCAAATGCCCCGCCCGCCGCGGGCACAACGGCAAAGGTCCGGCACGCCCTCATCCAAAGGCCTCGTCGAACGCGCCCATCCGCCCGCCCGCCACCGGCGCGCGCGCCTTGAACGGCGTCAGGTCCAACACCTCCGCCTCCGCCAGCCCCAGGTCGATATGCGTGGCCATCAGCGCCGATCCCCCCGCCGCCAGATGCGCCCGCACCACGCCCGCAAACAGCGCCACCGATGCCGCGTCCAGCGAAACCGTCGGCTCATCCAGCACCCAGATCGGCCGCCCCGTCACCAGAACCCGCGCCAACCCCAACCGCCGCTTCTGCCCCGCCGACAAATGCGCCGCCCGCCGGTCACGCAACTCTTGCAGGTTCATCGCCGTCATCGCCGCCTCTGCGGTCGCCGTGCCATTCACCGCCGCCCAAAAGGCCAGGTTCTCGGCCACCGTCAGCACCGCCTTCAACCCGTCCGCATGGGCAGCATAGGCCAGGCTCTCCGCCGGCATCGACATCTCCCCCGCCAACGGCGGCTGCAACCCGGCCAGCGTGCGCAGCAGCGTCGTCTTGCCAATCCCGTTCGGCCCCCGCAGCACCAGCGCGCGGCCCGCCATCAGGCGAAAGCGCACACCTTCCAGCACCGCAATGCCGCCGCGGGCCACCGCCAGACCGGACACGCTCAGGTCCAACTCAAAATTCCTTCCAAGGAATTTTCAAAAATTTTCGAAAATTTTTGACGCGCGCCCGTCACGGCCCACCCACCACCGGTGACACCGGAAGCAGCGCCGCCGCGATCCGGCGGCCTTCGCTCAACAGCACATTATAGGTCCGGCAGGCCGCAGGCGATGACATCGCCTCCACCCCGATCCCCGCCGCATCAAGCGCCATCACGAAATCCTTCGGCGCATGGGCAATATCCGCGCCCATGCCCAGAAACAGCACATCAATCCGCCCAGCCAGCGAAAGGGGCGTCTCCGTATCCGCCAACCCGCCCCACAGCCCGGCATCCCACGGCGTAATCAGGCACGCCCCGCGCAGCACATGCCCGCCCACCCGAAAGAACCCCGGCCCATAGCCCGCGATGGGCTGCGCCGTGCCATAGCTGATCTCGGTCAGGCGCATCCGCCCCCCTCACGCCCGTTCAGGCATCCACATTGGCGAAATCATCCGGCGTGCCCCGGTTCTTCGGCTTCTCGCTGCGGTCCAGCCCGATGAACAGCACAATGTTCTTCGCCACATAGACCGAAGAATAGGTGCCGAACAGAACGCCGATGAAAATCGCCAGCGAGAAACCCCGCAACACGTCGCCACCGAACACCAGCATCGCGCCCACCGCCAGCAGCGTTGTCACTGCTGTCATCAAAGTCCGCGCCAATGTCTCATTCACCGACAGGTTCATCACATCGCGCAGTGGCATCTGCTTGTATTTCTGAAGATTTTCCCGCAGCCGGTCGAACACCACGACCGTATCGTTGATCGAATAGCCAAGAATCGTCAGCAGCGCCGCCACGATGGTCAGATCGAACTTGATCTGGAACAACGCAAAGATCCCGATGGTGATCAGCACATCATGCAGCAGGGCCAAAACCGCCCCCACGCCGAACTGCCATTCAAAACGCAGCCACATATAGGCCATAATCGCGCCGCTGGTTACGATCAACGACAGCACCGATGTCCAGATCAGCTCCCCCGAAACCTTCGGCCCCACAGTTTCCACGCTGGGGAAGGTCATCTCCGGGTCAATCGCCGCACGCAGCACCTCTTCGACCTGACCGAGCTGCTCCGGCGTGACCGCCTGGCTTTCATCTTCAGCGGCAATACGGATCATCGTCACGTTCTGGTCATCGGCAAAATTCGTGTCGAACACCTCGGTGATCGATACGTCGCCCAAAGGCAGACCTTGCAAAGCGTCCCTATACGCCCCGACATCCACCTCAAGGGCCGATTCCGTTCGGATCGTTGTGCCGCCCTTGAAATCAATCCCGTAGTTCAACCCCATCACCGCCCAGGCAATGACGGCCAGCACCGACAGCATCAATGACCCGCCAAACGTCACCCATTGCCAGCGAAAGAAATCGAAATTCGTCTTGTCCGGTGCAAGCTTGAAACGCCATGCCATGATCTGGTCCCCCTTATATGACAAGCGTCTTCGGTTTGCGCCGGTTGTACCAGAAGGTCACGATCAGACGTGTCACGTTCATGGCTGTGAACACCGAAGTAATGATCCCGATCGCCAGCGTCACCGCAAAACCGCGCACCGGACCAGCCCCAAGAAAGAACAGAACGCCCGCCGTGATCAAAGTGGTCACATTGGCATCGACAATCGCCGAAAGCGCCCGCTCGAAACCCAGTTCAATCGCCCGCGCCGCGTTCCTGGCACCCGCACGCAATTCGTCACGGATCCGCTCATAGATCAGCACGTTGGCATCCACCGCCATCCCGATGGTCAGAACAAGCCCGGCGATCCCCGGCAGCGTCAGCGTCGCCCCGATCATCGACATGACCCCAAAGATCAACGTCATGTTGATGGCCAAAGCCACTACCGCAAACACACCGAACAGCCCATAGGACGCGATCATCAATAGGCTGACAGACCCCGCCGCCACCAGCGTGGCCACCCGGCCCGCGTCGATGCTGTCCTGCCCCAGTTCCGGGCCGATGGTCCGCTCTTCCAGAAATGTCATGCTCGCAGGCAGCGCCCCCGCCGACAGCAGCACCGCCAAACGGTTTGCTTCCTCGACCGAGAAGTTGCCCGTGATGATCCCCGACCCGCCCGGAATATGGCTCTGGATCACCGGGGCGGAAATCACCTCGCCATCCAGAACGATGGCAAAGGGCGCGCCGATATTCTGTGCCGTGTAATCCCCAAAGGCCCGCGCGCCGCGCGCATCGAACTGGAACGAAACCGCAGGCCGTCCGTTTTGATCGAAATCGCCCTTGGCATTGGTCAGATCCTCGCCCGACACAACCGGCACTTCCTCGACCGTATACCAGACGCCCTCCTCATCCATCGACGGCAGGCTGATATTGCCCGCCCCCGGTGTCTGATCCTCGGCAGCCCCGCGCCGCACCACCGGGTTGAAACTCAGCTTCGCCGTCGTCCCGATCAGCGCCTTCAATTCCGTGGCCGACCCAATGCCCGGCACCTGAATCAGGATGCGATCTGCCCCCTGGCGCTGGATCGTGGGTTCCCGCGTGCCCGCCGTATCCACCCGCGTGCGGATGATTTCCAACGATTGCTGGATGGTGCGCTGGTCCACCGCATCGCGCTCGGCCTCTGACAGTTGCACGATCAGGACATTGCCCTCGGCCGTGACGTCAATATCGCTCTGGCCAACCCCGGTCAGCGTGATGACATTGCTGGCCAGCGTCCGCACGGCCTCAACCGCCGCGGCCATCCCGGCCTCATTCTCGATCTCGACCCGCAATTCATAGGGCACCTGCACCGCCTGCCGCCGCACGCTGCCGACCTGATCGCGGGCATCCCGCAGCACATCGCGCACCTGCGGCCACAACCCGTCCATCCGCGCCTTGTAAACATCGGCCACCTGCACCTCGGCCAACAGATGCGCCCCGCCCCGCAGGTCAAGACCAAGGTTCACAATACCCGACGGCATCCAGCCCGGCCACTGATCCAGCGCCGCCTGCTGCTCCACCGTGGCGAAACCCGCCGCCTCAACTGCCTTCGCAGCGTCGTTATGCCCTTCAACCCGGCTGTAAAACAGGTTCGGGGCGGCCAGCACCATACCCAGCGCGACCGTCGCCCAAATCAGGATGCGCTTCCAAAGCGGCGTCTGCAACATGGTTCAGATCCGGCTCAGGCCGCAGCCGGTTCGGTCTTGTTCATGACCTGCGCGATGGTGCCCTTGATGCATTTCACCTTCACGCCCTCGGCGATTTCCACCTCGACCATGCCATCTTCCTGCACCTTCGTCACCTTGCCGACGATGCCGCCCTGCGTGACCACCTGATCGCCACGCCGCAGCGCCTCGATCATCGCCTTATGCTCCTTCAGCTTCTTTTGCTGCGGACGGATCAGCAGGAAATACATGATCGCAAAGATCAGGATCAGCGGAATGAACGAAGCAAAGGCAGAACCGGCACCGGCTCCGGCGGCCTGTGCATAGGCGGGGGTAGCGAACATGATCGTCCTCACTGTCTCTGGCTGGCCGGTAACCCCGGCGAATTGGCGCGCACCCTAAAGCCGGGGGCATGGGAAGGCAAGCGACGCCCTCCGCGCCCGATATATGAATGTCAAAGGGCAATTCCAGCCCGCCCCGGCGGTAAATTCTTCGGCAGGCACCCGTCAGGCCGCCCCCGCCCGCTCAAACACCGCCCTTTCACCACCCGCACCGCGTTTCGCCCCACCTCCACAATTTCGCACCTTGCGCCGCCCAATTGCCCACTTCCCTGCCGGAATTTGTATGCACGCCCGTCTGCACTGCACGTCTGCACCGGCTGCTGCCCCCCCTTTTCCCGCAAATTCAACCGCTTGACGCCCCCCTTCCCCTTCCCGCCCCCGTCTGGCATACCATCCCCGTTCCGGTCAAAAGGGTCAGCCCCATGCACGATATCCGCGCCATCCGCGAAAACCCCGCCGCCTTCGACGAAGGCTTGCGCCGCCGCGGCCTGCCCCCCGCCTCGCCCGAAATTCTGGCTCTGGATGCCGACCGCCGCGCCAAGATCGTGGCCGCCGAATCCGCCACCGCCGACCAGAACCGCGCGTCCAAGGATGTGGGTGCCGCCAAGGCCCGCGGCGACGACGCCGAATTTGAACGCCTCCGGACGCTTGTCTCTGAAAAGAAAGCAGAAATTGCCCGCCTCACGGCCGAAGCGGATGCTCAGGATGCCGCCCTCCGCGACATGCTGATGCGCATCCCGAACCTGCCGCATGCCGATGTCCCCGAAGGCCGCGACGAAGACGAAAACGTCGAAATCCGCCGCTGGGGCACCCCGCGCGCCTTTGATTTCAAACCCTTGGAACATTTCGACATCCCTGGCGTAAAACCCGGAATGGATTTCGAGACGGCGGCAAAACTCTCCGGCGCGCGCTTCGTCGTCCTGCGCGGCGCGGTCATCCGCGTCCACCGCGCTTTGGCCCAGATGATGCTGGATACCCACATCACCGATCATGGCCTGATTGAGACCTGGACCCCCGTCCTCGTCAAGGAAGACGCCATGTATGGCACCAACCAGCTTCCGAAATTCGCCGAAGACAGCTACCAGACGACCAATGGCTGGTGGCTTGTCCCCACCTCCGAAGTGACGCTGACCAACACCGTCGCGGGCGATATTCTTGAAGAAAATCAACTCCCTATCCGCATGACCGCCCACACCCAATGCTTCCGGTCCGAGGCAGGGTCGGCAGGCAAGGACACATCGGGAATGCTGCGCCAGCATCAATTCGAAAAGGTGGAAATGGTGTCCATCACGACGCCCGAAACCTCGCTCTCCGAACATGAACGGATGACCCGCTGTGCCGAAGCCATCCTGGAAAAGCTGGAACTGCCCTACCGCACCATCGTCCTATGCACCGGCGACATGGGCTTTGGCGCGCAGAAAACCCATGACCTGGAGGTGTGGCTTCCCGGCCAGAACCGCTACCGCGAAATCTCCTCCGTCTCCGTCTGCGGCGATTTTCAGGCCCGCCGCATGAACGCCCGCTTCCGCCCCGCCGGCGGCGGCAAGCCGGATTTCGTCCACACCCTCAATGGCTCCGGCCTCGCCGTGGGCCGCACCCTGATCGCGGTCTTGGAAAACGGACAGCAGGCCGACGGCTCCGTCACCCTGCCCGCCGCTCTCCACCCCTATCTGGGCGGCAAGACCCGGATCGCGCCCGACGGCACCCTGAACTGACAGCAGAAACCGACCGACACCTGCGCCCATTTCCAATGACAAGAGCTTGAAACCCAATGACATTCCGCGCCATCTTGCTGCTTCTTGTCACCCTCGCCTTCGGCGCGGCCCCCCTGATCACGCCACCGTTCCGCGGCTATGACCCGGCCCTCTTCCCGGTCCAGATCGTCGATCCTGCCGTCCAACCTGCCGGATATGCCTTTTCGATCTGGGGACTGATCTACCTCTGGCTCATCGCCCACGCGGCGTTCAGCCTTTGGAAACGCACCGACAACACGGTCTGGGACCGGACCCGATGGCCGCTGATCCTGTCGGTTGCCCTCGGCTCGGCCTGGCTGTCCATCGCCCCTGTCGCACCGATCCTGGCCACGGTGGTCATCTGGATCATGGCCGCCACCGCCATCACAGCTTTTCTGCGCGCCGATACGGAAACCGACCGCTGGATGCTCTCTGCCCCCATCGCAATCCTTGCAGGCTGGCTTTCCGCCGCGGCCGCCGTCTCCACCGGCGTTGTAATCTCCGGCTACGGCCTGTTGCCAGACACCGCTGCGGCCGCGGCCATGATTGCCGTCACTTTGGCGCTGGCCACCTGGGTGCAGCGCACAAAGCCCCGCATGCCAGTCTATGGCCTGACCGTGATCTGGGCACTGATCGGCGTGACCGTTGCCAATGCGGGCATCAACCCCATCATCGCCATCCTTGCCGGCATCGGCATCGCCCTGATGGCGCTGACCCTTGCCACCAACCGCCGCGCCTAAGGCAAAGGATCACGGGCCTGCGGATCAGTGGCCTGCCACTATCCTGGCCCAAATACTCGGCCCCACCATCACCGGACCGGACCAACCTCACCGAATGGCGCCTGCCTCCCTTTTGGGGAAAGGCAAAAGCGCGCCAACCCGGTCAATCCTTCCGGCCTTCCTTATGCTTACGCAGGCGGGATGGGGTGTGGAACTTGCGGTCCTTGAACGGGTTTTTCTCGCCCTGTGACCGGAACATGATGCGGATCGGCACGCCCGGCATTTCGAAATGGTCGCGCAACCCGTTCACCAGATAGCGTTTATAGCTTTCGGGCATCTCATCAGGCCGCGAACACATGATTACAAAGCCCGGAGGCCGCGCCTTCACCTGCGTCATGTAGCGCAGCTTGATCCGGTGCCCGCCGGGTGCCGGCGGCGGGTGCGCCTCGGTCATCGCGCCCAGCCAGGTGTTCAACCGCGCCGTCGTGATCCGCTTGTTCCAGATGTCATGCGCGCGGCGGATCGCGTCATGCAGCCGGTCCAGCCCCCGGCCTGTCTTGGCCGACACCGTCACCAAAGGCGCGCCGCGCAACTGCGGCAACAGCCGTTCGAACATCTCCTTCAGTTCGGCCAGCTTTTCCTGCTTTTCGTCTTCCAGATCCCACTTGTTGACGGCGATCACCACCGCTCGTCCTTCGGTTTCCGCATAATCCGCGATCCGCAGATCCTGCACCTCGAAGGGGATCTCGACATCCAGCAACACCACAACCACTTCGGCAAAGCGCACGGCGCGCAGCCCATCGGCGACCGACAGCTTTTCCAACTTCTCCGTCACCCGCGCCTTCTTGCGCATCCCGGCGGTGTCAAAAATCCGGATCGGCGTTCCCATCCAGTCGGACCGGACCGAAATCGCATCCCGCGTGATCCCCGCCTCCGGCCCCGTCAGCAACCGATCCTCGCCGATGATCTTGTTGATCAGCGTGGATTTTCCGGCATTGGGCCGCCCGATCACGGCAATCTGCAACGGCTTTTTCGCGGTCGGGCGATAGGCGGTGGCCTCGGCCTCCTCCTCGCTCAACTCCTCAGAGACATCAACCTCAACCTCGGGCGTATTCGCAGCCTCTCGCTCGGCAAATTCCTCGCGGAACGGCAGCAGGATGCGATACAGGTCATCCATCCCTTCGCCATGCTCTGCCGAAAGGCGGATCGGCTCACCCAGACCCAGCGACCACGCCTCCAGCGCGCCGCTATCGCCCGCCGCACCCTCGGCCTTGTTCACGCCCAGGATCACGCGGGCGTTCTTCTTGCGCAGAATATCGGCAAAGACTTCATCGGTGGGCATCACCCCCATCCGCCCGTCGATCAGGAACAGGCACACATCGGCCAGTTCAACCGCCCGTTCCGTAAGCCGCCGCATCCGGCCCTGAAGGCTGTCATCGGTCACTTCTTCAAGACCGGCCGTGTCAATCACGGTGAACCGCAGGTCGTAAAGCCGCGCATCCCCCTCGCGCAGGTCGCGCGTCACGCCTGGCTGGTCATCGACCAACGCCAGCTTTCGCCCGACCAGACGGTTGAACAGCGTGGATTTTCCCACATTGGGGCGACCCACGATCGCAAGGGTGAAGCTCATCTTCCACTCCGGAATTCCGAAAGAGGAACCCCTTACACGGGGAACCCGTCAACGGAAAGCGTGAAGTTGCCCATTCCCGCTGACCACGAACATCGTCCCGCCCGCCAACGCCGGCGGGGCCGCGGCACCGCCCGGTATTTCCGCGCCGCCCACCAGCGACCCGTCCGCCGGGTTGAACAGCCGCAACTGCCCGTCACCCGACACCACCGCCAGCCGCCCGCCTGCCAGCACGGGTCCGAAATGCGGAACAACGGCCAGGCGCCGCTTGGGTTTTTCCTTGGTAAAATAGGGCATGTCGATGGCCCAGATCACCGCGCCGGTCGATGCATCCAACCGGACCAGCCGGTTCTCGTCATTCACCAGGAACACCGATCCACCCACAACCAAAGGCGCGTTCAGCGCCCCTTCCACGGCGGTCCAGATCCGTTCACCCGACGATGTGTCCAACGCCGCCGTCCGGCCCGACGCCGTGCCGACATAGGTCACATCCCCCAGCACCACCGCATCCCCGGTAATGTCGGTCACACCGGCATAGGCACGGCCCACACGTTGCCCCGTCACCGGCGCTTGCCAGACCTGCAATCCCGAAACCTTCAGCGCCGCGGTGATCGATCCGTTGGTGAACGGGAACAACACCACATTTTCACCGACCGACGGCCCCGCCGCCCCGATCATGCCCGTCGCACCCACAGCCCCCGGCACGGTCCATTGCACCCGCCCCGTATCGGCCGCAATCGCCCAGCCCGATCCATCCCGGCCCGACACATAGACCGTTCCGCCGGAAACCGTCGGCGCGCCTGTGACCGCACTGTCCAGTCGCTGCCGCCAGACCACGCCACCGCTGGCCGCATCTAGGGCCACCAATTCGCCGTAGGCCGTTGCCGCAAAAACCCGGCCACCGCCTGCCGCCAGCCCACCACCCGAAACACCGCCGCCGCGGTCAAACTCGGCCGTCAGGTTCGATTGCCACAGCACCGCGCCATTCGTGCCCGTGGCCTGCACCACCGCCGCCGAATCCATCGTATAGACCCGGCCATCCGCCACCACAGGGGCCGCGCTCACGCGGTTCTTGCGGCTGTTGCCCTGTCCGATATTCACCGAAAACACCCGCGCGGGGGCCGCCGACAGCACGCCATGCGGCTGTGCATGGTTGGCCGCGCCACCGCGCTGCGCCCATTCCGCATTGGCCACCGCCGCAGGCAACGAAATCGGCACCGACTGGTTTTCGGCCCGGATCGGCGCGGCAACCGGCGCGGGCTGGCCCTCTACCGGAACCGACGCTTCCAATGGCTCCCGCACCGAAAACCGTTCGCCCGGCAGGATCAGCTCCCGCTCGCACCCGGCAAGGGCCGTCGCCATGGCGAGCCCCGAGATCGTCACCCAAAACCTGCGCTTCACCGTCCCGGCCCCCATGTTGCCTTGCGTCCGCTTCTCGCTTGGGCCAAACCGCCCCATCCCGTCAGCCCGCATCATCCGCGCCCGCCTCCGGCGCGACAGCAGCAGGTGCCACCTCGCCCCCAAGCGCAATGATCATTTCCTGCGCCCGCGACCGCACGCCCCCCGGCGCTTCCTGATCGGTCAACAGCACAGTCAGCGCGGCAATCGCCTCATCCGTCCGGTCCTCTTCGACCAGCAGATAGGCCATCTGTTCCAACGCCATCGTGCGATAAGGCCGCCCCGGCGCGGCAATCCCGTCCAGCGCCGCGCGCCGATCCGACAGGGGCATGTCCGCGCCCGCCACGACCACCCGCCGCAGCACCGCCAGATCACGATAACTTGGCGGTTGCGATGCGTCGTTGGCCAATGCCTCCAGCGCCGCCAAGGTTCCCGCGCGGTCCCCCACCGGGTCAGAGGCCAGCAGCAATTGCAGCACCGCCGCTTGCGACCCTTCGGCGGGAATCGCCCCCAGCGCCGTAACCCGATCTTCGGGCGCGCCCAGATCAAGCGCATCAAGCACCGCATCACCAAACGCCTCGGCCTTCGCCTCGGCCTGCGTGCGCTGCCATTCGGTCCAGCCGGCACCGCCAACGATGCCCAGAACCGCGACCACCCCGATCCAGCCGTATTTGCGGAACATGGCAAACAGCCTGTCGCGGCGGACCTCTTCGGTCACCTCATCAATAAAGCTGTCAGGGTTGCTCACGGGCCTCTCCAGTCCTTTTCCCCCGTCTTACACGCAAGCGGGAACCCTTGCCAAGCCCCGCACCCGTTCCGACGGCAGCATGGTGACATTGGCGCTGCCGCAGCCTGACCCGGAAAGGAACAGAATTTCTCCACATCTGACAGGCAGACTATAGGCTGTGTAATGTAATCAGTGCCGGGTTGTGACATGGGTTTTGAATTCTTGATGTGGCCGCTGCTCTTTGTGGCCTTGGTCGGCTACGATCTTTTCAGCGGAAATGATGATGCCGCCGACGACGCGGCCGCTGTTTCCGATACGGACCCATCCGACGATAGCCCGCCCGATACCGGCCCAGATGCCGGCTACATCGCCACCACCACCACAACAGGGCCAAAAAGCGAAACCGGACAGCCTGATGCCACGGCGCTTTATGATGACGCCGAATACACCGATCGGGTCATCGGCAGCGACGGCAATGATGTGCTGTCCTCCAGTTCCAGCAACGGCGCGACAACCGACGTCGCGTTCTTCGGCGGCGCGGGCGATGATTCCGTGACCGGATCAACGGATGACGATTGGGCCGAAGGCGGCAGCGACAATGACACCCTTCTCATGGGCGGCGGCGACGATTTTGCCTTTGGCGGGTCCGGCAATGATACGGCGCAGGGCGACACGGGGGCCGACTTCCTGCATGGCGGTCTGGGCAATGACAGCCTGTCAGGCGGCACAGGGGCCGACAGCCTGCATGGCGGCGGGGGCGATGATGCCGTAACCGCAGATGCGGGGGATGATGTCCTTTATGGCGGGTCGGGCAATGACAGCCTTGATGGCGGGGCCGACAATGACACGCTGTCCGGCGGCACCGGAAGTGACAGCCTGACCGGCGGCATCGGGAATGACGCCCTTCTCGGCGATGCAGGCGATGATCTGCTTGGCGGGGGCGCCGGCAATGACACCCTGATCGGCGGCACCGGCAATGACACCGTTCAGGCGGATGACGGCAACGACATCCTGTCTGGCCTTGATGGCGATGACATCATGCAAGGCGGTTTCGGCAATGACAGCCTGTCCGGTGGCAATGATCCGGTGGCAATGATGATGACACACTCGCCGGTGGCGAAGGAAATGACACGCTGCTTGGCGGCGCTGGCACGGATCTGCTGACGGGCGATGCCGGAAATGACACGCTATCCGGCGAGGGCGGTCAGGACACGCTGTCCGGCGGCGCAGGCAATGACAGCCTGTCGGGCGGCGATGAAGATGACCGTCTCGTCGCCGGTTCCGGGGATGACACAGTGACCGGCGGCACCGGTGCCGACAGCTTTGTGCTGGAAACCGCAGACCGGCCCGCAGGCGTGACCACGATCACCGATCTGTCCGCATCAGACAGCCTGATTGTCGAATGGACTGGAACCACCCCGCCGGTCATCACGATCACGTCTGACACGGCCAACAACCAGTCATCCATCCTGATCGATGGCGTCCTGTCAGCGCAGGTTCAAGGCACATCAACCCTGACCGCAGATCGGGTGATCCTGACCCGCCTGCCCTGACCCGCAAATCCCGTCCGAAACCCCCAGCGCTGGCGGATCACTCCGCCGCCAGCGGTTCGTCCTCTTCCGATGATTGGCGCGCCCACATGGCGGCATAGCGCCCCCCCCGGCCCAACAATTCTTCATGCGTGCCACGTTCCACGATCTCGCCCGCTTCCAGCACGATGATCTGATCCGCATCCGCAATTGTCGAAAGCCGGTGCGCGATGGTGATCACCGTCCGCCCCTGCCCCATCTCGCGCAGGCTGTCCTGAATGTCCCGCTCGGTCTGGGTATCCAGCGCGCTTGTCGCCTCGTCCAGGATCAGGATCGGCGGATTCTTCAACAAGGTGCGCGCAATGCCCACCCGCTGCTTTTCCCCGCCCGACAGCTTCAACCCCCGCTCGCCCACCGTGGTGTCATACCCTTCCGGCAACGAACTGATGAAATCGTGGATCTTTGCAGCCTTGGCCGCAGCCACAATATCCGCCTCGGTGGCGTCAGCACGGCCATAGGCGATGTTATAGCGCACCGTATCGTTGAACAGCACCGTATCCTGCGGCACCACCCCGATCTGGGCGTGAATACTGCTTTGCGTCACATCGCGCAGGTCCTGCCCGTCAATGCGGATCGCACCGCCGCTTACGTCATAGAACCGGAACATCAGCCGCCCGATGGTCGATTTGCCGGAACCCGACGGCCCCACCAGCGCCACCCGATGCCCCGCAGGCACCGACAGGCTGATCCCCTTCAGGATCGGCCGCGCCGCATCATAGCCGAACGCCACCCGGTCAAACTCTACCGCGCCGCCCCGCACCTCCAGCGGCTTGGCCCCGGCCTTGTCCACCACTTCCGCAGGCTGCCCCAGCAGGCCGAACATCTCGCCCATATCCACCAGCGCCTGACGGATTTCCCGGTAAACCGTGCCAAGGAAATTCAGCGGCATGGTGATCTGGATCATGTAGGCGTTGACCATTACGAAATCGCCCACCGTCAATTCGCCCCGCTGCACGCCCAGCGCCGCCATCGACATCACGATGACAAGGCCCGAGGTGATCAGGAACGCCTGCCCCGCATTCAGGAACGAAAGGCTTTGCCCGGTCTTGACCGCCGCCACCTCATAGTGCTGCATCGCCCGGTCATAGCGCGCCGCCTCGCGTTCTTCGGCGTTGAAATACTTGACCGTTTCGTAATTCAACAGGCTGTCGATCGCCTTCTGGTTGGCGTCCGTGTCCTGATCGTTCATCTCGCGGCGCAGCTTCACCCGCCATTCCGTGACCTTGAAGGTGAACATCACATAAAGCGTGATCACCACCACCACGACGGCCATATACGAAAACCCGAACAGCGTCGCAAAGATCACCGCCACCATCGCCAGTTCAAGGATCAATGGCCCGATGGAAAACAGCATGAAGCGCAGCAGGAAATCCACACCCTTCACGCCGCGTTCGATGATCCGGCTTAGGCCCCCGGTCTTGCGCGTGATATGATAGCGCAGCGACAGGCGGTGAATATGGGTAAACGTCTCCAGCGCCAGCTTGCGCAGCGCCCGCTGCCCCACCCGCACGAACACCGCATCGCGCAATTCCTGAAACGCCACCGTCCCCAACCGAGCAAGGCCATAGGCCACGGTCAGCCCCACCGCTGTCAGCCCCAGAATGGTGCCCGCATCCGGCGTCTCACCCGCCAGCGCATCCACCGCCTGCTTATAGATGAACGGCGTCGTCACCGACACGATCTTTGCCGCAATCAGCAGCAGCAGCGCCGCCACCACCCGCCGCTTCACCCAAGGCTCGCCATCGGGCCAAAGATAGGGCAGCACGCGGCGAATGGTGTGCCACCCGTTTGAAGGCCGGTCTTGCCGGGTTGTGTTGGTATCAGGCGGTGTTGGTCGCATGGGTCGGTCCTCTTCCGCCTCTACCTATGCGTCCCGCCGCAAAAGCACCAGAGGGCGCTGCGCAGCCCCCTCTGTGCATTGCTGCATCGCTCACCCTTCGGACCGATGGCCTATTCCGCCTGAGGGATCGCAAAGACCTGTCCGGGATAGATCAGGTCCGGGTCGCGGATCTGGTCACGGTTGGCCTCGAACACCTGCACATAGCGCGTCCCCGCCCCCAACCGTTCCGTCGCAATCTGCCATAGGGTAAAGCCCGGCTGCACGGTCACCGAAACCGGCGCCGGTGCGACCTCTGCCCCCGTATCCGCCCCCGTATCAGCGCCCGTTTCAGCGCCCGTTTCAGCGCCAGCATCCGCCCCATCCGCACCCTGCGCTGGCGCATCCGCCTGACCGGTCCCCGCAACCCCTTCTGCCGCGGCCCCATCAGCCACGGCCGCCAGCGCCTCCACCGTTTCACGCTTGAACGGCGTCTCGAACCGGCTGGTCACAGCCCCGGTCGCGTCCACCTGATCGGCGCGCAGCGTGTAAATGCCCGGCACCACATCCGGCAGCGTCACCGCCCAATCCCCCGCAGCCGAAATCGCCGCCTCGATCAGTGGCGCATTGTCCAGATACAGCCGCACCACCCGTTCGGGGGTGCCACGACCAGCAAGCTGCACCGCACCCTTGGGTGTATAGGTGATCGTGTCGATGGTCACATTCGCCACCAGTTCCGGCGGCAGATCAGACGCCGATTGCAACACCTTCGCGCCTTCCTCTGTCACCAGCAGCGCCGCAGGGGCCTGCGCCTCTGGCACAGCTTCCGCTACACCCTCCCCGGCAACCGCTGGCGCAGAATCTGGCGCAGGATCTGACGCAGGGTCCAAACCCGCTACCGCCCCACCCTCAGCAACCGGCTCCGCCCCCACTTGCCCGCCTGGCACCCCAGCCACCACCACAGGCGCAACCGTCGGCGCGATCACCACGGTGCCCTCGGCCGGAACTTCCGTCCCATCCGCCATCCGCATCACCAGGGTCAGCACGCGTGGCGCTGCGCTGGGGGCCAGATTGAACATCGCCACAAAATTCCCCTGCCCATCCGCGGGAACGGCGGCAATCTCCTGTCCCGTCACCCGCAAAGACAGCATGACATCCGGCATGGCCGACCCTGCCACCAGCGCCGACCCATCCTTTTCCACCCGCACCAGATCAAATGATGGCGGCACGACCGCAGCAATCGGCGCGGTTGCGGCCTCTGTTGCGGCCGCCCCTGCTGCGTCGTCAGCGGCCTCACTCGCAGCCCCGTCACCGGCATCTACGGTGGCGTCCACACTGGCCTCACCACTGGCCTCATCATCGGTCTCCACACCCGCTTCTGGCGCAGCCTCGGTCACGGTCTCTGATGCCGCCCCCTCCGCAACGCCCCCGGCCCCCTCTGCCTCAGGCTCAATCTCAGCCCCGCTCTCAGACGCGGCCACCCCATCCGCAACCAACGGCGCGGGCGCATCCTCACCATCGGGCGCCGCCTCAGCCTCGCCTGATCCCGTCGCGCTGACCGCACCTGTGACGGCATCCACCGGCGGGCGCCCCACCGACCACGCCCCATAGAACAGCGCCGCGATCACCGCCGCCACACCCGCGACCACGCCACCCCGCGCACCGCCCGACATCTCTGCCCAAGACTTCATTCCGTTTCCCCATACCCTGCGGATCGGCGGGGCCTGTTCCCGGCCCCTTCTTCCCCTATCTACAGAAGCCCGATAACACAGCTTCACACAACCACCCAATCCCCGAAAGACCCTCACATGTCCCCGCTTCGTTCCGTCTGTGTCTTCTGTGGCTCACGTCCCGGCCTGCGCCCCGCCTATGCCGCCGCCGCCCGCAGCTTTGGTCAGGCCATCGCAACCGAAGGCTGGCGTCTGGTCTATGGCGCAGGTGACGTCGGCCTGATGGGCGAGGTGGCGCGCGCCGCGCAATCCGCCGGGGCCACCACGATGGGCGTCATCCCCACCCATCTGATGACCCGCGAACGCGGCCGCCGCGACCTGTCGCAACTGGTGATTACCGAAGACATGCATGAACGCAAAAAGGTGATGTTCATGAATTCCGACGCCATCGTCGTCCTGCCGGGCGGTGCGGGGTCTTTGGATGAATTCTTCGAGGTGCTGACTTGGCGCCAGATCGGCCTGCACCGCAAACCGATTTTTCTTCTGGATACCGAAGGCTACTGGCAACCGCTCGTCGCCCTTACCCGCCACGTCATCGACGAAGCCTTTGCCGAAGAAACGATGCAGGATTACTTCACCACCGTCCCCGATGTCCCCGGCCTCGTCCTTCGTTTGCGTGAGGCGCTGGCCTAACGCAGGCCACCCCGTCCTACAAAGGAAAAGGCCCGCCGCAGTTTCCTGCAACGGGCCATTCATTAAACCTCGGCGATGATCACAGCTTTGCCGCGACCGCTTCCCAATTCACCAGCTTGTCCAGGAAATTGGTCAGATAGGCCGGGCGCTTGTTGCGGAAGTCGATGTAATAGGAATGTTCCCACACATCGCAGCCCAGCAGGGCGGTTTGGCCAAAGCACAGCGGGTTCACGCCGTTTTCGGTCTTGGTCACCTTCAGCGCGCCATCCTTGTCCTTCACCAGCCAGGCCCAGCCCGACCCGAACTGCCCGGCACCGGCGGCGGCGAAATCTTCCTTGAACTTGGCGACAGACCCAAAGCTTTCCGCCAGCGCCAGTTCCAACTCACCCGGCATCTTCTTGTTCTCGCCCGGCCCCATGATCTCCCAGAACAGGGCATGGTTCCAATGCTGCGAGGCGTTGTTGAACAGGCCGCTCTGCGCCACTGCGCCCGCCTGATAGGTGCTGGTGATGATGTCCTCGACGCTCATCCCCTCATATTCCGACCCGGCCAGCAGTTTGTTGCCGTTGTCGACATAGGCTTTGTGGTGGATGTCGTGGTGGTATTCGAAAGTTTCCTTCGACATGCCAAGCGACGCCAGCGCGTCATGGGCATAGGGAAGATCGGGAAGCGTGAAAGCCATAGGAATATCCTCTCGGTTCGCGTGTCACGGGATGGCGCAAATAAGGGTCCGCGCGCCCGGAAGGTCAAGGCCGAAACGGCCATTTCACCGCACACCCGCCCTGCGGCCCGAATTCTTGCCGATATCCCAAAGCCCTGTCGCCCCCCCGATCGGCACCCAAGTTTGAAAAGGCGCATCCCTTCCCGCACAGCTTGGCCCGAATACCCAGGCCCCGGCACAGGCTGCCCCTCCCGCCGGTCACCATTTCGGGACGTTCCTTTCCCAACCAAAGGGGACAGGCCGGCGTTCGCCCACAAAAATCAGGTCAGAACAACTCAGACCCTGGCTTCGCTCCAGATGCCAGAAGGTCAAACACATAGCGCCCCACCGAACGGAAGCAGACAACCGTGAACCCGTCCCCTTCGCGCCAGAAGGCCGCCGCCACCTGCGCGGCCCGCGTCCGGCGCAGCTCACCGGGTTCCAGCGTGGCGAAATCCACTGGCGACAGCTTGGCCAGCACCTGATCGGCCTTCGCGCCTTCCACCCGGAACACCGCCCGCGCATCCGACACATCCACCGCCAGATGATGCGCCCCCGCCATCGCCTTGGCGATGGCCTCCAGCGCGCCCGCCACCGCCGCATAGGGCATGACCAGCAGATACTCATCCGGGCTCATCCAGCCGCAGGCCCGGTCGCCTTCGGCCACGATCCGCCGCACATCCGGCAACCCGGTCCCCACCGCGGCCTTGATCGCCTTGGCCAGCCCCGCCGCATCCGGCTTGGCCCGCAAGGAAATCATCCCCAACGGCCCGATCTCGCGGATGCTTGCAAAGCCCGCAGCCGTCACCCCGCCCAATGCGCTTTTGGGTTCAGACATTCTGCTTCTCCCCATCCTTGTCAAAGAACACCGCATCCACGACCCGCGCCTTCACGGTGCCGCCCTTCACGGTGTTGAACTCCACCACTTCGCCCATCCGTTCAGGCCCGCGATGCAACAGCCCCATCGCGATGCCCTTCTTCAGCGTGGGCGAATAATAGGTCGATGTCACACGGCCTTGCGTATTCCCCTGCCCGTTCGCATTCACGCCAGCGGCCACGATATAGGCCCCGTCCGGGATCACCGATCCATCCAGCGTCTCGAACCCCACCAGCTTCCACCGCTCGGTCGAGGCGAGGAAATTCCGCGCCTGCCCCCGCTTGCCCAGGTAATCCGCCTTCTTCTTCGAAATCGCCCAATCCAGACCCAGATCCTGCGGAATAACGGTGCCATCGGTTTCATCGCCTGTCATGATAAAGCCCTTCTCGGCCCGCATGATATGCAGCGCCTCGGTGCCATAGGCCATCGCCCCGAACTCGGCCCCCGCCTCATGCAGCGCCGCCCAGAAGGCCGCGCCATGGCTCGCAGGCACCGCAATCTCATAGGACAACTCACCCGAGAAACTGATGCGATAGACCCGGCAGGCAAATCCGCCCAATCGCCCATCCGCCCAGGTCATGAACGGCAGTGCCTCTTTGGACACATCCATCCCGCCCAGCTTTTCCAGAACCTTGCGCGCATTCGGCCCCACCACGGCAACTTGGGCGTATTGCTCGGTCACATTGGCGGTATAGACCTGCCAATCCCACCACTCGCATTGCAGCCAATCCTCCATCCAGCCGTGGATGCGATCCGCCCCGCCCGATGTGGTGTGGCACAGCCACGTCTCCTCATCGATCCGCGCCACTACGCCGTCATCCGACAGAAACCCTTGCTCGTTGCACATCAGACCATAGCGGCACTTGCCAATGGGCAGGCTGCTCATCACGCCAGTATAAAGCATGTCGAGGAACTTCCCCGCATCCGGCCCCTTTACAATGATCTTGCCCAGCGTCGACGCATCCAGCAGCCCCAGGGCATTGCGGGTGTTCAACACCTCACGATGCACCGCCTGCTCATGCGTCTCTCCCGCGCGGGGGAAGCAGTAAGGCCGCCGCCACAAACCCACGGGTTCGAAATAAGCCCCGTTCTTCTCATGCCATTCATGCATCGGCGTGCGCCGCAGCGGTTGGAATATCTCGTCCCGCGCCTCACCCGCCAGCGCGCCCAGCGTCACCGGCACATAGGGCGGGCGGAAGGTCGTCGTGCCGACCTGCGGAATTTCGGCGTTCAACGCGCCTGCCAGCACGGCCAACCCGTTGATATTGGACAGCTTGCCCTGATCCGTGGCCATCCCCAGCGTGGTGTACCGCTTGGTATGTTCAACCGATTCATACCCTTCGCGCGCCGCCAATTGCACGTCGGACACTTTCACATCGTTCTGATAATCCAGCCACATCTTCGACTTCAGGTCGATGGATGCCCCCTGCGGCATGATCCAGACCGGTTCCATCGGCCCTTCAACCACCGCCTCGGCCACGGCACCCGCCGCCGCCTTGCCGCGCTTGGCCTTCATCCCCATCGCCGCCAGCGCCGCCTCGGCCTGCGCGACCGCATCCGGCAGGGCCGTGGCGGCGGTCATCGCCCCATTGGCCGCCCCCGCCGCATAAACCATCGCCCCGCCATCATGGTTCAACGGGGGCCGCGCGGGATCGGGCCGGAAATGCGCCTGCGCGGCATCCCATGTCAGCTTGCCGCCGCAATGGCTCCACAGATGCACCACAGGCGACCAACCGCCCGACATGGCCACCGCATCGCAGGCAATCTCTTCGATCACCGCACCCTCACCGGCTTGCAGGCAAATGGCGACAGAGGTGACACGCTTGCCGCCCTTCACCTTCGCAATCCCGCGCCCCGCCTCGATCCGCAGGCCCAAGGCCCGCGCCTTGTCAATCAGCGCCCCCGAAGGCGCAGACCGCGCATCCACAATCGCAGGCACCGCCAACCCCGCCTCGCGCAGCGCAATCGCCGTGCGATAGCCGTCATCGTTGTTCGTCACCACAACCGTGCGATCCCCCGGCGATACCGCCCAGTTCACCACATAGTCGCGCACCGATGCCGCCAGCATCACGCCCGGAATATCGTTCCCGGCAAAGGACAAAGGCCGCTCAATCGCCCCCGTCGCCGTCAGGATCTTGCCCGCCCGGATACGCCAAAGCCGATGCTTGGGCCGCCCGTCGCCCGGCGTGTGATCCGCGACCTTCTCATCCGCCAGCACATAGCCGTGGTCATAGACCCCCGCCGCCATGCAGCGCGCCCGCAGGGTGACGTTCTCCATCCCCTCCAGTGCCGCTACGGCCTCTTCAACCCAGGCGCCCGCAGGCTTGCCGTCGATCACATCGCCATCCACCGGCGCGCGCCCGCCCCAATGGGCGGTCTGTTCCAGCAGCAGAACCCGCGCCCCCGCACGCCCCGCCATAAGCGCGGCCTGCAAACCCGCAATCCCACCGCCCACGACCAGCAGGTCGCAAAACGCATAGGCCTGTTCATACCGGTCGGCATCGCGATCCTTCGGCGCTTTGCCAAGGCCCGCCGATTGCCGGATGATCGGCTCGAACACATGTTTCCAGAACGGGCGCGGATGGATGAACGTCTTGTAATAGAACCCCGCAGGCAGGAACCGCGCCGCAGTATTGTTCAACACCCCCACATCGAATTCCAGGCTCGGCCAATGGTTCTGGCTGGTGGCTTCCAGCCCGTCAAACAGTTCCGTCAGCGTCGTCCGCTGGTTCGGCTCCAGCCGCCCGCCGCTGCCTAGATTGACCAGCGCATTCGGCTCTTCCGGCCCCGCCGCCACGATGCCGCGCGGGCGGTGATACTTGAACGACCGCCCCACCAGCATCTGGTCATTGGCCAGCAGCGCCGCCGCCAGCGTATCGCCCGCAAATCCCTTCATCCGCTTGCCGTTGAAGGAAAATTCCAAAGCCGCCGACCGGTCGATCAACCGGCCGCCTTTTGCAAGACGGGTGCTCATTTGTAACCCTTCCACTCCGGCCTGCGGGCCTTGATCTTTTCGATGATATTGGCAGGCGGCTCACCCACCTGTGCGGGATAGGTGCCGAACACCTCCAGCGTGGCGGTGCAGCGCGCCGCCAGAAACCACTTGCCACAGCCATAGGCATGCCGCCACCGCTCGAAATGCACCCCCTTGGGGTTCTTGCGGGCAAACATATAGGCCTCGAACTCCTCATCGGTGGACCCAGGTCCAAACCGCTTCAGATGCGCCTCATAGCCAGGCGACAATTCGGTTTCTTCGGCAGCAACGCCGCAATAGGGGCAGGTCAGGGTCAGCACGGGCAATCTCCAGACATGCCAATGGCGGACACCGCAAGGTGCCCGCCATTGGAGGGGATCAAAAAGGATAGCGGCGTATCAGGGGTTTGCAGGCGCAGGCTCTGCCGGGGCAGGTGCCGGTTCTGCAGGCGCAGGCTCTGCAGGCGCAGGTTCTGCGGGTGCCGGCGCTGCGGGTGCCGCAGGCGCAGGGGCGTTGTTTTCAATGGTGATGTTCGCATCCCCAGATCCGGACCCCGCACCCGCATCCGGCACGGATCCGCCAGTAAGGACATAGGCAACAACACCAACCGCGACGACAAGGCCGCCGACGATGAAGATAAGCGCGCCGTTGGATTTGGGCGGCGGGGCAGACATGCGGGGATCGGACATGGGACAGTCTCCAGATAGGCCGTGTTCACCAGCCCAACGCAGTCCCCCGCCCCCCGGTTCCCGATAACGCGCAAACAGCCCATCAATGCGCCACCCCGGCAGCCACCGACTCGTCGATGAACCGCCCTTCCTTGAACCGCCACATGTCGAATTCCGCCGCCAGCGGCCCCGGCTCGCCCTTGGCCATCAACTCCGCCATCGCCCAGCCAGACCCCGGAATGGCCTTGAACCCGCCCGTCCCCCAACCGCAATTGATGAAGCAATTCCCCAAGGGCGTCTTGGAAATGATAGGCGACCGATCCCCCGTCATATCCACGATCCCGCCCCATTGCCGCAGCATCTTCAGGCGGGAAATAATCGGGAAGGTCTCGATCAACGCCCGCAACGTTTCCTCGATGTGATGGAAACTGCCACGCTGGGTATAGTTGTTGAACCCATCCGTCCCGCCGCCAATCACCATCTCGCCCTTGTCGGATTGGCTCATGTAACCATGCACGGTGTTGGCCATCACCACGATGTCCATACAGGGCTTGATCGGCTCCGACACCAGCGCCTGCAAGGCCACCGCCTCCACCGGCAGGCGGAACCCGGCCATCTCGGCCACCTGCCCCGAATGCCCCGCCACCACGATGCCCAGCTTCTTGGTCCCGATATAGCCCTTGGTCGTCTCTACCCCGACAACCTTGCCGCCCTCGGACCGGACCCCCGTCACCTCACATTGCTGGATGATGTCCATCCCCATGTCGGAACAGGCCCGCGCATAGCCCCAGGCCACCGCATCATGCCGCCCCGTGCCACCCCGCGCCTGCCACAGCGCCCCCAGCACCGGATAACGCGGCCCGTCGATGTTCAGGATCGGGCACAGCTCTTTCACCCGCTGCGGTGTGATGAACTCTGTCTGCACGCCCTGCAACGCATTGGCATGGGCCGTGCGCAAATAGCCCCGCACCTCATGATGCGTCTGCGCCAGCATCATCACCCCGCGCGGCGAAAACATCACGTTGTAATTCAGATCCTGGCTCAGCGTTTCATAAAGCGAACGGGACTTTTCATAGATCGCCGCCGAGGAATCCTGCAGATAGTTCGACCGGATAATGGTCGTATTCCGGCCCGTATTCCCGCCACCCAGCCAGCCCTTTTCAAGGATCGCCACATTGGTGATGCCGTAATTCTTGCCCAGGTAATAGGCCGTGGCCAACCCATGCCCCCCGGCCCCCACGATGATCGCATCATAGGCCGCCTTGGGCGCCGGGCTTTTCCAGGCCCGCTCCCACCCGGTATGGTGACGCAGCGCCTCGCGGGCAATCGCAAAGACCGAATAGCGTTTCATGGCCACATCCCCGTGCTGCGCAGCAATCCTGTTGCTGCCCTTGTCTTACGGCGCGCAGATAATCCCCCGCCGCCATGCGGCACAATCGGGAAATTTGCGACACACCTCCCCTGCGACAGCGTCGCAGCCGTCACTTTCGCGTTTGCGCCTTCCGAAATCAGCCCCGAATGGTTACATCCCGCCCAGCAGCGCAACACAGGACGGACCAACACGCATGGAGATGATCGCCTTCTGGATCGCCGCAGGCGGCATGGGCCTCGCCATCCTCGCGCTGTTCGTGCTTGCGCTGATCCGCGCGCGGGCGGAAATCGCCTCTGCCTCGGAATACGACCTCAAGGTCTACCGCGACCAACTGGCCGAAATTGACCGCGACCTGGCCCGCGGCACCCTGCCCGCAGATGAGGCCGACCGCCAGCGCACCGAAGTGTCCCGCCGTTTGCTGGAGGCTGACCGCGCCCGCACCGCCGGCGACACCACCGCCAGCACGCGCGGCATCGCCATCGCCACCACCCTGATCCTTGCCCTGATCGGCAGCAGCTACTTGCTCTACACCCGGCTCGGCGCGCCCGGCTATCCCGACCTGCCCCTCGCCGCCCGCCTTGCCATGTCGGATGAGTTGCGCGCCAACCGCCCCCCGCAGGCGGAAATGGAGGCTCAGGCCACCACCACCCGCCCCACCCCGGCCCAACCCGACGCCGATTTCGCGCAACTGATGGATCAGCTTCGCGCCGCCGTGGCCGAACGCCCCGATGACCAGCGTGGCCTTGAACTCCTTGCCGCGAATGAGGCCCGCCTTGGCAACCTGCCCGCCGCCCGCGCAGCGCAAGAACAACTGATCCGGCTCAAAGGCGACCAAGCCACCGCCGCCGATCACGCCGCACTGGCAGAGTTGATGATCATGGCCGCAGGCGGCCTTGTGTCAGCCGAGGCCGAGGCCGAACTGACCCAAGCCCTGACCCTTGATGCCACCAACGGCACCGCCCGCTACTACTATGGCCTGATGGCCGCGCAGGTGGGCCGCTTTGACCGCACCTTCGGCCTTTGGGAACCGCTCCTGCGCGACAGCCCACCAGATGCGCCCTGGATCGCCCCGATCCGCGCCCAGATCGCCGATGTCGCCGCCCGCGCGGGCATCAGCTACACCCTGCCCCCCGATCCCACCCTGTCCGGCCCCGATGCCGACGCCCTCACCGCCGCGGGCGAAATGTCGGAACAGGATCGTCAGGCAATGGTCGAAGGTATGGTCGCCCAGCTTGGCACCCGCCTCGCAACCGAAGGCGGCAGCGTCGAGGAATGGGCGCGCCTCATCTCGTCCCTCGCCGTGCTGAACCGCATGGACGAGGCACAGGAAATTTATGCCGAGGCGCTGGAGAAATTCAACGGCTCCCCCTCGCAGCAAAGTTTCCTGCGCGAAGCCGCCCTGAACGCCGGGCTTGATCTGGATCTGGCCCCATGATCTGCGACAGTTTTGAGGTTTTCGCCGCCACCCTTCCCCCCAACCGCGCCATCGCGGGCCTCGATTTCGGCGACAAGACCATCGGCATCGCCATTTCCGACCTGCGCCGCATGGTGGCAACGCCCGTGGAAACCCTGCGCCGGGTAAAATTCACCGAAGACGCCACCCGCCTGCTGGCGCTTCTCGCCACACGCGGCGCACATGGCATCATCCTCGGCCTGCCCCTGAATATGGACGGCTCCATCGGCCCGCGTGTGCAGGCGACCCAGGCCTTCGCCCGCAACCTGGCCCGGATGACCGACCTGCCCATCACCTATTGGGATGAACGCCTGTCCACCGTTGCGGCAGAAAGGGCACTGCTAGAGGCGGATACGTCACGAAAGCGTCGGAAAGAGGTGATCGACGCCGTCGCCGCAGGCTATATCTTGCAAGGTGCCCTGGATCGCATGGGCCATATGGGAAACGGGGTGCAGGCGTGAAGGATGATGTCTGGCAGCGGGACGAGGTGCAATCGCCCTGCGTCAAACTCTGCACGATCCACCCGGCAGAACGCATCTGTGTCGGCTGCTTCCGCACGATCGACGAAATCTCCTCTTGGTCGCGCCTGACGCATGCGGCGCGCAGCGCCATCATGGCCGACCTTCCCGAACGCGCCCCCCGCCTCGCCAAACGCCGCGGCGGCCGCATGGGCCGGTTACAGGACTGATGGGCCGCCGCTGGGGGACGTCAACCGCCTGCCCACTTTGGCCCGGCACGTTGAACGGTGTGCCTGCGGCAACGTTGCAAAGATGGGTATTTTTGCCAAGATGAATGGGCATCCGTCGCGCCCCATCTTGCCGCGACGCGCCAAAGCACTCTGCCGCGCCACGTTTCATCTTGGTCCAAATACCCACAAGGGGTGAATGGCGGCGCAATTGCGCCGACAGAGGGGGCGATCCGCCCCCTGTTGACCGAGCCAAGCGCACCTGCGCGCAGGCGAGACAAAAGACATGCGTGGCCCCACTTCGGGCCACGCGCCGCAGGATCACCGCTGGTTTACGGGCGGCGCGTTAACCTTAACAATCCATGACCGTTCGCTGTGTGCATACGTCCTTCTGCACCGGCCGCTGCACCCTCCGCGGCACGGTCAAAGGCGGGAAAATCGTCGGTTTAACCCAGCGTCCGCAACAGGTTAGCCACCACCCCACACCCAATCCGCCACCGACGGCAGCATCGGCCTGAAATAGGCCACCATCCGCCCCGGCGCTTCGGCTTCTGCGCCCTCGGCCCAGGGGGCGACCCCGTGGATCATGTGGCGGTGCAGGATCACCGCCTCGCCCGGCTTCCCCGGCAGTTCCACCCTTGGGCACAGGTCGAACACCTGCTTTCGGGCCGCCTGATAAGCCCCTGTGATATCGACGTTTTCCAGGTCGCCTGACTGCCCGGAAAAGGCATCGCGCAGCGCCGCGCCCATCACCCGGTGGCTGCCTTCCCAAACCACGAGCGGCGACGCCCCTGCATCTGCCCGGTTCAGCGGCAGGCCCAGGATCCAACCATGCGGTTCCCGCACCATCCGCCGCTTTTCTGGCCCGATGGGAAGCAGCCCATCCAGATGTGCCGCGTCTCGCAAAACCCTGAACCGAAATGCTTTTTCATCCTCTCTGTCATCCCTGCGGGGATAGCCGCCCCGAATGACCGACAGTTGCGCCAGATGCAAAGGAACGGACTTAAAGCCTATGTCTTTCCAAGGAAATTCCACCCCACCTATCGTCCCATCCGCGGCGTTGGGCAAGGCATCCAACCCAACAAACCATGTCCCCCCACATCGCCAGTCGGCCGCGGGGCTGGCGTCCACCACATGCCGTGCCAACGGCTCTGCCGCCGCGGACCATGCCGCAATCGCCCCTGTTTGCAGGCGATGCCACCCCCGGCCAGCCGCACCCAATGCTTCGCTCAATTCCTCAAGCACCTGTTTTCATGACCTCTTTTGGAAACTGATCTGCATTCTTCCTGCGCAATCTTACGTTGCGTCCACGGCTCTGGACCATCCATCAGAAAAGGCGTATGCGGCAACCCATTTTAAATCACAGGCCTTTTCATGTCAGACCGTATCCTGCGCCCCGCCCTCATCCTTGGGCTTTTGTCCTGCATCGGCCCCTTCGCCATCGACATGTACCTTCCCGCCCTGCCCGATATCGGCGCGGCGCTTGGCACCAGCGTGCCCGCGATGCAAACGACGATCACCGCCTATTTCATCGCCTTCGGCCTTGCGCAACTGATCTATGGCCCTTGGGCCGACCAGGCCGGACGCAAGTCGCCGCTTTATGCAGGCATCGGGGTTTTCCTTGTGGGATCAATCATCTGCACGATGGCCCCTTCGGTGGAATGGCTGATCGCTGGCCGGTTTGTCCAGGGTCTTGGCGGGGCTGCGATGATGGTGGTGCCCCGCGCCATCATCCGCGACATGTATACAGGCCATGCGGCCACGCGGCTGATGGCGGCGGTGATGCTGGTCATCTCCGTCTCGCCCATGCTGGCACCGCTGGCGGGGGCGGGGCTGATGGCAGTCACTGGCTGGCGCGGCATCTTTGGCGCGTTGCTGGCCGCGGGTCTGGTCAGCCTAGCCGTCCTCACCTTCGCCCAGCCCGAAACCTTGCGCCCGGAAAACCGCCAGTCCTTTGATATGGCCTCCACCCTGCGCGGCACCCGCCGCCTGCTGGCGGACCGGGTCTTCATGGGGCTGACGTTTCTGGGCGGCTTTGGCATGGCCAGTTTCTTTGTCTTCATCGCCTCGGCCAGCTTTGTCTACACCGAAAGTTTCGGCCTGTCCCCAACCGGCTTTTCCATCGCCTTTGCGATCAACGCCATCGGCTTCTTCGCCGCGTCCCAGGCCGCGGGTCCGTTGGGCCTGCGCCATGGGGCAAAGCGGGTGATGGCCGTTGCCACACTGGGTTTTGCCGCCACTACGGTGGCGCTTCTGGCACTCGCACTCATAGGGCTTGCCACGCTGGTTGTCTGCGTTGCTGGCTTGTTTCTGGCCAACGCGTTCCTTGGCCTGATCATCCCCACCACGATGGTGATGGCGCTGGAGGATCATGGCGACAGTGCAGGCCTTGCCTCATCGCTGGGCGGCACGTTGCAGATGCTGGCGGGCGGGTTGATGATTGCGGCAACGGGTCCGTTTTTTGACGGCACTGTCACGCCGATGCTGGCTGCCATCGCGCTTTGCGGCGTGATGGCGCTTGTCCTGTCGCGCCTTGCCCTTGCCCGGCCTCAGCCAAGGATGGCCTGACGCTGCACCTCGGCCGCCCCCGCCACCTCGGACAGCGCCGCCTCAAGCACCTCAAGCCCCGCACCGGGGCGCGAGGCACCCTCTGACAGCACCCGCCGCCAACTGCGCGCACCGGGGCGGCCGTGGAACAGGCCAAGCATATGCCGGGTGATCTGGTGCAACCGCCCGCCTTGGGCCAAATGCGACGCGATATAGGGGCGCATCGCCCCCACCACGGCCTCCGCATCCCGCCCCGGCCCATCGCCCCACAGCGCATCAGCCCCGATCAGAACCGCCCCCGGATCGTGATAGGCCGCGCGCCCGATCATCACCCCGTCCAGCCCCGCCGACAGAAGCACACGCGCCTGATCCAACGTGGAGATCCCGCCATTGATGCAGATCGTCAGATGCGGAAACTGCGCCTTCATCTGTTGAACCAATGCATAATCAAGCGGCGGTATCTCACGGTTTTCCTTGGGAGAAAGCCCCTTGAGCCACGCCTTGCGCGCATGAATCACGAAATGCTGCACACCCGCCGCGGACACCCGCTCCAGAAAATCGGGCAGCACCTCTTCGGGCCGCTGGTCATCCACCCCGATGCGGCACTTCACCGTCACCGGAACCGGGCTTGCCTCCAGCATCGCGGCCACACAATCAGCCACCAGCGCGGGCCGCTCCATCAGCACAGCGCCAAAGCATCCCGATTGCACACGGTCCGACGGACAACCGACATTCAGGTTGATCTCATCATAGCCATAGGGTGCCGCCAGCCGCACCGCCGCCCGCAACTCTGCCGGGTCCGACCCACCCAGTTGCAACGCCACCGGATGTTCCGCCCGATCAAAGCCCAACAACCGATCCCGGTCCCCATGCACCACGGCGGGCGCGGTGACCATTTCGGTATACAGCATCGCCCGCCGCGTCATCAGTCGGTGGAAGTATCGGCAATGCCGATCCGTCCAGTCCATCATCGGGGCGACAGACAGGCGATGCGCTGCGGGTTCTGCGGTATCGAAGGTCATCATCCACGGCCCGGTTCAATGGCGGCTTGCGCTTCCGATAGGGCTGCAATGCCCGTTTGTCCATGCCAGCGGCGCAAGGATCGCCCTTCCCATAGGGAATCCGCACAGTATCCCCGTCTTTCCCCCTAGACGGAAGGCTTTCGGGATGATCTGCGCCCGCACAGGCCGGCACCCCCCGAACAGGTTCACCCCGGATCAGCCGCCATAGCGTTCCAGAAACGCCTCCGCCTTCAGTTTGCGAAAGTCGTCCAGCGCACCCCGCAGGCGCGCATGATCCCATTCCCACCACGCCAGCGCCAGCAACCGGTCGATGACCGCTTGGGAAAACCGCAACCGGATCGGCTGCGCAGGCACCCCGGCCACAATGGCGAACGGGGGAACATCCCGCGTCACCACTGCACCAGCCGCCACGATCGCCCCGATGCCGACCGTCACCTCGGGCTTGATGATCGCGCCATGCCCGATCCAGCAATCCGCCCCCAGCACACCGCGCCGTGCGGCACGGGCTGCAAAGAACGCCGGATCATCCTCCGCATCTTCCCAGTAATAGCTGGACCGATAAAGGAAATGGTGCTGCGCCGCATGGGAAAAGGGATGATCCGTCGGCCCGATCCGCGTGAATGCCGCGATATTGCTGAACCGGCCCACCGTGAAATTGGCGATATCGGCAAAGCGGTCGCAATAGGCATAGTCGCCGAATTCCGAATTTTGCACACGCGCGCCCTGACCGATTTCAACATAGGCGCCAAAGCTGCTGTTCACCACCTGCACATCGGGGTGCAGATACGGCCTGTCAGGCGAAAGTTTCGGCATGACGTCGCCTCACTCTCCCTTGATCAGCTTGCGCCGCAGCCAGCCGGAAAAGCTGTCCATCAGCATCACCATCAGGATGATCAGCACCATGTAATAGGCCACCTCTTCCCAATCCTTCTGCGTCTGGATCGCCTGTGTCAGCATCAACCCGATGCCACCCCCGACAATCGCACCCACCACAGTGGCGCTGCGCGTGTTCGATTCCAGATAATACAGCACCTGGCTCAGCAGCACGGGCGTCACCTGCGGGATCACGCCAAAACGTGCGCGCTGAAACGCTGTGGCACCCGTGGACCGCACCCCTTCGACCTGCTTTTCATCAATGTTTTCCAGTGCTTCAGAAAAGGTCTTACCAAAGCTGCCGATATCCGTGATCAAGATCGCCAGCGCGCCGGTCATTGGGCCGGGGCCAAAGGCACGCGACAGGATGATCGTCCAAATCAACCCGTCCACACCGCGCACGAAATCGAACACCCGGCGCAGGGCAAACCGGACAGGGGCCAGCAGATTGAAATTCCGTGCCGCCAGAAAGGCCAGCGGAAGCGAAATGATCGCCGCCCCGAAGGTGCCAAGAAAGGCCATCAGGATCGTCTCGAAAATCGCCCAGGCCACATCGCCGTGCCGCCACATGCGATTGTTCCAGAAATCCTCGGCCATGCCGATGATGTTCGCCCGCGCCGGATCAATCCGTTCACCGGTCATCAGGCCACCCAACAGCGCCAGCGCACCCTTGCCGTGATAGGGGCTGTCAAGCGTAAAGAAGAACAACTCCCACCCGGCGAAATAGCGGAACGTCTCCACCTTCGATCTGGTATAGGTGAAACGCCCGGCGTCCGTGGTCACAGTCACACGGTTGCCGGATGCATTGATCCAGTCGGGCAACGGCTCTGGCGCGGTCAGGTGCAAGCCGCCGCCTTCTGGCCGAATGTCGATCAACCCATAGCCTGGCACATCATAGCGCGCGCCGGCCTCGTCATAGGTCACCACATGCCCGCCCCCCAGGTCGATCACCGTGCGGCTCGGTTCTACCGTCACCCAGTCGGGATGCGTGCCATCAGGATAGGTTCCCTTGGCCTCGCCCTCGATCGCGCTCACAAGGGTGCCGCTGCGGTTGTCGCGGCTGACATGCACCTTGTGCGACACAAAATCCGCCAACAGGATCGCCGCATTGTCCATCCGCGCCCGCTGGGCCAGACCGGCAATGTCAAAGCTGACAAAGATATAGGCGAAATAGGCCAGGATAACCGCAGGCACCGCAAGCGCGGCCAACCGGCGGCGGCGCATGGCAGACAGGATGGGCGCAGTGGCTGCAGCAGGTTGGGCAAAAGTGGCCGTCATGTCAGCGCCCCGTCACAAGTTTCTCGCGCCCGCGATCCGACAGTCGGTCGATGACGACAATGGTCAGGAAAAGCACAAGGAAGATGGCGACCACCTGATCGTAACGCCCACCGCCCCATTGCATGGCGATCTTCAACTCATACCCGATCCCGCCCGCCCCCACGAACCCAAGGATGGCTGAAGCACGGACATTGATTTCAAACCGCAACAGCGCATAGGACAACCAGTTTGGCGCCACCTGCGGGATCACGCCGAACCACATCTGCTGCCCCCATGTCGCGCCCACCGAGGACAACCCCTCGATGGGTTTCAGATCGGCATTCTCGGCCACTTCGGAAAACAGCTTGCCCAAGGCTCCTGTGGTGTGAAGGGCAATTGCGATCATCGCCGGAACCGCCCCCCCCCCCAGAATATAAATCAGCATCAGCGCGATCACGATCTCTGGCAGCGCGCGGAACGCATCCGTCACCCGCCGCAATACCGGGATCAGGCGGGGCCAGCGGGCAATGCCCCGCGTCATCAACAGGGACAGGAAGGCCGCGACCAAGGCCCCGATAAGGGTTGAAGCTAGCGCGATATTCACCGTCTCGATCAACGACGGCACCGCCGCCCACATCAACCCCGGCAGATTGCCGCGCTTGTCCCAGGCTTCCGCAAAAACCTCGGACGGAAAATCGCCAAGCCGCTGCAAACCATCCAGAAAATCCCCGGCATTGCGCTCTTGCGCGACCAGAAAACCTGACGCCATCGACGCCACGAAAAAGATCAACAGCAAACCACCATAAAGCCGCTTGCGGCGCAGGTCATGAAGATAGGCGGCGGCTGGTGTCGCGGGTTTCTTGCCCGGCTCCGGCCCAAAGGCTACGTCGACCATCACTCTGCTTTCGCTGGAGGTATGAAAAAAGCCGGGCCAGTGAATGGCCCGGCCAGTGGGGGAAAAACCGGTTAGTTGGTCGCTTCTTCCAGCATCCGCGCAGCAACCACACCTTCATATTCCGAATGAACAACCGGGACGAAGTCCTTGGCATCGCCCGCCGCGACGCCATAGGCGCAGGCGGCATCTGTCTGCCACAGGGTGTCGGTCATCGTGATGACCTTTGCCTTGACCTCGGCCGGCAGGGCAGAACGCACCACCATCGGGCCTTCGGGGATCAGCTTGGATTTCCAGATTTCCACAATGTCGTTCATGTCGACAAGGCCCGCATCCGCAGCGCGGCGGAACGCACCCGAATTATACCCATCTTCCCAGTTGCCCAAACCATCGGCCCAGGACACACCCGCCGCGAAATCGCCATTGGCGACGCCGACGATGGTCTGTTCATGGCCGCCCGAGAATTTCACTTCGGCGAAATACTCTTCCAGCGTGCCGTATTTTTCGGTCAGTTCGGCACCGGGAACAAGGTAGCCGGACGTAGAGTTCGGGTCAGCAAAGGCAAAGGATTTGCCCTTGGCATCATCCATCGACGTGATGCCAGAATCCTTGCGGGCAAAGCCGATGGAATAATACCCGGTCGATCCGTCGACATTCTGCTTGGTCAGCGCCAACTCTACCGCCGTCGGGTCCGTCAGGTAGATCTTGGCATAGGCCGAAGCGCCCAGCCACGCCATGTCCAGCGTGCCGCCCAGCAGCCCCTGGATCACGCCGTCATAGTCAGCCGGGGTGAACAGCTTGACCGGAACACCCAATTCAGCCTCGATCTTGGCGCGATAGCATTCCTGCGATGTCAGACGGTCCTGGGCGTTTTCGCCGCCCAGAATGCCGATGTTGAATTCGGTGATTTCCTGGGCATGGACCGCACCGGTCAAGGTGGTGGTGGCAGCAAGGATGGCAAGCAGACGCTTCATCGGAAGTCTCCGTTTGAAAGGCCCCGTCCGGGGCCGGGGTGGAAATCAGGCAAGCATTTCTTTGGCATAGGCATCGTCATTGGCCGTGCCCAACCGCTCGATAGAGGTGGAGGTCGCGCCTTCGTTGAATGACGCGTCGGCCCCATAGATGTCGCGCGCAACACCGGTGGTCAGTTGGTCAGGCGTGCCGTCAAATACCACGCGGCCATCCCGCATCCCGATCACCCGGTCGCAATAGCGCCGCGCGGTATCCAGCGTGTGAAGGTTGGCAATGACCAGACGGCCATCTTCGTCATGGATGCGGCGCAGCGTGTCCATCACGACCTGCGCGTTCATCGGGTCAAGGCTGGCAATAGGTTCATCAGCCAGAATGATCTTTGGATCTTGCATCAACGCGCGGGCGATGGCCACGCGCTGCTGCTGACCACCAGACAGCGCCTCGGCCCGCTTGGCGGCCTGCTCTCCAATGCCCAATCGGTCAAGAATCGCCAAGGCCTTCAGCGTGTCGTCATCCGGCCAGAACGCGAACATCGACGGAACCATCCCGCGTCGCGCCAACGTGCCATGCAGCACGTTCGACACCACATCGGCGCGTGGAACCAGGTTGAACTGCTGAAAAATCATCGCGCACCGGCCCTGCCACGCGCGCTTGTCCTTGCCTTCCAGGGTCAGAATGTTCTGGCCCTCGAACAGCAATTCACCAGAACTTGCATCGGTCAGACGGTTCATCATGCGCAAGAAGGTTGATTTCCCCGCGCCAGACCTGCCGATGATGCCGATAAAGCCGGGCTTCTCGATGCCAAAGGTCACCTTGTCGACAGCGGCTTTCGTGCCGAACATGCGTGTGACATTGCGCGCTTCAAGCAGCATCGACCGTCTCCCCTTGGACTGCGGTCTTGCTAACGGCGCTTTATGACGGCGTGATTTCCGAAAGATGAACGTTGCATGACTTTTTCATCGCACAACCGTCATGAATACTTCATGCGTCCGTCATCGGCGCAAAAGCACCGCCAAGCATCTGAAAAGTATGGAATTTTGTGATGGGCTAAACGCGCCGCACAGGGCGCCGCGTGCGGACGCCAAAGGCACTACAGGCACCGACGCCCGCAAAACAGGCCTTGTCCCCCGCCCGTCATCAGGCAGGGGCCACAATCAACCCAGCGCGTAACCCGACCCGCGCACCGTTCGGACGGGGTCTTCATCGCCATGCACACACAGCGCCTTGCGCAAACGGCCCACATGCACGTCAACCGTGCGGGTATCGACATAGATGTCGCGCCCCCAGACCCGGTCCAGCAACTGCTCGCGTGACCAGACCCGGCCGGGCTTTTCCATGAATGCCGTCAGCAGGCGAAATTCCGTCGGGCCCAGCTTCAGCACCTTTTCCCCGCGAAACACGCGGTGGGTTTCGGTATCCAGCCGAATGCCTTCGAATTCCAGAACCACACCCATCGTCGATGGCCGCACCCGCCGGATCTGCGCCCGCGCACGCGCCATCAGTTCCACCATCGAATAGGGCTTGATCACATAGTCATCCGCCCCGGTTTCCAACCCCCGCACACGATCCACCTCATCGGCGCGGGCCGACAGCATGATCACCGGAATGGACCGCGTCTCTGGCCGCATCTTCAACCGTCGGCAGACCTCGATTCCCGACACTTTCGGCATCATCCAGTCCAGGATGATCATGTCGGGGTGATCCTCATCCACCAACAACAGCGCATCTTCGCCATTATCGGCCTGGATCACATCGAAACCTTCCGCTTCCAGGTTATAGGCAAGCACCTCACGCTGGGCGAACTCGTCCTCTACCAACAGAACCTTGGGCTGATGCACCATTGCGCGCTCCAATTTCATCGACCTGCCGTCGCATCGGCACTGGTCAGCATTTCGGCCTTGGGGCGTTCATCCGCGGGCATTTCGCCCGTCGCCAGATAGATCACCTGTTCGGCAATCGACGTGGCATGATCCCCTACCCGTTCAATGTTCTTGGCGATGAAATGCAGATGCATCGCCGCGCTGATATTGCGGGGGTCTTCCATCATATGGGTCAGCAATTCGCGGAACATGGAATTATACATCTGATCCACTTCCTTGTCGCGCAGGCGCACATCTGCGGCCACGGCAACATCATGGGCGATATAGGCATCCAGCGCCTCTTTCAGGCGCAGCACCACCGTCCGCGCCATCCGCAAGATAGAGGCCGAGGTGCCCCCCAGCGGCGACATGTTCGACAACAGCAGCGACCGCTTGGCCAGGTTCTTGGCATAATCACCGCACCGCTCCAGCGCCGCAGCAATCCGCATCACCGAAAGCACGGTCCGCAGATCGCCCGCCGTCGGCGACCGCAGCGCCAACAGCCGGGCGCATTCCTCGTTGATCTGTTCTTCCAGCGCATCGATGGCCTTGTCGCCCTGCTGCACCCGGTGGGCCAGCGCCTCGTCGCGGGTTTCCAGCGCCTCGGCGGCATCCAGCAGCGCCTGTTCCACCAGCCCGCCCATCCGCAGGACATGGGCCTGAACGGCCTCCAGATCGCGGTCGAAAGCCGTAAGGATATGGGGTTCTTTCATGGCGCTCGTCCTTCCGTCAGCCGATCCGGCCGGTGATATAGGCTTCGGTTCTCGGGTCTTTGGGCGAGGTGAAGATCTGCCCCGTCTCGCCATATTCCACCAGGCTACCCAGATGGAAAAACGCGGTTTTCTGGCTGACCCGCGCGGCCTGCTGCATCGAATGGGTCACGATCACCACCGAAAATTGCGACCGCAATTCATCGATCAATTCTTCCACCTGCGCGGTGGCAATGGGGTCCAGCGCCGAACAGGGTTCATCCATCAGCAACACTTCGGGCGAAGTGGCCACCGCACGCGCAATGCACAGGCGCTGCTGCTGCCCGCCCGAAAGCCCGGTGCCCGACGCATCCAGACGATCCTTCACCTCGTTCCACAGCGCGGCCTTGCGCAGGCTGGATTCGACGATGGCATCCAGTTCCGCCTTGCCGGTCGCCAGACCGTGAATCTTCGGGCCATAGGCCACATTGTCATAGATCGATTTCGGAAACGGGTTGGGTTTCTGAAACACCATCCCCACCTTGGCGCGCAGTTGCACAGGGTCCACCCGCGCATCATAGATATCCTCGCCGTCGATCTGGATCGACCCCATCACGCGGGCGCTCGCCACCGTATCGTTCATCCGGTTCAAACAGCGCAGGAAGGTGGACTTGCCACATCCCGACGGCCCAATAAAGGCGGTGACGGTCCGGTCAAGGATCGACACGTCGACATCCTTCAGCGCCTGCTTTTCACCATAGTAAACCTGCACGCCCTTCGCTTCGATCTTGCTGTGAAGCTGGTTCACGTCTCTCTCCACCAGTCGCATGTCGTCCATGATTCTACCCTCTTACCAGCGGCGTTCAAAGCGGCGGCGCAGCAGGATCGCCGCGACATTCATGATCACAAGGAAAGCCAGCAACACGATGATCGCGCCCGAAGACCGCTCGATAAAGGCCGGGTCAGACCGCGACGCCCAGGAATAGACCTGCACCGGCAACGCGGTGGCGGGGTCCATCACCCCACCGTCCAGCGGGCCAGCCGGATAGTTCGTGACGAACGCGACCATCCCGATCAACAACAGCGGCGCAGTTTCCCCCAGCGCCGAGGCAAGCCCAAGGATCGTCCCGGTCAGAATGCCGGGCATCGCCAAAGGCAGCACATGGTGGAACACCGTCTGCATCTTTGACGCGCCAACCCCCAGCGCCGCATCGCGGATCGACGGAGGCACAGCGCGGATCGCGGCCCGTGTGGCGATAATGATCGTCGGCAGGGTCATCAGCGAAATCACCAGCGCCCCCACCAACGATGATGATTGCGGCAACCCGGCAAAGTTGATGAAGATCGCAAGGCCAAGAATCCCGAACACAATGGACGGCACCGCCGCAAGGTTCGAGATATTCACCTCGATCAGGTCGGTCAGCTTGTTCTTCGGGGCGAATTCCTCAAGGTAGATCGACGCCGCAACCCCCACTGGAAGGGTAAAGATCAGCACCAGCATCATCATGTAAAGCGACCCGATGATCGCAATGCCAAGCCCCGCCGATTCCGGCCGCTGATCCGATGCATCCGGGTTTGTCAGGAACCCCATGTTGAACGCGATCGAAAGGATGCCCCGCTCGGTCAGGATATCGGCAAGCTGCAACTGTTCCACAGAGACATTGGAATCCAGTTCCGCCGTATCCAGCGTCACACGCCCTTTCAGATAGCCGTCAATCCGGCCCGTGGCATAGGCGCTGAAATCAATGGTCTGCCCAATCAGCGACGGATCGGCCAGCACCATATCGCGCAGGCGCCCCGGCGCATCGCGCGAGATCATGCCAGAGATGTCCTTGTCGCTGATCCCGTCGACAACAATCCCTTCGGCGGTCAGATAATTGGCAAACTGCCGCCCGATCAGATTGCCATAGCCAATGGTCGTGACCTTGGCCAAATCCTCCGGGTTGCGCGCCCCGGCCGGATCCAAAGTCTCGGCCTCCAGGGTGATCGGAAAGGCAATGGTGGCCTGCCGAAACGCCGAGGTGCCGTCGCGGAAAATGGTGAACAGCATCACGGCCAGCACCAGCAGGCTGACCACAATCGCCACCAGCCCATACATCTTGAACCGGGCTTCGGCGGCATTGCGGCGGCGCGTCAGTGCGTCTTGCGTGTAAAGCGACGTCTTGCCCCGCGCAGGCGCGGCAGCGGGCATCGGGTTCGCGGCGGTTGCGTCGCTCATTCATATTGCTCCCGGTATTTGCGCACGATGATCAGCGCCAGAATGTTCAGCGCCAGCGTGATGACGAAAAGCGACATGCCAAGCGCAAACGCCACCAGCGTTTCGGGCGAATTGAATTCCGTATCCCCTGTCAACTGGCTGACGATCTTCACGGTGATGGTGGTCATCGCCTGGAACGGGTTCAGGTCCAGCCGTGCGGCGGCCCCAGCCCCCATCGTCACGATCATCGTCTCACCAATGGCACGGCTGGCGGCCATCAGCACGGCCCCCATGATGCCCGGCAGCGCGGCAGGCAGCACCACCTTGCGGATGGTTTCCGATTTCGTGGCCCCCAACCCCAGCGACCCGTCCCGCATGGACTGCGGCACCGCGTTGATGATGTCATCCGCCAGCGAGGAAATGAACGGGATGTTCAGAATGCCGATCACGATCCCCGCCGTCATCACCGATGACCCGGAATTACCCAACCCCAAAGGTTGTGCAAAATAATCCCGAAGGAACGGCCCAACCGTCACCAGCGCGAACAGCCCGAACACCACCGTCGGAATACCCGCGATCACCTCGATCAGCGGCTTCACGATGGAACGGACACGGTTCGATGCGTATTCCGCCAGATAGATCGCCGAAAACAGACCAATGGGCACTGCCACCAGCATGGACACAAAGCTGATATACAGCGTCCCCCACAGCAGCGGCAGCAGGCCCAATTCCGAATTGCCACGGAAATTGGGTGACCACGTCAGGCTGAAGAAGAAATCCGCCGCCGGATACATGGTGAAGAACCGCAGCGATTCCGTCAGCATCGACAACACGATCCCCACCGTGGTCAGAATTGCGATGGTGGATGACAGGATCAACAGCGCCAACACCACCTGCTCTACCCGGTTGCGGGCGCGGAATTCGGGGTTGGTGGCGCGGATCGCCAGGATCAGGCCACCGATTGACAAAACAAAGGTCAGGATGGTCCGGCCCACCGCGCCCACACGCGACATTTCGCGGTAATCCTGTGCGGCTTGCAGAACGGGCGGCGTCACCTCGGACCCCAGCGCCACACCGACAGTGGCCAGCCTGTCACGCACGCTGCCAAATTCGGTGCGGATATTGTTCGCCTCATCCTCGGTCAGCGCGCCCTGCGCAACAGCCACATCCAGGCCCGATGCCACACGGCGCACATCGGCAAAAAGCAGAGTGCGGGCGGCATCATCCTCGATCATTTCTGCGGGAAAAAACCCGCTCAACTGCCGCTCGATGAACAGCGGCTGGCCAATCATCCAGACCGCCAGCACCAGCACCGCCGGAACCGACGCCATGATAAAGCCGAACCAGCCATAATAATTAGGAAGCGAATGCAGATTGCGCGCGGTGCCACCGGCTTGTTTCAGGGCACGCTGTCGGCAAAGCACAAAACCGGCGACGGACAGGATCGCCACGATGGCGAGAAGCAGAAAAACCGACATGGGGCCATCCAACCGGCTAGAGGGAAAAGTCAGGGCGGCGCAACGCGCCGCCCTGTTTCGTCAGATTATTCCAGCGGACCCATCGGGGTGCGCGCAGCCACCATTGCCTGCGTCGCCGCCAATTCCGGGTCGGACACCAGGCCATATTGGGCCAGCGGGCCATCCGGGCCGGCCATGTCGTTGGACACAAAGAACTCCACATACTCTTTCAGGCCGGGGATCACGTCCATGTGGGCCAGCTTGACGTAGAAATACAGCGGGCGCGACACCGGGTATTCGCCGGTTGCAATCGTTTCGGTCGACGGCGTGACGCCCGACATCGTGGCAACTTGCAGCTTGTCGGTGTTGTTCTGATAGAACGACAGGCCGAACACGCCGACGGCGTTCTTGTCGGCATCCAGACGGGCAAGCGTTTCGGTATAGTCGCCGTCGATGTCGATGGAACGGCCATCGGTGCGCAGCTTCATGCAGGCTTCTTCGGCGCCGTCCTCATCCATGCCGGCCGCCACAAAGGCCGCCATAGCACCGGTTTCTTCGCAACCCGCGATCACCACCTTGGTGTCGAACACTTCGCGCGTGCCATGCTTGGTGCCGGGAACCAGCACAAGGATTTCCTGCGCCGGCAGGTTGGCGTTGAAGTCCGACCACTGGGTGTGCGGGTTGGCAACCAGCGCGCCATCCTTCACGACCTGCTCGGCCACGGCGTTGTAGATGTCAGCCGGGGTGAAGCCAAACGAAGGGCCCGCCACGTCCGACGCAAAGACGATCCCGTCATAACCAAAACGCACTTCCATCACCTCGGTCACGCCATTGGCGGCGCAGGTGTCCAGGTCTTTCTGGCTGATGCGCGACGAGGAATTTGCGATGTCGACGGTGTTTTCGCCCACGCCTTCACACATTTTCGCACGGCCAGCACCCGAACCGCCACCTTCCACAACCGGGGTCGGAAAGTCGAAGTTTTCGCCAAAGGCTTCGGCCACGATGGTGGCATAGGGCAGCACGGTCGAAGAACCGGTCACCTGCACATTGTCACGGGCCAGCGCAAGGCCGGTGGTGCCGGCCAGAACGGCCACGGTCGAAAGGGTGATTTTCACAAGGGTCATCTGCATCTCCATCAGGGACCACGACACCATCTCCTGGGTGCCGATCACCGCCGGGTGTAGTCCCGCCGCATGACGACTATGCAAAGTTATTGTGACAGTTAAGTAACGGCCCGTTCGTGCCTCATGCGCTTTCTGATCATGCCAAGGAATGCTGGGAAAACCACCGCGACACCGCGCAAGACACCCGAAAAACAAGGGCGATTTGGTGACGCTCAGCCCACGATCCCCGTGCATTCCAACCCAGATAGGCCACGAATCGCCATCCGTCTTGCGACCCGGTCAGGTGTCACAAACGCCCTGACGGTCTGTCACAAACCCCGTGAACGCGCCACCGTCGCATAGAACCGTCGCACGGAACCGATCCGCGCCGTCGTCAGCGCATCATCTGCGTCCCCGCCCAGACCAGCCCGATCAACACCGGCTGATGCACCAGATAGATGATCAGCGAATGCCGCCCCGGCCAGGCCAGCCGCCGCAGCCATGCCCCCACCCGCCCCTTCGCCAAAGCCCCCGCCTGCACCCGCCCGATCCACAGCCAGAACCCTGCCGCTGCCGCCAGCTTCGCCGCGCCCATCCCGGCCAGAAACGCGCCAAACCACGGAAAGACCGGCACGAAATCCACCGCCAGCGGCGTTACCCGCGCCAACCCCGTCCAAGCCAGCCAGCGTGGGTTGAACAGATCAACCGCCACCCGCTGATCCACCAGAACCACCCCCACAGCCAGCACCAGCAGCCCCCCCCAGGGCAGCCGGATCAACACCAGCCCCAACAGACTGCACAGCGCGATGGAATGCAGGATACCGAAAAACACAAAGGCCTGCGGAAAAGCCAGATAGGTGCCCCCCGAAACCAGCGCCGCCGCCGCCGCCAACTTGCCCAGCCGTCGCCACACCCCCGGCCAGCGAATCGCCGCCCCATGCGCCAGCACCAGACTGACCCCGGACAGGAACAGAAAGCCTCCCGCCACCAGCCGCGCGAACACCGCCCAGCCCCCCGTGACCGTCGTTCCCGGTGCCAGATGGCCGAACAGTTCCAGATCGAATGCCAGGTGGAAAATCCCCATCCCGATCAGGGCAGCCGTCCGCGCAACATCAATCAGTGCCAGACGTTCCCCCGTTTTCGCTGTGATTTCCGCCACCATTTCCGCCCCCGGACCACCCTGCATTGCGGCCCCTTTCTGGGCGCAAAACACGCCCCCCGCAACCCGGACCGGCCATCGTCATGATGGCTCGTCCCGCCATTCCAGATTGACTTCCAACCCCGCCTGTGTGCCCATTATGACAGGGAACCGGAGAGGGGCTTCTTGCAGCCCCCGATAATCAAAATGCCATCCGAATACGATGATCAGAACCTGGCAAGGACACTGACAGATCAAAGCCCTGTCATGCGCCGCAGTGCCGAACAGCGTGGTCATGTCACGTCTCTTGCGAACGAAGTTTTGCAGCGCGTCGCACGCCGCGCCGCCGAGGTGCGCGAAACCCGCGAACTGCTGGCCATCAAATCCACCGCCTCCGTCCTCACCTCAGGGACCGAGGCGGAGGCTTTCTCTGCGCTGGAATCGCTCGACGATCCGCTGCGTGATCTGGATTGGTTTCTGTCCGACAGGCTTGGCCCCATCGCCCGCGAAATCGGCGCGTTGTGGAATGGCGGCACCATAACCTATCAGGCCGCAACCTCCGGGGCGTCGCGCATCTATTCTTACCTCCGCTATCGCCGCCGCCCCACCGCCATGCCCGATCACGGCCTGCGCAAATCCGCCACCTTCGCATTGGTGCCGGGCGACATGCACACCCTTGCCATTTCCGCCGCCGCCGATGTGTTTCGCGCGCGCGGCTGGGATATCACGCTGCTGATCGGCTACAGCAACGAAGAGCTGTGCAACCATTTCAAAGGCTCTACCGACCGCATCTTCGGCTTTGCCGCCGGATCGTCGCAATCGCTGGAACAGTTGGGCCGCCTTGTCGTATCAGTCACCGACGCCCGCCCCGAAGCATCGGTCTTTGTCGCGGGCCAGATTACCGATGACCCATCGACCGTGCTTGTCCTGCCCGGCATCGACTTCCGCGATGTCGAGCTTGAGGCAACCTGCAACTGGTTCGAGGCACACACCCCGCCCACTGCCACCTGACCCACAAGCCTGCCCCACAAGCCTGACCGACCAGCCTGACCGACAAGCACGTCTGCCAAACCTGTGTGGCACCTTGCATTGGCAGATCTTTGCCTGACGACCCGGTGTTCTGGCAAGAAACTGCCTGATCCCAATGGTTTGCGCGGCCCCGTTGCGGCATATGCCCCATCCGGCAACCCCGCGCAGCTTCCCGAACACCCCACAATCCGCCACCCTGAACACAGGCGCCCGTCTCCCCCGGGCACCAGATGGCCTGTTCCTGATGACCTGCGCGGAAATAACCCCGCACCTTCAGGCCATCACGGACAAAGGGGGGAATGGATCACTCCATTCCCCCAACCGCCCCCACAGCAACCTTTCCGGTCCCCGCCTCTCTGCCCCCATGTCGGCTCGACAATCGTCGTGGCGACACGCCATAGCGTTGCCGGAACGCCTTGGTGAAGGTGTTGGTCGCATTGAACCCGCAGCCATAGGCCACCTCGGCCACCGGCATATCCGTTTCCGTCAACAAGGCCCGCGCCCGTTCCAGCCGCAACCCATTCAGATATTGCTTGGGCGACATGCCCACATAGCGCGCGAACAACCGCTCCACCTGCCGCCGCGAAACACCCAGCGATGCCGCCAGCGTCTCAATCTCAACCCCCTGCTCAAGGTTCTCCTCGAACTGCCGGATCACCTCCACCAGCACCGGATTCCTTATCCCCAGGGTCGATGACAACGACATCCGCTGCCGCAGATCGGCAGGCCGCTGCTGCCCATGCAAACACATCCGCAACACCGCATCCGCCAGCCGGTCGCCATAGTTCTTGGCCACGATCTCGATGAACAGGTCGGTTGCCGCCGCCCCCCCCGCACTGGTCAGGATACGCCCGTCGATGCAGTAAAGCTGTTCCAACGGCCGCAGATGGCCGAACGTCTCCATAAAGGGCGGAAGGTTTTCCCAATGCAGGGTAAAACTCCGCCCCTCCAATATCCCCGCCTTGGCCAGAGCATAGGCCCCCGTGCAAAGCCCCCCCACCGTCCGCCCGATCCGCCATTGCCCGCGCAGCCAATCCGCCACCTTCTTGCTGGCCGATTTCTCCGGCTCCACCCCGGCACAGACAAAGATCATCGCCTTCGGCTTCGTCTCCCCCAAGGCGCCGTCCACCTGCAACTTCACCCCGTTGGAACAGGCCACCGGCACCCCCGACTCCGACAGCACCTCCCATTCAAACAGCACCTGCCCCGCCAACTGGTTGGCAATCCGCAAAGGTTCGATGGCCGAAGAAAACGCGATCAGCGAAAAATTCGGCAACAGCACAAAGGTCATCCGAACCGGCTCGCCCGCCTTGGCGACCGCCACATGGGCGACCCCCTTCGGTATGAAATTCGCCGTCACGCCAGTCTCCATCGCCTTACCCCGTCACTCCATCCCGCGCCGCAAAGGCCCAATCCCGAAAGGCCCGCATCTGCCCGGTCTGTGCCAAAGACCCTGGCACCAGATGATAGCCAAACTCCTCCAGCACCGACACCTCTGACAATTGCACCAACCGCCCCGCCTCCAGATCGGGCCGGATCATGGCCAGCGGGCACAGCGCCACCCCCTGCCCCGCCAGCGCCGCCGCCCGCAGCAGGTTGAAATCCTCAAACACCGCCGCACCGGGTGGCGCCAACGGCATCGGCACCCCCGCCCGCCGGAACCACGCCCCCCACCCGCTCAGATCCGTGTCGTGCAACAATCCCAGCGCCAATATCTCGGATGGCAGATAGCCCGCCTGCCGCTCCATCCCTTGGCCCACCCGCGAACCGCCCAAAAGCGCCGGGCTGCACACCGGCACGCTTACCCCCGGCAGAAACGCCTCCGCCTCTCCCCCCGGCGGCCCCTTGCTGAACACAAAGGCCAGATGCACATCCCGAAAATCCATCTCCCGCCCGTGCATCGCATAAACCACCCGTATCTCCACCTCAGGGTGCGCCGCCCGAAACCCCGCCAGCCGCGGGATCAGCCAGCACACTGCCACCGACGGGATCGCCGCAATCACCAGCGGCCCCACCCGCCGCGCCTCACGCACCCGCGCGCAGGCCGCCTCCATCTCCGTCAGCGACAGGCTGACCGCCCGCGCCAGTTCCGCCCCCTCGGGCCGCAGCCTTGGCCGCCCGCCTTCGCGGTCAAACAACGGCCCGCCCAGCCATTCCTCCAGATGCCGCACCTGATGGCTGACCGCCGATTGCGTGACAAAAAGTAACTCGGCCGCTGCCTTGAACGATCCAGTCCGCGCCACCGCCTCAAACGCGCGCAAGGAGTTCAGGGGAATCTGCATCAATCGCGCCCTTCCGTCGAATGAGATTTCCTCATGCATCGCATGAGAAACCCTCTTTTGACAATCGCCCCCTTTGGCCCGACCCTGCGCCGCAACCCGATACGCAAAGGACAGGTCATGCAGCGCGAAAAACTTCAGGATTACACCGGCAACGGCACCCGCCCGACCCCCACCTTCAGCGATTCAGAAATGCAGCGCCGCCTCGATGCCGTCCGCGCCGTGATGGCCGGGCTGGAGATCGACGCCGCCCTGTTCACCAGCTACCACAACATCAACTACTACGCCGATTTCATGTTCTGCCAATTTGGCCGCCGCTACGGCCTTCTGGTCGATCACACCCTCTCCACCTCCATCTCCGCAGGCATCGACGGCGGCCAGCCCTGGCGGCGCACCTTTGGCGGGCGCAACGTCACCTATACCGATTGGCAAAAGGACAATTACTTCCATGCCATCCGCCAGTTGACGGGTGGGGTCAAACGTCTTGGCATCGAATACGATCATATCACGATCGACACCCTCGCCCTCTTCAAGCACGAATTCCCCCATATGGAATTCGTCGACATCGCCGCCCCCGCCATGCGCCTGCGCATGATCAAATCGGCCGAGGAAATCGCCCATATCGAAAAGATGACCCGCATCGCCGATATCGGCGGTGCCGCCTGTGTCGAAGCCGCCCTCGTCGGCACCCCGGAACATGAGGTGGCGCTGCATTCCACCGCCACCATGGTGCGCGAAATCGCCAAGATCTGGCCCGATGGCGAATTGATGGATACCTGGACCTGGTTCCAATCCGGCATAAACACCGACGGCGCACATAACCCCGTCACCTCGCGGCGCATCCAGCGCGGCGACATCCTGTCGCTGAACTGCTTCCCGATGGTGGCGGGCTATTACGTCGCGCTTGAACGCACGCTCTTTGCTGAATCCGCCACCGACGAACACCTTCGCCTGTGGGACATCAACTGTCAGGTCCATGATCGCGGCAAGGAACTGCTGATCCCCGGCAACCGGTGCAGCGACATCGCCAAAGAACTGAATGAGATGTATGCCGCAGAAAACCTGCTGCAATATCGCAGCTTCGGCTATGGCCACAGCTTTGGCGTGCTATGCCACTATTACGGGCGCGAAGCGGGCCTCGAACTGCGCGAAGATTGCGACACCGTGCTGGAACCCGGCATGGTTGTCAGCATGGAGCCGATGATCACCATCCCCAACCATCTGCCCGGCGCAGGCGGCTACCGCGAACACGACATCCTGGTGATCACCGAAGGCGGCAACCGCAACATCACCGGATTTCCCTATGGCCCCGATCACCTGATCGTCGGCAATCGGGCGAAGGCAGCCGAATAACCCTGCCCGCTGACCCTGCACCCAAAGGGGCCGCCGTCTGGTGGCCCCTTTTTCTGCTGACCCGTGAACCGGTTTACATCAAAAAGTCACCCGCCCCCAGATCGTGCAGGCCTGTCAGGCGGATCGTCATTTCCACGCCAAGGTCGCCATCCGTGTCGATCTCGATCATCGTGAAATCATTCTCCGTCCCGGCATTGTCAAACAGACGCGCCCGCACCTCGCCCGCGCCCGCATTGCTGAAACTGCCTGTCCCGATCCACAAAAAGGCATCATCCGCCCCCGTCGCGCCATAGGCGTCGATCCCGCGCAGGTCGATCCTGTCCGTCCCGGCCCGAAAATCGGTGATCACATCCGCATTGGCCCGCGCCGCCGCACTGTCCCCGGTTGCGCGAAACACGAAGGTATCCGCCCCGGCCCCCCCGGACATCACATCCTTGCCGGCCCCGCCAATCAGCACGTCCCGTCCGGCGCCACCAAACAACGCATCAAGGCCCGCAGCACCATCCAGACGGTCATTCCCGCCACCACCCGACAGGCTGTCCGCCCCGGCTTCGCCCGACAGGACATCATCCCCGCCACCGCCATTCAGCGTGTCATTGCCCAGATGACCCACCAACCGATCCGCACCCACCCCCGCAGAAATCAGATCGTTCCCCGGCAACAGCAGGTTGAACAGGGCAGTCGAATTTCCACTGCCAAGCAACGCCGAAAACTCCGTCGCCTGGACAGCCACACCTGTTGCCGACAGGACGGTCGGCCCGCCATTCACCAGCGTCACCGTCAGCCCCGTGATTGTGCCCGCCGTGATTTCGGCCACGTCACCGCCTTCAAATCGATACTGCAGGGAGTTGCCCTGAAACTCGACAGTCGCATCGCTGTAATGAAGCCGAAAGAAAGTCGCCTGCGCAAATTCAGTCGTGCTTTCAAAGATCGTGTCGATGAAGGTCAGCCGTTCATCAACCATATCATAGCGTTGCCACTGCGCAGGGCTGACAACCGGGGTAAAGGCAAAAATCGCCATACTCATTCCTCACATAAAACCACCACGGGCTTTGGCAAACACGAAACCCAGCACCAAAGCACGCATCAAACGATAAAGCATCGCCAACAAAACGAAAGGCGGCACCCCCATCCCGTCCGGTGGATGTGGCGGCCGAAACACAACCCAAAGGCGATCATTCCGGGCATCGCAGACACAACCGGCGGACCCGCACCCTTGCCGCAACCGGCATGGTTAACGCCCCATCACCCCACCGCCCGTATGCACAGCCGGCTGCACCGCCCATCTGCACCATGCGCTGCACACCCAGTTCCCACCCCCAGTACAAATTAAACCAGCGCCCGCAAGGGCTTGCCCAAACAAACCCAAAGCGGCACACCCGCCACATCCACAACCCTGACCGAATGAATGGTGCCCCCAGAGGGACTCGAACCCCCGACCCCCTGATTACAAATCAGGTGCTCTACCAGCTGAGCTATAGAGGCACACCGCCGTCGAAATAGCCGCTTTTGTCTCCCCGCGCAAGGCACCCGGATCGGCAATCACACCCGGTTTGCGCGCGCCAGAAGGCCAACCGCCAACAGGCCCACCGCCATCACCACCAGCGCCGCAGGTGCGGCTTCGCCCAACCGCTCAAGACTAGCCAGTTCATGGACCCGTGTCGCCAAGGTATTGAAATTGAACGGCCGCAGCAGCAGCGTCGCCGGCAGCTCCTTGACGCAATCGACGAACACGACCAGCAGCGCCGTCGCCACCGACCCCCGCATCATCGGCAGGTAAACCGCCCCCAACGTCCCACCCGCGCTGCGCCCCAATGATCGCGCCGCCAACGGCAGGTTGGGCGATACCCGGCCAAAGGCCGCATCCGCAGCACCCTGCGCGATGCCAAAGAACCGCACGATATAGGCCAGGATGATCGCCCCTGACGTCCCCGTCATGATCAATCCCGGATCATGCCCCGTCACCGCCAGCACCGCATCCGCCACCCGATTATCCAACGCGGCCAAAGGGATAAGCAGACCCAACGCCAGTACGGCCCCCGGCGCGGCATACCCAAGCGTCGTCAATGGCAACACCACCCGCGCCACACCCCGCCCCGCCATCCGCACCGCATAGACCAGAAACAGCGCCGCCCCCACCGTCAGAAGCGCGGCTGTCCCACCCACAAAAACCGTGTTGCCCAGTGCCGCCAACAATCCCGGCGCAACCCAGACCTCGGGGTTGTTCAGCGAATGGTCCAGCATCACCGCCACCGGCAACACAAAGCCCAGACCGAACGGGATCAGGCACATCCCGGTCGCCACCCAACCCTGCGCACCGGTCAGCGACGCCCGCTCCACCGGGCGCCCGGACCGCCCCATCCGATAGAACCGTGCATTCCGCCGCCCCGTCCGCTCCAGCGCGACCAGCAGCAGGATCAGCATCAGGATCACCCCGGCAATCTGCGCCGCCCCCCCAGCATTGTTGCCGTTCAGCCAGGTGGAAAACACCCCCGTGGTCAGCGTTTGAACCCCAAAATGGGCCACGGTCCCGTAATCGGCCACCGTTTCCATCAAGGCCAGCGCCACGCCGGTGGCAATCGCCGGTCGCGCGAGAGGCAACCCCACCCGCAGGAACAACCCCCATGGCCCCACCCCAAGTGCCCGCGCCACCTCATAGGCACAACCTGATGTTTCTCGAAACGCTGCCCGCGCCAGAAGATACACATAAGGATAGAGCGCCGAGGCCAACACCAGCACCGCCATCTCACGTGACCGCACCTCGGGGAACCAGTAATCCCGCGCGCTTTGCCACCCCATCATGGCCCGCAATCCACCCTGCACCGGCCCCGAATACTGCAGGAAATCCACAAGCGCATAGGCCCCGACATAGGCTGGAATCGCCAACGGAAACAGCAACGCGAAGTCAAGCCAGCGCGACCCCGGAAACCGGTACATCGCCACCAACCACGCCGTCCCGGTGCCCATCACCGCCGTCAGCAGCCCCACCCCGACCATCAGATACAGCGTCGTGCCGAAATACCTCGGCAACACCGTCGACAGAAGATGGGGCCAGATATTTTCAGTGGGGTGAAAGGCAATCCACAGAACTGCCAGCATCGGGGCCATGACCACCCCGGCGATCAGTATGGCACCAACCGACCAGACATCCGGCCACAACCTTGCCCAGCGCGTCGGATTCTGACTGTTTTGCTTGGTCATCATGCAACCGCCGATAATCGAAACCGGTTCCACTGTCCAGAAAAGCCCGTATAGTCTGCGTGAAAAGACGGCAGAAAGCAGTACAGTCCCCATGCGTATCGTTTACCATCTCGGCGCCCATTGCACGGATGACGAGCGGCTGATCCGGTGTCTGTGGAAGAACCGGGAAACCCTTTCCACACAAGGTATTATCGTTCCGGCGCCGACACGCTATCGTGCGCTGATGCGCGACACGGCGGTCACGCTCAAGGGGCGTGCCGCAAGCCGTGACACACAGGCCGTCGTGCTTGACCAGATCATGGAAGAGGAACGTGCCGACCGCCTGATCCTGTCTTGGGACAACTTCCTCAGCTATCCGCCTTGGGTGATCCGGTCGCGCCGCCTCTATCCGGCTGCGGCGGAACGCATTCGCGCCTTTACCCAGATCTTTCCTGAGATTGACGCCGAATTTCACATGGCCATCCGCAACCCGGCCAGCTTTCTGCCCGCCTTGTACAACAGCATGCCCGGCAAAACCCTGGACGAGGTGATGGGCGGTGCCGATCCGCGCGATCTCAGCTGGTTTCGGCTGGTCGAAGAGGTGCGCACCCTGAACCCGGATGCCAGCCTGACAATCTGGTGTGACGAAGATACCCCGATGATCTGGCCCGAAGTGTTGCAGGCCGTGTCCGGCCATGCCCCCGGCACGCCGCTGATCGACACCGATGATCTGCTGGCAGACCTGATGTCGCCCGACGGGCTGGAACGGATGCGCGCCTACATGACGGCGAACCCGCCTTCCAACGTGACGCAGCGCCGCCGGATCGTATCGGCCTTTCTCGACAAATTCGCCTTGTCCGATCAGATCGACATTGAACTGGATCTGCCCGGCTGGGACGAAGACCTGATCGACTCGCTGACCGAAAACTACCGTTCAGACATCGCAAGGATCCGCGCCATGTCTGGCGTGACGTTCCTTGACCCCTGACCCGGCCAGATGGCGCGCCCGGCCCATTTGCCCGGCGCGCCCAGAAGGTCAACTCATCCCAAGCGCCGCCTTGTACATTTCCAGCACCGCCTCTTCCTCGGCGATATCGTCGGGCTTGCGCTTGCGCAATGCCACCACCTTGCGCAGCACCTTGGTGTCATAGCCGCGGCCCTTCGCCTCGGCCATCAGCTCTTTCTGCTGCTCGGCCACATCCTTCTTTTCCGCCTCAAGCTGTTCATAGCGTTCGATGAACTGCCGCAATTCATCGGCGGTGACGTTATAGGCGTCGATCGGGTCGCTCATCCTGGCCTCGTGCTGTGAAAGGAAACTGAGGCCCCTCCCTACCCTGCCTCTCGTCCCGGATTCAAGGTGATGCTGCCCCGCGACCGCTTGCCTGCCGCCCGCCCCCACGATAGGACCAAACCTGCATCGGAACGGAGCGGTCGGGATGGATTACGTGATCTGGGGTGGCGCTGCCCTGTCGATGATCGGCATTTTCGGGCTGGTCTGGTGCATCGTCTTGGCGATGCGGGCCAAAGGGTCCGGCTTGCCGGATGATCAGATCCGGGCACGGCTTCAGCATGTGGTCGCCCTGAACCTGGGCGCGCTTGCGATTTCGGCACTGGGCCTGATGTTGGTGATTGCGGGTATCATCCTGGCCTAACCGCCGCTTATCCCCCGTCCTTCGGCGATCAGCTTGTCAAACAACGGGGCCGGGGCAAACAGCGCAGGCTCTTCCACCGCCCACAGACGCAAATCGCGGCGCAAAACCATCAAGCCGCGCTGATCGGCCTGATGCATCGGCCCGCCCGTCCACCGCGCCACGATCCCTGACGCAATCGCCACGGCATCCACGGTATCGCCATCGCGCGCGGTCCCGGCCTCGATCAACCGCGCGCCGGCATTGGCCAGCGCCGCAAAGCAGCGCCGCGCCACCGCATCTTCGGCCGGTTTCGGTGTTCCGGCACGTCCTTCGCCAGCGATCCCGGCCAAGGCCAGCGCCTGCGCGATCAACCCGCGCGCCACACCGCGCCCCTCCAGAAACGTCACCGTTTCCGCAAGCGCCGTTGCCAGGACCACCGCTACCGGCCCCCCCGGCCCGACAGGCACCACGGCCCATCCCAGCCGCCGCCCCAATGCCACCGCCTGCCCCGCCCGTGCAGGTGTCGACGCCTGCTCCAGCATCATTTCGGCCAAAGGCTCCGCCTGCTGCACCAAGGCCAGCGGCACCGCCCCTTTGGGTGCCGCCACACCCAGCGCCAGCACCGTTCGCGGCGCAGCAAGCGCCAGATCGGGCCTTGTGGTGATGACGACCTCCGCCTCTCCCAGCCGGTCCTGTCCCACCAAAGGCACCAGCCTTGCCCAATCGGCATCACGGGCTTCCGGCGTCATGCGCCCGGCTTGCACTTCGGCCTCTTGTGCAGCGGCAATTGCCTCCAGCGCCGCCACAAGCCCCGATTTCGACGGATCGGCCAGATGCACCGCCATGCCCGCCTGCAAAGCCCGCCGCGCAATCACCGGCGCATCGCCCGCCGCGCCCCAGATGGCCAGGCGCTGCGGCATCGCCACATTGCCCAAGGCCGCAACCGCCGCAGGCAGACGTCGCGCCGCACGCTCTGCCCGAAGGGCATGGCGCAGCCCCTGCGAAACGGGACTGGCGATCAAATCGTCATAGGCCGCCGCTTCAAACGCCACCCCCTGCTCGAACGGCAACAACAGCGCCGCCTCGACACAATCCACGATTCGCCCCGGCGCGGGCAGCCGCGATCCGCGCTGCGTCTCGCGCGCCGCAGCCACAGCCGCACGATAGGCCGCCACGTCCCGAAATCCTGACCGCAGTTCATCGGTACGCCGCCAAGTGCCGCCCTGCGTCCGCGCCGCCGCCAGATCCCGCGCCGCCATCCGCGCCACGGACACCGAATCCTTGGTCACCACGCGGTCAATCACCCCCATGGCCAGCGCCTCGGGCGCCCGGATCACCCGCCCGCTCAGCAACAGATCCAACGCCACCGCGCCATCGGTCAGGCGCGGCAACCGCTGCGTCCCGCCCGCACCGGGCAACAGACCAAGGATCACGTCGGGCATCGCCCATTGCAGCGTCTCATCCGCCAGTCGCAGATGCGCCGCCAGCGCAAGTTCGGCCCCACCCCCAAAGGTTGGCCCCTGCAACAGGACCACAACCGGACAGGACAGCGTTTCGATCCGTCGGCACAGATCCCGCACCGCCAGTTGAACAGCCTTCCCACCTTGTGCAGCCCCAATTTCGGCCTGATCGACACCAGCGGAAAACACCCCGCCATCGCCCCGGATCAATACCGCGCCGCATTCCGTGCCTTCCGCCAGATCCAGTGCTTCGGCCAGCGCCACACGCAGGCCCGCCGACAGCGCATTGACCGGCGCATGGGCCAGAACAATCTCCATAACCGGGCCGATGCGCCCAATTCGCAGCACCTGCCTGTCTTGCCCCGTCATGCCCACCAGCGCCCCACTGCAATTTGACATATTAAGCTTGCTGTAGGCGGGCTTGGCAATGGTGGCTGCGGCGCGACCCGGCATTCACACAGTCATTTCAATCAGGCACCCGGTCCTATCAGACCGCCACTCGGTCATTTCAAACGGGCATGTTATCAAAACCTTCTTCCCGCGCCGCCTCATCCGCCAACCGCTGTGCTTCGTCGTCAGCGCCGATGCTGTCTGTCACGCCCCCCGGAAGAACATGCGACAACGCCGCCATTTCCGCCTTCAGCACCGCCAATCCCGCCGCCTGCGCCAAGGCTGTGCCGGCGGCCATCGCCTCGGCCGCTTCTCCCATCAGGGCGGCCATGTCTGTTATTCCTTTTTTTGGCATCTCTTCCTCCCTCAGGCCGCGCAATCGCGGCAGAACGGTGTAAAGGGCAGCACATCCAACCGCGCAGACCCGATCTCAGCCCCGCATTTTGTGCAAAAGCCGTATTCGCCATCCGCGATCCGCTGAAGCGCCGCCAGGATCATCCGGCTTTCCTGTTGCGCGTTCAGGCCCATGCCTTCCAGCACCTCATCCCCTTCGCGCTCGGTGGCCAGATCCTCCCAGTCCGGGGATTGATGCGAATCCAATTCCGCCTCGATCCCGGCCATCCGTCCCTTCAGATCGGCAAGCCGCGCCTCAAGCTGTGCCTTGCGGCTGGCAAGTGATGTCATTCTGCATTCTCCCTGGCTGCACTGTTCCAATCTTGCAGTCATGGGCAGAGGTCGCCTTGACCTTGATCAAACCACAGGGGTCAAACCACAGGGATCAAATCGCAGGGATCAAACCGTCGGGACCAAAGCAAAGGCAGCTTCACTTGTCGCCAAACGAAACAACCCTGAACCTGCCCCACCATGCACAGCGGTTCGCAGGCATTTTGAACGCCAAATCGAACCGTTGCCCGATTTGATATATTCACAACTTGTGATACATTTCCACGGCACCATATTCCTTGAATTGGCGAACAGAAAAAGGATGCCACGTGATGCAACCCTTCGTGCAGGCCTTTTTTGATGAGGCGACCAACACCCTCACCTATCTGGTGCAGGAACCCGAAGGGCGCGCCTGCGCGGTGATCGATTCCGTGCTGGACTTTGATTATGCCTCCGGGCGCACGGACACCCGCTCTGCCGATGCGGTCATCGCCCATATCCGCGACCACGGCCTTGATCTGCAATGGATATTGGAAACCCATGTCCACGCAGACCATCTGTCCGCCGCGCCCTATATTCAGGAACACCTCGGCGGCAAGATCGGGATTGGCGACCGCATCACAGTGGTGCAGGAAACATTCGGTAAAATCTTCAACGAAGGCACACGTTTCCAACGCGACGGATCCCAGTTCGACAGGCTTTTTGGGGAAGGCGACAGCCTGATGATCGGTCAGTTGCGCGGTGATGTCATGCACACGCCTGGCCATACGCCTGCCTGCCTGACCTATGTGATCGGCGATGCAGCCTTTGTTGGCGACACGCTTTTCATGCCCGATTTCGGCACGGCCCGCTGTGATTTCCCCGGTGGCTCGGCGGCGGTGATGTATGACAGCGTGCAGCGCATTCTGGCCTTGCCAGACGATACCCGCATCTTCGTGGGTCATGATTACAAGGCCCCCGGTCGTGATACCTACGCCTGGGAAACCACGGTTGGCGCACAAAAGGCGCGGAACGTGCATGTCGGCGCTGGCCGCAGCCGCGATGAATTCGTCGCCATGCGGCAGGCCCGTGACGCGACGCTTGCCATGCCCCGGCTGATCATTCCGTCGCTGCAAATCAACATGCGCGCGGGCCAGATGCCAGAGCCGGAGGACAATGGCACAAGCTATCTGAAAGTGCCGATCAACGGACTTTAACCCACGCCACGGCTGCGGCGCACCCCTCAACATCCAAGACAGAAACATCCGCTGCTTCAGCGGCAGACAGGCAGGGTTTGATGACATTTGATATCGCATGGGTCTGGGGCCTGCTGGGAGGGGTGCTGATCGGGGTGGCAGCGTCGGTTTATCTGCTGGTGAACGGACGGGTCATGGGGGCGTCCGGCATTGTGGGCGGGTTGGTGGATGGCTCTGGCCGCGACACATGGGGTGAAAGGTTGTCCTTTCTGGCCGGATTGGTTGTCGTGCCCATGGTTCTGGTCATCCTGATGGGTGGTGCCGAAACCCACCTGACCGACAACTGGGGCCCGATCATCCTGGGCGGCCTGATGGTCGGCGTCGGAACACGGCTAGCCAATGGCTGCACTTCGGGCCATGGCGTATGCGGCATCTCGCGTCTGTCGCTGCGTAGCATTGTGGCGACCGTTTTCTATGTGCTTGCGGGCGGCATCGTCGTGGTTCTGGCCCGTCACGTTCTGGGCTGGATATGACCATGAAGCGCAATCTGTTTGCCGCCCTGTCCGGCGGGATCTTCGGCCTTGGCCTGCTGCTGTCGGGCATGACAGACACCACCCGCGTCCAGGGCTGGCTGGATGTTTTTGGCGACTGGGACCCGACGCTTGCCTTCGTGATGGGGGGCGCCATCCTGCCTATGGCCATCGCATGGCGCGTGGCGGCACGGCAAAGGGAATCGGTTCTTGGGACGCCGATTCCGATGCGTCCGGGTGGCACCACGATCGATGCGTCGCTTGTTCTTGGCTCCACCCTTTTTGGTGCGGGATGGGCTTTGTCGGGCCTGTGTCCCGGTCCGGCGATGGCATCGCTTGGCTGGGGCGGTGCAGGCGGTCTGGTCTTTCTTCTTGCCATGCTCGCAGGTATGGTCGCCGCACCCGCCGCCCGCGCGCGGCTCGACCGGATGACAGTCACACCCTGACCGCCACCCGCATGATGACCGAGGAGACGAAGATGGACATCCGCGCCCTGACGCCCAACTATGCCGTATCGCCCCAGATCGACCCCGCCGATCTGCCCGCGATCAAGGCCGCCGGATACACCACCATCATCGACAACCGCCCTGACGGGGAAATCCCCCCCGATCTGCACACCGATGCCATGCGCGCCGCCGCCGAATCCCTTGGCCTTGTCTTTATCGCCAACCCGGTGATCGGCGGCGCCATGACACTGGACAATGTCACCGCCCAACGCGCAGCGATTGATGCAGCCACTGGCCCGGTCTTTGCCTATTGCGCCAGCGGCAATCGCTCGTCTGTTGTCTGGGCACTGGCCCATGCCGGACAGATGGCAACCGATGATCTGATCGGCATACCGGCCCGCTTTGGTTATCAACTGGAACATCTGCGCCCAACACTGGACGGCATGGCAAAGCAGGGCTGATACCCGAAACCACATGCCTGCCAGCCTCAGGCTAACCAACCGTGCCAGCCGCGCACCACCCAACCCTTTCACCGCCGCTCGGCCACGGCGGGGGCGATCCGCGGTGGTGGCACATCCGCCGCCTCGGCGACCAGTCTGATGGCACGCTGGTTGCCTTGACGGCCCAACCGGCCGCCACCCACCTTGCGCCCATCCAGTCCTTCCATGGCGATGCGCCCGATCTCTGCCTGTGGCAGGGCCAGTTCCTGCCCCACCTGCAAGCCCATGACAACGCCCAAAGGCAGGGAAATCCGCATCAGAACCGCATCCAGCCGCACGGCAGCCCCGCCCACCTGTTTGGCCAGATCCTGTGAAAACCGGGCATCAGATGCTGGTCTGTCGATCGTCGCCACAGACGCCCGCCCTTCGGGCACTGCCAGCAACACCTTGCCACTCCGTGCGCCAGCGGCCAGATCCACCTCTGCCTCAAGCAGGCGATAGATCACATCCTCCAGCATCAGTGATAGCCCCCGCCCACCATCGACCGTCGCCGCAAAGCGAAAACCGCGCGCCCAATCCGAAAGGCCCGCCTCTGCTGCCCCGGCCTCAAACCCGGCAAGCGCATGGTCGATCACCGGCGCCAGAAGCGCCGCATCCGTCCGCGTCGGCCGCCGCGCCGCGCCACGCTCGGCCACGGTGACGGCACCGGTCGTCAACCCTTCGACCATGGCCGCCATCAGCCCGGCTTCAAGGATTGCAACGCCCGTCGATTCCCCCGCCCCTTCATCCAGCGCACAGATCAGCGACGGTTCGGGAAGCAGTTCCACCAGTTCCGCAAGACTGCACCGCCCGATGCGAAAATTGACCAATCGCAGGGGTACGCCCATTTCTTCTTGCACCGCCCGGGCCAGGGCAAGCGACCATAGCCGTTCCACCACGTCGCCATCCGCAGCCGCCGCCTCTGCGCGCTTCATCCGCACCAATGCCATCGCATGATCCCGCACCTGTTTCGTGCAGCATCCCGCAAAAGCCCAAAGAAAGGGTTAAGCCGCTTGCTGTTCCAGCCGCAACGGCAGCGTCACCCGGAACGCCGCGCCGCCCTGACCGGGCAAATAGCCGATCGTACCCCCCAGATTGGCCATCACTTCACGGCAGATTGCCAGCCCCAAACCGGCCCCCCCCGCCCGCGTCTGATCGGTCAGCCGGGCGAATTTTTCGAAAATTATGCCCTGGCTCTGCTTTGGGATCCCCGACCCGTTGTCGACGAAATCAACCGACACCCGCCCCGCCCGCTGTCGCACGGTAATCTTCAATTCCGGTGCCGCCGCATCGCAATATTTCCGCGCATTGGAAATCAGGTTGATGAACACCTGCACCAACCGGTCCGCATCCGTCCGCACGAACAGATTCTCGGACGGCAGGTCGCGGTGGATGACGAAAATCCGCTCCGGCCGCGTGTGGCTGGCCGAAGCCAACGCCCGGTCGATCAGTTGCTGCAAATTGGCCAGCCCCAGGTTCAACTGCACCGATCCGTTTTCCAGCACGCTCAGATCCAGCAGGTCATCCAGCAACCGCGTCAGGCGGATCGCTTCTTCATGGATGATGCGCCCGTAATTCGCCACCATCTCCGGCGGCAGATCCCCTTCGGTCAAAATCTCGGAAAACGCGCGGATGGATGTCATCGGGGTGCGCAGTTCATGGCTGATCTGGCTTAGGAATGCATCCTTTTGCACCGACAGTTGCGTCAGCTTTTCATTCGCCTCGCGCAATTGCCGTGCCGTTCGGGTCAGTTCTTCACGCTGGCTTTCAAGTTCGGCGGAATATTCCATGATCTGCGCGGTCTCGTTCGCCACCGCCATCAGGTCTTCGACGGAAACGGTGGCCCGCCCGACAATCTGGCTGATCATCGCATGGGCCGTCGCCGCCCCCACCGATCCGGCCAGCCGCCGCTCCAGCCCCGCCACGAAATCTGGCGTTGCATCGGGCAGGTATCCGTCCTTGCCCTGCCGCCGCGCCTCGGCGGCGAAAACCGCCAGCGCCGCCTCTTTGCCCAGAATGCGCTGCGTCATCACCAGCAGCGCCTCCGGCTCTGCCCGCCCGCGCGCCCATCCCTGCGGCCCCGCCGCCTCGGCATCAAAGACGTTCACAAAGGCCGCGCCCTGCATCCGTTCCACCGGGCCGGGAAAGGTGAACAGCGATACAAGGCAAAAGGCCACCGTGTTCAATACCATAGACCAGAACAGCGCATGCAGCAGCGGGTCCATCCCCTCAACTCCGAACAACGCCTGCGGCCGCAACCAGCCGATCCCGCCCAACCCTTGTTCGAACACCGCAACCGACAACGCCGCCCCCGGCCCGAAAGACGGCAGGTAAAGCGTATAGGCCCAAACCGCGAACCCCGTCACCAGCCCCGCCACCGCGCCCAACCGCGTGGCCCCGCGCCAATAAAGCCCCCCTAACAGAACGGGCAAGACCTGCGCCACGCCAACAAAGGCAATCAACCCGATGGCCGCCAGCGCCGCCGATCCACCCGACAGGCGGTAATACATATAGCCCAGCGTCAGCACACCCACGATGGCCAGCCGCCGCGACAGGATCACGATCCGCCGCACATCCCCCGACATCGCCGCCTTGGGCCGCAGCCGCAGCCAGATCGGCATCACCACATGGTTCGATACCATCGTGGCCAGCGCGATGCTTTCCACGATCACCATCGACGTGGCGCTGGAAAACCCGCCCAGAAAGGCCAGCATCGCCAACGTGCCCTGCCCTTCGGACAGCGGCAGCGTCAGCATGAACATGTCCGGGTTGGAACCTTCGGGCATCCGTTCCAGACCCATCACCGCGATGGGAATGATGAACAGGCTCATCAACAGCAGATACAGCGGAAAGGCCCAACTGGCCCGCGCCATATGCCGTTCCTCGCCATCTTCGACGATCATAACCTGAAACATGCGCGGCAGGCAGATCACCGCCGCCCCCGACACAAAGATCAGCCCCGCCCACCGCCCCGGCTGCAAATCCCAATCGGCAATGGCCGACGCGTCTATCCGTTCAAACAGTTCCGCAGGCCCCCCGGCCAGTCCCCAGACCACGAATATCCCCACCGCCAGCAACGCCACCAGCTTAACCACCGCCTCCACCGCGATGGCCAGCACCACACCGTGATGCTGTTCCTTGGCGTCCAGGTTGCGTGTCCCGAACAGGATGGTGAACAGCGCCAGCCCCCCTGCCACCCAGATCGCCGTGCTATCGCGGTCCGGCAACGCCCAGCCCTCTGGCGTCTCGCTGGCAAAGACACCGAATGACAGTGTCACCGATTGCAATTGCAGCGCGATATAGGGTGTTGCCGCCACCACAGCCAAAAGCGTGACCACCACCCCCAGCAGGTTCGATTTGCCAAAGCGGGATGAGATCAGATCGGCGATCGACGTCACCCGCTGTTGCCGGCCGATCACCACCAGCTTGCGCAACAACAGCCACCAGCCCACGAAAACCAGCGTCGGCCCAAGGTAGATGGTCACGAACTCCAGCCCCGACCGCGCCGCATAGCCAACCGCGCCATAAAACGTCCAGGCCGTGCAATAGATCGACAGCGAAAGGGTATAGATCATGGGCGACCGCAGCCATCCGATCCGCCCCATCGCAGCCCGCCGCTCGGCCAAGAACGCCACAAGAAACAGGAATGCCACATAGGCCAGGCAGGACAGCACAAGGATGTTGAAAGGCATCCCTACCGCTCCTCGCCCTCATCTCCGGGGCGGTCATCGGCCAGCCCCGGCGCCAGCAGCGCCGCCACCAGCACCAGCCCGATCCAGACCGCGAACAGATAGATGCCATCTGTCGCCGTATCCGCCTTTGCCGTTTCCCCTGGCGTCCACAGGATTGGCAACAGCATCAGGATTGCCCCCAAGATCGGCAGCATGCGCGCCCCATCGCGCAGCCGCCGCTTGCGATAGCTGCCACGTTTCAGAAACAAGGGCGCGCGCGGCCGTTTCATCGCCCCACCAGTTCCCGCACGGATGCAAGAATATCGGCATTGGAAAAGGGCTTGGTCATGAACCGGTTCACCCCGGCGCGTTCCGCGGCCTCTCGGTCGCGCCCCTGCCCCTTGGCCGTCAACATCAGAACCGGCACTGCCTCGGTGGCCGGATCGGCACGGATCGCCTCGACCACCTCCAACCCTGAACAGCCCGGCAGCATCAGATCAAGGATCACCAGATCCGGCCTGTCCGCCCTCACCGCCTCGGCAGCGCCCAGCCCATCCGCCCGCATCGATACCTGCCAGCCATCCCGGCTCAGGATGAACCGGATCGCCTCGGCAATATTCGGTTCGTCCTCGATCAGCAGGACATGGCTTGCCATTCCGCTCTCCCCCCGTTTCGGCAGCCGGTTCTTTCGCCCGGTCTTTCTGCCGTTCTCCGTTCTGCGCCCCTGCACAGTCCGATGGGAACGAGGCACATATCTGCCTCTCTCCACCCCTGACAGGACGATGCGCAATTCCACAGCATCTGTCAAAAACCATTCGTCACGTCGTTCGGGTCTTTACCGCGCCTCCCCCATGATCGAAGGTTCCCGCCGCGCCGGACAATCCTCGCGCGGACAGACCCGGCAACTGGTTCCCACCTGCACCACCCGCTCTGCCCCGCTGCCCCCGGATACAGGCCACACGGACGCTGATGGCCCTCCAGACATTGGCCCCCCAGACGCTGGCCCTTCAGACACTGGCCCCCCAGACACTGGCCACAAGATCATCACCGCCTCGCGCAACTCTGCGCCGCCCAGTCCTTCCGGATGGCGCAGGTCGCACCAGGCCAAAGCCCGGAACCGTCGCGCCCCGCGACCCGCCGTCACCATCTCAGCCACAACCGGGCTGCCGGGTCGCCCCAGCGCGGCAAAGATCGGCCACAGCGGACAGGCCGCCCCAAAGCGTGGCAGGGCAAACCCTTCTGCCGGTTTGCGAAAAATCAGGGTGCCGGACCCATCACAGATCACCAACCCCACCCCTGAATCCGGCACCAGCGCCAACCGCCGCAGCACCACGCCAACCGGCAACCCGTGGGCCTGGGCCAACCGCAGCGGATCCATCTGTCGCCCCGCACTCAAGGCGGGCGCCAGTTCCGCCGCAAGAACCGCCGCAGGCAAGGCCACCGCCTCTGCCGCTGCCCGCACCACCCAATCCCGCGCCAAAGCCCGCGCCGCACCAGAGACCAGCCCCCCCACCTCGGCCAGAACCTCATCTACCCCGGCCCCGCCCGGCTCCAACTCCGGCACATGCCAGCCACGCCCCGCCAGCCAGGCCTCCAACTCCTCCTGCGGTGAGGCGATCCCCTGAACACCGGCCTGTTCCGACCCGTCCAGATAGGCCACCAGCGCCTCTGACCCCACCGCCAGCCGCTCGCTGTCGACATGGATGTTCTGCAAGAACCGCCGCTGCCATTCAGGGTCAATCTCTCCGGGTTCGGCCAATATTTCCGCCGTCGACCGCACCGCAGACACCGCCGACAGCATTTCATGCAAGGTGGCCGACAGGTGCGGATCATGCGTCATCCGGTCATTCAACGCCTCCACCGCCCGCTCCAACCCCGCCGCCCGCCGCTCCAACGCGATCAGCACCGCCGCCCACCCCGGAAAGCGCCCCGCAAACTCCTCCACCCGGTCCAGTTCCGCCCCGGTGCCCTCTCCCGCAGCCACCGCCGCCGCGCGCAGATCCTCCAGCAACGCGCCCCCAGCGCCTTCCTGCAACGCCACCACCGGAACGCCCAGCACACCCGCCAGCGCCGCCAGAATATCAGCCGTCACCCGACGCCGATTATGCTCGATCAGATTAAGGTAGGGGGCCGAAACGCCCGCCGCCCGCGCGACTTCCGCCTGCCGTAAACCCAGAGCCAGCCGCCGCTCGCGCAACCGCGTCCCTGTCAGCGCCGACATCGGCATCAAAAACCCCCAAGGCATCCCATCAAACATAGGTTTACAAAGCCTTGAAAACTTTACAACTGCCGTTTCACCTTGGCCAAAATACCCAGAAAAGCCGATCCAACCCCCGGCTCAACATCAAGAAAAAGGCGCGCACAAGTCCCCCTGCGCGCGCCCAAAGCTCTTTGGGATCAAACCCTTACTGCAACGCCTTATCGGTGATCGCCGTGGTAAAGGCCGCCGCATCCGGTGCCTTGGTAATCGCCGGGTTGTCCGGGCTGACGGCGGCCAGCAGCGCCTCGACCGTGGCATTGAAATCGGCCGGGTCCAGCGACCCGTTCGATCCAGCGGTCAGCTTGGCCACCTCACCCATCATATAGGTCTGGTGTTCCAGCGTCTGCAAACCGGTCTGGTCCGCATCCACCACGATCTGCGCCGCCTCGGCCGGGTTGGCCTCGGCATATTTCCAGCCCTTCATGCTCGCCCGCACGAACCGCACCATCTTTTCCTCAAAGGCCGGGTCGGCCAGCGCGGATTCCAGAACGTAAAGCCCGTCCTCCATCACCTTCACGCCCTGATCACCATAGCTGAAAAACGTCAGCTGGTCCGGCGTCAGCCCGGCATCCAGCACCTGACCATATTCGTTATAGGTCATCACGCTGATACAGGCCGCCTGCCCGTTCAGCAGCGCCTCAACGTCAAAAGCCTGCTTCAGCACGGTCACGCCGCCCTCGCTGCCATCGGTCGCCAAACCCAGCTTCGCCATCCAGGCGTAGAACGGATATTCGTTTCCAAAGAACCACACGCCCAGCGTCTTGCCCGGGAAATCCGCAGTGGTTTCCACCCCCGCATCCTTGCGGCAAACAAAGCTCAGCCCCTGATTCTTGAACGGCTGCGCGATGTTCACCAGCGGCACCCCCCGCTCCCGCGCGGCCAGGGCGGCCGGCATCCAGGTGGTGATGACATCCGCCCCACCGCCTGCGATCACCTGCTCTGGCGCAATATCCGGCCCACCCGGCAGGATCGATACGTCAAGGTTCTCTTCGTCATAGAACCCCTTCGCCTCGGCCACGTAATACCCGGCAAACTGCGCCTGCGTGACCCATTTCAGCTGCAACCGCACCTGATCCTGGGCCTGGGCCGCGCCTGCGGCGAAAACCGCCAGCAACGCACCCGTCAAAAGTCCTTTCATCATGCCAACCTCCTTGTTGTCATATTATCCCCGCACTCTTTGCGACGGGTGCCAGAACGTGACCCGGCGTTCCACCAAAGCCACGAACCCATAGAACGTGGTGCCCGCAAGGGCCGCCACGAAAATCTGCGCCCAGACCATAGGCAGCGCAAGCGATCCGACCGCGGTCGAGATGCGAAATCCCATCCCCCGCGTCGGAGAGCCGAAAAACTCGGCAACAATCGCGCCGATGACCGCCAGGGTTGTGGCAATCTTCAACCCGTTAAAAATGAACGGCATCGCCGCCGGCAACCGCAGCTTGAACAGGGTCGGCCCATAGCCCGCGCCATAGGTGCGCATCAGGTCTCGATGCATCCGGTCGCTGGCCGCCAGCCCTGCCACCGCATTGACCAGCACGGGAAAGAACACCATCGCAAAGACCACGGCCGCCTTCGACTGCCAGCCAAAGCCGAACCACGTCACCATGATCGGCGCGACCCCCACGATGGGCAGCGCCGCTACGAAATTCCCCACCGGCAGCAGCCCCCGCGACAGCAACTGTGAACGGTCCACCAACACCGCCACCACCAGCGCCGCCCCGCAGCCCATCACATAGCCCGACAGCGCCCCTTTCACGATGGTCTGTACGAAATCCGACCACAGCAGCCCAAGGTTCCCCGCTACCGTCGCCGCCACCACCGACGGCGCGGGCAAGATCACCTCCGGCACGCCCAAGGCCCGCACCGCGCCCTCCCACAGCACCAAAACCGCAATCCCAAACAGCACAGGCGGAACCCAACGCAAAGGCCCGGCCTTCACCCGCCCGGCGATCCAGATATTCGCGCCCCAGGCCACCCCCCAGAACAGGATCGCAAGCCACAGCACCGTCATGGCCGCACCCCCATCATCCGGTCAGCCCCGCGCTGCAACGCGCCCACGTGCAGGATCAGCATCCCCGCCACAATCGCCGCCGCGAACAGTGACGCCCACATCAGCAAGGGCTGGCCAAACTGGCTCGCCACCAGCATCCGCGCCCCCAACCCCTCAACCGCGCCGGTCGGCAATTCTCCCACAATCGCCCCCACCAGCGCCGCCGCGATGGCCACCTTGAGCGAGGCAAAGAAATACGGCATCGAAGACGGCAGCCGCAGATACAGGAAACTCTGCCAGCCATTGGCATTCCACGTCGCCAACTGGTCCAGTTGCATCGCATCCGGGCTGCGCAGCCCCTTCACCATGCCCACCAGCACCGGGAAAAAGCTCAGATAGGCACTGATGATGGTCTTGGAAACAAGGCGGTTCTCCAGCCCCAGCGCCTCACCCAGCGACAGCGTGTTCGACAGGACCACAATCATCGGTGCCAGCGCCACGATCGGGATGGTCTGGCTGATCACCGCCCAGGGCATGACCGTCGCCTCCATCACCCGGAAATAGACAATCCCGATGGCCAGCGTCACACCCAGCACAATCCCCAGCGCAAACCCCGCCAGCGTCGCCTCCATCGTCACCCAGCCATGATAGACAAGGCTCCGCTTGCTGGTGATGGCCTCTCCCGTGATTCCGTCCCACAGCGCCGCCGCCACCTGATGCGGCGCAGGCAGCAGGGGCCGCTCCAGCGCCATGGTGGCGCGCACAACCTCGGAAAATCCCGGTGCCGTCCCTGCACGACCGGCCTGATCATAGACCCAGGTGCTGTTCATCCAGACCGCAGCCAGATACCAGATCACCACGATGATCCCCAGCACGGCCAGCACAGGCAGGGCCTTGTCCTTCATCCCCGCACCCTCACCCTTGCGTCCCTTGCGGCCAGGCGATCAATGTGACGGCCACAACCCCCAGAACCACCCCCGCCGTCTGCATCCCCGTCAGCCGCTCGCCGAACCACCAAACCCCGATCAGGGCCAGCGCCACCAGTTGCACCACCGACGATACCGCAACCGCCAGCGCCAACCCATTTTCCCGCATCAGCCGCACCATCATCAGATTGCCCACCAGAAAACAGCCCAGCGCCAAAACCAGCGTCGGCCAAGCGCCTGATCCCGCATAGGCCCGCAGTACCGTATTGGCCGCCACAAAAGCCGCCATCGCCCCGCCCAACCAGATCAGCAACGCGCCACTCACGTCCCACCCCCGGCTTCATCTTGGCAAAAATACCCAAACACGACGCCAGACACAGGCGCAACGCACCCCAAATATCTCCCTTCCCCGGCACGGGTGAGGGTCGGGAAGGGGGGTGCAGCAATCACAGGCTCACACCTCATCGCCATGCCCCGCCCTAAGCCCGTCCCGCACCCGATGCGCGATCTCGATGAACGCGCGCGAGTCGCGAATGTCCAAAGGCCGCTCCTTGGGAAGCGGTGACTCAATCACATCCGTGATCCGCCCCGGTCGCGGGCTCATCACCACGATCTTGGTGGAAAGATAGACCGCCTCCGGGATCGAATGGGTCACAAAGCCGATGGTCTTGCCCGTCGCTGCCCACAGCTTCAACAATTCCTCATTCAGCCGGTCCCGCACAATCTCGTCCAGCGCGCCGAAGGGCTCATCCATCAACAGAATGTCGGCATCAAAGGCCAGCGCCCGCGCAATGCTCGCCCGCTGCTGCATGCCCCCAGACAATTGCCACGGAAACTTCTTCCCGAACCCCGTCAACTCTACCAGATCCAGCACCCGCTCCACCCGGCGGTCCTGCTCGGCCTTGTCAAACCCCATGATCTCCAGCGGCAGCTTGATATTGCCCGCAATAGTCCGCCACGGATACAATCCTGCTGCCTGAAACACATAGCCATAGGCCCGCTTCATGCGCGCCTCATCCGGGCTCATCCCGTTCACCAACAGCGTGCCACCGGTCGGATGCTCCAGCGCCGCGATGCAGCGCAACAGCGTGGTCTTGCCGCAACCCGACGGCCCGATAAACGATACGAACTCCCCCCGCCCGATCGTCAGGTTCACGTCCTTCAAGGCGTGGACCGGCCCGTCCCCGGTCTCGAAGGTCAGGTTCAACCCCTTCGCCTCGATCACCGCGCGGCCTGCGTTCAACGTGTCCTTCATACCGCCCTCGTGATCCCGCCATCCACGCGCAGGTTCTGCCCCGTGATATACCCCGCCCCGTCCGATGCCAGAAAGGCCACCGTCTTGGCCACCTCTTCCACCGTGCCATAGCGTTTCATCGGCGCACTCGCCGCCCGTGCATCGGTCTTTGGCAAACTGTCGATCCACCCCGGCAACACATTGTTCATGCGGATATTTTCCGCCGCATAGCGATCAGCATATATCTTCGTGAACGCCGCCAACCCCGCCCGCGCCACCGCACTGGTGGGAAACATCTCTGATGGCTCAAACGCCCAGGCGGTCGAAATGTTGATGATCGCCCCGCCCCCCTGCGCCTGCATGATCGGCGTCACCAGCCGCGTGGGCCGCACCACGTTCAGGAAATACACATCAATCCCCCGGTGCCAGTCGTCATCGGTCAGCTCAAGGATCGGCGCCCGTGGCCCGTGGCCCGCGCTGTTCACCAGCACATCCACGCGCCCCCATCGCGCCATCGCCGCATCCACCAGCCGTTGCAGATCGGCGACGGATTCATTCGATCCCGTCACCCCGATCCCGCCCAGTTCCGCCGCCAACGCCTCACCCTTGCCGGACGAAGACAGGATGCCCACCGCAAAACCATCCGCTGCCAATTGCCGCGCCGCGCCCGCCCCCATGCCGGACCCGCCCGCCGTCACCAGCGCCACCTTCTGCCGTGCCTGCCCCATTCTGTCCCCTTGATCCCCGCTGCCCAATTCCGCCACCTGTTGCCCCGCCTTACACCCCCGTCGCCGGGACGCCCGTCCGCACCACAGGGCGCGGCGCGGTCAGGTCTTTCCACTGGCTCAGCGCCCGGTTCACCGCAGGCCGCGCCTCGCGCCCCACGAATTGCCCATGGCCCTCCTGCGTCTTGACCGCCCCGTCATCCACGGCCACCTGCCCCCGCGTCAGCACATAGCGCGGCAGACCCTTCACCTTCTGGCCTTCAAACACGTTGTAATCTATGGCCGATTGCTGGGTCTTGGCGCTGATCACCTTCTCCCTTTCCGGGTCCAGCACCATCAGGTCGGCATCCGCCCCCACCAGCACCGCCCCCTTCTTGGGATACAGGTTCAGGATCTTTGCGATGTTGGTCGATGTGACGGCCACGAATTCATTCGGCGTCAACCGCCCCGTGGCCACCCCATGCGTCCACAGCATCGGGATGCGGTCCTCCAGCCCCCCGGTGCCATTCGGGATCTTGGAAAAATCCCCCACGCCAAACCGCTTCTGCGCGGTGGTGAATGCGCAATGATCCGTCGCCACCACCGACAAAGACCCCGATTGCAGCCCGGCCCACAGACTGTCCTGATGCGCCTTGTTGCGGAACGGGGGCGACATGACACGCCGTGCGGCATGGTCCCAATCGGGGTGGAAATACTCGCTCTCATCCAGCGTCAGATGCTGGATCAACGGCTCGCCCCAGACGCGCTTGCCCTGCTGCCGCGCGCGCCGGATCGCCTCATGCGCCTCTTCGCAACTGGTATGCACCACATACAGCGGCACCCCCGCCATATCGGCAATCATGATCGCACGGTTCGTGGCCTCGCCCTCCACCTGCGGCGGGCGGGAATAGGCATGCGCCTCTGGCCCGGAATTGCCTTCCGCCAGCAGCTTGGCCGTCAGTTCCGCCACCACATCGCCATTCTCGGCATGGACCATCGCCAGCCCGCCCAGATCGCCCACCCGGCGGAACGATGCGAACATTTCATCATCATTCACCATCAAGGCACCCTTATAGGCCATGAAGTGCTTGAACGAGGTGATCCCCGCCTTCACGCTGTCGGCCATGCCTTCCCAGACCTTTTCGCCCCACCAGGTCACCGCCATGTGGTAGGAATAGTCGCAACTCGCACGGCCCGCCTTGTTATGCCACATCTGGGCTGCATCCATCAGCCCCTGCCCCTGCCCCGGCAGCACGAAATCCACCACCATCGTGGTGCCCCCCGACAGCGCCGCCCGCGTCCCGCTCTCGAAATCATCTGCTGAATAGGTGCCCATGAAAGGCATCTCCAGATGCGTATGCGGATCAATCCCCCCCGGCATCACATAGCAGCCCGTCGCATCCAGCTCAGTCCCGCCCGTCAGCCCCTGCCCGATCTCGGTGATCTTCCCCCCCTCGATCCGCACATCTGCCTTGTAGGACAGGTCGGCCGTCACCACCGTCCCATTCTTGATGATCGCAGCACTCATCGGCTTCTCTCCCTCTCGAAACCCGTTGGCTTCATCTGTTCCAAAATATCCTGCGGGGGTCCGGGGGTGCAAACCCCCCGGCGCTCTCCATCAGGATACCACCTCCGCCACCTCAAGCGCCGCATGCAGCAGCACATCCGTCCCCGCCGCCGCCCATTCCGGCGAAATCGCCTCGGCCTCATTATGCGAAAGCCCGTCCACACAGGGGCACATGATCATCACCGTGGGCGCCACGCGGTTGATCCAGCAGGCATCATGCCCGGCCCCCGACACGATATCCATGTGCGAATAGCCCAGCCGCTCTGCCGCGCCGCGCACCACGCCCACCAGGCCGGGATCAAAGGTCACCGGGTCGAAATGCCCCACATCCTCGATCTCGCAGCCCAGCCCCAATTCCCGCGCCACCGCCTGGGCCGCCCGCATCACCTCGGCTTTCATCGCATCCAGCTTGGCCTGTTCGGGCGACCGGATATCCACCGTGAACACCACCTTCCCCGGAATCACGTTGCGCGAATTCGGGAACACTTTCACCTGCCCCACCGCGCCCACCGCGTTTGGTTGATGGCTCATGGCAATCTGATGCACGCGCTCGGTGATCCGCGCCATGCCAAGGCCCGCATTCACCCGCATGTTCATCGGTGTGCTGCCGGTATGGGCATCCTTTCCGGTCAGCGTGACCTCCAGCCACCACAGCCCCTGCCCGTGGGTCACGACGCCAATCGTCTTGCCCTCGGCCTCCAGGATCGGTCCCTGCTCGATATGCAGCTCCAGCATCGCATGCATCTTGCGCGCGCCGACCTTTTCATCCCCGACCCAGCCGATCCGCGCCAATTCCTCGCCAAACACCTTGCCATCCAGATCGCGCCGCGCCTTGGCATAATCCTCGGTATGGATGCCCGCAAAGACGCCGGATGCCAGCATCGCAGGCGCAAACCGCGCGCCTTCCTCATTGGTCCAGTTCGTCACGACGATGGGGCGCCTCGTCGTCACCCCCATGTCGTTCATCGTCCGCACCACCTCCAGCGCGCCCAGCACGCCAAGGACACCATCATATTTCCCGCCCGTGGGCTGCGTATCCAGATGCGACCCCATATAGACCGGCAGGGCATCAGGATCGGTTCCCGCCCGCGTGGCGAACATGTTGCCCATGCTGTCCACGCTCATCGTCATTCCGGCCGCCTTGCACCAACCCGCGAACAGATGCCGCCCCTCATTGTCGGCGTCGGTCAGGGTCTGGCGATTGCATCCGCCGGCCACGCCCGGACCGATCAGCGCCATTTCCTCAAGGCTATCCCACAGCCGCGCGGAATTGATCCGCAGGTTTTCCCCCGGTGCTGGCATTGGCTGGCTCTCCCTGTGTCCGGGGGCATCTTGACGGCCCCCTTGTCCACATCGTTGATCGACTCATTTTCTGACCGTATGGTCAATACGAAACGCATCACAACCTGACCATTCGGTCAACGAAAATCACAGGCCTGCATGCCCGACACTGCCCCCATTTCGCGCATCCGTTCCGGCCGCCGCACAGATATACGGCAGCAAAATGAACGCATGATCCTCGACGCCGCCGAACGGGTCTTTGCCGAGGCAGGCTTTGGCGGGGCCACCATGCAACTGATCGCCGATATGGCTGGCCTGCCCAAGGCCAACCTGCATTACTACTTTCCCACCAAAGAGGCGCTCTATCGCCGCGTCGTCCGCAACATCTTTGAAATCTGGCTCGACGCCGCCTCCAGCTTTGACGATGCCGCCGGTCCGGTCGAAGGCATCGGCGCCTATGTCGAAGCCAAGATGCTCATCTCGCGCCAACACCCCCACGGCTCCAAGGTCTGGGCGACCGAGGTGATGCACGGCGCCCCGGTGATTCAAGATTATCTGGAAACCACCCTGCGTGACTGGACCGAAGGCCGCATCGCCGTGATCCAGCGCTGGATCGACCAAGGTCAGATGGCCCCCATCGACCCCCGCCATCTGCTCTATATGCTTTGGGCCACCACCCAGCATTACGCCGATTTCGGCCACCAGATCGAAACCCTAAATGCAGGCCACCCCTTGACCGACAGGCAATGGCGCGAAGCAACCGAAAGCGTGAAACAAATCATCCTGCGCGGCATCGGTGCCTTGTAGGCACACCTTCCCGACGGCCGCTCCACATCGACACGACACACGCGCGCGGTCTGCATCCTTGCCATTTTCATCCCGGTCCTGTCTCCTGCACCGGGTCGCCGCCAGAAAGAACCCGCATGACCCTCGAAGAGCTTGAAGCCGAAGCCGCCCGCCTGATCCTGACGGACTTCACCGAAGAAACCGCCCTCCGCCTCGGCCTTACGATGATGAACATGGCGAAACTCGATCGCCTGCCCGTGGCCATCAACATCCGCACCAATGACCGGACCCTGTTTCACCTTTCCATGCCGGGTGCCGCACCGATCAACGATCGCTGGGCGCGGCGCAAATCGAACACAGCCCTGCACTTCCACCTCGCCTCCCTGCAATTCGGGCGAAATCTTGCGGCCAAAGGCGAAACCCTTGCGATGCATGGCCTGTCGGAAACCGACTTCGCCATTCACGGCGGCGCGGTCCCGGTCTGCGTCGCAGGGGCAGGACTGGTCGCTGCGGCCACCGTTTCGGGCCTGCCACAACTTGAAGATCACCGCCTTGTGGTGCGTGCCCTGGAAACCTTGTTGCCGGGTCGATAACTCAGACAATCCCCCCACAGGGGTTTTGCAGAAAAGCGCCTTATCACGCGGGCTTCCAAAACGCGCCGGGCATCCTATCTTTGCTTGACGATTGGATAACCCCAGAGGAACGCAATGAAATTCCACGGACTGACCCGCGCCCTTGCCATCATCACCGGAATGCTGGTGGCTGTTCCCTATCTGATGATCCTTGCCGTCGAATGACGCATCGGGGCGCGGGCAACGGTCCCGCGCCCTGCCTCACATCCACCCGGTTATTCCGAAACCCGCCCGCGCATCCACCGCGGCGATCCGCCCCCAACCCGGCCATCCGCCCTTCGGCGGCGTCCGCAGTTCCATGCCACTTCCGTTAACACTTTGCATCCTGCGCAAATTTGCGCCAAGGTCATCCCGGCGGTAGAATTTCCCCAGAATAAAGTCCCGACAGATGACAAGACCCCGCACGCGGATTCAACAGAAGAACTCCGAAACCATCCTCGAAGCGGCGCTCGACGTGTTTTCCACCTACGGTTTTCGCGGCGCAACCCTGGATCAGATTGCCGAAGTGGCGGGCCTGTCGAAACCGAACCTGCTTTACTATTTCCCGTCCAAGGAAGCGATGCATCAGGCCCTTCTGGCCCGCCTGCTCGACACTTGGCTCGATCCCTTGCGCGAAATGGACAAGGACGGCGATCCGATCACCGAGATCCTTGCCTATGTGCGGCGCAAGGTTGAACTCAGCCGTGATTTTCCCCGTGAAAGCCGCCTGTTCGCCAATGAAATCCTGCAAGGTGCCCCGCGCATCCAGGACGCCATCGAAACCGATCTGAAACGTCTGGTGGATGAAAAATCCGCCATCCTGTCGCTGTGGATGGACCAGGGCCGCATCGCCCGCCTGCCCCCCCAGCACCTGATCTTTTCGATCTGGGCGCTGACCCAGCACTATGCTGATTTCGACATTCAGGTCCGCGCCGTGCTTGGCCCCGGCCATGATCCGTTCAGCGAGGCTGGCGAATACCTCGACACGCTGTTTCGCAAACTTCTGGCTCCGCAATAGGGCACGGGAAACCACTCCGCCCTGTTATCTTGGCGCAAATATCCAACGCAGCCCCGATGCAGCCAACATGCGCCGCTCAGACCATACGCAGAACGGACCATCCGCAGAACGGACCCCACACAGCCACGGCCATCACGCCGCCTGTGCCTGCCCCGTCAACCCGCCCAACACCTCTGCCGCAATCTCGAAAGACCGCAACCGTGCGGCGGGGTCGTGGATCATCCCGGTGACCATCACCTCATCCGGCTGATACCGATCCAGCAGCGCCTTGATCTGCCGTGCCACCGTCGCACGCGATCCAACGGCGGAACAGGACAGCGCCCCCTCCACCTCGCTGCGCATTCCGGCCGGAACCTCCGACAAGTCGGCCACAGGACGCGGCAGCTTGCCCGGCCTTCCCATCCGCAACCGCGCAAAGGCCAAAACCTGCGACGACCGAAGCAAGGCCGCTTCGGCATCCGTCTCAGCCGCGCAAACCCCCATGCCCATCATCGCATAGGGCCGCGCCAACCACTGGGACGGACGGAAGGTCTGGCGATACACCTCCAGCGCCTCACCCAGCATCTGCGGCGCGAAATGCGACGCAAAGGCATAGGGCAGGCCCAGCCAGGCCGCGAGTTGCGCGCCATATAGGCTAGACCCCAATATCCAGATCGGTACCTGCGTGCCCACGCCCGGAACCGCCCGCACCCGCGCGTCAGGGTGATCCTCGTCCAGATACCCGATCAACTCTGTTACATCCTGCGGAAAGCTGTCCGCCTGATCCATATGGCGCCGCAACGCGCGCGCCGTCGCCATGTCCGTGCCCGGCGCCCGGCCAAGCCCCAGATCAATCCGCCCCGGAAACAGGGTGGCCAACGTGCCGAACTGTTCGGCAATCACCAAGGGCGCATGGTTCGGCAGCATGATGCCACCCGCCCCCACCCGGATGCGCGACGTCCCCGCCGCCACATGCCCGATCACCACCGCCGTCGCGGCCGAGGCAACCCCCGCCATGTTGTGATGCTCGGCCAACCAATAGCGGTGATAGCCCCAGCCCTCGGCATGGCGTGCAAGGTCCAGCGTGGCGGCCAGCGCATCGGCCGTGCTTGCACCTTCCGGCACAGGTGAAAGGTCAAGGATAGAGAAATGTTCCATGTCACAAAGATAGGCATGCCGGCGCCGCAGGGCAATGCGTGTTGAACCGCGCATCACCCGGCATAAGCCCGGAAATCGTCGCCAAAAGATTTCCGGGCAGCGCCGCCGTTACTCCGCCGCCTTGGCCATCGGGTTGTTCGGATGGCTGGTCCAGTTGCCATAATCCGTGACCACCCGCCCAGTGCGCGGGTCCGTCGCGCCTTTGGGCATCTCGACCATCGTGATGCAATTCTCCACCGGGCAGACATTCACACACAGGTTGCAGGCCACGCATTCATCGTCCTTGACCGTGAACACCCGACCGGGGCCCATGTCGATGGCCTGATGGCTGGTATCCTCGCAAGCCGCATAGCAGCGCCCGCATTTGATGCAGGCATCCTGGTCGATATGCGCCTTGGTGACATAATTCAGGTTCAGATACTGCCAGTCGGTCACATTCGGCACCGCCCGCCCGATGATCTCATCAACCGACGCAAAGCCCTTTTCGTCCATATACTGCGACAGGCCCGAAATCATCTCCTGCACGATCTTGAAGCCATAGGTCATCGCCGCCGTGCAGACCTGCACGTTCGACGCCCCCAGCGCCATAAACTCCACCGCGTCGCGCCATGTGGTCACCCCGCCGATACCAGAGATGGGCAGCCCCCGCGTTTCCGCCGACCGGGCAATCTCGGCCACCATGTTCAGCGCAATGGGTTTGACCGCCGGCCCGCAATAGCCGCCATGCGTGCCCTTGCCGTCGATCATCGGCTCCGGAGAGAAGGTATCAAGGTTCACCCCCGTGATCGAATTGATCGTATTGATCAGTGACACCGCATCCGCCCCCCCGCGCTTGGCCGCCTCGGCCGGCTTGCGGATATCGGCGATATTGGGCGTCAGCTTCACGATGCAGGGCAGCTTGGAATAGTGCTTCACCCATTCGGTGACCATCTGGATATATTCCGGCACCTGCCCCACGGCAGACCCCATCCCGCGTTCGGCCATGCCATGCGGACAGCCAAAGTTCAGCTCGACCCCATCCGCCCCGGTATCCTCGATCCGGTGCAGGATGTCTTTCCAGCTTTCCTCGTCACAAGGCACCATCAGGCTGATGATCATGGCGCGATCGGGATAGTCCTCTTTCACCCGGCGGATTTCATCCAGATTGGTCTGCAACGGCCGGTCGGTGATCAACTCGATGTTGTTCAACCCCAACAGCCGCCGATCCGCGCCCCAGATCGCGCCATAGCGCGGCCCGTTCACGTTCACCACCGGCGGCCCCTCACTGCCCAGCGTTTTCCACACCACCCCGCCCCAGCCCGCCTCGAATGCGCGGCGGACGTTGTATTCCTTGTCCGTCGGCGGGGCAGAGGCCAGCCAGAACGGGTTGGGCGAACGGATGCCCAGAAAATTCGACGTCAGGTCAGCCATGAAAGCCTCCATATTGGCGTGCGGAAGCGTCGCCCAAAGGCGCGCCCGTCATCTTGCTATGTGTGAAGGAAGGGGTCAGAACCCCAGAAAATTCCAGATCCAGCCAAAGATCAGCCCGCCGATCTCGCCGAATTTCGGGATGACATAGGCCCAGGCCAATGCCGCAATCACGTTCACCGCACAAAACAGCGGAAACCCCATCCGCGTCATTCCGGCGAACAGAAAGATCACCGGTCGCAACGGCCCAAAGAAATGGCCGATGAACACGGCGCCGATGCCCCATTTGCGAAAGGCGTCGCTGGCCTGTTCCACCAGATCGGGATGGTCCTTCAGCGGCCACATCCCCAGGATGCGCCCACCGTAACGCAGGCCCAGCCAATAGCTGAAGGTGGACCCGATCACCGCCCCCAGCGCCGCCCCGGCCCAGATCGGAAAGAACGGGATCGCCCCCGTTGCCACGGTCGCGCCCACGCCCACCAGAATGGCCGTAGACGGCACCGCGATCGACAGAAACGCCGTCGTTTCGGCCGCTGCAAACACCAGCGCCAGCCAGAACGACCATTCCTGATGCCGTTCGATGAAGGCGATCACCGCCTCGGTCCACGATTCCATGCGGTGCCTCCTGCAACGGCACCGCAGATGGGGCCTTTCCGCGCCCCGGTAAAGGGGGGCTGGCGAAAATCATGTCCGCG
>OY288149.1 GCA_958439195.1 uncultured Paracoccaceae bacterium
GGGCAATGACGGTGTTGCGGGCGGCATCGGTAATGACACGATTTTCGGCGGCGCGGGCAATGACACGCTGACCGGCGGGGCCGGGCGCGACGTGTTTGCCTTTGCTGCGGGCAGCGGCGCGGATGTCGTCACTGATCTGGACCTGACGCTGGTGGATGGCCAGTTCACCGACAGGTTCGATGTGTCGGGCCTTCTGGATGGTGCGGGGAACCCGGTCAACTGGGCGGATGCGACCGTCACGTCAGACGGGGCGGGCGGGGCGTTGGTCACCTTTCCGGGGGGCGAGACGATCCGCCTTGTGGGGATCGACCCGGCGCTGATTTCGACCAAGGCGGCGCTGGTGGCGCTGGGCGTGCCGTGTTTCGGGACCGGCACGCTTATTCTCACCGACCTGGGCGAAGTGCCAGTGGAGGCGATCCGCGCCGGGGATCGGGTGATGACGCTGGATCACGGGTTGCAGCCGGTGATCTGGGCGGGTGGGCGGCATCTGGACCGGGCCGCGCTGGAGGCGGAGCCGTTGATGCGGCCTGTGCTGATCCGGGATGGGGCGATGGGCAACCAGGGTGATGTGCTGGTGTCGCCCAACCATGCGGTCCTGGCCGAGGTGGACGGGGTGGAGATGTTGGTGCGGGCCAAGCATCTGGCCGAAATGGGGGATGCGCGGTTCCGCATCGCCAAGGGCAAGAAGGAGGTGGGGTATCACCACTTCCTTCTGGAGCGGCATGGGATCGTGTTCGCACAGGGCCTGGCGACCGAAACGCTGTATCCGGGGCCGATGGCGGTGGCGGCGCTGGGGCCGGTCGTGGCGGCGGAACTGGCGGCGGCGTTTCCGCTGTTGGCGCCCGTGCTGGCCGGGGTGGTGGATGCGGCAGACCTGTATGGGCCGACGGCGCGCCCGGTGGCCAAGCGGCGGCAATTGCTGACCGGGCCGAACCCGATGCGCCGCGCGGCGGCCTGAGGGATTTCCCGCGGAGCCTGTGCCGGGCGGCCGATTTTGCGCTGCGCTGCGGCGCGGGTGATGCGTTTGGCGGGCGGTTTTCCTGCCAGCAAGCCAAAGGTTGCCGCTTTGATTGGCGAACCGGTCGCAAACTGGCCTATTTTCCCGCAATCAGGGATGTTACCCGCAAAGCCGGACAAGCCAGTTGCAATGCTGCAAGGCTTTGGCTTTAGTCTATCGCATACGAGCGGGAAAACCGCCGAGAAGACCGGGGAGACGAATTTGGCTGCACCAATGGCTGCACCGATGGCTGCAAACGGCCGTAACGACGCGTTCGTCGTGTTTGACCATGTTCAAAAAAGCTACGACGGCGTGTCGCTTGTCGTGAAGGATTTGAACCTGAGCATCGCCAAGGGGGAATTCCTGACGATGCTGGGACCGTCGGGATCTGGCAAGACAACCTGCCTGATGATGCTGGCGGGGTTCGAGACAGCCACCAATGGCGAGATTTTGCTGGATGGCCGACCGATCAACCAGGTGCCGCCGCACAAGCGCGGGATCGGGATGGTATTCCAGAATTACGCACTGTTTCCGCATATGACGGTGGGTGAAAACCTGGCCTTTCCGTTGGAAGTGCGGGGCATGGGCAAGTCGGAGCGCGAAGAAAAGATAAAGCGTGCGCTGGACATGGTGCAGATGGGCGCTTTTGCGAACCGTCGCCCGGCGCAATTGTCGGGCGGGCAACAGCAACGGATTGCGCTGGCGCGGGCGTTGGTGTTCGATCCCAAGCTGGTCTTGATGGATGAACCGCTGGGCGCGTTGGACAAGCAGTTGCGCGAGCATATGCAGTTCGAGATCAAGCATCTGCATGAAAGCCTTGGGATCACCGTGGTTTACGTGACCCATGATCAGGGCGAGGCGCTGACGATGAGCGACCGGATCGCCGTGTTCAATGATGGGCGGATCCAGCAGTTGGCCCCGCCGTCGGACCTGTATGAGCGACCGAACAACAGTTTCGTGGCGCAGTTCATCGGCGAGAACAACCGCCTGGAAGGCACGGTCGAGGAAATCCGTGACGGGCGCGCGCTTGTGCGGTTGGGAACGGGCGAATTGATTGACGCGACACCGGTGAACGTGTCGGAGAAGGGGCAGAAAACGCTTGTCTCCATCCGGCCCGAGCGGGTGGAGTTCAAGAATGATCTTTTGCCGCCGGACGCGCATATGATCGAGGCCGAGGTGGTCGAGGTCATCTACATGGGTGACTTGTTCCGGACTGTGCTGAAGGTTGCGGGCAGTGATGATTTCGTCATCAAGAGCCGCAATACGCTGGGCCAGCGGGTGCTGGTGCCGGGCGAGAAGATCAAGATCGGTTGGGCGCCGCAGGATGCGCGCGCGCTTGACCCGATCTGAACCGATGCCGCGCCCGGAAAGGTGCGGCCAAGACAAACAGAGACGTTCTGTTCAACATGGGAGCTAATCAAATGAAAAGAATTCTGATCCTGTCCACCGCCCTGACCGGCCTTGCCTTTTCGGCCAGCGCGCAGGAACTGACGGTGATGTCCTGGGGGGGTGCCTATGGCGAAGCCCAGACCGAAGCCCACGTGAAGCCCTTTACCACCGCGACCGGCACACCCGCCAAGATGGTGGACAGCGACAACCCGGCCACCCCGATCAAGGCGATGGTTGAAGCGGGCAACGTGACGATTGACGTTGCGTCGCTGGAATATGCCGATGCGATCCGTCTGTGCGACGAAGGCATGCTGGAGCCGATCGACATCAACGCGCTGCCCGCAGGTGCCGATGGCACCCCGGCCGCCGAGGATTTCCTGGCCGGTGCCGTGACGGAATGCGCCGTGTCGACCGACATCTGGTCGAACGTCTATGCCTATGACGACACCAAGTTCACGGGCGACAAGCCCACGACGGCGGCGGACTTTTTTGATCTGGAGAAATTTCCGGGCAAGCGCGGCCTGAAGAAGGGCGCAAAAGCGGTTCTGGAACTGGCGTTGATGGCAGATGGCGTGCCGGCTGCGGAAGTCTATGACGTGTTGGCGACCCCGGAAGGTGTGGATCGCGCCTTTGCCAAGCTGGACACCATCAAATCGGAAGTCGTCTGGTGGGAAGCCGGTTCGCAGGCACCGCAGTTGTTGGCGGATGGCGAAGTGGTGATGACCACGGCCTATAATGGCCGGATCTTCAACGCCGCGATTGCCGAGAACAAGCCTTTCGTCATCGTCTGGGATGGCCAGATCTACGAGAATGAAATGTATGCCATTCCGAAGGGCGCGCCGAACAAGGACGCCGCGATGGAGTTCATTAAGCTGTCGACCTCTACCGAAGGTCTGCGGGCGCAGGCGACCTATATTTCCTATGGTCCGGCCCGCAAGTCGGCGCTGGCGGAAGAGCTGATCTACAAGGATGGCAAGACCGTCATGGCCCCGCACCTGCCGACTGCGCCGGAGAACATGACCAATGCGCTGGAAACCTCGGCCGAATTCTGGGTGGACCGGAATGCGGAACTGAACGAGCGGTTCAACGCCTGGTTGGCGCAGTGATCTGACAAAGGGGCGCGGGGGGAAATCCCCGCGCCTTTTCTCTTTCCTGAGTGAGACGGACCGATGGCTGATGTGACCGCTGCCCTTTTGACCACGGCGGACGGACGCCCGCTGAAGACTGCCTTGGCCGAAGCGCAGGTGCGCGCCAAGAGGCGGGCGTTTTTGCTGGTGGCGCCGTTGCTGGCCTTTGTGGTGCTGACCTTTATCATCCCGATCGGGCAGATGCTGGACCGGTCCTTTCACCATGATGGATTTTCTGCCAATGCCCCGGCTGTGGCTGCGTGGTTTGCGGCGAACCCGCCGGGAACAGAGCCGGATGAAGCGGCCTTTGCCGCTCTGGCCGAAGATTTCAAGGCGATGAAGGAAAACAAGACAGCGGGCGAGGCCGGGACGCGGGTGAATTACACCCTGCCCGAGACGCGGTCGCTGATCACCAAGACGGCGCGGAATGCCGACGATCTTGTGCCGCCGTTCCGTGAGGCATTTCTGGCGATTGACGAGAAATGGGCCGATCCGGGGGTGTGGCAGGCGATGCGGTCATCGGCCAGCCCCTATACGGCGGATTTCTATCTGTCGGCGATGGATTTCGAGCGGGCGGCGGATGGCAGCATCCAGCGGGTGGACGAGAACAAGCGGATCTATGTCTATCTGTTCATCAAGACATTTTTGGTTTCGGGGCTGATCACCTTTATCTGCCTGCTGCTGGCATTCCCTGTGGCGCATCTGTTGGCCACGCTGCCGATGGCCAAGGCGAACCTGTTGATGATCCTGGTGCTGTTGCCGTTCTGGACGTCGCTTTTGGTGCGTACGACAAGCTGGATCGTGCTGTTGCAGGGGCAGGGCGTGCTGAACGAAATGTTTCTGGCGCTGGGCCTGATTGATGACGAGGGTCGGTTGAAGATGATCTACAACCAGACCGGCACGATCATTGTGATGACGCATGTGCTGTTGCCGTTCATGATCCTGCCTTTGTATTCGGTGATGCGGGTGATCCCGCCGTCTTATGCGCGGGCGGCGCGGTCTTTGGGGGCGACGAGCTGGACCACGTTCCGGCGAATTTATCTGCCGCAGACGCTGCCGGGGATCGGGGCGGGGGCGCTTCTCGTGTTCATTCTGGCGGTGGGCTATTTCATCACGCCCGCGCTGGTGGGTGGGGCGGATGGGCAACTGATTTCCAACCTGATCGACTTTCACATGAAAAACTCGAACTGGTCGATGGCGGCGGCGCTGTCGGCGATGCTGTTGGCCGGGGTGCTGGTTCTGTACTGGCTCTATGACCGGCTGATTGGCATCGACAACCTGAAACTCGGCTAAGGATACGCACATGGCCCTGCCCATCTACGCAAGCCCGCTGGAGCGCATCTGGCACTATACCTATGTGGTGCTTTGCACGCTGATCTTTATCTTCCTGATCTCACCTATCCTGGTCGTCATTCCGCTGTCGTTCAACGTGGAGCCGTATTTCACCTTTACCGAGGCGATGCTGCGGTTCGATCCTGCGGGATATTCGATGCGTTGGTATGATCTTTTGTTGACCGGCGGGATGCAGATGCCCGAGGCGCTGCGCGATGGGGCGTGGTGGGCGGATATGTGGGCCAATTCAACCTGGGTGCGGGCGGCGAAAAACTCGGTGATCATCGGGTTCTGGGCGACGATCCTGGCCACCGTGCTGGGGACGTTGGCGGCACTGGGGTTAAGCCGACCCGAGATGCCCTATCGGCGCACGATCATGGCCATACTGATCAGCCCGATGATCGTGCCGATCATCATCATCGCAACGGGGCTGTTCTTTTTCTATTCCAACCCCTGTTCGATCATCGGCACGCAATGCGGGCGGCTGACCAGCACCTATCTGGGGGTGATCCTGGCGCATACGACGCTGGGGATCCCTTTCGTGATCATCACCGTTACTGCCACGCTTTCGGGGTTTGACCAATCGTTGATCCGGGCGTCGGCCAGCCTTGGGGCATCGCCTTCGCGGACGTTCTTCAAGGTGGTGATGCCGCTGATCCTGCCGGGGGTGGTGTCCGGGGCGCTGTTCGCCTTTGTGACCAGCTTTGACGAGGTAGTGGCTGTGCTGTTCATTGCTGGCCCGGATCAGCAGACGATCCCGCGGCAGATGTGGAACGGTATCCGTGAGGCGATTTCGCCGGCCATTCTGGCAGTGGCGACGATCCTTGTGGTGATTTCGATCGGGTTGCTGGCGACGGTGGAACTGCTGCGGCGGCGATCGGAAAAGTTGCGGGGCGTGACGCCGCATTGAGAGTGCCGGGTGCCTTTGGCGAAAGCCGGGGGGCGGATCAGGGCAGGATTTGCAGCCAGACCCAGATGGTGCCGATCGACAGGGCGGTTGCGATCAGTACGCTGGAGGCGGCAACACGCTTTGCCACGCCGTAGAGGTTGGCGAAGATGAAGGCGTTGACGCCGGGGGCCATGGCCGCCGTCATGACCGAAGACCGAAGGCTTGCGGTATCGAGATCCAGCAAGAAGCGGCCCAGCAGATAGGCCAGGCCGGGATGCAGGATGAGCGAGCAGGCGCAGAGCATGGCGATGATGCGAAAATCGCCATCGGGGCGGTAGCGCAGCAATACGCCGCCAAGTCCGAATAGCGCCGTGGGGATGGCAGTTGCCGCCACAAGGCCGATGGCGGACCAGGCGACAGCGGGCAGAGGCAGGCCAGAGAGGTTGACGGCAAAGCCTGCGGCAATCCCCAACACCAGTGGTTGCAGAAAGATGGCGCGGACGATCTGGCGCAGCAGGGCCGGGCCGGACAGCCCTTGTCCACGGGTGCGCGCCCATTCCATCAACGCGATGCCGAAGGCGTAGAACAGAGGCGCGTGGATCGAGATGATGGCGAAGTTGCCGGCCAATGCCTCGGTGCCATAGGCGCGTTCGGTGATCGGCACGCCAAGCAGAAGCGAGTTGGAGAACAGGGCCACAAAGCCGATGGCGGTGGCATCGGTCACGGGGCGGCGAAAGAACAGGATGGCGCAGGCGAAGGCCACGCCAAAGCTGGCGAAGGCCGCGATGTAGAAGGACAGGAACAGCGCGGGCTGAAAGGTGGCCGCGAGGTCAAGCCGCGCGATGGAGGCGAAAAGAAGCGTGGGTGCGCCAAAATTCTGGGCATAGCGCATCAGGCCGTCAACGGCGCTGTCATCGAACAGCTTCAGGCGGGCGGCGGCATAGCCGAAGCCTATGACAAGGAAAACCGGCAGGATGACATCAAGAAGGGCGTTCATCCGTGGGTCAGACCTGATTTTCGTAAGTGATCACCATGCCGTCATGAGCGGGGCGGATATGGGGTGGCAGTTCCGCTGTCAGGTCCGCGAAATCAAGGTCGTGGTGCATGTTGGTGATCACTGCGCGGGCAGGGCGGGCGCGGGCGATCCATCCCAAGGTCATGTCCAGATGGGCATGGGTGGGGTGCGGTTTGCGGCGGAGGGCATCGACGATCCAGCAATCGAGGTTGTCAAGGATGGGCCAGCTTTCCGCTGGGATGTCCACAGCATCGGGCAGGTAGGCGAGGGGGCCGATACGGAAACCCAAGGCATCCATGCTGCCGTGATTGGCGGTGAAGGGGGTGAAGCGCAGGGTGCCGCCCGCGCCGTGGATTTCGACATCGCCGTCGATGGTGTTGAGGTCGAGGATGGGAGGGTAGGGGCTGCCTGCGGGCTGCACGAAGGCATAGCCGAAGCGGGCGATCAGCGCGTCCTGCGTGGGGCCGTCGGCCCAGACGGCCAAGCGGCGGCGGATGTTGAACACGATCTGGCGCAGGTCATCCAGGCCGTGGACGTGATCGGCATGGGAATGGGTGTAGACCACCGCATCCAGCGTGCCGATCCCTGCGTCCAGCAGTTGTTCGCGCATATCGGGGGTGGTGTCGATCAGCACGCGGGTGATGCCGTCGCTGGTTTCACGTTCCACCAGCAGGGAACAGCGGCGGCGGCGGTTTTTCGGGTTGGTCGGGTCGCATGCGCCCCAGTCGCCGCCCGGTGGCCCAAGCCTGGGAACGCCACCTGATGAGCCACAGCCAAGGATGGTAAAGCGCAGGGTGGCCATCAGGCGGCCTTTGCCTGTGCGGTGGCGCGGGTAAAGAGCCGGTCGAAATTCGCGGTGGTGGCGGCGGCGAAGGCGGCCTCGGACAGGCCAAAGATCTGTGCGCCGGTTTTGGCGGTGAAGGCGGTGTAGGCGGGTTCGTTCCGTTTGCCGCGGTGCGGGATCGGGGCGAGATAGGGGCTGTCGGTTTCCAGAAGGATCCGGTCCAGCGGGGCGGCGGCAAAGATGTCGCGCAACGCTTGGCTTTTGGGGAAGGTGGCGATGCCGGACATCGACAGGTAGAACCCCAGATCAAGCGCGGCGCTGGCCAGCGCAGGGCCAGAAGAGAAGCAATGCATCACGCAGCCATAGGGCCGCGCGCGGTAGCCTTCGGTCAGGATGGCGGCCATGTCGTCATCGGCGGCGCGGGCGTGGATGATGAGCGGCAGTCCGGTTTCCTGTGCGGCGGTGATGTGCAGGCGGAGGGAGGTTTTCTGGATGTCAGCGGTTTCCGCCGTGTAGTGGTAATCAAGGCCCGTCTCGCCAATGCCGACGAATTTCGGATGCTGCGACAGGGCGATCAGTTGATCGACGGTGACACGCGGTTCTTCATGCGCGCTCATCGGGTGGATGCCGGCGGCGTAGTAGACGCCGTCATGCGCTTCGGCGATGGCACGCACGCGGGGTTCGTTGTTCAGGCGGGTGCAGATGGTGACCATGCGGCGCACGCCAGCCGCGCGGGCGCGGGCGATCACGTCGGGCAATTCCTGTTCGAAATCCGGGAAATCGAGGTGGCAGTGGCTGTCGACAATTTCCGGTAGCGGATCGTGTGGCGCGGTGGTCATCAATGCTCACCCATGGGCGAGCGTTCCCGCCGTCTCTTCCAGTTTCAGCACCATATCCATGAGAAGCGCGGCAGGGTCAAGGTTGACCGCCTTGCCGCGTCGGGCGCGCTGGGCGAGGGATTGGGCGATGTCGGCCCAGTGGCGGGCGGCATCGGGGGATTGCGAGAGGCGGGTGATCAGCGCGGACTCGCCCGGTGCGGCCTCGGGCGGGAGTTGGCGGGTGGCGGCGGCGCGGGCGAGGCGGGTGAGAAAGAGGTCGATCAGGGTAAGGATCAGGTCGAATTGCTGTTCCGCCCCACGACCTGCACCGGTTTCAGCCAGGGCCAGAAGGCGTGGGCGATCCAACCTTGGCAGAGTGGAAAAGAGGGCGATGAGGGTGGCGTAGAGTTTGAGACCGTCGAGGTTCGTCAGGCGGAAGGCTTCTCCCACCGAGCCGCCTGCCAGTTCGGCAAGGGGTTGGGTTTGATCAGGGGCCACTTCACCGCCCGCCTGTGTGAGGGCCTGTGCCAGGGCGTCCGGGGCAAGCGGCGTGAGGCGCAGTTCGCGGCAGCGGGAGCGGATGGTGGGCAGAAGGCGATAGGGTTGGTGCGCGATCAGGAAGAAGGTGGCCCCGGCGGGCGGTTCTTCGAGGAGTTTCAGAAGCGCATTGGCGGCGCTGAGGTTCATGTCATCGGCGGCGTCGATGATCGCGGCGCGGCGGCCGCCATCGGTGGCAGAGAGGGTGAAGAAGGATTTCATGCGGCGGACCTCATCCACCGTGATGTCCTGTTTCAGCCGCGTGGTCTTGTCATCCCAGGGACGGCGCAGCAGGAACAGGCGCGGTTCGGCCAGCGCGCGGATGCGGCGGGCGAGGGGGTCATCTTCCGGCGTGTCCAGTGTTGTGGGGGGCGGGGGCGCGCCGAAGAGGCCGCCGTCATCGGCGGGCGCGGCCAGCAGAAAGCGGGCGAGGCGCCAGGCCAGCGTGGCCTTACCCACGCCACGTGGCCCGGTGATCAGCCAGCCGTGATGCATCCGCCCGCCGTTGAAGGCCGACAGGAAGGCGGCTTCGGCGCTGTCATGGCCGAAAAGATGCGGGGTTTCGCGCGGATGCGGCGCGCCTTCGATGCGGTCGGGTTCGGGGATGTCTTCGGGGGCGGTTGCGGCCATCGGTCAGCCCAGGGCCGCGCGAACGGTGTGCAGGATGTCAGCGGCCACCGCATCGGGTGTGCGCGCGCCGTCGATGATGCGGAACCGGGGGTGTTGTTCGGCCAAAGCGAGGAACCCGGCGCGCATTCGTATCTGGGTGTCCAGCCCCATGTCTTCGAAGCGCAGTTCGGTTCCGGCGCGGGCACGGGCGCGGGACAGGCCCATAGCGGGGTCGATGTCGACAAGGATCGTCAGATCCGGTTCCGTGGCGATCATCAGATCATGCAGGCGGTTGACCGTGGTGGCCAGATCGCCGCGCGTGATGCCCTGGTAGATGCGGGTGCTGTCGGCGAAACGATCGGTGATTACAACTTCGCCGCGTGCAAGGGCCGGTCGGATGGTCTTTTCCAGATGGTCGCGGCGGGCGGCGGTGAACAGCAGAATCTCGGTCTCTGGTGACCAGCGGTCGGGGTCGCCCTGAAGCACGAGGCTACGAATCTCTTCCGCGCCGGGTGAGCCGCCCGGTTCGCGGGTGAGCGTGACGGCATGGCCATCCGTGCGCAGGGCATCGGCCAGAAGGCGGGCTTGGGTGGATTTGCCCGAACCGTCAATACCTTCAAAGCTGATGAAACGACCCGGCATCAGGACGCGGGGGCGGCGTCGCCGGTGCCGGACAAGTAACGCTGCATCAGGCGTTCGGCGGCGGTAGAGAGCCGCTTGGTGAACCCGCCTGCCGCAACATCGGTTTCCGCCACCAGCGGAATGCGGGCATCGGGCAGGTCGGGGACATGGACGATCAGTTCGGCCAGTTGCTGACCTGCGGTAATCGGGGCCTGGATCGGGCCGGTAAAGATTACCTCGGCGGTGACTTTGTCCTGCACCTGTGCCGGGACCAGAAGGCGCAGGTCTTCGGCGGGGACAAGTCCGACGGTTTCGACGGCACCCATCCAGACCGGGGCGTCGGTCACGCGGGTTCCGGCCTTGACGATGGTCTTTTCGGTGAACTGGCGGAAGGCCCAGTTGACGATCGCTTCGGATTCTTCGGCACGGGCGGCGTCTGAATTCAGGCCGGTGATGACAAAGATCACCCTGCGGTTGCCCATGACGGCCGAACCTGCAAGGCCATAGCCCGCCTCGGACGTGTGGCCGGTTTTCAAGCCGTCCGCCTGCCAGTCAGAGGCCGAGATGCGCAACAGCGGGTTGCGGTTGTTGGCATTGGCGGGGGCGCGGTCCATGAAGTTGAAGTTGGTTTCTGCGAAGATCGGGTAATATTCGGGAAACTCGGTGATCAGTCGCTTTGACAGGATGCCCAGATCGCGCATCGACATGCGGTGCCCTTCGGCGGGCCAGCCAGAGGCGTTCTTGAAGGTGGAATTCGTCATCCCCAGCGCCTGTGCGCGCTTTGTCATTTCCTCGGCGAATTTTTCTTCGGACCCGGCCAGACCTTCGGCCACGACGACGCAGGCATCATTGCCAGAATTGATGATCATGCCGCGGATCAGGTCGCTGACGGTGGGGCGATCGGTTTCGTTCAGGAACATGGTCGAGCCTCCCATCGCCTTGGCGCGGGAGGACACGGAAAAGGTGGTGTCCGGGCTGACACGGCCATCGCGCAAGGCTTCGAACAGCATGTTGATTGTCATCAGTTTGGACATCGACGCCGGAGGAAGCGGTGTGTCGGCGTTCTTGTCCAGCAACACAGTTCCCGTCGTCATGTCATAGACCCAGGCCGCGGTGGCGCGCGTTTCAAAGGCGCGGGCGGGAAGGGCAGCCATGAGCACGAGGGCAGCAAGGGCAAGGGTGCGGCGCAGGGTGATCATGCGGGTCTGTCCTTTTGTCGGGTCTTTCGGAGGGCGGTTTGCGGTTTATCGACCGGTGGCATAGGCATCGGTGAAGCCCAGCCCCTTGACCTTGGTCAGAAGGGCGGCGCGTTCGCCGGAACCGGTGGCGGTGACGCTCCACCAGGTTTTGCCCTGGGTGGTTTCCTTGCGCGAGGTGGCGGTGATCCCGGCCTTTTGCAGCGTTTCGACAGCACGGTTGGCATTGGCTTCGACCGAGAAGATGCCGATCTGGATCGTGGTGCCACCAGAGGCTGTGGCGGTTGCAGCAGCCGGTGCCGGAGTTGTTGCAGGGGTCGAGATGGTGGGGGCGGGCGGGTTGGCCGGGGCGGTGCCTTCCACCTTGTCCAGCGCGGCCGTGGCGACGGCACCGATGTCTGCACTTGTCGCGGTGGGCGCGGGGGTGATTGGTGCGGCGTCCGCGGACGCCTCGGCCGTCAGTGTTTCGTTCGCGTCAAGCAAGGGTTTCGCCGCGTCGGTTTCGGGGGCCACCTCTTCGCGCCGCAGGGCGGTGACGCTGATTTGTGCGGGCTGACCGGCCAGAAGGCCCAGCGCCTCGGCCGCGTCGGACGAGATTTGCAATTTGGGGCCGGGATTGAAGGCCTCGCGCTTGAACAACGCGCCGATGACGAATTTTCCGTTGGCCGGATTGCGCAGGATCACCCGTTCAGGATCGACCGCATCGGCAGAGGCCACCCAGACACCACCCAGCGACGGGCGACCATCCCAAAGCGCCTGATCGGTGACCTGAAACACTTCGGGCGCTTCGACATCGGTGTCGACGAGTTTGACCGAACGTGCGGGGGCGGCGGCAGCGCCGCTTTCATCGCTGGACTTGCGGGCAAAGGGGTTCTGTCCAGGTTGGCACGCTGCCAGAACCGCAATTGTGGAAAGAAGAAGCGCGAGGCGCGCTTTCGGATGTCCTGCCATGTTCAGCCCCATTGCCGCACGTTCACCGCGCGCGTTTCTGCCCGGATTGCGGGCTTTTTGCCGTTTTGTTCCTGCCCTGCCTATGGGCCTGCCTGTGGGCCTACCCCAACTGACTGCCAAAGCATACAACCTGGCTGGTCAGGTGGAAAGGGCAGGGGTGGCGGATGGGCGGAATTCTCACGCCATCGTGGCCTTTCGAGACCGATGAAGGCCGGCGCCTGCATCCAGGCATTTCGATTGCGGGCAGGTGTGGCATGGGCCGTATCGGTTGCGAGGCAGTGGGTGATGCGCGATGGGGCGGCAGATTTGTACGTTTCATCCAGCCAAAAGAGCAAAGCAGGTGCTGGACGGCGAAAGCGGAAAGTGATTAGAACCCATGGCCTGCTGGCGCGACTGGTACGGATTTGGGCTGACATTATAAGCCCATCCACGAGGAAGCCTGTGCAGAATGGAAGTGTGGCCGAGTGGTTTAAGGCTCTAGTCTTGAAAACTAGCGTACGGGGAACCGTACCGTGGGTTCGAATCCCACCGCTTCCGCCACCCGCTATCGCGAAAGCATTCTCCGGCGGTGGCTTGGCACAGATTTTTCCGTTGTTTTCGAGGGTTATGCTGGGTCGGCTCAGCACTAGCACCGGCGGCAGGAGGCCCGGTCGCGTTCTCTCGAGCCCATTTCTCTCTGAGGCTGTGAACTGCGCCGGAAAGGTACAAAGCCGTTAAGGCATTGAAAAGTGGTGCGTAATTACCTGCTTCCTCGCACCTTCGACATGGGTCCTATGTGGCCTTGACCTGCCTCTGACATCGAAATGGCTCCTAGTTGCAGGGACTTAATCCTCTGGATGGGCCGAGGCATTTGCACGGGCTTGCCAACAAGATAGCCGTGCGGCACATTCCGGCAGAAGAACGAGTAAGGAGTATTAACTGTGCGGTTAACCGGAAGAATGCGTCAGACCTTTGCAGTGACTGGTCTGATCTTGGCGGCGATCCTTGCCTACTTGGCTTTATCGGAACCGGCCTATTTGATCGCAGCCGTCATTGTTTATGGGGTAACGAAGCTAGGTGTGCACGTGGTCCCCTGGCAAGGATAAAGGACTGCTCTCTGCTAGGCTTACTTGCAGTAGCCTCTTGTGATCCTGTCAGATCATGAGGATTGCCAGACATGTCGCAGATGCTTCAGGCCCGTCTTGCTGGACCGCAGGACACCATCGCTTCTTGTCCATTTCAGACCAGGCCCGAGATAGAACGTCTTGGTCAAAGAGACGCTCCCTACTGGCATCACTTTCTGGTGGGGCGCCACATCGGTATTCACCGTCCAGACGGCCGTCATTGCAACTGGACAGCACGATTGTTGACAAAGGATCGCCGCTACATCCAGAAGTGCCTTGGCCCAGCCCTTGATCTGGGCCGTGGCTGTCTTTCTTACGCAGAAGCAGTGCAGGCCGCCTTTTCCTGGTTCGAAGAGTTGACTGTGAAGGGTGGCGCGGCTGAACAGGCCCCGCGAGGTCGAACGGATGCGCTATGCTTCTGTCCGACGGGAGACGTTTACACCGTTGGTCACGCCCTGCATGACTATCTGGATTGGTCGAGGATCGCCCGGTCCGCGGGTGGTCATTACAACATCATAACTTTGATCAACCACCACCTAACGCAACGGGTAACCCATCTTCCGCTCGAGAACTTCACTGCCACGCAGCTACAAACGATTGCATTGCAGATCATCCGGACGCCACCACGTCATGGCTTCTCGAAGCGCATGGCCGCAGTCGAAAGGGATGATCTATCGCCCGACGAACTCCGGCGCAGGAAGCGAACTTACAATTCCATTGTCGGGATCCTGAAGGTCGCATTCACCCATGCCTGGGATGCGGGCAAGATTGAGACTGATCGCCCGATCAGGTGCTTGAAACGCATCTCGGTGGTCCACACACCGCGCTTGCTCTTCCTGAACCGGGAAGAGTGTCGTGCCCTTCTGGCCACCTGCACGCCAGCGCTGAGAGACCTCGTGCTGGCAGCATTGTATTCAGGTTGTCGTGTGGGTGAACTTGCGAGCCTGCGGGTAGAGGATGTGGGGCACCAAGTGTTCGGACTACGTATTGCGGCGTTCAAGCGCAGTCCGGCCCGCTTTGTGTTCTTGCCGGACGAAGGCATGGCCTTCTTCCTGCGCATGATTGAGGGCAAGGCACCGAAAGACTTCGTTCTGCGATCAGAAAAGGGAAAGGTCTGGAAGCGTCAGCATGCCAGTCTGTTTCGAAGGGCCGTGCAGCAAGCGAACCTGCCACCCGACTTCGTGTTCCATGGTCTGCGCCACACCTACGCAAGTGATCTAATTCGGCAGGGCGTTCCGATCGAGGTCGTGGCACGGCAATTGGGTCATGCCGACATCCGAACTGTTGCGGAGACCTATGGCCATATTGCCGAGCAGTTTCGCGAAGAGCAGATCCGGACGAAGTTCTCGCCGTTGGACGACGGGGAACTCAGTGCTGCGCAAAGAAAGGCTGGGTGTTGATTTCCACTGAGAACTGACCCGGGTAGGCGGATAATTTCCATTGAGATTTGACCCATGTGACCCTCCCCCGAGCGAAGAGCGAGGGGGTCAAAGGAGTGATCGACATGGGACTACTCAACGTGATCCGGAAGCTGCGCCTACGTCAGGGTTTGGCGATCCGGGAGATCGAGCGCCGCACCGGAGTGTCGCGCAATACCATCAAGAAGTATCTGAAGGCTGATGTGATCGAGCCCAAGTTTGCGACGCCGGAACGGTCGAGCAAGCTTGATCCATTTGCCGAGACGCTGGCAGGCTGGCTTAAGACCAATGCGAAGAAGGGACGCAAAGATCGGCACACGCTGAAGAAGATGCATGCCGATCTCGTCGCTCTTGGCTTCACCGGCTCCTACAACCGGGTGGCGGCCTTTGCACGGCAGTGGCGTGCCGATCGTCAGCGCGACGAGCAAACGACGGGGCGCGGCACCTTCGTCCCGCTGGCTTTCCGCCCGGGCGAGGCGTTCCAGTTTGACTGGAGCGAGGACTTTGCGGTCATCGGCGGCGAGCGGATGAAGCTGCAGATGGCGCATATCAAGCTGTCTCACAGCCGGGCCTTCCTTCTGCGGGCCTATCCCTTGCAGACCCATGAGATGCTGTTCGACGCGCACTGGCATGCGTTCCGGGTGTTCGGCGGCGTGCCAGAACGCGGGATCTACGATAACATGAAGACGGCGGTGGATCTTGTGGGCCGCGGTAAGGCGCGGCAGGTCAATATCCGCTTTTTGGCCATGGCGAACCACTATGTCTTCGAGCCAGATTTCTGCAATCCGGCAGCAGGGTGGGAGAAAGGGCAGGTCGAGAAGAACGTCCGCGACTCCCGTCATCAGATGCTGCAAGGCATGCCGGACTTTCCCGATCTTGCCGCGCTGAATGACTGGCTGGAACAACGTTGCGTCGCGCTGTGGCACGAGACCGCACATGGCACGCTGCCTGGAACAATCGCCGATGTCTGGGCTGAGGAACGGGCAGCCTTGATGCCCCTGCCAGTGGCCTTCGACGGCTTCATCGAGATCAGCAAGCGCGTCTCGCCCACCTGCCTGATCAGCTTTGAACGCAACCGCTACAGTGTTCCAGCATCATTTGCGAACCGGCCAGTCAGCCTTCGCGTCTACCCCGACCGGCTGGTCGTGGCTGCGGAAGGCCATATCCTGTGCGAACATATCCGCATCATTCAGCGCAGTCATAAGCAGCCCGCGAAGACGGTCTACGACTGGCGGCATTATCTGGCGGTCGTGCAACGCAAGCCGGGCGCGCTCAGGAACGGGGCACCCTTTCTGGAATTGCCGCCTGCCTTCAGACAGTTGCAGGACCATATGCTCCGCAAGCCTGGTGGTGATCGCGAGATGGTCGATATCCTTGCGCTTGTCTTGCACCATGATGAGCAAGCCGTGCTGACCGCCGTGGAGCTGGCCTTGGCGGAGGGCGTGCCCACCAAGACCCACGTGTTGAACCTCCTGCACCGCCTGGTCGACGGCAAGGTCATCGATGGTCCGCCGCTGGATACCCCACAAGCGCTGACCCTGCGGCGTGAGCCCAAGGCCAATGTCGAGCGCTATGACGCCCTGCGCAGCCAAATTGCGGGAGGCCGCCATGCGTCATGACCCCGCCGCCGCGGCCATCGTCATCATGCTCCGCAGCCTGAAGATGTATGGCATGGCTCAAGCCGTCGAGGATCTCATCGAGCAAGGGGCTCCGGCTTTTGAAGCCGCCATCCCGATCCTGTCGCAACTTCTGAAGGCAGAATTGGCCGAACGCGAAGTGCGCTCGATCGCCTACCACATGAAGGCAGCGCGCTTCCCGGCCTACAAGGACCTCGCGGGCTTTGACTTCGCCGCCAGTGAGATCAACGAGGCTACCGTCCGGACCCTCCATCGCAGTGAGTTCATGGACGGCGCCCAGAATGTCGTGCTGATCGGGGGGCCGGGAACCGGCAAGACCCATGTCGCGACGGCCCTCGGCATCCAGGCCATCGAGCATCATCGCCGCAAGGTCCGCTTCTTCTCCACCATCGAATTGGTCAATGCCCTCGAACAGGAAAAGGCCAAGGGCAAGGCCGGACAGATTGCAGAAGGCCTGACCAAGCTCGACCTCGTCATCCTCGACGAGCTTGGATACCTGCCGTTCAGCGCCTCAGGCGGGGCGCTGCCGTTCCACTTGCTGAGCAAGCTTTACGAGCGAACCAGCGTCGTCATCACCACCAACCTCAGCTTCAGCGAATGGGCAACGGTTTTTGGCGACGCCAAGATGACCACGGCCTTGCTCGACCGCCTCACCCACCGCTGCCACATCTTGGAGACCGGAAACGACAGCTTCCGCTTCAAGGCCAGTTCAGCCGCAACAACCCGAAAAAAGAAGGAGTGAAACCCGTCCTTGACCCACGACTGACACGAAATCCATAATCAAAGGTGGGTCAAATCTCGATGGAAAACCCGGGTCAGTTCTCAGTGGAAATCAACACCTTGCGGACGCGGCGGAAAAGTTGGAGGCTTGGCGTAGATACTACAACGAGGAACGGCCACACGGCGCGATCGGCAACAAGGTCCCGATCATGCTCATGAAATCGGGGGGCGTCACCAGCCCGTCACCCTGAGCGCAGCCGGAAAACTCTGCCTTCGGGCGGTCCAACGTTGGGGGGGCGGATCAAATGACCACCGGGCTCCGGTCGCGGCTGGATGAAAGTTCAGTGGCAGGTCAGGCCGTCTGCGGGACGAGTGCCTCAACTAGCACCTGTTCTCCAGCCTGCGCCATACCCGTCACTTGATCACGGCTTGGCGTGACGTTTACAACAATCATCCCCGCATACGAGCCTCGACGGCCTCACCCCGCGGGCGTTCCTCAACCGGTCAAAAAATGACCAAACCCTGAACAGAACTAACTTCTGAACGAGGACAAAACGGGGAGCAGGTCATTAGTCGTTGTCACAGTCCCCAATCTCATAGTCCCATGAGCCGCCCGCATCTAGACAGTCATCGATTGATAGCTGTCTGTGAACCCAGAATGCAGTTGGGACAACGGTAATAACGCAGAGCGCGACGAGCGCCAATTTTTTCTTTATCATCAGTACTTCCTCGGTAGCCCACGTGGTCTATAAGAGTTGCAGATTTCTTGGCATGAGCTTGAAGGATAATCGACGGCACCATTGCGTCCAGCTGCATTTGCTTGTTCGTCTGACCACGAGTCGAGTTTGGTGTCACCTTTCACAATCCGATCGAAGGCCTCTCGTGAATCGGACCACCATTTGGCATCAGAGTATCGCTCCGACGTTTCGCTGTAGCAAGTATTTGGAAACTCACGCACTGCCTCACAATTAGCCTTGCAATGAAAGTATTTGTCACTGTTTTTCCAATTTGCTTCGCGCATAGCGGAGAAGTTGCGTCTGAACGCTTCGTACACGGTTTCCAGCCCCCTCGGATCGATCCACCGCCCCGGGTTCTGCTTGACATACCCATACACGGACGCCCCGTCGATCAATCCCAGCGGGTCCGCCTGGATGTACCGCCCCGTCGTCGGGTCGTAGTCCCGCATCCAGTTCTGGTGCAGGCCGGACTCGGTCTGGAACCACTGACCGGGGAACCGGTTTGCGGGCAGTGACCCGGTAGCGGTGTGGACACCGCCGAAGGGTAGGTAGCTGGCGGACCAGACCTGCGTGCCAGAAGTGTTGGTCGCAAACACAGGACGGCCGATGTGATCCGCCCGCACAAAGCTAACCACTCCGCCCTCAATGACCGCAATGGGCTCCCACCCGTTCCAGACATACTCGCGAATCAGCGCGCCGGAGGTCTCATTGTACTCGGCGATGCGGCGGCCCTGTGAATCGGAGACGGCGTGGAGGGGGACCAGGATCGGCGCGGTGAGGGCGCGGATGGAGAGGGCGCAAGGGGGGCTTTTGCGGCCGCGGGCGACAGGTGTCCACTGTGGATATTTCCGATAAATGATTTCAGATCAATAGCTTGATCTCGGACGTTAGGGCGGTGTTAAGGATTTAGACGGGCGGTCGGAGCGGAGTGAGCAGGGACGTCAATCAGCCCCTTTCCGCCTGCCAAAGGGTGCAAGAAATCATGCAACCGACCGACTCGCTAGACAACATAAATGTCCTTCCCGTGTTGAATCTGATAGCTCTCGTAACTTTCGAATGAATCGTAAATCTCAAGTATATCACCCCTAGTGAACCACAAGCGAAGTGTTCCGTCGCTTTGGCCATGAACCTTAGCGATTGCGTCCGAAATGAGCTTGACGAGTGAACCTGCCGCAGACTGTGAATCTTCAAACACAATCTCAAGTCCGTTTGGGTCGCGCACGAGGAATGATGACTCAATCGTGATTGAGATTTCCCCATCAAAGTTGAGAATTACCTCATTCTCGCCAATACAAACCTGGAGCAGAATTGGCCCCACGAGAAAATTCAGGTCAAGTTCAGCTGGAAGCCCGTACATCATCACTCCCCTTTAGATCACGGAAAAGGAACATGCGTTTGAGCCCTCGATTCTGCTCTTGTGACGTTTGAAGGTGGCTTGCCGGTAGCTGGATTCACCGGCTGTCCGGCTTTGTTAGTTTGCACCCAATAACCATTCGGATACTGTTGTGTTGGAGGCATGGGTCGGATCTGATGTCCTGGCGGAAGGGTAGTAGGCGGATACTGTGGTGGATTGGTTGGCGGCGTGAATTTCGGCGATGGCTTGGGCGCCCCTTTTGCTGCCTTGCTGGCAGCGCCAGTCCTGGCCGCGCCCCATGCTCCATAAGCCCCGCTCCCGTAGGCTCCTGCCTTATTTGCCGCGTTCCATGCTTGACCGAAGCCACCGAATGCAAAGCCAACGGTGAAATCGCGCAGGCCTTCCTGCCATGTATAGCAATCCGGGTCCAGCAGCCAGCCGATGTAAACCGAAACCGCTCCCCAGGCTGCTCCTGCACAGACGATAGCCCACGGGCCGATACATTGCCCCGTCGGGTCCATGTTCATCATCGGACTCTGACCGGCGTAACCGTAGACCGAGGCGCCATCAATCAGCCCCAGCGGATCGGCCTGGAGGTATCTCCCCGTCGTCGGGTCATAATCCCGCATCCAGTTCTGATGCAGGCCGGACTCGGTCTGAAACCACTGACCGGGGAACCGGTTCGCGGGGAGGGCTCCGGTGGAGGTGTGGACGCCGCCGAAGGGGGTGTAGGTGGCGGACCAGACCTGCGTCCCGCTCGTGTTGGTGGCAAAGACCGGCCGGCCGATGTGGTCGGCGCGGACGAAGAAGACCTGACCACCCTCGATGACGGCAATCGGATCCCAGCCGTTCCAGACATACTCGCGGATCAGGGTTCCCGAGGCTTGGTTGTATTCCGCGATGCGGCGGCCGTCGCTGTCGAAGACTGAGTGGATTGTTACGGGCGTGGGCGAGGTGAGTGTCCGGATCGCCTGCCGTCCCATGGCATCATAGCGATAACTGGCCTGCTGAAACCCGTTGATGGAGAAGGTCTCCATCCGTCCCGCAGCGTTGTAGCCGTAGCTGTAGGTGCCCCCACCGGTCCGTGCTTCGGCAATGATGTTGCCCGAGTCATCGTATGTGAAGCCTCGCACAACGCCACTCGCCAGTGAAATCGAAGTCAAGCGGTTGGAGGTCGAAGCGTACGAGTAGAGATCGGTCGATGATCCAAGCGCTTCAGTCAGACGGTTGCCAACCCCATCGTAGGTGTAGGCATAGCTTCCATAGGGACCAGACGCACCGCTGAGGCTTTCTCGCGGGGTGTAGCTAAACGTTTCGGATCGTGAATACTCCAAAGTATCACTAATCGCGATCAGGTTGTCTCGACCTTCATAGTCCAGTGTGAGATCGCGCAGCTTCGTGTTGCCAATGATGTCCTCGATGCGGGACAAGCGATAGCTCAGGTCATAGGTCCGGGTTTGGGTCTGGCTCTGGGCGAATTGGTCGCCATAGCGCGCGGACGTCAAAGGACCGTTTGGGGCATAGGTCATTTCCGTCAGCACGTCGATCTGCGAGGTTCCGTCTTTCAACCGGATCGCAAGCGGGCGGTTTGCGTCATCATACTGGGTCAGCACTTCCCTTCCGGACGGGTAAACTGTTCGGGTGGCGTTGCCTTCGAAGTCCGTCTCTTCGATCACCGTGTAGCTGCGGTTCGCCGGATAGAAGGCGGTCATCGTCACGCGGGGGCCGTCTTCCGTCACCTCATGGCCGAAGTCCATGCGGATCGTGCCGTCATCAATCCGGGCTGTGTGGCCCCTATTCGAATTTGCTGGCACACCTAGAAACGCGATGTCGTAGGTGAAACTGACATCTCCAATGCTGCCAGTCGGGTAGTCGATCACGGTCAGCCGACCCCCGTTGTCGTAGGCATAGGTCACCGTGGTGCCACGCCCATCCGTCCTCGACGTCACTAGCCCGCGCCGATCATGAGTGTACGTGATGGTTCCTCTGTCGGCCGAAACCTCGGACACGACATCTCCAAAGCCGTTATGGGCAAAGTCCGTCTCGATGGAGCGCGGATCGCTATATTCGGTCAGACGATCCTGACTGTCATATTCCATGTTGGTGGTATGATTGCTCCGGTCGACCGTCGAGATCAGGCGATTCAGCGCATCATATCCATGGCTGGAGCTGTGGTTCAGAGGGTCAATGACGGAGGCAAGATTGTCTTCACGGTCATGGGCATAGTTCCATTCTTGACCCATGGCACCGATGGTCTTGAGAATGCGGCTCAAGCCGTCAAACTCGTTGGCCTCCCAGAACCTGACCGAGCCATTGCTGTTGAGAAGCTCTTCTCTGGTGACGTTGCCAGCCGCGTCGTAGCTGTAGGCCACAACATCCCCGGCGGGCGACGTGGAAGAGACCAGACGGCGCGCCTCATTGTAGCTATAGGTCCAGATCTTTCCGCGGGTGTTTGTATATGACGTGATCTGACCTGCGGTATTGTAAGAGAAGGTCGACACTTCTGCGGGCAGGCCGGGCCCAGAAAAACCTGCCGAGGTGACACGCCCATCCCTGTCATAGCTGAAGGACCAGAGCGCTTTGTCAGGCTGTTCGACAAGCGTCGGCTGGCCTAGAGCTGAGCGGCTGAGTACTGTGGTGACCAGTCCGTTTGGATCCGTCACGCTGACCAGATCACCCGTGCTGGTATATGTGTAAGTCGTGAGGTCGTTCACGCCTTCACCGGTCAAACCGGGGCCATCTAAGGATGTGAGAACCTTCAAGCCACCGGACAGTGTTGTATAGCCGTAGGTCCAGGTGCGAACTTGGCCAACGGTTGGGCTTCCGGATTTTGTATCTGTCTGCGAATAGCTGAGCAGCAGGCCTGCAGTATCGTAGCTGAAACTCTCCGTAAGGCCAGGCGTGACCCGCGTCAGAGGAAGGCGAAGGGTTGGGTGCCAAGTGTAGGACGTCACGCGAGGATTGAGACCATCTGCATCTTCAGTCTGTGTGATAACAAGCCCTCGCGCATCCCGCGTATAGGCCGTTCGACTCCCGTTGCGTTCCACCACCGAACTCACTGGACCTGATGGGTCGTAGATGCTCTGCGTCCCTGCGGAAAGCACACCTGCAGCGCCGGCCGTGGTTTGGCTCTGCAGTCTCAGAGCAACATCACCCCCTTGCTCTGCGGACTCGAAATCATAGGTCTCAACAAGGCCGAGAGCGTTAGTGACCTCAACATCGCCGACCTCGGTAACGGCATATGTCGTGGCGGCTGCATCTCCAGCATGACGACTGCTCTGAAGTCCGATCTTTTCCAGTGCGCTTTGGTCTGTCGGGGTGAGAGTCTGATAGGTGTACTCGGCGAAGTTGATGGGATCGCCGCTGACATCTAGATCTCCATCAGACAAACCTGTCAGCAAAGGTGGATAAGCGGTCGTACCCTGCGGAGTTGAAGTTGCGTAAGTGTAAATCCTGCGCGGAATGGTCTGCGACGTAGCGAGATCGACATAGTCGACCGCTGTAACTACGGGTCGGCGGGGATCGGAAGTGACACCGAGTGCAGATGTATAGTTCGGCACTTCATAGGTGTAGACAAGCTTGCCAAAGCCCACAGGGCTAGCGTCGACCATTCGTGACAGGAGAATTTCTTTAACCAGCGGTCGATTGGCTCCCGGTACGACATTGCTGTCGTAGACGAAATCCGCAACATTACCTCGATTGTCAGCCATGCGGGAGATCTGTACCGCGGGTGAACCGATACGCGTCAGCGTTATTTTGTAGCCATCCGGCCAAGTTTTGCTTAGCAGGGGATGACCGTCTGTTGCTGTCGTGTTTTGGCGGGCGAACTCGTAGACGACGCCTTGGCCGTCGGTGAAAAACGCTCTTGTTGTCGTGCGCTGTGTGAAGCGCAATCCCCCATCGAAACCCAGCGATTCCGCAATATTCACGTCAGAATATAGTGACGACATGCCGGACGCTGCCTGAAACCGCCAGAAATTTCGGGTATCGCTGGGACTGCTGGAATTCTTTGCATACTGCATCAGCCACGTTTGGAATCCGAACTGCCAGACACCCCCCAGTGAGTCCCGCACCGACGAGGCATTGCTATCGAAACTACGTACGAGCGTGTTGTCAGAGCGGTAATGCCGATCAATGACGAAACGAGGCTCTGTCGGGGAAGCCCAATCAATGTCGCGAACCACCTTCGTGAGGGAAGGCAGTTCGCACGGGTTGTTAACTAGAGGGTTCTGTCCAAGGCCTGCTCCACAGCGCTTTGGGGCAGTTGGGCAGTTGCCGACCGCATGTACGGTACGAACCCCTGTGACCTTGTGCTCCTTCATACAAACAAGCCGAACAAGCCAAGTCTTGGGGGTAGGAATCCCGATGCCGGGACACGACCTCTTTAGCTGCGAAACACAGTTGAGGTGTGTGCTCGGCGAGAGGTAGCTCGGAGCTGGGGCTGTATTCTCAAAGTGGATGCCCTTGTAGTATCCGCATTCGGTCCCAATGTTGTAGGCCCCACGGCAGGCTTGCTCTGGTGTTTGCCCGTAAGATGGTGAGCTCCAAGTCGGTGCGCCTGATTGCCAGATTTCAACAAAGCGGTAGTCATCGGTTTGCTGCGCAGAGACCCAAGAAGGAAACAACATAGCAAAGAACAAACCAATGATCATAGGAAAAGAAGGCATCAAAAACCCCCAGCCGAAATCGAAATACCCCCTCAGCCTCGCACACCAAAAAATCAAAAATCAACCAAGAACCACAATTCCGCGAGCAAAACCTGTGGGCAAAGCAGACCGAAGGGCCAACTTGCACATAGAAAATTCAGAGTGACCACACCCCGATCTGGTGCAGTAGGCACGGTTCGCAGGCCAGATGACATCGCTTGGGAGTGTCAGAGGAACTTACGTTGCCAAGAGACCTCGGCGCCTCTAGCTGCGCACAAAGATTGTTCACCGCGTCCAATATTCGCGGCGCGGTGACTATCGTTTGTTAGTCAGGTCAGAGAGAGCTTACGTTCTTCGCCCACCCGGTCAGACAGCACGCAGCTGTGTCACTCCATCGGCCTCTCGCACCGCCCATTTAAGCGCGGCATCGGCCAACTCTTCCAAACCGTCGTCCATTAATGTCCGATCCGCTCGTTCTTCAAAGGTCCTCAACGCGGTCAGAGATTTCGCCCAGGATTTCTTGCGAAAGATCGCCCTTTTCATCGACGCATCGGCAATCAGGTCCGAACCGCCCCTATCAGCATCAAGCAACGGGGGCGTACAGTTCTGGCTGGCCCAATCGATCTTGACTAGGTTCACTCAACCGTTCCAGTAGACGCGACCGGGGGACGACACGATACAGCGATCATAGGCGGCTCCGACCGTATCCCTGGAAAGAATGGGCAAAGTGGAGGCCGAAAAAGCGGCGCGAGATGACCTGGGCCGTGCGCTATGGCGGCAGGTCTTTGTCCTTCCGCAAGACTGTTTCTTCTGACAATGCCTAGGGGAGCGCTGGCTCTTTGCGGGAGAGTAACTGGCCGCATTGGTCGCCTGAAGCCAGTGTCCTATGGCACTACCGTTGCAGTTGCAGTATTCTAAATTCTTAATGCCTAAGTACGGATAGTCCTTCTGGGGGCCGCTTGATCAACGATCTGAGACCAGTACCAGAAGGGGATGCATTCCGCGTCAACAGTCGAAATGATGTTGGGGCAAGAAGTGGGACGAGTGGGGTTGCAACCATCGCCATGCTTGTTGCATTGGTTCTCCTTACTGCTCTAACGCTAACCCTCCAGGCTCAGACAACAAGTGACGGTCGCATCCTTGCTCGCCTGAGCAAAGACCTGGAAGTGGTGGCCGCCCGCGACTCTATCCTCGATGGGCTACGCGTTCCACTACTGAAGTCCATGACCGGTCGTGCTGATGTCGATCTCTCATTCGACGGCTCCGCAATAGTGGTCTCGCACGATGAGCGGGAGTGGGAGGTACGGTTGCAGGACGTAGAGGGCCTAGTCGACTTGTACCTCGCACCCAAAGAACAGTTAGACCTTCTTCCACTTGACGCGGCTGAGATCATTTTGGCTCGCGAAAAGGTGCGTTCTGACTTGCCTCCAGCCACACGCTTCCCGGTCCTGCCAATGTCAGCTGCACAGTTCGGACTTGATGCCAGCCAGTTAGAAGGATTGATCACCCAGAATGGCAGCACGGGTATGCTTCGACTCCGTTCCCTTCCAGAGCCACTCAAGGAAGCGGGCATCCTCCCGGGTCCACGAGAGAACGAACAGATTACTCGTGTCGCTGTACGAATTCGACCTCGGAGCACCTCAGGCGCGCCCTAACAAACGGCGCGTGGCATTTGCAACTATTGGGCAGGCTACCGCCACCTCGAATTGAATGATTGAATTGCAAAGCCGAAGACCATCGGGAACCTTGCGTCCGATAAGTCCAAGTCCACTTGCTTCGATTGGTTGCTGCATGCGTTATCGGAAAACGACCAAAGGGTTTGTCCTACTGGATGCCCTGATAGCATTTGCTATCGCGATGCTCGCGACGACGCTCATCCTAACTGCGCTTCCAACCACTGCTGTCCGACAGACCGTGCGCCTCGATGAGTATCTGGCCCATGAATTCGCTTTCTCGGTGCTTGAAGAATACAGGGTTACGTTTCCGCAGATGCCCACCGAAGGAGTAGATCCATCGGGTTGGGAGTGGTCGCTGGAAGAAGTGCCTGTTGAAGCAGAACCCAACAGCCAGGACATTCCGATTGAGATAGTCGAGATCACCGTTGTGGCGTCGCATCGAGATAGCCCCGCCAGTCGAGCGACAATCACCGCCAAGTTCGCAAGGCTGCGCGAATGAGCAAACGGAACCGAAAGTCTGGCGTGACGCTTCTGGAAACGCTGATCGCACTTGCCATCATGGCTATGGCTGCAACTCTGCTCTCTGCTGCATTCAGCACATACCTGAAGCTGCTGGACAGAAGTGAGACATCCTCGGCAGAGGTCGAGAGTGCCCTAGGGCGGCGAAATCTTCGGGTCTGGATCGAGCATGCCCTTCCAGCTGCGGCACCGAACGATGAGAGACCAATTTTTTGGGGAACATCCACAGAACTGCGAGTTCTCAGTGTCCCACCTGGCGGACAGTTCTGGCCTGGGGTCGCGACAGAGATCTCAATTGGACCGACCTCCGAGGCACTGGCAGTCGGTTTGTCATCAGATCAAACTTCGCAAAGGACACTTGAGGCGAACCTATCGCCCCAAACTGCATCGCTCCGTTTTGAGTACTGGGGTGCATTGCCCTTTGGAAGCACTCCCGCTTGGCATGACGAGTGGATCGATCAAACTTTGCCGCCCGACTTGGTTCGGATTTCCTTCGTGGGCAATCAACCTTTGCCGCCGCCAATGGTAGCACGTCCTTCAAAGGAGTGGTTTCAAGACGAACTGTCTGTCGAGACTCTTTCTCTTGCGTTTCCGCCTTGAGCTAGCGGGCAGTGTCAGAGGAAACTGGCATAAGAGTACCAAGGCGCTTGGCTACCCTCCTTTGATGACCCAGCGCTCCCCTTCCACTACTTCAAGACCAGCCAGACAATCATCCGCCTAGCGGTGATGCTATACATTCGCTTTCCGCTGTCGCTGCGGAACGTCGAGGATCTGCTGCACGAGAGGAGATCGGGGTCAGCCACGAAACTGTACGATATTGGTGGAGCAGGTTTGGCCTTTTGCTCGCTGTGGGGGCACGGAGGAGGCGCATCTTGAAAGCGTGCGTCATTTAAAATCAAAGAGTTAATGGGTGGAGAAGGTTCGACGTCAGTCCCGCGTCCTCCGCCAAATCTAATTGATTTCATTGCCATTTTCTCGAGACGACGCAAAAGTTCCCCAATTGGGTCCCCGATAGCCTCATGGCTGCGGTGACCTGATGCGCTCTGGACATGCCTAAATCGACAACAGAAATCGGTTCCGTGCACTTCACCAGTGGGCAAGTGACCGCCGTTGCATCGCGGTCTGCAAGAAGATTTCGTGGTCTGGCCCTATCTCAGTATGAAGTGACCTACGCTGGAAGGTGGGGATGGGCGTTTAGAGCCTCGGCAAGGCCCGGTGGAACGCAACGCACCATTGGGCTGGGGCTTGTGGGGCCAGAAGCGATCTCTTCGCCTCCACCGGCTTCCCAGCGTCGCCAGAACCAGCATCGCCAACGTCATGGTCGCTGTGGGTGAAGGCCAACTTCGCCGACCGATATGCGTACGAGACGGAAACACACACATGTTCTTCAATACTGCGGAACATATGTAGGTGAATAGAGGTGGTGGGGGGCGTGGGTAGATCACATCACCCCTCTGGACTGGTCACCTGACATCAACACTAGAACCGATCGGGACTACCCCCGGTGCTTGCCACAGGATCATGGCTAGCTGGATGATGGATTGTGGGCACCGGCAGAGCGCAATCACCTTCTTTGGCCACGTAACCCCATCTTTGATGCAGATGTCACTCCACCGGTGGCCGTCTGTGAGCTACCCCCCGAAATTCAGACAGTGACGGAAGCTCCGCTCTGAAGTCTGCTGATCTCCAAGCACGAGGAGATCAGGAAATGTCGAAACGCAGGAACCACGACGCGGCGTTCAAGGCGCGGGTGGCGCTGGAGGCCGTGAAGGGGGAGCGCACTGTGTCGGAACGGGCTGCCGAATATGGCGTCCATCCGACGATGATCCATCAATGGAAGCGGTCGCTGCTAGAGGGTGCCGCAGGCATCTTTGAACGCGGTGGCAAGGCTGCGGTGGCGACCGAGGTTGCCGAAGAAACGGTCCGCGACCTGCACGCCAAGATCGGAGAACTGGCCGTCGCCAACGATTTTTTGTCACGAAAGCTCAAGCCCTGGATCGGCAAGTGAGGCGGGGCATGATCGAACGCAACCCTCCCAAACTGTCGGTCGGCGCGCAGTGCCGCCTGCTGTCGATCGCGCGATCGTCGTTCTACTACGCGCCGCAGGGCGAGACGACGATGAACCTCGACCTCATGCTGTTGATCGACAAGCAGTTCCTGGACACCCCGTTCTATGGCGTTCTGCAGATGACCTGGCATCTGCAGAACGAAGGTCATGGCGTGAACAAGAAACGCATCCGGCGACTGATGCGGCTTATGCGCCTGATGCCGATCCACCAAAAGCCCGACACCAGCAAGCCCGCGAAGGGGCACAAGACCTACCCCTATCTGCTCGGCGGGCTGCGGGTGGAGCGGCCCAACCAGGTCTGGTGCGCCGACATCACCTATCTGCCCATGCGCCGCGGCTTCCTCTATCTGGTTGCCATCATGGACTGGCACACTCGGAAGGTTCTGGCCTGGCGCATCTCGAACACGCTGGAGGCCGACTTCTGCGTCGAGGCGCTGAACGAGGCAGTCCACAGGTTCGGACCGCCCGAGATCATGAACACCGATCAAGGCAGCCAGTTCACGTCCTTCGCCTGGACCGACCGGCTGAAACGGGTCGGCACCCGGATCTTGATGGACGGCAAGGGACGCTGCCTCGACAACATCTTCATTGAGCGCCTCTGGCGGTCCCTGAAGTATGAATGCGTATATCTGCACGCTTGGGAGACAGGCTCTCAGGCCAAGGCTGGCATCGGGGCCTGGATCACCTTCTACAACCACCAGCGGCCCCACGCCGCCCATGGCGGTCAGCCGCCCGCCGTGGGCTACTTCAACGCAACCCAAACCGATCAGCAGGTGCAGGCAGTAGCTTAAGAAAGCCGGAAATCTGTCCAAGGATTGGGGAGTAGCTCACTGCCCCGCGCCCGATCGAAATGCCGCCCAAGGCATCAAGCACGGACCGACGCGCATCCTCGATCGTGCCGCCATTGGCTGACCGAAGCATTTCAACCCGTCGCCAGCGGAAAACATTGCGCGCATACCGCGAGGTTCCTATCGTAAGCTGATGTCTTGAGAGTGAGGGAGGTATCCGAATGAGCTGCGGTCGCAAGCATGAACCGGCAACACTTCGGCTTGTCCGTTCTTCCCCGGACTGGTCGTGCTAAGAAACGCACTGCTTCTTGACGCGAAGGGCAACCCGATCCGACAGGATCACAAGGTGATGTCTGACGACTGGGATGAAATCAAGGACTGGTCGACCAAGGTCTACATGCCTTACAAGGTTTCTCCGACCGGTAGTTTTGACCGGCCAATTTCCACTATGCATTCCGCCAAGATCGGACGCATCACGGTCACGCGCTTTGCCTATGGCATCCCTGTCAACATCAAGGACTGGTCCCAAGATGCAGGGAACGCCGTGGTCCTGACAACGATCGGCGGGACGGCGCGCCATTGGGTAGACCAAGAGAATGCCGTTGAAACCGGGGTGGGCGGATCGTTTGTCGTCGATTGCAGCCGCACGGATTACAACGTCGACTTCGATCCCGAACATCTTCAGCTTAACCTGACCATTCCTCACGCGGTGCTTGAGCAGGTCTGCAAGGACTGGTTCGGTTTTGTTCCGGGAGATGCCCTGTGGCAGCACAAGTGCCGGATCGGCGGAGAGAATTCCAGCTGGCTGGCTTTGATGCATTATGTCGTGGCTTGCCTCACGGAAGCGCCAGACAGGCTGGCACATGACCGTGCCGGTCGCCATCTGGAACAGACAATCTGCATCCATTTGTTGAACGAATGGGCGGCGCGGGCAGGGCAGGGCCTCGACAATCCGGTGAATTCGCTGGCGCCCCGAACGGTCAGGCTGGCCGAGCAGTACATGACCGACAATGCACCGCACTTGCCTTTGATGAGTGACGTGGCTGCCGCAGCCGGAACCTCGATCCGCAGCCTGACTGCCGCTTTTCGAAAGTTCCGCAACTACACGCCTTCCGACTATCTGCGGGAACAGCGACTGCAAGGCGTGCGCCGCGACCTGTTGCAGTCCGGCGCGGCGCAAACCGTATCCCAGATTGCCTATCGCTGGGGTTACATATCGCTCGGCGAGTTCGCCAAGGCCTACAAGGCGCGGTTCGGTGAACTGCCGTCAGACAGCCTGCGCCGCTGAATATCTGCCGATGGCAGACAGACTTGGCCGACCGCAGACAGAAGTTCCCCGATGGGTTCGCTAACCTTCTGTTTGCCCTGCGTGAGGAGGCCGGGCGATTTCTGAAACGCGTTCGGGTTTGTCTTGCGATGCGCGAAGGCTGCGCGGGACAAGGCGGCCCGCCATGGGAGGAACCAACATGAACACATCGCTGAAATCAGCGGCCGATGCCGTGCTTGCACGTGCGGTCAGCGGCGAACCCGGCGTGCCGGGCGTTGCGGCCGTCGCCACAGACCGGACGGGAAACATCTATGAAGGGGTCGCAGGGAAACGTCAGTTGGGCGGATCGGACGATATGACGCTGGATTCGGTCTGCGCCATCTTCTCGACCACCAAGGCAATCACCGGCACTGTCTGCCTGCAACTGGTTGAAGAGGGCAAACTTGATCTGGACGCCCCAGCCCGGATCTATGCGCCCGAGATTGGCAACTGCAAGGTCATCACGGGCTTTGACGCATCGGGCCACCCCATCCTGCGCGCGCCGAAGCGTGAGATCACCACGCGGATGCTCCTACTGCATACAGCAGGATTTGCCTATGACTTCTTCAATGAAACCTACAACCGGCTTGCCACCGATCATGGGCAACCTTCGGTGGTCACCGCGTCGCGCGCCGCGATCACCACGCCGATCCTTTTCGATCCGGGAGACGATTGGGAGTATGGCTCCAACATCGACTGGGCTGGGCAGGTGGTGGAGGGCATCCTCGGCCAGCGACTGGGCGAGGCGATGCAGTCGCGAGTTTTCGACCGTCTGGGCATGTCCGACAGTGCCTTTACCATGCGGTCGGACATGCGCGCACGCATGGCAGCGATGCACCAGCGCGATGCGGCGGGCGTCCTGGCCCCGCTGGTCGGCTGGACACTGCCGCAACCCCCCGAACTCGACATGGGTGGCCATGGGCTTTACTCGACGGCGCTGGATTACGCGAAGTTCATCCGCATGTGGCTGAACGACGGCGATGGTCCGAATGGCCGCGTGCTGAAGCCTGAAACGGTGGCGATGGCCGAACAGAACGGTCTGGGCGAATTGAAGATCAAAGGCCTGCCCGGCGTCATTCCCAGCCTGTCCAACTATGCCGAGTTCTTCCCCGGTATTCCGAAATCCTGGGCTTTGACCTTCATGGTCAATGACGAGGACGCACCGACCGGACGTCCTGCGGGGGCGCTGGCTTGGGCAGGTCTGGCGAACCTGTATTACTGGATCGACCGGCGGAATGGCATCGGCGGCTTCTGGGCCACGCAGATCCTGCCCTTTGCCGATCCGGCGTCGGTCGGCGGCTATGTGGAGTTCGAAACGGCAGTCTATCGCAACTTGTTGAAGGCGGCGGCTTGATCAGATGACACGGAGATGCGCCCGTCACTGGGCGCATCCCTTCTGGTGATAAGGCCCAAGGCAGATGTGCGGGCTCATTAACTTGTGGACGCCGTCATATAGCGAAAGATCATCTCTTTTTGAGTCCGGCGGCGTACCACCTGATTAGATTGAGGATGTTCTTTCTGGTGTGTGTTTGTTTTTTGAGAGATCGGCAGCTCTGTGTCGCCAGCCGAGTACTGTCAATCGCCGCCAGAGAAGGTTCGACGTCAGTCCCGTTCCCTCCGCCACCCTTCCAAGTCTATGTTTTATTGTAAAAAGCGTTTTTTTCCTGTCGGATTAGTGGCGGTTTAGCCGCTTTCTTTGCTGACAGAGACTCCCCCTTGCGCTGGGCACATGCCTCGTCGCGCAGTTTGCCGCGGGGGGCGAAGGATCGGCAAGACCGCTGGTGTGGCCGGATCTTCCGCGGGGGCGGCCAGAGGCGGCTTGCCGCACAGCCTGAACCCGGTTCCAAAGATCATGGCGAACAATTGCGGGATGCTGGCCGGGCTAAGTGCGGTCCTTATGCCGGATCAGGTCAAAGTGCACGGCGTCGGAAAGAATCTTGTGGATATGCCCCCGCGACAGTGGGTTTCGGGTCTAGACGGCGCAGCGGATGGTGGCGGCGGAGTTTACGTCACGAGGGATACGAACACGGCGCGGGGGGCAATGGGGAGTGGGGAACGTGAATGGATTGCTCCAAAGGTCTTGGCGATGGCTGAGTATCTGGCGTTTGGCTGCATTGGCTGCGGTCATGTTTGCAATGAAAGTGAGTTGCTTGTTGACAGGGCCGCGATCTCTTTGGCGACCGTTTCTAGGCGTCTTAGTTCAGACGGTAGCATCTTGTCGCGGCAACGCTCCATCGCCTGCTGCGAGTTGATCAGTGCGGGATGGACGAAACACTCAGGACAGATTTCACTTAGCGCAAGAAGCGACTTTTGAAGTCTTATCTGTACCGCGAAGATGCCGGCACCGCCTCGCGCAATCGGAGGAAAGATGTCTTCGAAAGCATCTTCGACTTCCAGCGGAGGAACCCATATTCGCGGAAATTTCAGTAATGGTTCCACTTTTTGACCCCAAGGCGCCAGGAGGCGAACGACCCTGCCGAGGATATCAATGGCAGTTCCGGGGTCGTTCACAGCAGGTGAAAGTGCGCGCTCGGCAATTTCGGTGAGTACGGCAAGGCCAAAACGCGGATCCTGACCAAAGTCGCGCGTTATCGAAACCGAAAGCGCATCGCAAAGTTGAAGTTTTTCAAAGCCAGCGTCCTTGGTAGTGCCATCACGTTGGATGTAGAGAACCGCCATAGCAGAATGCACGAAGCTGCCAGGGAGCACGTTCAAGTACACAAGAAGACCGTGTTCCTCGGCAATCCTTTGCAGTTCGGCCATGTCGATGTGACAAAGATATCCAATGTCTGGGTGTGACACGGGTTCGGCGTCACTGGGGATAGGTTCGTGTAGCGGATGCCCGCCAAGGAATGGGGAGGCCAGCCGATCTTGCAACGCGTTATTTGCGGCTGTCTCGACCTTTGAAAGCGAGTCGTTCATCAAGCCAAAGACCGTCAGATGGGCAATCCAACGAAGAAGGGCGAACACAATGACGGCGACGACCAGAATGGTGACGACGAAAAGAACAAATCTATCATTGTCTGAGTAGATACCTGCACTGAGTGCAATGATCCCGATAAGGCTGAATAGGAACGACCCCAGAAACGTTGAAAGGACCCTTTGCGTGGTTTTGTCGGTCTTGAGCAAAGAGGTTGTGCGTGGCGTCACTGACCCCGCGGCAGCGGCAAACGCCGAGACCATGATGCCAAGCGAAAAGGTTACCACCGACAGCATGGATGTAGCCAAAACAGTCAGGACTTTCTCGACCGCATCAGAGCCTAGTTTGCGCCCAAGCCCTTCCGGCAGAAAGGGGCCAATGGCTGGTGCAAGCAGGGCAGTTCCGATCCCGAGGCACGTATAGAGAAGCGCCACAACCCAAAGCTTTTGCAGAAACTGTCGCAGAAGCCACTGCCATCGCGTAATCATGGGATGAATCCCCTTGTTCCGTCGTCACGTCCCATCACTGAATGCGCCTGTCCATATGCCTCATGATTGGCGTCACGGTGATTGCGTGCATGACTGTCGGCATCAGCACGACAACGCAGACCGTCACGAAGGTTTTGCTTGGCGACGATTCTCGCATAGGATGCCGATGGAAACAAAGGCATTGACTGCATGATTGAGCTATTCCTTTACGGAAACCAGATTGCCACCTATGCGACCCTTTCATCGTCGGGCAATTCAAATGGCGTGCAAGTCGCACTCGGGGGCATGCAGACGCTCGGCGGGGCGAACGATGTTATCCGGGTCGTCGTCCGGCAGGTCAACTCTGGACAAACTGCCTTTCAGAATGGGCAAATGGTGGATTTTTATGAATGGCCAAGTAACACACCAATCGCGCAGAACCTTAATCCGCAGCATGATCAGTTTCAGGGGCGCGCTTCAAGCGGTTCACACCAGATCTTCACGAACCAGCGCTTTGTTATAAATCTTGATGGGTTTTCAGGCGACTCCATTCAGTTTGGCCCGGGGGCAAGTCCACCGAGGAACGAAACACTTACATTTGATGCGCTCCTGCAAGACCCACCGCCGCCTCCTTGTTTTGTGGCCGGCACGCCAATTCTGACCCCGGATGGTTGGCAGGACGTTCGGTCGCTTGTTGCGGGTGACTTGGTCGAAACTCTCGATCATGGACCGCAACCCATACTGTGGAGAAAAGAGCGAACCGTATCAGGGCATGGCGATTTTGCGCCTGTTTGCCTGAAATCTGGTCTTGTTGGAAATCGATCGGACCTTCTTCTGTCTCCGCACCACCGTGTCCTTTTGGCTGGTCCCCGTGTCGAGTTCCTCTTCTTCTGTCCCGAGGTCTTGATTCAGGCACACCATCTGCTGCCGCTACAGGCTGTAGAGCGTCGTGAGCAGGAGGAGGTAACTTACGTGCATCTGCTTTTTGAGGGCCATGAAATTTTGTGTGCAGATGGAGCACCTGCAGAATCCTTGCTTCTTGGCCAGTACACTGTTGAACGGCTGGTTGCCCCCAATCGGCACGAGCTGGAAACCTTCCTCTCCGATGGCAGAAAATCACTGGCGCGCGGGCAACGTGCAGCACGTCGATGCCTGAAAAAATTCGAAGCCGACATGTTGATCCAAGGCGCCGACTGCCAAGATTGGCCCGGATTTCAGCGGATAGCTGCGTAAAATGGCATCGGCGGGTGGCGAATGAACAACTTGGCGCAGGAACCGCACCCGCAAACCGGGGTCTGACTTCGGGTGGCTGTGCAGGCATGAGATAGTTTTCTGGCGGTGCCGCCTGCACCCGATCCAGTTTGAGGAAGAATGCTACCGTAGCACTCTCTGCGCGACGATCCTTGTATGGAAAACTGGGGAGGACCGTTTGATGCCGCCGATAACGGACAGGCAAGGCGCTTCTACCAGGCAGTTAAATTATCCATTCTTCGATCCTCACGGTGGCGTGATACACTAAGGCCGTGGAAGCAGTCTCGTGAGCGATTCTGTTGTATCCCGCCTTGGTCGCGCCGTGTCTGTGCCCATACCCGACAAGCTGACATCCCAAATAGACGGCCATCCCACCGGAGGTCGTTCTTCAGCCATTCAGGAGGATTAGATGAGTGCCAAGACATCAAGTGAACTCCGTGAACACGTGCGCGGAGAAGTGATCACAGCAGATGACACTGAATACGAGGTCGCCCGCGCTGTTCACAATGGGATGATCGACAAGCGGCCCACCGTGGTGGTCAGGGCAGCAAACGCTGGTGACGTAATGACCGTTGTCAATTTTGCACGGGACAATGGTCACCTGCTGTCGGTCAGGGGCGGCGGGCATAGCGGGCCTGGGTTTGGCACGAATGATGGCGGGGTCGTTCTTGACCTTTCGAGGATGCGCAGCGTCCGGGTTGATCCAAAGGGCAAAACGGCGAGAGCTGAGGGTGGTACAACTTGGGGAGACTTTAATGCGGCCACAGGCGCGTTCGGGTTGGCCACGACCGGAGGGATCATCTCGACAACAGGGATTGGCGGGCTGACGCTGGGTGGAGGTATCGGCTATTTGACGCGGGGGCACGGGCTATCTCTGGACAATCTGGTGTCGGCCGATGTTGTTACCGCCGATGGTAAGATGCTCGTGGCCAGCGAGACCGAAAACCCTGATCTGTTCTGGGCCATTCGGGGCGGTGGAGGCAACTTCGGTATCTGCACGTCGCTGGAATACAAACTTCAGCCGGTCCAACAGGTTTACTGGGGCCCGATGTTTTACGAGGTCAGCGAAGCCTCGAATGTGCTGCGCTTTTTCCGCGACTATATCGCTGATGCGCCCGAAGAGATGGGGGTATTTCCAGCATTTCAGATCGCGCCGCCGTTGCCGTTCATTCCAGAAAACAGGCATGGCGACATGTTTATGGCAATGGTTGCGTGTTGGTCTGGGGACATCGGACAAGGCGAGCGACAGTTCAAAGCATTTCATGATGTGGCGGAAGTGAAGGCAGAGATGGTGGGGCCGGTTCCTTATCCCGCAATCAATGCTGCATTTGATGGCCTCTTCCCACCCGGCATCCGGCAGTACTGGAAAGGAAATTTCGTCAAGGAGTTGACCGACGACGCTATCGCCGCCCATGTCCAGCACGGACCGCACGCTCCCAGCGTGAGTTCGACCATGCATCTTTACCCGATCAATGGTTCGTGCCATCGCGTTGCGCCGGACGCCACGGCCTTTGGACACCGCGACGCCAACTTCTCGATGGTCATCCTCGCCGCGTCGGAAGACCCGGCGCATGATGCGGTCAGCACCCAATGGGTGCGCGACTATTCAGATGCCGTTGCCCCGCATTCCGAGGTGGGTGGCTACGTGAACTTTATGGACGACGACGACGAAGCGCGTGTTCGGGCCAATTACGGGGTTAATTATGATCGGTTAGTACAGATTAAACGTCAGTTTGATCCTGGCAACCTGTTTAGGTGCAACCAAAACATCGCGCCCTGACTCGGCCTGATGCACTAGCATGTGGGTGGTGCGCGACTGCTGCGATGAGCATGCCGCAAGTTGGAACAAAGTCGCTGGCGGTTTCGCCGCAGGCGCTGAAACCGCACGGCGACACGGAACTAAGGGAAAGGTGTTGTAGTTCCATTTGGAAGGAAACCATGTGAATGCTGGACCGTCTGCTTTCGTCGCCGGAACCGTTCCTGAGTGACGGTGGCTTGGAGACAGATCTGATTTTTCATGAAGGGGCAGACCTGCCGATGTTTGCCTCTCTCGTGCTTCTGGACAGTCCAGAAGGGCGCGAGATGGTGCGCCGGTACGTATTGTCCTATCTTGATTTTGCGCAGGCGGTGGGACGAGGCTTTGTGTTGGGCACGCCGACCTGGCGCGCGAACGGCGGTTGGGGGCCAAAGTTTGGGCTGGACGAAGCCGCAGTCTGCGAGGTGAACCGACGCGCCGTGGCATCAGCATTTGAATTGTGATCTGATCCCCCGAAACTTGGACGGCCCGGAGGCAGAGCTTTCCGGCTTCGCTCAGGGTGACAGAAAACTCTGCCTTCGGGCTGTCCAGCATTGGGGGCCTGATAAAGTAGGAATGCACATTAAAGTGCGTCTTGCGGTTTGTGGCTGCCGAGCCGGTGTAAACCACAATCATTTGACGCAATTGAAATGAAACTTGGGCTTTTCTGGCTCCTTTGACTGAATCTCAGGAGCCCTACGAAGAAAAAATGACGAAGTTACAATAAATCGCAAACATTTCCGAGTGATCGGGCGCGATTAATCAGTGATTTCCCAACCAAACAGTTTTGGCGTCAAGTTGTATTCATCCGATCAAATGATCCGGTCAACCTGATAATGAACTCTAACCCAAGGAATTCACTATGAAAAATATCCTCACAACATCCGCCCTTCTGATCTTTGTCGCAGGTGCAGCGGCCGCTGCTGGCAACCAAACCCGCGAACGTGCCGACCCAAACCCAGTTCCGGTCATGACCGCCCAGAAAGTGGATGTGAATGCCAGTAGCATCCACTCTACCAACAAAGAACTGGCACGTGCCGGCCTGATGTCGAATGACAGTGTCAAAGTCACCATCTTCCAAAGCACGGGCATGATTGACATGCGCAGCCGCGACAATTGATTCACTTCAAAACCGCTTAACTGGGGGTGTCCGCAAGATGTGGATGCCCCCAATTTGCTTTGCAAGCTGGAACCACGTCTGAACTTACGTTTGCCCGCTGTCGATTGATTTGTCTTCCGGTGGCTTGAACTTGGTTGGTACACGTGTGGTTGTCGAGCGAGCCGGTCCTGATGAGTTCCTTAAGCTGGGGGCTGGACCCTTGCTCGGTTTGAAGGTGAGCGTCGGCCTGCCTGATGGAGCCGAAACCAGTAGCAGCTTACGATGGGTTCAGAGCAAATCATCGACTTTGCACAAGATATTCACAATTTGGCCCGCATCCAATTGCATTAATCGTACAACCAGAAGTGAACCGATGGGCTGTCGATGCACGCAAAGTTGGGCGCGACCCTCGTTCTGTCGATGCTTGCATGGGCGGGAACGTATTTCAACATTACCATGTTTGGGACCATTGCCTTTGTGTTTGGCTCTGTGGTCGCACTGGTGGCTGTGCGTCTTGTTGGGCTGGGTGGGGCCATTGTCGTGGCCGTCGCTGGTGCCAGCTACACCTGGTTCGCCTGGGGCCATCCCTACGCGATCCTGATATTTACGCTTGAGATCCTTGTCGTGGGCCTTTCTGCCAGACGGTCGGATAACATTGCCCTGATCGACATGGCCTACTGGGTCTTACTTGGCGCGCCTCTCACTTTCATGACCTATGGCGGCATGCTTGAGTTGTCTTGGGCCTCTTCTGCGTTCATCGCACTCAAGCTGTCGGTCAATGCTGTCTTTAACGCTGTTGTTGCCGGTCTCGTGCTTGGCGTTCTACCCGGGCTGTTACCGAAATCGGTGCACAGATTACCCAAGATGTCATTTGATGCGCTTTTATTTCATACGCTTGCGTTTGTGGCGCTAATCGCCTCGCTTGCTCTCACGATCGCTGACAGCAAAGACGACGAACGCAACCGGCTGCAGGATGTTTCGACCTTTCTTTGGTTTGTCGGAAACGACGTGTTGCAGAGCCTTGCGGACGACCCGGACGCACGACCCGAAGCAGACTGGTTCAAAGCCAGGCTCGCCGCGACACTTGGCATGCCGGATGTCGGTTCAACCATCCTGAACAACCTTGCCATTTCAAAGGTCGCGTCAGATGGATCCATGGTCACCATTCTGGGCGAGGCACGGAGTTTCGGGTCTTCAGGTAGTGTTGACCTTCGCTTGGACGGTCTGGCCAAATGGTCCCCGGCGGCTGAAATGCACGCAATTCGCCGGGCGCGCGAAAGCGTCTATTTCGTCAGTCTACCTACAGATACCGTGCCAGGTTTTACCGAAGTGCGCGTCGAGCTTCGCGCAGCGCCGGTTCTTGATGCGCTTGAAGCGTCTGGGCGACAGAACCTTTTGCTGCTGACGGGCGCGATGGTGTTTGTGTTTCTTGCATCAAAGTTGCTTACCCTGCAGCTCGGCACTCCCCTGCGACGTCTGTCGGACGCGACGGACAGTCTACCCAAGGCTATCCTGTCTGGCGGCGATATGTCGGGTCTGCCGGAAAGCAACATCCGAGAAATTGACCAAGTTGCTGGTTCCTTTCGGGACATGGCGAGGGACCTTAGTCGGATGTTTCGTGAGCGCGACGAGCTGAATCGCACATTGGAAGATCGCGTGGCGGAACGAACAAGGCAGCTTGATCTGATGTCACGGGTCGCGCGCCAAACAACCAATGGAGTGGTCGTCACTGATCCTGATGGACGGGTCACCTGGGTGAATGAGGCATTTGAGGAGATGACGGGTTTCGCTGCTCACGAGATGCTTGGACAAGTTCCGGGGCGACTTTTGCAGCGGACCCCACCTCCTCCCGAGATTATGGAACGGATGCGGAATGGTCTCGATAAGCGTGAAGGTTTTCATGTAGAGCTTTTGAACCACACCAAGGCCGGCGCGCCGTATTGGATCGAACTGCGCTGTAATCCGATGGAGGACTCCGAAGGTCAACATATTGGTTTTATTGCGATCGAGAATGACGTTACCGAACGCATAGCCATGCAATTATCGCTCCGGCAATCTTTGGAGCGGTTGCAACTTGCAACCGAAGTTGCCGAACTGGGCGTGTGGTCAATTGACCCGACGACAGGGAAGATCGACTGGAACGAGCAGAACTATCGCTTGGCGGGGATTTCGCCCGAGCAGGACATCCGCACAGAATGGATCGCGCGGACCCATCCTGAAGATGTTGCCAGTGTTGATTTGAAAATACGGGATCTGATCACCAATCAATCGGGCGATGTGAGCTTTGAGTTTCGGTTGCACAATCCCGTGAAGGGGCAGCGCACACTTTCATCAATCGCACGGGCCATTCAGGAAAATGGGCGGCTGGTGCGGATCACAGGGGTGACCTGGGACATAACCGACGAACGCCTTGCCGCCGACCTGCTTCGGCGTTCTGTCCAACATACGGAAGCCATCCTGAACAATGTCGAAGACGCCATCGTCACCATAGACACGAAGGGCCTTATTTCATCCTGCAATCGGGCGACCGAACGGATATTTGGCTACAAGGCTGAAGACATGATCGGGAAAAGCATTTCGATGATCATGCCCAGCAATCATGCAGCCCAACATGATCGGTATCTGAGATCCTATCAGAGGGGCGTTCCTTCGCGCGTTGTGGGGCAAATGGGCCAGTTCGAGGCGATCCGCGCGAATGGAGAGGTCTTTCCCGTAGAACTCGCAGTTACCGAGATCGACGAAGGCGACGGGCGCTTCTTCATGGGCATATTGAGGGATGTTACCGAGCGGAAGAAAATCGAGAAAATGCAGTCCGAGTTCCTTGCGACGGTGAACCACGAACTCCGCACACCGCTGACTTCGATCAAGGGCACACTTTCCCTGCTTAAGAATGGTGTCGTCGGCGAGCTTAACCAGAATGGCGAACGTGTCGTTACCGCCGCACTTAGGAATGCAGAACAACTTGGGCGGATGGTTGAAGAGATGCTGGATCTTGAGCGTATGCAGCAGGGCAAGCTGGAGATCGTCCGTTCTGTCGAACGGCTTGACCTATTGGTCGTACAGGCAGTGGAAATGAACCGCGTCATTGCCGGCAATCGGAACATCCAGCTTGTGATGGAACCGGAACCTTTGCCAAAAATCCATGTTTCCGTTGATGGTTCGCGTGTAATTCAGATCCTGACGAACTTCCTGTCGAATGCGATAAAGTTCTCGCATCAGGGAGACAGCGTGAGCATTCGTATTGCCGTTCACAATAGGAATGTGCGCATTAGTGTTATCGATCACGGACCCGGTATTCCGGGGGATAAGCAGTCGATCTTGTTTCAGAAGTTCGCGCAGCTTGATACCAGCGATTCCCGACGTCACCGCGGGGCGGGTCTCGGGCTTGCCATTAGCCGCGAACTGGCCAATCGCATGGGGGGAAGGGTCGGGCTGCATAGCGTGGAAGGCGATGGTTCAGAGTTTTGGGTCGAGTTTCCTTGCGTTGCTGGCCTGCCACAATCAGGTGCGAACACATCCATCGACGAAACGCGCCCGCAGTCGGAAATGGCGACGCCCACAGGAATGGAGTCTGGCCGTGACTGAACTGCGCCGTGTGCTTTTCGTCGAGGATGAGCCTGATATATTTCAGATCATCCAGCTTGCTCTTGCGGATGTGGGCAGGCTAGAGGTTTTTGGCTTTCTGTCAGGACATGAAGCGCTTTCGAAGCTCTCGTTGATACAGCCGCAACTTGTGCTTCTTGATGGCATGATGCCAGACATGGATGGTGCGGCGGTTCTGGGCGCACTCCGCAAGGTCAAAGGTTTCAAGACGGCGCCTGTGGTTTTTTTAACGGCAAAATCTGATCGCGCCCACGCAGAACACCTCACCGCACTTGGTGCGGCCGCAATCTTGTTCAAACCCTTTGATCCGATGACGCTTGCTGACGAGTTGCAGAAAGTTTGGTTGCGACTGGGCTTTAGTTCAAGTTGTTCTCGATAGGCCAACTGAACGAATTGGTTTCGTTCCGGTTTCGCCCCAACGAGACCAATCAGGTGTCATGGCGGCGGTCGTGCTGATGCTTGCGATATCACGCTCATGGTGCCAAGGTCTGGTTGGTGAGATTGACTACCTTCTGGGGATCACAAGGTGCCGTCTAATGCGGATCTGGCCAGTTCGGCCCACGCGGATATCTGGTCACGCAGATGGTCAGGTTGCACCATCCCTGCTGCCCAATCCAGACGGTTAGCATCTTTGGTTATCTGAGCGCGCAGCTTCGCAATTTCTGCATCTTTCTCGGCCAGTGCCTCTACGACCGCGTGCAAAAGGGCGGCCTGATCCCGTGGGTGAGATGGGCTTAATGCCTTGCAATTGTGAGCTTCGGCCTCTAGGGCGTTCTGTAGATCACGGTTTGAATGCAGCTGATCCGCCGGCGTAAGCCCTGCAGGATTGATAGGCGCCAAACGCCTCACACTAGATAACCGAGTGGACCTTGGCTTCCGTTCCATCGCTCAGATTTTACCGCGCTTCTTGATCTACCTGCGACCCGAAGTTGCGTGTGCGCAACGGCAAGTCGGCTCCTTGTCACAAGAACTTGCACAATGATAAAACACACTCAGGTTGTGCATCTTATTCTTGACTACCGCAAGACGGGATTGGTTTCGGCAGACACTTAGGCGCAAAAAAATGATGATCCACGCCGTTGATGACGACGGCGTATTTCTCGGACTCCTTGGGCACGCACGTCTGATGCCCGTTCTTCACATTTGGTCGAGGTATCCGGTCGAGGTCCATGCAGTCGTTTCAGCACGCCGCTTGATGTCGGCAACCACCCGCGCCTTCATCGACCTCGCTTGAAATGACCAGTTAATTAAATCAATGGCTTAAAGAGATTTCAGGTGAAGAAAGTTCCACGGCAGTCCCGCGTCGTCCTCCAACCGCCCTTGCAAATTCGAGATCAAGTCATTGGAGATGCCATTTCCCCTTTGAAGGGGGTGTGGCGGGCCTGGCCGGCCATTCGGTCAGCCGCCTTTGCGCACCGCTTCGGCCAGATCCACGCCGTTCAGTGCGGCGACATGGTCGCTGAGCATTGGCACGTAATCCTCGGCGTGGCCCATCGCCTCGACATGGGTGTAGTAGTGCTTGGCGGCTCCGGCCATGATGTTCATCACATTTGCATCTGATGCCATGGCGTTGAGATAGCGCATGTCCTTTGCCGCGTTGGCGATAGAGAATTTATGCGCGTCGCGGTTGCGGTCCACGGCATAGCCCATGAAGGTTTCGAAGAAGCCGTTCCCCATCCGGCTTGGTCCGATCACCTCTCGGAAGGTTTGCGGGCTGATTCCGGTTTTGGCACCAAGGGTCAGCGCCTCGGAGTAGAGGGCGGCGTAGGACAGGCCGATGAAGTTCATCAGCAGTTTCATCTTGTGGCCGCTTCCGACCGGCCCGACATGCGTGATCTTGGCGGCCCAGGCTGCGATGATCGGCTGAACATGGTCAAACACCGCAGCGTCGCAGCCAACCATGGCGCTGAGTTGCCCGGCCTCGGCCTGCACGGGGGTGCCGCCCAGCGGAGCATCGACGAAATGCCCGCCCTTGGCGGCAAGCTGTGCCGCGAGCGCAGCAGTTGAGGCGGGATCGGCGGTGGAGGTTTCGATCACGATCAATCCTGGACGGGCACCAGCAAGGATGCCGTCAGGCGCGCGGAAGGCGGCTTCGATCTGGGGGGAGTTGGACAGGCAGATGTGGATGATGTCACATTTTTCGGCCATGTCCTTCGGGCTTGCCGCCTCTTGTGCGCCCATGGACAGCAGGCTTTCGACCGGCACGCGGTTGGACCGGCCACGCACCCACAGATCATACCCGGCCTTGCGGAGGTTGGCTGCCATGCCATGCCCCATGAAGCCCAGGCCGATGAAGCCGATTACGGGTTTTTGTGTCATGGTGGTTACCTTTGTTGTTTGGTCTGGCGGTGGGTTGCCAGCCATGTGAAATCAGGGGAAGGGCCTGGCAGGTATTCGGCCCCAATCGGGGTGGGCCAGCCAAGTTCGCCGATCCGGCGCAGGACGAAAGCATAGTCAAGTTCGCCATGGTCGGGTGCGCCACGATCCGGGACGGATGCGATCTGGATATGGCCGATCAGGGGCAGCAGGGATTCAAGGCGACGGGTGACATCGCCTTCGATGATCTGGACATGAAAGCAATCGAACATCAGGCTGTTGATTTCCACTGAGAACTGACCCGGGTAGGCGGATAATTTCCATTGAGATTTGACCCATGTGACCCTCCCCCGAGCGAAGAGCGAGGGGGTCAAAGGAGTGATCGACATGGGACTACTCAACGTGATCCGGAAGCTGCGCCTACGTCAGGGTTTGGCGATCCGGGAGATCGAGCGCCGCACCGGAGTGTCGCGCAATACCATCAAGAAGTATCTGAAGGCTGATGTGATCGAGCCCAAGTTTGCGACGCCGGAACGGTCGAGCAAGCTTGATCCATTTGCCGAGACGCTGGCAGGCTGGCTTAAGACCAATGCGAAGAAGGGACGCAAAGATCGGCACACGCTGAAGAAGATGCATGCCGATCTCGTCGCTCTTGGCTTCACCGGCTCCTACAACCGGGTGGCGGCCTTTGCACGGCAGTGGCGTGCCGATCGTCAGCGCGACGAGCAAACGACGGGGCGCGGCACCTTCGTCCCGCTGGCTTTCCGCCCGGGCGAGGCGTTCCAGTTTGACTGGAGCGAGGACTTTGCGGTCATCGGCGGCGAGCGGATGAAGCTGCAGATGGCGCATATCAAGCTGTCTCACAGCCGGGCCTTCCTTCTGCGGGCCTATCCCTTGCAGACCCATGAGATGCTGTTCGACGCGCACTGGCATGCGTTCCGGGTGTTCGGCGGCGTGCCAGAACGCGGGATCTACGATAACATGAAGACGGCGGTGGATCTTGTGGGCCGCGGTAAGGCGCGGCAGGTCAATATCCGCTTTTTGGCCATGGCGAACCACTATGTCTTCGAGCCAGATTTCTGCAATCCGGCAGCAGGGTGGGAGAAAGGGCAGGTCGAGAAGAACGTCCGCGACTCCCGTCATCAGATGCTGCAAGGCATGCCGGACTTTCCCGATCTTGCCGCGCTGAATGACTGGCTGGAACAACGTTGCGTCGCGCTGTGGCACGAGACCGCACATGGCACGCTGCCTGGAACAATCGCCGATGTCTGGGCTGAGGAACGGGCAGCCTTGATGCCCCTGCCAGTGGCCTTCGACGGCTTCATCGAGATCAGCAAGCGCGTCTCGCCCACCTGCCTGATCAGCTTTGAACGCAACCGCTACAGTGTTCCAGCATCATTTGCGAACCGGCCAGTCAGCCTTCGCGTCTACCCCGACCGGCTGGTCGTGGCTGCGGAAGGCCATATCCTGTGCGAACATATCCGCATCATTCAGCGCAGTCATAAGCAGCCCGCGAAGACGGTCTACGACTGGCGGCATTATCTGGCGGTCGTGCAACGCAAGCCGGGCGCGCTCAGGAACGGGGCACCCTTTCTGGAATTGCCGCCTGCCTTCAGACAGTTGCAGGACCATATGCTCCGCAAGCCTGGTGGTGATCGCGAGATGGTCGATATCCTTGCGCTTGTCTTGCACCATGATGAGCAAGCCGTGCTGACCGCCGTGGAGCTGGCCTTGGCGGAGGGCGTGCCCACCAAGACCCACGTGTTGAACCTCCTGCACCGCCTGGTCGACGGCAAGGTCATCGATGGTCCGCCGCTGGATACCCCACAAGCGCTGACCCTGCGGCGTGAGCCCAAGGCCAATGTCGAGCGCTATGACGCCCTGCGCAGCCAAATTGCGGGAGGCCGCCATGCGTCATGACCCCGCCGCCGCGGCCATCGTCATCATGCTCCGCAGCCTGAAGATGTATGGCATGGCTCAAGCCGTCGAGGATCTCATCGAGCAAGGGGCTCCGGCTTTTGAAGCCGCCATCCCGATCCTGTCGCAACTTCTGAAGGCAGAATTGGCCGAACGCGAAGTGCGCTCGATCGCCTACCACATGAAGGCAGCGCGCTTCCCGGCCTACAAGGACCTCGCGGGCTTTGACTTCGCCGCCAGTGAGATCAACGAGGCTACCGTCCGGACCCTCCATCGCAGTGAGTTCATGGACGGCGCCCAGAATGTCGTGCTGATCGGGGGGCCGGGAACCGGCAAGACCCATGTCGCGACGGCCCTCGGCATCCAGGCCATCGAGCATCATCGCCGCAAGGTCCGCTTCTTCTCCACCATCGAATTGGTCAATGCCCTCGAACAGGAAAAGGCCAAGGGCAAGGCCGGACAGATTGCAGAAGGCCTGACCAAGCTCGACCTCGTCATCCTCGACGAGCTTGGATACCTGCCGTTCAGCGCCTCAGGCGGGGCGCTGCCGTTCCACTTGCTGAGCAAGCTTTACGAGCGAACCAGCGTCGTCATCACCACCAACCTCAGCTTCAGCGAATGGGCAACGGTTTTTGGCGACGCCAAGATGACCACGGCCTTGCTCGACCGCCTCACCCACCGCTGCCACATCTTGGAGACCGGAAACGACAGCTTCCGCTTCAAGGCCAGTTCAGCCGCAACAACCCGAAAAAAGAAGGAGTGAAACCCGTCCTTGACCCACGACTGACACGAAATCCATAATCAAAGGTGGGTCAAATCTCGATGGAAAACCCGGGTCAGTTCTCAGTGGAAATCAACATCCAGAGACTTTGACCGCCTCCACCTTTCCGTCCTTTGCAAAGCGCCATGAGCTGTCATAGCTTTTTGCGCGATAGACAATGCAGTTGTGGTTACCCAAGTCTTGGGGCTGTTCAGGCAGTCCATGCGCGTCCGCATAAGCGGGACTGCAACATACCAAGCGGCGGCCGGGGCTAAGCCTGCGGGCAATCAGGCTGGAAGCCTCAAGACTGCCAAGCCACACGGCCACATCCACGCCCTGTGTCACAAGGTCCTCCCGCAGATCGGTTAAGGTAACCTCTAACTTGATATTGGGGTTTTGCTTGAGAAATTTGGGCAACGCCGGAACGATGACCTGATTGCCAACTGAGTGGCGCAAATGCACCCGAAGAAGGCCCTTTACGTCCTTCTGGTAAGAGGCGACCTCTCGCTTTACGGAATCGAACTGTTGCAAAAGCGTCCGAATGCGTTCGCAATACAGCTTTCCTGCCTCTGTCAAAGACATGGTCCGCGTGGTTCGGTGAAGCAGGTGAACTCCGAGCCGTGCCTCAAGGCTGTTGACCTGACGTGCGACAGTTGCCACCGAAACATTCAGCTCTAGCGACGCCGCCGTAAAGCTGCCGCTTTCCACAACTTGCAAAAAAGCTCGGTTGGTCGACATTTCGTCCAAAACCTCGACCCCTCCCCAGTTGTCGATGCGAGGGCAAGATTACAGCCATTCCTTGCAAAGATGCAAGGCGCCCGCATCTCTTGGGCGCGCCCCAACGCCGCAAAGTGAGAAAACCTGCGGCGAACCCATTTGTTTGTCGCCTGCGAAGAAATCATTTCACCGGTCGGCGCATTGTGCCGCAAGTCCCGGCGCACTGGGACAAGTTGTGCCCCGTCGTCCAAACGCAACTCTTCAGCGATCCGCGATGATGGCAGGAACCCAAACGGATTGAGTGGTCATGTCACGGTCCGGGTTGGCCATGTGTCAAACCGGAGTTCTGGGCTGAGTTGACGTGTTCCTTTTGTCCAGCATGTTGATCAGTGCCGGAAAGACATCAAGATGCGCCCTGCGCCCAATGAAGCAGTCCAGATGCGCATAGCCGGGGATCAGCGTCCGGGTGAATTCTTCGGCGCGGGTTGGCAGGACCGTCCTTAACCACTTCTGGGTGCGCCATGTCGTGTCAGGAAGAAACTCCTGGTTCAGCGCGCCGTGGATCATGTGGATCGGGAAATCCACATTCGCGTAACCAGGAAGATAGGTATCGGCCCCATCGGCGCGCACCGCATGACCGCGCTGCATGATAAGGCCCAACTGTTCAAAGGGATGTGTCGATATAGCACCGAAGACGGACCGCAAGCCTGTATGCGTGGCTTCATTCAAGTTGGCGTGCAGAAGGATCGGCCCGTAAATGCCAAAAATGCGGTGGCAAGTCGGGCTGTAGCAGGGCTGTTCACCCGCGAATGGCGCGCGCCATGCTGCAATGCTGGTCGCGGCCTGTTCCGCTGCACTTTCGCTGCCCGCCGGAACGATCCGCGAAACAGCGTCGATGATGGGCAAACCGGACAGAAATTTAACGATGTCCGGATCTGCCGATCCGACAAGGTGCAACAAGGGGGCAGGCAGGCCGTTTGCCAAGCTAGAGGCAATGCGGGTGTCGGCCTTCATCTGGTTGAACCAATTTGGCACCGGATGCACGGTGAGTTGTGACAGGATCATCTGGCGGACATTGCCGATACGACCGGCAAGCACGGCCATTTGCGCGGTCATTGCACCGACGCAATGCCCCATGATTTGCACGCTGGCCGCGCCCGTTTGTGCCTGCACAGTGGCCACCGCTGCCGGCCAGTCATAGTCGACGATCTGATCCAGCGTGAAGGTTTGGGTGGCATCAACCGGGGCAATCGGGCTGGAGCGATTGTCAAACAGCCAAACATCGTAATCTGCATCCAGCAAGGCTGTGAGGAAAGATTTCGAATTGGTCAGCATCCCATACGACAGCGCGGTCATGGCAAAGCCAGGCGCAAGGATCACCGGCCCCTTCTTGCCCCCTTCAAAGCGGTAGAGCGCGATCTTACGGTTATCAAGGGTGGGCACGACGACGCGTTGACCGGAAGGGTAGGCCCGCCCGATTGTATAGCCATTCTGATCGCACGGAATAAAGAATGTGCCGTCGGCCTGTGCCTTTTGGTCGTCCTGTGCGGGGAAATCGGCCAGATAGGCAGGCAGGCCGCCATAGGTGCGGAAAATCAATCGCCCGAAAAGCGAAGCGATGGCTGCTTCCGACCACGCAGAAAGGGCCGCCACGGCATCCGCAAGATCGGTCTTTTCGAAAGAGGGATCAGTGGAGTCTTGCGTTGAGCCAAGCGACAGCACGAACATCAGGATCGTGTGCAGCAGTTTGCGGCTTTGGACCGCCTGGCAAAGCGAACCGTCTTTCACGTCGGTGAACAGTTCGTTGACCAAACCGAACGGATCATCGGTGCCCTGAAAGGTGGTCCCTATACTGCTTGCCTGATTGGCCAAATCCTGAAGCCCAAGGCGGATGATCCCGGTCAGCGGGGGCGTGGCAGGATCGTCGGGGTCAACCGGTTCAAGATCAACACAAAGTGTTGTCAGGTCACGCCAAGGGCCGGAGCCTGGCTTGCGCTGCAACGTCTTGGTGCCCTTGAAGTGGTAAAGCGTTCCCAGATCCCCAGTATAGTCCATGGTCCATGTTTCGACTGCCGCCAAATCCTGCCGGAAAAGGGTAAAGCGACCGTTGGTCAATGGAATGCCGGCCCCGTCCGCGATGCCGCCAATAGTCACTGTGCCCTGCAAGGTTGCCGTGCCGCCAAGGGTTGCTTCGGGCGGAGCCAAGGCATCGGCTTGCGCGGCAATGACTTGAAATCGACCTGCCAGTTGTTGACCGGTTCGCTTGCCGACGGCCTCTCCCACAGCGTAGCGATCGGATATTGTGGCGGTTCCGGTTTGGGTCGGCACCGCGCACCAACCTGACATGCTTTCACGAAAGCTGATTGTCGGGGCAGCATCGCCAAAGATATCGTCCAGCGCCGCGATCAAACCTGCAAGGGGGTCGGTTTTGCCCAGCCCATTGGAAAGTTCGGCCGCTTGTCCGGCGATGGCTGCCATCGCCAGTGCCATATCTGTCGTGTTGCAGGCATCCAACGATTGCTCGATGCCAAACCGCACTGCGTCCCGCAGGATCTTTGAAGGGATTTTTCCTGCCAGCGCGTCAAGCTCACCCTTGAGGCGGGCCTTGGCCCGATCAGCATCAACCGGGAACTGAATCGCCAGAGAACCCGCCAGCAAAACTGCCCAATCCAGCAGCGCCTTGGCCTGCGTCAGGACGGGAACCGACGGTTGCTCGGGCGGCGGCGCGACCGGCACAAGCGCGGGGGGCAACCGGTCCGTGCTGCCCGTCCACCCATTGGCATCAATCAACCGCTGGATGGCGCGTTCGGCCACAGCCGAGATCGTGTATAGTGGGTTCACGCCTAAAGAACTTGGCAGAACCGACCCATCACAGACCAGCAAGCCAGAATGAACCGTTTCGTTCGTTCCCGTGTAGACGCGGCAATCGCCATCAACCACGCCTGTTAGGGGGGAATCCGACATCGGACATCCCCCGATTGGATGCACAGTCACCAACCGCCTGCCGAAATCATCAAGCCACAGCGGGTTAGCCACATAGTTGGCCCAGATCGCCTCGGACGCCTTTCGAAGCGCCGCATTGTCCTGTGGATAGGGGGTTTCGCGCCCGTCTCCGGGCCAATTTACGCTGACCAAGCCATTGGCTTCATTGAATTCCAGTTTGCCGCCCGACGTGTCGTGCGACATCACAAGATAAGACTGCGTGCGCGCGATCAGACCCGTATAGGTCAGCGATGACAGGTCGCCGCCGCCCTGCACGGCGGTGCCCAACGCCTGGAAATCTGCAAGGCGCAGTTCCGTGTCAGGAAAGTCCAGAAAACCGCCCTGTATCGCATCTTGCAGGAACAGCAGAGCCGGATAAACCGATGCCAGCGCACCTGGGCCTACGCCATCCTCGATCACCATGGCCCGTGAAAGATCGCTGTCCCAATTCACCTTGATGATGCCCGTGATGCAGGGTCCGGGCTGATAGGGCGGTTGGTCGGGTGCATTGGACCCGGCACCGAAGCTGTAGATGGGGGGGCGCCGAGCCGTGGTATCTGTGGTGCCATTCAGGTTTGCGGCGACGCCAAAACCCAGGATGTCGCCATTGCCGGAAAATCGGGTGCCCAAGGCAGCCTGGGCCAGCGGCAACCCGGCACGATGCGACCGGAACAGCAGTTCGGTCGATCCCAGCGCCCCGGCAGCGATCACCACCACCGACGCCGTGAGGATCTGCGACTTTGCGCCCGGACCGGACAGATCTTCGACGGCCACGACCCAACCGCCGAAAGGATCGGGCAAGACGGTTTGCACAGCCGCGCGCGTGACGATTACTGCGCCGTGCCGATGGGCATCGGGCAGATAGTTCATCAGCAGCGTATTCTTTGCCCCATAGTTGCAACCCGAACAGCAATCGCCGCAGCGGGTGCAGGCGGCCTGGTAAATCCCAGCGGCGTTGAAGCCATCCTCAAAGGTTACCGCAATATCGGCCAATTCCGCGGTCAGGCCCATCGCGCGGGCGCTTTGGTCCAGCGCAGTGAACTTTGGCGGAAGCGGCAGATAGTCCCTTGGCAGGGTTGTAATCCCAAGCATGTCACGGGCGCGGGCAAAGTAGGGCGTCAAAGCCGTGCCTCCGGCATATGCGGCCGGCCAGGATGCATCAAAGATATCCGGCTGGGGAATGATGGCGACATTGGCATTCACCAATGAACCCCCGCCCAATCCGCAGCCTGAAATCACCGTCATATCGTCACTGATGCGCAATTCCATCATGCCCAATGTGCCGGGCGACAACCATCCATCCTTGGCGGTTGCCACCTGCAATTCGGCCGTGGCCGCGGCCAGGGTGTTCGGATAGGCACCCGGCAGAACCTCACGTCCCCTTTCCAGCAAGCAAACCCTGCGACCAGCACGGGAAAGGCGCGATGCGGCGATGCTGCCGCCATAGCCTGACCCGACGACGATCACGTCAAAATCCTGGCGTGGCAGGTCACGTAACGAGACAGAGATTGGGTCCAGCCTGAATTTCCGATTTGCGGTCATATCGCCGTTCCTGTCTGGCTGGCCTTGAGATCGGCTGCACGCAGGCGTGCCATCAGTCGGTCCTGTGTCGCCCGATAGGCGGCATCGGCGGCTTTAGCGACTGCATCCCAAAGCCCAGCTATACCCGGTTTGGTCAGCACGGCTTCTAGCGCCTGTGACATAGCATTGCCGATGGTGCAGCCATCTGCCGTTTGCACAATCGGGCCGGTCGGAGTTGTCTTTCCAGACGGAAGGTCGTCGTTCGGAACCGTGAACAGGCGCAGGGATGCGACGTTCAGATCCGTGTCGATGAAAACAATCGACGCCCCCTCGCAGGTGCCGAACATCGGGGTGTCGAGGATCCAACCCCCCGTGTTGTAGATCGCCGGGGCACCAACGTAGCCCGGCACAGGAAGCCGGTCTGCAAACGGTTTATGCGTGTGGCCAAAGATGAAGGTGAAGTCTTTGGGGACAGCGCCGTTCTCGGACAGGATTTGCGCCATTGTGGGGCCAGATAGATACTTTGACAGGCCCGCAATAGTTGATCCTTGCAAGACCGACATGTAGCTGAACCGTTCAAGTTGCCCCAAGCTGCCGAATGCGCCATCGACAAGCCCGGCGGACATCAATCCCAACAGATCGCGGGCGGCAATGGTCTTTGGTAGCGGAAGCCCCGAAAAGAGTGCACTCGCAAGTGCGTTGGCCAGTCGTTGTTGAAACAGCGGGCTTTCACTGCCCGTCATCAGGTAATCGTAGACCAAGGTTGCGTCTGAACCCAGCAGGCCATTGTCGCCAATCGTTGACCAGATAAAGTCGATCCAACTGGCGTTTACTTGCTCCAATCGTTCCAGCGTGTTTGGGAGGCCAGCGGAAGCGCCAGCCGCTGCCAGAACGGACGACATCGCGCTATACATGCCTTCGACATAATGGCCGTGATGGAACAGAACGACCCGATCTCCATCCGACGTCCGCAGTCCGAGGTTGGGATAATAGGTAACAGACGCGGGTAAACCCGCTGCTGTCAGAATACCGTTGAGCAGGGTCGATCCGGCCATGCGGTCAGGCGCGTCGAATGCCCGCGTGGTATGCGGGAAAGACAGGGCAGAAGGCGCATATGTCTGGTAGCGCTGTGCCGTCCACAATTCGTGATCGTGATTGCCGGGCACAAAATAGACTTGCCCAAACCTTGTTGAAGGCGCCGGCCCCGCAAGATCAGCCAACACCTGCACTGCCGCCGCCGAAGCCTTTGGCATAGTGCCGAGCGACAGATCCAGGACATCACCCAACAGGATCAGGCCGGGTTTTGATCCGGCGGAAAGGGTCACAACCGTGGCGGTCAATGCGGCAGCAACAGCCTTGGAAAGGACACGGGCCGGGTCGGCAAGGTCATCTTCTTCCTGCGGTGTCAGCAACCCTGTTGATGATCCCAGATGTAGGTCTGACAGGCAGACATGGGCAATCTGAACCACCGATATCTCCCCCCCACCAAAATGGGAAACGTGAACATATGGATTTAATCTACGCGTCGATTAACGTCTTTATGGTATGTTTTTTGTACGGTGCCGAACTTTGCGTTCTGTCTCGGGCCAAGACAACGCGCTGCTCTCGATACACGCTCTCATCTTGGGAATTGCCAGTCAATTAACCTTTCGGCAGGATACATTAATAATGCTGCCAGCACGGCCATTTCTGTGCGTTCCTTTCATTCCATCAGGTGCATATGTTTTCCGATGCCGACAATCTTGATCGTCGCTTCCCGACCGATCTGCCTACTGAGGCACAGCTCAGGCATGTCGCTGTCTTGTTTGTCGACATGGTCGACTCGACGGCCACCACCGACAGGATCGGCGCCGAACGCAGCTTTGTCCTGATGCAGGATTTCCTTGATCTTGCTGACAGGACCGTTCAGCAGAACGGCGGCACCACGTTCAACGTCGTTGGCGACGGGCTTCTGGCCTTGTTCGGTGCCCCCGCGCCGATCGAACGCGCCGCTCTGAATGCCTGCCGCAGCGCTTTGGCGCTTGTTGCTGCCCTTCAGGATAAGACCGCAGAGATGGAGGCAAGGCACGGCGTGCAGCCGCAGATCCGCATCGGGTTGGCGGCGGGTGAAGTCCTGATTGCCGACCAGAAGGATGGCAAGGCCACCGCCGCTGGCAATGCAGTCAACCTGGCAGCAAGGTTGCATGGTCTGGCCGCGCCGGGAGACGTGGTCGCCTCGGCCGCGTTGGTGACAGAGGTTGGACGACAGGCGGCATTTCGCAGCCTTGGAAGGGTGAACCTGAAAGGCTTTGCTGAACCGGTCGAGGCTTTCGCATTGGAATCGGTAGCGGACAGGCGCGATGGTGAGGTTGCCGTCGGCACGACCAACCTTGGCGTCCGGGCGACGTTTGTGGGGCGCGCCAGGGGAATGGCCCAACTGACCAATTGGTTGGCGTCCGTAACACCGGCCTGCGTCCTAGTTGGGAATGCGGGAAGCGGCAAATCCCGCCTTGTGTCTGAATTCGCCGCCGAACAGACCGGACGAAGGATGCTTGTCGGGCCGTGCTATCCGGAAACCCAGATGCAGCCACTTTTCCCGCTGATCGAGGTATTGAAGGCGCAGATCGGTTGGAACGAAGACATGCTGCCGGATCAGATCGAAGCCGACATTGCTGCTTTGGCGGGCGAAGACTCGGTCAGGGGGGGCATGATCGCTGCGCTGTTTTCCGGACAGGCGCGGCCCTCTGCTCCGCAAGATCTGGACCGCGCCATCGTTATCCGTCGCCATCTTGCAAGGGCGGTCTTGGGGCTTGCTACACGGTCGGATCGTCTTGTCGTGATTGAAGACATCCACTGGATTGATCCCCTCAGTTTCGAAGTTCTGGCAGAGGTGTCGCGCAAAGCGCCGGTGGGGTTGAAACTGCTGGGAACATCGCGCCCGGATGACCGACTGTTGCGGCTGCCGCGTGATCGGGTGATGACGTTGAATACTGGTCCGCTGTCGCCTGCCGATATTGCCCAGGTCGCCCGTTCGGTGCTGGGTCATGAAGGCAGCGATCCGGCAGTGGTCCGGTCGGTTGCGGAACAGTCAGAGGGCAATCCTTTCTTTGCCATCGAAATCCTGCGCCATATCGCGCGTTCCGGTCCGGCGGTGGACGCGGCGAGGATCGGCTCGATCCAGAACGTCGCGCTTAGTGGATTTGATCGCCTGCCGGAGGATGTGCGTCAGATGCTGCGTGCCGCAGCGGTGATCGGTCGCACTTTCCGCTATTCCGTGCTGCTGGAAGCTGCGGGGTTGAAGGCTGACACGTTGCCGGGGCTGATGCAGGCCGCGCAAAGTATCGTTGCACCGAACCCGGCAGATGCCGAAGGGTCCGGTTGGTTCAATCACATCCTCTTCCGCGATGCGATTTACGGAACCATTCCATCAGCCGCGCGCAAGACGTTGCATCGAAGGGTAGCAACAGCGATCGAAACCCAAGAAGCCGATCACCTGGAAGGGATTGCTGACCTTCTTGCCGGGCATTACGAACGCGCCGGTGAGCCGCAGCATGCATTGCGCCATCTTGAGGCCGCGGCACAACAGGCCTTTTCAATTTATGCGCTGCAAAGCTGTAACCAACTGCTTGAACGTGCCGTTCGACTGATCGAAGACAATCCCCACAACCTGCCCCAAGTTGAGGCGATGCGGGTTGTGTCGCTCTGGATGCGCTGCCTTGATCTGATGGGACTGTCCAGGCGCTTGATCGCAATATCCGAAGTCTGGCAGCCGCGCCTTGCCGATCTGCAGGCGACGCCCGATCATGTCGTGATACTTGCGTTGACCGGCAAGGCTTTTTGCCACGGCGCGGATTATCCGCGCAGTTTACAGCTTTTGAACCGGGCGTTGGAACTGGCATTGCAGATCGGTGATACGGCATCCATCACGCTGGCCCGCGTGATGCGGATGCGGGTTCTTGTTGATGGCGATTTTGGGGACCTGGCCGAAGTGGAGCGTCTTTTCGAAGAGACGCGATCTGAATCCGAAACGCTGGATGATCCTGGCCTTTACGCCACACGCATGTATCACATGATCGCCGCCTTCCGGCGCGAGGGGCAGATGGGCCGCGCGATTGCCTTGACCGATGAGCTTCTGGCGACAGGTCAGGCACGCAATCTTTCACACGCCATTGTGGTGGGTGCATGGGCGCGTGCGCTTATCGGTATCCTTACGAACGATCCCCGTCTTGCCATCAGCTATTCCGAGCTTGCTTTGCGCCATTCGGTGCCCGGCACCACACATTGGCGGGTCTGCATCGCTGCGCGCACCACGGCCAGACTGCGGCTGGGTGATGACGTGTCGGTTGAAGAATTCCAACGCCTTGTGGACCACTCCGATGAGGTGGGCGATTTCACCTTGCGGAATGCGGCGATGACCAACCTGCCGCTGGCATTGTTCCGCAAGGGCCGGATCAGGCAAGGGTGGCGCGCTTTCCACAAGGTACTGCGCTTCAATGCGGAAAGCGGTCACGCCGAGGCTAAACTTTTCATCCACCTTTATGTGGCAGAAGTGACGTTGACACTGGCAGGGCTAATCGGCCCCAAAGGTGGGCCGAGGCCAAAGCTCGGGGCCTTCGACCTGGCCGTTGCCATCTGGATCCGGTTGAACGCGCGTCGGATGGCGCGGCGATCATTGCGCCAACTGATGGCGCGACTGGCGGGCCGTGATGGGCATTTCACCGCCCGTGCCGAAGTCGGATTAGGTGTCATAGCATGGGCCGAGGGCAAGCCGGATGAGGCGCGCATTCGTTTCGATCGCGCAGCGGCGCTTTTTTCCAATGATGGACTAGAGGGCGAATTGGGCCGATTGCAGGCAATTCGAGAGCGGGCTTGTCTCTAGCTGGGGGTCAATCACTCTTTAGATCATGATCGTCCAGCAGGCGTTCAAGCCGGTCGCGCAAGCAGATCAGGATGTCGCCATCGCGTTGAAGCACGCCATCCGAAATCAGCGTCTGAAGCACCTGATTAACCTTTGGGCGACTTGCGCCAAGGATGGCGGCGAACTCTGTCTGACTATAGCCCAGTCGCAGGGCCGTCTGCGGCGGAATGTCTTCTCCATGCAATTCGCGCAAGGCCAGCAGGATGAAACGTGCAACGCGCATCCGCAGGTCATAAAGCACCACCGATTCCATCTGATAGTTGGTGCTGCGCAGCAGCGCGCAGAGATGCCGGGCCAATGCCATGCCAAGACTGGGGCGGGCTTCGGCCAGCCGCAGGAAACCTGCCCGCTGGATGATGATGCCCTTTGACGCCTCGACCGCTGTGGCATCGGCAGAGCGGGGCAGGCCGTCGATCAGGGCGAATTCACCCACCACTTCGCCTGGGCCAACATGGCGCAACACCAGTTCGCGCCCCTGAGCCGACGACACCGACAATCGGACCCGCCCCTCTGTCAAAGCCAGCAAGTAACTTCCGTCATCGCCGCGATTGAACAAGACCGCCCCCGCTGTCCACGAACGCGACACGGCAAGATCAGCCAGAGCGTCGATCGTGTTGCGATCGACGGCTGTAAAGATGGGCGCCCCGGCAAGCAATTGGACTATTTCCCGGCGCGTGGTCGCAGTCATGGGCTGCACAGGCATGGACGGCCGCGGCGCAGGCAGCGCCGAAGTGCGTGGCCTTTTCCGCACTGCAAATGTCGGATCATCCGCCTTCTCCGATCGTTCCACGCGAAGCTATTCGAGAGGTGGCAAAGCGACAAGTGACCTGGCGTTCCCCAGGGAACAGCGCCGCGCCCACAATGCGCTGATGGTGGGTCATCACCGGAACGGTTCCGGCAACCCACCCACAACCCACCCAAGGAGACCTGCGAAATGTTCACCTTCAGTAACCCGAAGTTCATGGTCAATCTGCTGTCCGGGCCGGGCACATCCCAGCCTTTTTGTCGCAACGACGACCTGTCACATCACCTGATGCGCGGCGATGCTGAAAAAGCAGAGGCACCAAAAAAGCGATGGTTTCTGGGCAGGATCACGGACCAGATGCGCGCTAGGGCAGCAGCGACCCGTCGCTATGAGGATCAATTGGTCGCGCTGTGGGAAAGTTCACCCCATCTGATCGACGATATCGGACTGACCCTGAGCGACCGCGCCGCCTTGACCGAAGATGTGGTTGCGGTCCCGCCGCGGGTGGCGGCCCGTATTGCCGCGCTTAGGCCCACGATGATCATCCTGCCTCCCGATCCCATCCAAACCAGTGCATCGTCCAAAGCAATCGACAAAGCCCGGATACAAGCGCCCTTGCGGATGCCTTCGATTGGCCCGATTGCAGCTACGGCGTGACAGCAAAGCTATATGGATGACAGGTTTTCTTGATCCATCACCGGACACCGCGCTGACCGCTCAACCCCACCGCAATAAATCGGCGATTTCGGATCATTGCACTTTGCGGCGGCCCGGAAGGATGTATGGCACGTGCGCCTTGTAGCGGGCAAAGCGTTCACCATACTGGTCGGAAAAACGGCGCTCTTTCAGCTTGGGGGCCAGCAAGCAATAGACCGTATAGCACAGGGCGAGCAGGAGCTGGTCCGGCGTCCACACCGGAACCGTCCAGAGGGTCAGTGCAAAGGCCACATAGATTGGTTGTCGGATAAGACGAAACAGGCCGGTCGTAGGCATGTCGGGAAAAACCGGCCGGATATGCGCCATCAGGGACATCCAGCCAAGCGCGCCGGATTGCACTTCTGCTCCCGCATCGAAGCTGGCTTTCAGCAGAAGCAGCCAGCTTGCACCGTAGGCCGCAGTGATCATCCACAGGGTTGCCCCCTCGGCGCGCCACCAGATGATGCCGGACGGTGTCCATAGTGCAAAAAGCACAAGCAGCTGAGCAGAGGCAATGATGGCGTAGGTGGTGGTGGCCAACGTGGCCCCATGCGGACTAGGGATCAGCCGCGCAACGAACCGCCTGCCTGGCCCGGTCAGCAGAAGCGAATGGGCCAGAGGAAATTGCAGGATCAGCGCGGCATTTACGACTATGGCCCAGGGCCAAGGCACGGTGCCCAGGCTTTTGGAAAGGCCAAAATACATTGCACTGATCATGGCAATGACCGCCAAGGCAAAAAGACTGTGGCATAGCACGCCAAAGGTTAAGGCGAGTGCAACGCGACCTGCGCCTGGCGCTGGGTTCAGCGCGGCGCGCACCAGCGCCAACAGCCGTGCCAAACGAAGATCCGCAGTCATCCGATACGGGCCAGCAAATCGTGGGCGATGGCGATGCCGCTGGTCCATGCCGCCTCGACCCTTGGGCCGACGCACCAGTCCCCACCCAGGTAAAGCGTGGCGTCTGGCGTGGACAGAAAGGATTGGCCCAGTGGCGTGATGACACGGGCATAGCGCCAGCGATGGATCGCTGCGTGGGTTACCGCATCCGGTGGGGCGCCCAAGCGGTCATAGAGCAACGGCAGCATCAGGGCGGTGATCGCGGCGGGATCTTTTTCCAGATGCTGAAGGCTAAAGTCAGGGCTGGCCTGCGCAACCCAGGCGATAGCCTCACCCTTGGGTCGGCCGGGTTTGCTGCTGTCTTGCGCGATCCAGGCAAGGTCATCTTCGGGGGCGTTGCGGGTCACGAAAGGTGCAGACGCGCGCAGCGCGGCCATCAGTGTGAGGCAAGGGGCGTAACGAACTGTGGCAAGGGCCTTGGCCAGCGGGTCGTCCGGGCCCAGCAGCGCAACACTCTGCGGGGCAGGGGCGGTGATCACCACGCGGGCGGCGGCAACCTCTGTAGCGCCGATTTGAAGGAGCCAGCCATCACCCAAGCGTTTCAGGCCGGTGATCTGGGCGTTCTGGCGAATGTCCAGGCCTTTGCCCATTGCCTTGGCCATGGTGGCCATTCCGGGTGTGCCAACCGTGTGGGTGCGGCCCGTGCTATCCGGCCAAGGTGCCGTTTCACCTTGATCGGTGAGTGTCTGCAGCAGATGGGCAAACCCCGGATCGTGTGCGTTCACGTACTGCGCACCGTGGTCGAATTGCAGGTTTCCCGCCCGACGGGTGGCAAGGCGGCCCCCGATGCCCCGACCCTTGTCGAACAGGATCGGGGTATGGCCCGCAGCGGCGACGGCCTGCGCGCAGGCGAGGCCGGTCATTCCGGCCCCAATGATGGCTATGGGGATCATGCGGGCACCAATTGGCGAAGGATTGCGGGGATTTGCTGTTTCACCTTGAAGAAACCTGCCGTGGCATGGGGCCAGATCGCACGGTCCCAGTCGCGTTGCCATTCAGTCAGCGCAATGCCGCGCGCCGAAAGATAAGTCGCGGCCTCGGCCATCCAGTCATGCAGCGGGCCGCGGGTGACGTAGGGGGTAACGATCTGGGTTGCCCCCCGTTCGCTGGCCCACTTTGCCAGCAGATCAGGGTGGTCGGCTGTTAAACTGGTCGTGGCAAGCCCGGCCCGCGATGCTGCATCGGCCAAGGCGCTGGTTTCAAACCGCCCGACGGCGTCGGCCACCCCAAGCGGAGATCGCAGATGGCTGGCGGCAAGGGTCGCCGCGCCGCGAACATCAAGAGAGGAGATGTCAAAATCTTCGATCCGGCAGTCTTCATCGGTGATCAGAATAACGGACGGCTTGTCTGGGTGGGGGGGCGCGAAGACGCGCAGGGGTTGCACTGCGGGAAGGCCGTCAGGTTCTGTTGCCTCCAGCCCTTGGGAAACCTTCGCCAGATCGGACGGGCGGGGGCTGAAACGGCCTTGGGTGAAGGTGGTGATGTTGTCGGCACGGGCAGGATAGGGTTTGCCGCGCGTGTGCAGGCCCGCCGCCCAGCGCCAGCCCAGCGTGTTGGCAGCAGCATCCCCGTCAAGGAGATGGCGAAAGAAAAAATCCGCGCCAAGACGCCACGGCAGGCCAAGCGTGAAAATCCAGATCGAGGCGAACCACATCCGCGCATGGTTGTGCAGATAGCCGGTTTCAACCAGTTCTTCCGCCCATGCATCAAGGCAATCAAGTCCGGTTTGCCCATCCTGCGCGCGGTCCACATCGCGGCGCAGTCGGCGGTCGCGGTCAAGCGCGGCCAGGTCCGTCGCCAAGCCTTGAGTGTAGCTGGCCCAAACCTGCGGTCGCTGTTCCAACCAACCCTTGAAATAGCCGCGCCAGATGACCTCTTCGATGAATTTATCGGCGGCTTCGGGGCCATGCGCGATAAGCGCGGCGGTGGCCACCTCTTGCTCTGTCACCAGACGGCGGCGGATATACGGGGACAAAAGCGAAACAGCAGTATGACGCCCCGGCCCAAGATCATAGTTGCGGCCATTGGTATAGCGCCGCCCCATAGCAGGAACAAAGTCCTGCATCTTGGCCAGTCCTTCGGCGCGGGTGGCGGCGGGGGTGTTGGTCATCAATCTTCTCACGTTGGTCGAGGGCGAGAGATGTTGCGCGCGCAGAGGTTTTCAACCGACTGCGGCAGACTGTCGTTCTCTCGCATGCATTGCATGTTGGGCAGAAAAGGACAGTGGGCCAGATCCGGTGGCAGGGTCAGGCGGGCATGGCCGTGGTGGCGAATTCCGCCACCAGCGCAGACAGGAACCGTTGTGCCGCCGGGCCAAGTGTGCGTGAACGGCGGCGGCACAAGCACATGCGGGTAGAGGCGCCATCAAGCCCGGTGATTTCTATCGGCAACAGATCGCCGTCGCGGTCTTCGTCCCAGATCGACACTTCTGGCATGACAGCGATACCGATGCCGGATCGCGCATAGGCCTTGAGCGCGGGGATGGAATTGGCGGTCATTTGTGGCTGGCCATCGCGGTTCAAGCTGTGGACCAGGCTGTTGAAGGCAACGCGACTGGTATAACTGGGCGGCATGGCAGCAAAGGGCTGCGCAGTCAGATCAGCGATGCTGATGCTCGTGGCGCGGGCAAGCGGATGGCTGGGGCTGACCACCGCGACGATGCGGTTGGGCCTTTCGGCGACAATTTCGATGTCAGGGTGGTTTGGCGCCGTCACAACAAGGGCAAAGTCAGCAAGATCATGCACCAAGGCCCGTTCGGCCTGCCTTCCTGCAGCGATATGCAGATCAGTTTTCAGATTGGGATAATTTTTGGCCATCTGCACCAGAACCGGCATCAGGAACCGTTCGACCAGCGATTGCGACACATGGATTCGCACCGATCCGTGACCAACGGATTCCACCTCGTCGATATCGGCGGCTAGGCGTTCCATGCGTTGCAGCATCTGCCGGGCCGCATCGACGACCAGATGCCCGGTTGCCGTGGGTCGCATCCCGCGCGAATGACGTTCAAACAGCGTGACATCCAATTCATGTTCCAGAAGCGCGATCTTCCGGCTCAGGCTGGATGGGGTAAGGTTCACGATATGCGCGGCCGCGAGGGTTGATCCGTTTTCCGCAATCAGCACGACATAACGTAGCACTTCCAGTGGCATCCGTGGCAAAGCGCCAATGATTTTTGACCGTCCCATATATCCCACCTTTTGAATGGTTATTTTCTGATGTGCAGGATGCGCAAAGCTGCTGTCAATATACACTGATTGTCACGCCCCGCTTGCCGCATCATCTTCTGCACCTGATCGGCGCGGGGAGGCGGCGGTCCTTCATCAGTCATTTTTGAAAGTCGCGCGCTCATGGTGCTTGAAAGCAGGGTCATGAAATTCCGCTCAACCCGCATCGCTGCGGGGGCAACGCCCTTGGGGTGCCAGGCATGACACGGATCACGCTGGCGACTTGGGACCATGACCGCGCGCTGCCCGTTTTGACGGGGCAAGTGCCGGTTGCTGGCTTTGAGGTGGAGCCGCACATCCTGCCCACCAGCCAGCTGTTTCCCATCGCGGTGAACGAGGCGCGCTTCGACGTGACCGAATTGTCGCTGTCGAGTTATCTGCTGCAAGTGTCACGGGGCGACTGCGCCTATACGGCGATTCCGGTTTTTCTGGCGCGGGCGTTCCGGCACAACGGGTTTTTCTGCCGTGCCGATAGTGGCATCACGTCGCTTGTCGACCTGAAGGGACGCATCGTGGGCGTGCCGGAATATCAGATGACGGCGGCACTTTGGATGCGCGGCATCCTGAAAGATGACCACGGCCTGGACGCCACGGATATCGAATGGCGCACGGGCGCTCTGGATCAGGGTGTGCGGCATGAACGGCTGGAACTTCACGCGCCACCAAACCTGCGGGTGACGCCCGTGGCAGAAGGCGAGACGCTGCAATCGCTGTTGTTCGGCGGGCAGGTGGATGCGCTACTGGCCCCCAATCCGCCGCGCGCCTTTCTGGACGGTGACCCCCGCATCGTGCGTATTTTGCCGGATTACGCCACCGCGGAAGAAGACTATCATCGTCGCACCGGGTTTTTCCCGATCATGCACCTGATCGCGGTGCGAAAGTCGCTTGTCGCAGCGCATCCCAACCTGCCGCGCGCCTTGTTCGATGCGTTTAGCACGGCGCGGGATATGGCCCTGACGCGTCTGGAAGAGGTCTGGCTGGGATCGGCGAACCGTTTGAGCCTGCCTTGGCTGAATGCCGCGATGGAGCGCACACGGGGGGCAATGGGCCGGAACTATTGGCCCTATGGTTATCGCAGTGCGGTTGCGGAATTGCGCACCGCCTGTCGCTATTCAGTGGAACAGCATCTGGCTGCGAGGATGTTGTCACCCGAGGAATTGTTCTGTCCTGAACTGCTGGACAGCTAGGCCAAGTTGGGGCGGTTTGCCCGAGTTTCCTGAAACATACGTCTGAAATCTTTGGGAGGAGATGACCATGATGCTGAAACTGAATCTTGGCGCGGCGCTGGTGCTGGGCCTTTCCGTGGCGGCGGCCTCGGCGCAGGACATGCGTGCGCCAGAAGGTCCGATCGAATTCACCGTGGGCGCAGGTGCGGGCGGGACGCCGGATGTGATCATGCGCACGGTGGCGCAGATCATGAACGAAGAAGGGATCGTTGAAAATCCCATCGTCGTGCAGAACCGCAGCGGAGCTGGGCATTCCAACGCCTATAACCATGTGCTGGCCTTGCCGGGCGATGAAAACACGCTGCTGACGCTGGCATCGCCAGTGTTCACCACGCCGATCGTGCAAGGCACGCCATCGGTGATCGACCAGATCACCCCGATTGCCGGGTTCATCCAGACCGAATTGATGCTTCTGACCACACCAGACAGCGCCTGGACCGGCTTGCAGGACATGGTTGCTGCGGCAACCGCAGCACCGGGCACGGTTCGTGTCGCAGGTGGTGCATCGGGCGGGAACGACCATGTGGCAACCGGCCTGATCGAGACGGCGGCAGGGATCACGCTGACCTATATCCCGCATGAAAGCGGCGGCGCGGCGCGGGCGACCTTCCTTGGTGGCAATGTGGAACTGCACTTTGCCACATTGTCCGAAGGGATGGAGCAGATCACCGCAGGCACGGCCAAACCTCTGGCCATCCTGTCTGCCGCACGGCGCACGGAACCGGGCGTTGCCGACATCCCGACCGCGCAGGAACAAGGCGTCGATGTGGTCTATACCCAATTCTGGGGCGTGGGCGGCCCGCCGAACCTGGACCCGGCTGTCGCCGCCTGGTGGGCAGACAAATTCCGTCAGGTGACCGAGACGCAGCGTTGGAAGGACGGCCTTGCCGCCAACATGCAGACCGGGAACTTCTACGCGCTTGATGAGGCAAAGACCTATTTTGCCGCCGAGCAAGAGACGTTCCGCACCGTTCTGACCAAGATCGGTCTGGCAAAGTAAGGCACGCGCACAAAGGGGGGGTGGGCCGATGCGTCTGCTGCAAGCGGTTCCTGCGATCTTCATGATCTGTCTGGCTGTCGGCGTGATGGCAGGCACGGCAGGGCTGAATTTCTGGGACGGGTTCACCCCCGGTGCGCGGTTCTTTCCTGCCTGGTTGGCAGGGGCTGGCGTGCTTTTGTCTCTGGCGCTGCTGCTGACGCAGTGGCGCGGAACGGATGCAGGCGAGCTGGACCTGCCAGACAAGCCGGGCGCGCTGCGGGTTCTTGCAACGGTGGCGGGGCTTGTGGTGTTGGCACTGCTGGCAACCCAGGTGGGCATGCTGCCTGCGCTGGTTCTCTTCGTGCTCTACATGCTTTTGGGTGTGTTGCGCGCCCCACTTTGGCCATCCCTGCTGACCGTGCTGGTTCTGGCCGTAGGGATCGAGGGCATCTTCGTGCGCTGGCTGGCGGTTCCGCTGCCTACGGCCACTTTCTTTTGACGACTGACAGACAGGAATTCCCGGCATGATCGACGCGCTTCTTCAGGGGTTCGCAGTGGCGTTTCAGCCCGGCAACCTGATGTTCATCTTTCTGGGTGTGCTGGTGGGGCAGATCGTCGGGGCGCTGCCCGGTCTCGGTCCCGCGGCGGGCATGGCGCTATTGCTGCCACTGACCTTCGGGCTGGAGCCGGTAACTGCCATCATGATGCTGGCAGGTATCATGTATGGCGGGCAATATGGCGGAACGCTGACATCGGTCTTGATCAATGTGCCGGGTGAGGCATCGGGGGTGATGACGGCAATGGACGGGCACGCTATGGCCCGAAAGGGGCGTGCCGGGGCCGCGCTTTCCATCGCGGCGATAGGGTCTTTCATTGCGGGTATCGGGGCGGTGGCGGCCGTGGCTGTGATCACCCCGCCACTGGCGAGTTTTGGCCTGAAATTCAACGCACCGGAGTATTTTCTGCTGGCGGCACTGGGTATCATCGCCACAGGCAGTCTGGGGCAGGCACCGATCCGGTCCTTGCTGGCGGGGGTGCTTGGCCTGACCATTGCATTGATCGGGGTGGACCCGTTGACAGGGACACCGCGCTTGAACTTTGGATTTCCGGCGCTGTATCAGGGGATTGATTTCATCCCTGTGGCGATTGGCGTGTTCGGGATTGCCGAGGTGCTGGCATCCCTGGAACGGAGCGAGAAAATCGAGCCGATCAAGACCCGGCTAAAAGATATGTGGCTGACCGCCGAGGATTGGGCGACCTGCCGGTTTTCCATTCTGCGCGGGGGCGTGATCGGGCTGTTCGTGGGCATCATGCCCGGGGCGGGGGCGTCCGTCGCATCCCTGCTGTCATATTTGACCGAGCGGCGTTTTTCCAAGCATCCCGAACGGTTCGGCAACGGGGCGATTGATGGGGTGGCGGCAGCAGAGGCCGCCAACAATTCCGCCGCACATGGGGCGCTTATCCCGATGTTGTCGCTTGGAATTCCCGGATCAGCCAGTTCCGCCGTGCTGCTGGCCGCGCTGATCCTTCACGGGATCAAGCCTGGGCCGATGTTGATGGCGCAGGAAGGTGCGCTTGTCTGGGGTTTGATCGCGTCAATGTTCTTAGGGAACGTCTTCCTGTTGATCCTGAACCTGCCGATGGCGCCGTTGTTTGCCGCTTTGTTGCGCATTCCCTATACCTACCTTGCGCCCGGTATTCTGGTGATTTCGCTGGTGGGCGCCTATGCAGCAACGCTCAGCATGGGCACCGTCTGGATGTGCATCGCCTTTGGGATCCTTGGCTGGCTGATGATGAAGTTCGATATCCCGCGCGCGCCGTTGGTGCTGGCGCTGGTGCTGGCCCCATTGATGGAAAGCTCCCTTCGTCAATCGCTGCTGTTGTCATTGGGCAGCCCGATGATCTTCATCGAGCGTCCGATTGCTGCTGTGCTGCTGGTAGCCGTGCTATTTTCGCTGATCGCGCCAATTGTGCGGGTCATGCGGCGGCGTGACAAGGTGAAGGCATAGCAAAAGGTAGCCGCTCCTGCGGCGGCTGCGGCCAGGGTACTGGTCAGGATGGCGACTACGTCTGGACGGTAGCAAGGCCGAGCATGGCCCGCGCCTGTGCTGGCGTCGCCACCGGGCGGCCATAACGCGCGCAAAGGTCGGTTGCGCGGCGCACAAGCGCAGCATTGGACGGGGCAAGCGTGTCGCGGTCAAGGCGAACATTGTCCTCAAGCCCTGTTCGGGTGTGGCCACCTTTGCGGATGCACCAATCGTTGATCAGAGCTTGGGCAGGGCCAATTCCTGCTGCACACCATTGTGCATCCGGGGCAAGGCGGCGCAGAGTTTCGATGTAGAAGTCGAAAATCGGTTCATCGGCAGGCATGGCGTTTTTAACGCCCATCACGAATTGCACGTAGAGCGGTCCGTTCAGACGCCCGTCGCGCTGCATCACGGCTGCCTGCACGATATGGGATAGGTCAAACGCTTCGATCTCTGGCTTCACGCGATAAGCCAACATCTCGGACGCCAGCCAATCCACCAAGTCAGGTGGGTTTTCATAAACGCGGGTGGGAAAGTTGTTCGATCCCACCGTCAGGCTGGCCATGTCGGGCCGCAGAGACAGCATCCCGCCGCGTTCCCGCCCTGCGCCTGAGCGGCCGCCAGTCGAAAACTGGATGATCAATCCGGGGCAATGCTTGCGCAGGCCTTCCTGAAGGCGGGCGAAACGGTCGGGGTCGCTGGTGGGGCGTCCCGCATCGTCGCGCACATGGCAATGCGCGATGGTGGCGCCTGCCTCATACGCCTCGTGGGTGGATTCAATCTGTTCGCTGATCGTGATCGGCACCGCCGGATTGTTGGCCTTTGTCGGCAGTGATCCGGTGATCGCTACGCAAATGATGCAGGGGTCCATTTCGGATGCTTGGGTCATTTGCCAGATCGTGACAGCACGAAATCAAAGGCAAGGTCAAGGAACGGGCCTTCGAACCCGGCCTCGCGCGTTGCAGCGGGGTCGATGACTGGCTGGAACTTGGCCATCAGGCTTTGCTTCACGCCAAACACCGCGTCTGACCGGATATAGGGGTCGTCCGGGTCGAAGATATGGGTGACCAGGCGGTCAAAACCCGGCGCCTCGACGATGTAGTGCAAATGCGCAGGGCGATAGGGGTGGCGGCCAAGTTTGGCCAACAACTTGCCGACCGGCCCGTCGTCCGGGATGGGGTAGAATTTCGGCTTCACGCCGCGAAAATGATAGCTGCCATCCGGTCCGGTGCGGAACACGCCGCGCAGGTTGAAATCGGGCTGGATGCCCTTTTGCTGCACATCATAGAACCCTTCGTCATTCGCCTGCCAGACGTCGATCTTGGCCCCGGAAATCGGGTTGCCGTCGGTATCCAGTATGCGGCCATGCACTCGCATAGGCTCGCCCTTTTGATCGAGGCAGATATTGGCCCCCATCGGCAATTCCGGCGCATCGGCCACATGAAACGGGCCAAGGACGGTAGATTCCGACGCGCCCGATGGTTTGCGGTTGTTGATCGCATCCACCAGCATCGACACACCCAGCACATCGGACAACAGGATGAATTCCTGCCGCCAGTCGTTGCACATATGACCCGTCTCGGTCAGGAACATGATGGCGCGGAACCATTCCTCCTCAGTCGGTTCAATTTCCTTTACCGCTTCGTGCAGTTTACGCGTGATGACGGCCATCACTTGTTTCAGCCGCTCGTCCTTTGCATGTGCGTTGCGGCTGATGACGACTTCGGCGCTGTCGGCTTCGGTAAAGAAACCTTGTTCAATGGTCATGATCAATGTCCCAGGATGGTGCGCAAAACGCGGGTCAGATCGGCCTGCGGATCGGCCGTTAGTGTTTCGGCGCGCCAGGCGACGTGCTGGTCGGGCCGCACCAGAAGACAGCCTGAATCTCGGATGTCGCGGGCGCGTGCCCAGTCGCCGCCGTGATCTTCAATCGCGCAGCGCGGGCCGATCTTGATGATGCGGATCGGAAGGCCACGCGACTTCGACAACGCCTCGGCTGCCGCGATCCATCCTTCCCCGCCGATGCCGGTAATCAGGGTAAACTGACCCTTACCAGTCAGGTCCAGAGTTGAATGTTTGCCACCGCTGCGATCATAGATCCAGACATGCGGGATACGCGCGCCGGGAAAAGTGGTGGGCTGATAGTGCAATTCCATGTCGGCATTGGGGGCAGGGGGCTGCTGCCCATCCTGCACCACAGCACCCGAGGTGTAGCGCTGGTTCATCTCGACCCCGTGGCAATCAAATTCGTATTTCTTGAACTCGATGGCCTTTCGCAGTGCCTCACGCTGTGCTTCGGCCTGTGGGGTCGCGTCGCAGCGGGCGGCCATGTTGCGCTGGATCTTGTCATGATCTACGCCGCCATCCATTCCCAACGCCTCAAAGATTGGGCCGAATTCGGCGATGGACTGGTTGGCGCGTGTCACGATTTGACGCGCGATGGGCGCGCGTTCCGCGCTGTAGCTGTCCAGAAGGCTCGGCGCGGCTTGGCCTTTCACAACCATCGCCAGCTTCCATGCAAGGTTATATCCATCCTGAATTGACGTATTCGAACCAAGCCCGTTTGACGGCGGATGACGATGCGCGGCGTCGCCCATGATGAAGGCGCGACCTTTCTGCATGTGGGTGGCAAAGCAGTTGTTGACCGTCCAGGTGTTCGCGGAAATCAGGTCAATCTCCAGATCCGGGTCGCCCACCAGTTGCCGCGCCACCTGTGTGGCCATCGCTGCATCGACGACCGGGGCAGGCTGGTTGATGTCATAGCCCCAGACGATCAGCCATTCGTTCCAAGGCCGCACCATGCGCACCAGGCCCATGCCAATGCCGCCCACATCGGCGCCAGGCTGCATCACCCAATATAGAACCGATGGGCGATGCGCCACAAAGCGCGACAGGTCGGCGCGAAACAGGATGTTCATCGACCCGCCCACGCCCATCTTGCCCTCAAACGGCAGGCCAAGGTGTTCTGCCACAAGGCTGTTGCCGCCATCGGCCCCCACCAGATATTTCGACCGGACCGTAAAGGTCTTGCCCGTCAGACGGTCGCGGCAAGTGGTGGTGACGCCGTCATCATCCTGTTCATGGCTGACATATTCCGTGCTCATCCGGGCCTGCGCGCCGCGCGCACAGGCGGTCTTGAACAGGATGGGTTCCATGAAGGTCTGCGGCAAATCGTTCATCTCGCAGGGCGAGGACATCAGATGTTCAGCCTTGGACAGAGGCGATGTGCCCCAGCTTTTCATCCGGCCCAGTTCTTCGCCCGCCAGGCTTTCGCAGAACACATTCTCCCCCATCAGGTGCTGGGGGGCTGCGTGCATCATGGCTTCGGCCTCGACCTCATGGCCCAGATCGCGCAGCACCTCCATCGTGCGTTGGTTGGTGATATGCGCGCGTGGTGTGTTGGACAGCCAGCGATAGCGGTTGATGACCATAACATCGATCCCGTAGCCGGCCAGAAGCGCCGTGGTTGCGCTGCCGGCCGGGCCGGTGCCGATGATCAGAACGTCGGTGGTGATGTCTGCGGACATTGCGAAAGCCTCTTGTCATGGGGGCCGCCGGAATGGCCCCGGCGGTGATTGTATATCAGGCAGGGATCCAGCCGTAGCGGGCGGTATCCTGGCCGGCATAATCGGGATCAAGATAGATGAAGAGGCGCGTGATCTTGCCGTCCTTTACGGTAAAGCAATCGCAGAATCGGCCTGCGCCCCATTTCGGTTGATCGGCCATCCAGGGGCCGTCACGATGTTCACCTTCGCTGGTGCCTTCGACGGCAAAGCTGTCGGTGCCATTCATATACCAGGTAAAGCCGTCATAGTGGTGGGTGATACCCTTCAGCGTGCCACCAACATCGGTGAACATCTGGATCACCTGGTCCTTACCTTTGGCCACGCCCCATTTGGGAAAAAACACTTCGGCATCGTCGGCGAAATGGTCGAACAGGCCAAGGCCCGTGGTGGGCGATACCCCGCCCGCATCCAGCGATTTCAGATAGCTTTCCGCCACCGCCTTACGGTCATCGTCAGTCACAGTTTGTGCCGCAGCAGGCGTGGCGATTGCCGCCGCGCCGATTGTGGCGGCACCCACCAACGCATCACGACGTGTCAGTCCGGTCTTGTCATCGGTCATGGTTCTTTCTCCCCCTTGGTCATGGATGGCCCATGGTCAGGCCCGGCTGTGATTAGCCGTCTTTGAACAGGAAACAGGTGCAGGCCGGTTCTGGCGGACAGAAGGCCCCACAGCCCGCGTGGGGCAAACAACATCACCGAAATAGCAATCACGCCCAGCGTCAAAAGATACCACGCACCAAAATCGGCCAGCGTCGATTGCAGGATGTAAAACACGATCACGCCAATGATCGGCCCTTCGATCCGGCCAATACCGCCGATGACCACGATAAAGATCACATAGGCCGTCCAGTCGGTCACGCTGAAGGCTGCATCGGGCGAGATGCGTGCCGTCTGGACATAGATCAGCGCGCCGGTCAGGCCGGTGACAAAGGCCGCGATCAAGAAGACGGCCCATTTGATGCGTCGTGCATCCACACCGACGGATTTTGCCGCTTCGGTATTGTCGCGCACAGCGGCAAGGGCAAGGCCAAGACGGTTGCGCAGCAGCCAATAGATTGCAGCAATGGTCAGGGCGGCCAGCGCCAGCGCCAGCCAATAGGCAAGCACGTCCCGCGCCGCCGCCTCGCGCAGGCCGAACAGGGCACGGATTGCTTCGACACCGATGATGTCGGACGTCGCTTCGCGCGGAAGCGATGTGCCGGTGCCGCCGCCGAGCGCCTTCCACTGTGCGACCAGCAGCCGGGTCACTTCGGCAATTACCCAGGTGCCAATGGCGAAATAGGCGCCCTGAAGGCGAAAGGCGAAGAAAGCGGTCGGCACCGCCAGCACCAGCGCGGCAAGACCACCCAGCGGGATCGCAAGAACCGGGTCAATGCCCCACAGGATGACACCTGCGAACATCGCATAGGCGCCGATGCCGACAAAAGCCTGCTGCCCCACACTGACCAGGCCGCCGTAGCCCGCCAGCAGGTTCCACAGTTGCGCCAGAGTAAGCAGTGTCAGGATGGTGAATAGATCCTGGATCAAGGCGCGCGACGCGAAGGCGGGCAGAACCAACCCCAGCACCATCAGGGCGACGGCGGCGATGCCTGCAATGGTGCCGGTGCGGGTGCGGGTGACGACGTGGTGGGTCATATCAATCCACCGCCCTTGGGAACAACCCGCGAGGGCGGATCAAAAGCACAATCAGAAAGGCGATATGCCCGGCCAGAATTTGCCATTCCGGGTTGATCGCCGCCCCCATCGTTTGTGCGACACCGATGATGATGCCACCCGCCAAGGTGCCCCACAGGCTGCCCAATCCCCCAATAATGACCGCCTCGAAGGCATAGATCAGACGGGCAGGCCCGATAGAGGGATCAAAATTCGCCCGCATCCCAAGATACAGGGCGGCAATGGTGACGACGACCATTGCAAGCCCCGTAGCGATGGCAAAGATGCCCTTGGGGGCAATGCCCATAAGGCTGGCGGTCACCGGATCATCGCTGGTGGCGCGGAAGGCGCGGCCAAGGGCGGTGCGGTAGAAGATCTGGTTCAGCCCGATGATCACTGCAATGGCCGTGGCAAAGGTCAGCAGCGGCATCCAGCCCACGGTGACGATGCCAAGGTCGACAGAGGCGCTTTCCAATGGGCCTGCGGGGATGCGCTGGCTGTCAGCCGAAAACGCCTCGAGCAAGCCGTTTTGCAGGGCGACGGACAAGCCGAAGGTGACAAGGAGGGGTGGAAGAATGTCCTTTCCCAGCACACGGTTCAGCACGAAGCGTTGCAGCGCCCAGCCAAGACCGAACATCAAGGGCGCGGCAATCAGCGCGGCGAGGAAGGGGTTCAGGCCAACACTGCCGGTGATCAGCAGAATGGCGAAGGCCGCAAAGATGATCATGTCGCCATGCGCCAGATTGACCAGTCGCATGATGCCAAAGACGAGGGAAAGCCCCGCCGCGAACAGCGCATAGAGACCGCCCAGCAAGATGCCTTGAACGATGGTGTCGATCCAGATCATGCCGCATCTCCGAAATAGGCGGTGTGGATGGCCTCACGGCTGACTGTCGCCGCAGGGGCCGACAGGGTGACGCGGCCTTCCATCATGCAATAGACCCGGTCGGCCACCGAAAGGGCGCGGCCGATATCTTGTTCAACCACGATGATCGCGGCGCCAGATGCCTTGATGCGTGGCATGGCGGCATAGATGTCGCGGATCACCACCGGCGCGAGGCCAAGGCTGATTTCGTCACACAACAGGATTTCGGGGTTCGACATAAGCGCCCGGCCGATGGCCACCATCTGCTGCTGGCCACCCGACAGCGCCGTTCCTGGCACGTTGCGCTTTTCGCGCAGGATCGGGAACAGGTCATAGACTGCCTCCAGCGTCCACGGACCTACGGCTTTGCGAACCTGCCCGCCAATCTTGAGGTTCTCCTCGACCGAGAGGGAAGGGAAGAGTTTGCGCCCTTCAGGCACCATGGCGATGCCGCGCTGCATGACGGTTTCAGCAGGCATTGCACCGATGGGTTCCCCCCGGTGCAGAACCATTCCTGTGTCATTGCGCAGGATGCCGGTGACGGATCGCAGCAAAGTGGATTTTCCCGCGCCATTCGCGCCGATGATAGCCACGGTTTCGCCCGCCGCCAGGGTTACATCCACGCCAAACAGGGCGCGAAACTGGCCGTAATTGGCGGTGAGTCCCTTTGTTTCCAGCAGGATCATGCCTCGATTCCCAGATAAATCTCGCGCACTTGCTTGCTGGCCATGATCACCTCAGGTTCGCCAATCCCGATGACGCGGCCGAAATCCAGCACCAGCAGTCGTTCCACGACGGCGGTCAGCGCGTGCAGAACATGTTCGATCCAGATGATCGTCATGCCCTGTGCATGCAGCCCCTTGATCGTTGCGACCAGGGCCTTGCATTCGCCTTCCGTCAGGCCGCCCGCGATTTCATCCAGCAGCAGAAGTTCTGGCCCGGTTGCCATGGCGCGGGCAAGTTCCAGCCGCTTGCGATCCAGCAGGGACAGCGCACCTGCGGGCGTATTGGCAAGGCGCATCAGTTCCGTGTCGTGCAGAATGCGCACGCAATCATCGGTGACGGCGGCCTCGGATTTGCCCTGTCCAAAACTGGCTGCAACGGCCAGGTTTTCATAGACAGTCAGCCCTTCGAACGGCTGAGGGATCTGAAAACTGCGCCCGACGCCCATGCGGACGCGGTCCATCGCCGGGCGGCGGGTGACATCCAGCCCCAGAAAGGTGATCCGCCCGGTATCGGGCGTGATGTTGCCGGTGATCAGGTTGAACAGGGTGGATTTCCCTGCCCCGTTCGGCCCGATGATGCCCAGCGCCTGTCCCTTTGGCACGGAAAATGAAACGGCGTCGGTCACCTTGAGGGCGCCGAAACTTTTGGACACGTCGCTGAGGTCGAGGATGGTCATGCACCGCTCCGGGATAAATCCCCGGCCCTTTTGCGGGCCGGGGAAGGGGGGATCAGGCCAGCGCCTCCATCACGCCGCCGGTGGGGATGTTCGGCGCGGTCTGGTTGTCGACTACAACAAGGGCAAAGGTGCCATCGGCGTTACGCCGCCACTGGCCACCCACAAGTTGCGTCTTGCAGACATTGGTGGCGGCAAAAGGCGGCAGGCCCGCGCCATCCCATGCGATCTTGCCGACCATCGTGTCCATGTTCGTCGCAGCAATCGCGGCGGCCACGCCTTCCGCATCGGTCACGTCGTCGACGCGGCCCATGACGTTGGTCGCCACTTCGAACAGCGAATGGATAAAGCCGATCGGCTGAGTCCACGGCCGCCCGGTCTGCGCCGTGAAATCCGCCGCAAGGTCCGCCGCCGACATCCCTGTGAGGGAGGATTTGAACGGGTGGGTGTTGGACCACCACACCTCGGACGACAGGTTGTGGCCCGCCTCACCCAACGCTTCGACCGATTGGGGGAACAGGATGGCCTTGGCCACGGTGATGATCTTGGGGCTAAAGCCCTGCTGGATAGCCTGGTTGCGGAAGGTGGTGAAATCGGGCGGGATCACCACGCCTGTCACAATCTCTGCATTCGCCGCCTTGAAGGCGTTGATCTGGGCACTGAAATCATCTGTCAGGTTCTGATAGCGGCCCGGATCGGTCAGTTGATACCCAGCCGCAGCAAAACCGGGGCCGACCCCGACATTCGGATCACCCCAGGCGTTGCCGTCGCCGTCATTGGGGAACAGACCGCCGACCATCTTGTTGGTTTCGATCTGGTTCCACATGTTCAGGAAGACGGCGATCACATCCTCCAACCCCCAGAAATAGTGAAAGGCGAAATCGAAGGGCTTCCAGCTTTCCGGGTCACCGGGATTGCCTTGCTGGCCGATAAACCACGGCTGCCACGGCGCCTTGGTCGAAATGACGGGCACGCCTTCGGCTTCGCAGGTTGTGGCAACCGGGTTGGTGTTCTCGGGGGTTGATGCGACCAGCATCAGGTCGATCTCATCGCTGACGATCAGTTCCTTGGCCACTTCCGCTGCGCGATTGGGGTTGGACTGGCTGTCCTTGACGATCACCTCGAAATTCGCGCCAGCCTCTGTCGCAAGGAATGACCGGATGTTGTAGTCGTCGCTTTCCGCGAACCCGGCAAGGGGTCCGGATTGCGGGCTGACATAGCCTAGCTTGATCTTGGCGCCTTGTGCGATGGCCGGGGCGGCAAGGCCGGATGCGGCCATCGTCAGGCCGGTCGCGGCGGTGGAACGCAGGAATTTCCGTCTGGTAAGCATGGTCGTCCTCCCTAAAAGTTCAGTTGGCCTTTGATGTCAGTTGGTTGGGCGGCGCCCTTCAAATGCCGCCTTCAGCAGGTCTTGGATGTCGTCGCGGGTGAAAGGGCGCGGGTTCCAATACGCGTTCTTCATCGCAATATCCGCCGCGCGGTCTAGGTCGGGTTCCGTCAGACCCAGATCGACCAGCTGCAACGGCGCGCCGATCTGTGCTGCGAAATCCCAAAGCCCCGCGCCCGCAGGTGTGCCAAAAACATCAGAGATTGGCGTCAGCAGATCGGGTACCGCCGCGGCGTTGAAAGCGGTGGTATGGGGCAACAGCACAGCATGGGTTTCCGCGTGTGGCATCCCGAAAGATCCGCCCAGTACATGGGCCAGCTTGTGATGCAGTGCCATGCTGACCTGGCCCAGCGCGGTAGAACAGCACCAGGCGGCATAAAGCGCCTCTGCCCGCGCCTCGCGGTTTTGCGGGTCGGTTTGCAGCACCGGCAGCGATGACTGAAAGGCCCGCATGGCATCGCGGCACATGGCTTCGATAACCGGGTTGCGATCGGGGGCATAGAACGCCTCCATCGCATGGGCGATGGCATTCAGCGCCGAAGTCATGGTCAGCGCAACGGGCAGCGACAGCGTCAGGTCCACGTCGTAGACCACAACCTCCGGCCGGATCGCGGGGTCACGGCGTGTGGTTTTCTCGCCCCCGGCGGTTTCACCCAGAATATCGGTCATCTCGGACCCGGCATAGGTGGTTGGGATGACCACCTGATCCGCCCCGGTCCGCACGGCAATCGCCTTGCCCAGCCCGGTTGTGGACCCGCCGCCAAGGCTGATCACACAAGTGGCGCGGCTTTCCGTATAGGCGGCAATCGCGGTTTGCGTCACGTCGGCAGGCGTATGCATCGCCGCCCCGGCAAAAACGCCTGCGGCCAGCGGGCCAAGCGTATCGGCCAGCGCCTGTGCCTGATCTGCCTGATGCGGGGTCGACAGGATCAGCGCGCGGGAATGGCCCAAGCGGGTCACCTCATCACCCACTTGCGACAGGGTGCCTGCGCCAAAGACGACGCGGGTGGTCAGGCCGGGAAAGGTAAAGGCACGGGTCATCTGGGGGCTGCCAATCCGGGCGCTCGGCCCGCTGCTAGGTTGGAAAGAATACCGGACAGCATGGCGCGTTCGGCGGCGCTAACCTCATGCCCGCGACCGGGAAACAGATCTGCCCGAAGTGCTGCGCGCTGCGTGCCAAGGTCTGCCACCGCTTCGGCGAAGGCCGAGACCGGAATCCACGGATCGGCATCACCCCCGGTCAGGTAAACCGGCAGACCCGGCGGCAGGGCGCGTGGGCGCATGTCAGCAGGCGTTCCGACGCGGCAACCCGTAAAAGCCACCAGCGCATCGGGTGCGGATTGGCCTGTGCAGGCCAATTCCAGTGACAGGCAGGCACCTTGAGAGAAGCCGGCCAGAACCAGCGGCACAGCCGAGGATGCGCGGGCCGCGTCGATCACACCCTGAACCTGTGCCACAGCGGCAGAAAGTTCCGCACGGGTCGCAGTAGTCAGCGGGTCAACCGCGCGCGCAGCATACCACGCCCCGCCAGCCGCACGGGGCAGGGCATAGGCAATATCCTGTGGCAGATGACGGATCACGTGATCTGCCATCTCCTCGGGGTTTTGCCCACGACCGTGGACAAAGACGCAAATCGCCTTTGCCTCGGCCATCGACGCCCCAAGGTGAAGCATATCCAGCATGTCTAGAAGGCCGCCTCTTCCAGACCCAGCATCAACTCTGCCCGGCGATGTTCAAACCACGGCGGGAATACGAGGGATTGGCCGATGGCATCGGGCGCTTCGTCCTTGGCCCACCCTTCCGGCACGGTCCAGGCGATTTCAAACAATGCGCCGCCGGGGCTGCGAACATACATCGACTTGAAATAGTTGCGGTCCTTTTGTTCCGACACATCGGTAAAGCCCATGCCTTCCAGCCGGGCTTTCAACGCGATCTGGTTTTCTTCAGTCCCGGTGTTCAGCGCCATGTGATGGACTGTGCCGCCCGCCAGCATCCATGTGCCTTGCTTTGACGTGCGATCCTCGACGATTTCCACCACCGAATGTGGGCCAAGGTTGTCTGGCACCGAATACATCCGGCCTTCATCGCTGCTGGCCTCACGCACAAGGCCGACGCCCCCTTCGACAAACTCGTTCATTGAATCGATGTCGAACACCGCAACGCCGGCGCCATAGATGCCACGGATCGCTGTCTGCGCCGTCGTGCCTGCCGCGTCATTCACGATCGGCGCGCGGGTGTCGGCGGGATTTTCCACCAGTTCGTGCGGGATGCCACAAGGATGGGCGAACAGCACACGGGTCAGGCCGAAACGGCTGCCTTTGGTGGCGGGGATCCCTGCTGCATTCAGCCGGTCCACCCAGAAATCCGATGCGCCAACCGGGATTGATTGCATGATCGTGCGCGTCTGGTTGGTGCCGCGACGGCCAAAGATGCCAGGCTTGCGAAACGGGAAAGTGGTGATGATGGTCGATGCATCACCGTGCCGCGACCCATAATAAAGGTGATAGACCGGGATGGTTCCATCAAACAGCACGGTGCGTTTTACAGAATAAAGACCAAGGGTCTTGGTATAAAAATCGTAATCCTCCTGTGCGCCGTCGGTCGACAGCGTCAGGTGATGATACCCGCTGACAAGGGCCTGAACCATTTCAGTGTTCCTTTCCTGGTAGATGTGATTGCGCAGAGCGTGCCACGCTGTCTGGGTTGGCCGGGACAAGCACGAGGCAAAGATCAAGTTCATAGGCCGGTCCGCCAGTTGCGGCGGGAAGGGCGCGAAAATCGGCAAGCAATTCGGGACGCACACCAAACAGGGCATCACGGTCAATCGCCGGGTCGTGCCTGTCAAAGATATGGGTTGTCAGGGTTTGAAACCCGGCCGCCGTGACCCGGAAATGCAGATGCGCCGGTCGTTCCAGACGCAGGCCAAGGGCGGTCAGCAGGCGACCCACGGGGCCATCCTCTGGCAAGGCATAGCCGCGTGGTTTTACAGTCTGAAACTGGACACGCCCTTCCGCATCGCTGCGCAGACGCCCACGCAGGTTGAACTCCGGTTGCAGATCAGGGTCCTGGTTTTCATACCGTCCAAGGGCATTGGCATGCCACACCTCGACCTGCGCTTGCTGAATCGGGTGGCCATCCAGATCCTTAATGCGCAACCGCACCTCTAGCGGATCGCCAAGCCCGTCGCGTGACAGGTTCGCGCGCTGCGGCAGGTCTGGCACATCGGCCCGATAGAAGGGGCCGGGCAGGGTGTTGGGTGTGGCACCTTCGGGCCGGGGGCAGTTTATGTCCTCGACCCGTGTCGACACGCCGATCACGTCGGCCAGCAACACCCATTCCTGACGGCGGGCATCGGCGGTGTGGCCGACATCGGTCAGAAAGTCGATGACGCCTTTCAGTTCATCGGTCGACGGTTGAAGCTCGGCCACCAGATCATGCGCGCGGCCCACAATGGCAACAAAGGCAGTGGCCAGCCGGGATTGGCCTTGCGATCCCACGCGCAGAACCAGATCCTCAAGGACCGTCGGCACGTGTTTATCGGGCGATCCTCCATCCATCGCTGTCCGGGCCTCCCCTCCCGTGATGCAAAGGTGGACCGATTTTCGCAAATGTGGATGATTTCTGCGCAGATCACTATACCATTACGTTATGAAGTTGAACGAAGCACATCTCATGCAGCTTGCCGCCGTGCTGGACGCAGGCAGTATCAGCGCCGGGGCGCAGGGGTTGGGCCTGACCCAGCCAGCCGTCAGCCGGTCGCTGGCCATGCTGGAGGCGCGGATCGGCGCACCCCTGTTTGTCAAAGGCAAGCGCCCCTTGCAGGCCACGGCGCTGGGCGCGCAACTGGCGGCGCACGGGCGCGCGATCCTGACAGCATCGCGGCGGGCGTCGGATACGGTGACCGGGTTCCTGACAGGGACCAAAGGATTGGTCCGTGTGGGGGGCGTGCCGTTCTTCATGGATGCGATGATCAGCCGGATGGTGGCCGATTTCCAGAACCTGGAGCCGGATGTGACGGTGCAGCAAAGCTATGGCAACCTGCCAGACCTGTCCTCGGCGCTTGAAAATGACCTGATCGACCTTGGCATCGTGCCGATGGGCGGGCTGGAGGCAGCACCTGGCTTTGAATTTACCGAAATCCTGCCGGGCCGGAACATTGTTGCCTGTCGCCCCGGCCATCCGCTGCTGCGCAAACGGCGGCTCCAGATATCGGACCTGACCGATTACCCCTGGGTGGCGCCCTTGCCGGGGTCGCCCCTGATGTCGGACCTGCACTCCATCCTGTTGGCAAATGGGATGTCGGATATCAACATCCGCTATTCCGGGGGTAGTTTGATGAGCGTGATCAACTACATGGCCGAAACGAACGCATTGGCCGTGTTGCCCTTTTCGGTGGTCTTTGCACAGCGCAAGGAAAACCGGATCACGGTTCTGCCGCTTGACATCCCGCAGCCCAATCGCAGCCTTGGCATCCTGCGGCGGGCGTCATCCAACCGTTCGCAGGCTGCGGATCGGCTGGCCAGCTATATCGGCACCGCGTTTGATGAATTGAAGCACCTCATCAAGCGGCACGAAAATGCAGTGGTGTGGGGGCGCTGACGCCCCTAGTCGCGGCTGGTGACGCTGTTTTGATAGCGGTTCAGGCTGTTGATCAGGGCCGCACCGTTTGGCACATCCTTGCGGGCGCAGAACTCTGCCCAGACCGCGGCAAAGGGCAGGTCTTTCAACTCTTCCGTCCACAGAAGGCGGGCGGTGAAATCCAGACCCTCTTCTACCGCCTTCAGCCGTGCCTGCGGCAGCAGCAATGCCCTGAGCAGCGCCTTTTGCATGTTGCGCGTCCCGATCACCCAGGCGGCGGTGCGGCTGATCGTGGCGTCAAAGAAATCCAGCCCGATCCGTGTGCGATCCAGCAGCCCAGCAAAGACCAATTCTTGCGCCATCGCCAGCAGATCATCGTTCAACAACACCACATGGTCGCTGTCCCAACGCATCGGGCGTGAGACGTGCAACAGGATGTCATGGATCGACAGCGCGACCGATGACAGCTTGTCCGCCACGCTTTCGGTTGGATGGAAATGCCCCATGTCCAGGCACAGGGCGATGCCTTTGCGCGCGGCATAGCCCAGGTAGAATTCGTGGCTGCCAACGGTGCATGCCTCGACCCCGATGCCGAACAGCTTCGACTCAACCGCATCCAGCATGGATGCAGGGTCATGCGCGGGGGCCAGCATCGCATCCAGCGATGACCAAAGCCGCTGCCGCGCTGCCATCCGGTCAACAGGAATGTCCTTGTATCCATCAGGCACCCAGATGTTGTTCACACACGGGCTTCCCAGTTCTGTGCCGATCCGCGCGGCAATGTCGCGCGACCGACGGCCATGTTCGATCCAGAAATCACGGATGCCCGCATCGGGGTGCGACAAGGTCAGGTTGTCATCGGCTTTCGCATGGCCAAAGAAGGTTGGGTTGAAATCAAGGCCAAGGCCCGTGTCCCTTGCCCAGTCCACCCAAGGGGTGAAATGGTGATATTCGATCTGGTCACGATCCGGGGTTTCGGATGTATCCAGATAGCACGCATGCAGGTTAAGCCGGTGCTGGCCGGGAATATTGGCAAAGGCAAAATCCAGATCGGCGCGCAGTTCATCGGGTGTGCGGGCGCGGCCGGGATGGTTGCCGGTCGCTTGTATTCCGCCCCCCGAGCTTCCGGATCTGCGCTCAAACCCGCCCACATCATCGCCCTGCCAGCAGTGGACGGAAATGGCGATGCCCGACAAGGCGGCCAATGCGGCTTCGGTGTTGACGCCCCATTCGGCAAACGCCTCTTGCGCCAGATCATAGGTTGCGGTCATCGCGGTTCCCCCCGGAATGCGGCCTTCAGCGGGTGAAGGCTTCCTTGTTGCCGGCATCGACGTTCAGGATGTTGCCAGTGGATTTTGCCGAAAGGTCCGAGGCAAAGAAATACACACCTTCGGCGATGTCTTCGGGCAGGACCGCACGCTTCAGCAAGGAACGCTGGCGATACATCTCCTCCAGACCTTCCTTGTCGGTCTTGTGGGTCGCGGCGCGCTGATCCAGCCATTCGCCCGACCATATCTTTGACCCGCGCAGCACTGCATCGGGATTGACCACATTCACACGGATGCCCGCCTCTGCCCCTTCCAGCGCAAGGCAGCGGGCAAGATGAATCTCGGCGGCCTTAGCGGTGCAATAGGCGCTGGCGTTGGGGCTTGCCGCAAGACCGTTCTTCGAGGCGACGAAGATCACCGCCCCACCGATGCCCTGTGCGCGCATGAGGCGGAAGGCGTCACGGCTGACCAGAAAATAGCCGGTGGACAGGATATCCATATTGCGGTTCCAAAGCGCGAGTGTCGTCTCTTCCACCGGGGCGGAAGAGGCGATGCCGGCGTTGGAGACCAGAATATCCATACCGCCGAATTCCACCGCAATCTCGGCATGGGCGCGGGCGACGGCGTCTTCGCGCGTCACATCCATCACCACATGGCGCACTACATCGCGGCCATGCCGCTTGGCCAGGGCATCGGCTGTCGCCGTTAGCGCCGCTTCGTCGATATCGGCCAGCATGACGCATGCGCCGTCCGCAAGCAGCCGTTCCGCCGTGGCCGATCCGATCCCGCCCGCGCCGCCCGTGACCAGCGCCACACGGCCCGCCAATGCCTTTGGCTTTGGCATCCGTTGCAGCTTTGCCTCTTCCAGAAGCCAATATTCTATGTCGAACGCCTCTTGCTCTGGCAGGCCCTGATAGGTGGACACACTGCTTGCCCCCCGCATCACGTTGATCGCGTTGATGTAGAATTCGCCCGAGATTCGCGCGGTAGCCTTGTCCAGCGCAAAGGTGAACATGCCCACGCCCGGCACCAGATAAACCACAGCATTCGGATCACGCAGGACAGGGCTGTCGGGGTGTTTGCAGCGGTCATAATAGGCGGCGTAATCGGCGCGGTAGGCGGCAATGGCAGGTGCAAGAGAGGTAAGTGTTGCGTCAACATCCGGCTTGGCCGGGTCGAAATTTACCACCAGTGGCGCGATCTTGGTGCGCAGGAAATGGTCGGGGCAGGATGTGCCCATCGGCGCAAGCGTGCCCAGCATGGCAGACCCCACGAATTCCAGAACGGCCGCGCTGTCATCGAAATGGCCCACCTTGTGCCGATCTTTCGAGATCAGGCCGCGAATGGCGGGCATCAGCCGCGCGGCGATGGCGCGGCGTTCTTCGGGTGGCAGGGTGGGGCGGGCGGGGCCGCCAAAGGCTGGTTTGCCCGCTGTCTGCGTGGTCAGCCAATCGGCGGCAGTGTTGATGACATCCAGTGTCGTCAAATAACAGTCGCGCGCGTCATCCGCCCACGTGAACAGCCCGTGGCTTTCCAGCACACAGCCCCGTGCCTGCGGGTTTTCCCGCGCAAACTTCTCCAGCCACAGGCCCAATTCAAAACCGGGGCGTTTCCACGGCAGCCAGCCGATGCTGTCCCCAAAAATCTGCGCCGTCAGTTCGCGTGAGTTGACCGAAGCGGCAATGGCGATGATCGCATCGGAATGCACATGATCGACATGGGCGCGCGGCACATAGGCATGCAGCGGCGTGTCGATGCTGGCGGCGCGGGGGTTCAGGTTGAAGGTGCAATGGGGCAGGTAGCCCACCATTTCATCTTCATGCGCGAGGCCACGATACAGGCCCTTCAGTGCTTGTAACTTGTCCATGTAAAGGGTGGAAAACCCGTCCATTTTCATGGATCCGATATCGCCGCCCGACCCCTTTACCCACAACACCTGCACCATCTGGCCGGTCAGCGGATCGCGCTGCATCACCTTGGCACTTGTATTGCCGCCGCCGAAATTCGTGACCCGCTTGTCCGAGCCAAGGAGGTTGGACCGATAAAGCAGCTTTTCCGGTTCGGACATGCTGCTGGCGCGGGCGTCATCCCACAGGTTTTCCAGCCGATCGCCGGTTCTGGTCATTCGCTCCTCCCTCGTTCCTTGTGGCAAATGTGCCGATGGCGGGGGATAAGTCAATCACAAACAATCAAGTTCAATCATGCTGCGCCGCAGAAAGATATTATGTGACTGAAAATGATTGACAGTGAGCGATTCAGGTGAAAACTGTCAGCCGTGGGAGGGTGCGATGCACGAAAGCGAACGGCACAGGATCATTCTGTCGGCAATCGAGGGGCGGCCCGTCGTGACGGTGGTCGATCTGGTGACGTTGACCGGGGCATCCGAGGCGACGATCCGCCGTGACATTGCTGCGCTGCATGTCCAGAAACGCCTGCGCCGGGTGCGGGGCGGGGCGGAATCCATCGCGCCGCCAAGTTTCGTGGGCATCAACGCGCGGCCCTTTAGCGTGAACGAAGGCATCCGTCTTGCCGAAAAGCGCGCCATCGCGAGGGCGGCGGTGGAATTGTGCAGCGATGGCGAGGCGATCATCATCAACGGTGGTACGACCACCTTTCAGATGGTCCATCCCCTGAGCGCGAAACGCTGTCAGGTGTTTACCAACAGCTTTCCGATTGCCGATCATCTTTTGAAGCATTCGCGCAATACCGTTTTGCTGCCCGCCGGGGCGATCTACCGTGAACAGAACATCATTCTGTCACCATTCGATGAAGACGGCAGTCGCCATTTCTATGCCACGCGAATGTTCATGGGGTGCCGGGGTTTGGGTCCGTTGGGCCTGATGGAAGGCGACCCCCTGCTGGTGCAGGCGGAACAGAAACTGATCGGTCAGGCAGATGAACTGGTGGTGCTGGCCGACAGCACGAAATTCGCGGCGCGGTCCAGCCTTTTGCTGTGCCCACTGAAACGAATTCACACGGTCATTACCGATGAAGGCATCACCGACCGCGATGCTGCCATGCTGGAGGCGGCCGAGGTCAGGCTGATCGTGGCGCGCGTTGGTGCCGCAGACAAGACGGAGGACCGCACAGGCGAGGCTTGATGCGGGAAAGAAGCGGCTCATAGGGAGGAAAACATGAGCATCTGGAAAAAGGCACTGGCCACGGCGGCGGTTGCAACCACGCTGATGGCGCAATCCGCGGCGGCGCAGGATGTGAAGATTGCCATCGTCGTCAAGGCGTTGGGCATCGGTTTCTTCGAGGCCGCGGCCAAAGGCGCGGAAGAGGCGGCAGCGGAACTGGGGGATGTGGAAATCATCTACACCGGACCGACCGACACCACCGCCGAAGGCCAGATCGAGGTGATCAACAGCCTGATCGCGCAGGGCGTGAACGCCATCGCCGTATCCGCCAATGACAAGGATGCACTGGTGCCGACGCTGCAAAAGGCGATGGAACGGGGGATCACGGTGATTTCGTGGGATTCTGGTGTGGCGCCCGAAGGCCGGATGATGCATCTGAACCCGTCTTCCAACGCGCTGATCGGCAACACGATCATCAAGCTGGCCGCCGACAACCTGCCAGAGGGCGGCGATGTGGCGATCCTGTCGGCATCGGCCACGGCGACCAACCAGAACATCTGGATCGAAGAGGCCAAGAAGGTGCTGCCGAACTATCCGGGCATCAATCTGGTGGCCACTGTCTATGGCGACGACCTGGCCGACAAATCCTATCGTGAAGCGCAGGGGTTGATGGCGACCTATCCGAACCTGAAGGCCATCATCGCGCCGACGACCGTGGGCATCCTTGCCGCGTCGCAGGCCGTAACCGATGCTGGCAAAATCGGTGAGATCAACGTGACGGGCCTTGGCCTGCCGTCGGAAATGGCCGGGGCTGTGGCATCGGGCGCGACCAAATCCTTTGCGATCTGGAACCCGATCGACCTGGGCTATGCGGCAACGATGATCAGCTACAATCTGGTGAAGGGCAACGCCACGGCCGAACCAGGGGCCGCCATCGGCATGGGTCGCATGGGCACTGCAACGCTCGATGACGCGAACGAGGCCGCGATGTCGGACCCGTTCACCTATGACGCGTCTAATATTGACGCCTTCAAGTCGATCTTCTGATCGGCAACAGCCTTGGGCGGTCGCTCCCCCGCCCAAGGCCCATTTTCCCCAAGTGAGAACCCGATGGAACCCGTCCTGCGCCTGCGCGGCATTTCCAAGTCATTTCCGGGCGTCAAGGCGCTGTCAGGGGTGCAGCTTGACCTGTATCCGGGCCAAGTGACCGCTTTGATTGGTGAAAATGGCGCCGGCAAGTCGACCATCGTCAAGGTGCTGACGGGCATCTATCAACCCGAGGAAGGCACCATCAGAATTGACGGCCGTGAAATTCGTCTGGATGGGGCCGATGCGGCGGCACAGGCAGGGGTAACGGCGATCCATCAGGAAACCGTGCTGTTTGACGAGTTGTCCGTGGCGGAAAACATCTGGCTGGGCCACGCGCCGCGCACCAGATGGGGCCTGATCGACCGCCAGGCGATGCGCGCCGGGGCGGCACGCCTGCTGGCCGGGATCGGCGCAAAGCTGGACCCGGATCAGCGACTGGGCGATCTGGGCATCGCCTCGCGCCACATGGTTGCCATCGCGCGGGCCTTGTCGGTCGAGGCGCGGGTGGTAATCCTGGATGAACCCACAGCCGCGCTGAGCCACAAGGAAATTCACGAGCTTTATGATCTGATCGAAACGCTGAAGGCTCAGGGAAAGGCGATCCTGTTCATCAGCCACAAGTTCGACGAAATCTTTCGCATCGCCGACCGCTATACTGTGTTCCGCGACGGGCAGTTCGTGGGCGAAGGCCAGATGGCCGATGTGACCGAAGGGCAGTTGGTGCAACTGATGGTGGGCCGGTCGGTCGACCAGATTTTTCCCATGCGGGATCACAATATCGGGTCACCCGTCCTGACCGTATCCGGCTATTGCCACCCGACAGAGTTCACCGATATCGGCTTTACCCTGCATCGCGGTGAAATCCTTGGGTTTTATGGGCTGGTTGGGGCTGGCCGTTCTGAGGTGATGCAAGCCCTTTTCGGCATCACCGCGCCATCCAAAGGCGCCTGCCGTATCGATGATCAGGTGCGGGTGATCCGGTCCACGTCCGAGGCGATTGCCGCGGGTATCGTCTATGTGCCTGAAGATCGCGGTCGGCAAGGCGCGGTAAAGGGGCTGCCGATCTTTCAGAACGTGACCCTACCGTCGCTTGGCGCGGTCAGCCGGGCAGGGTTTCTGCGACTGGCCGAAGAACTGTCCCTGGCGCGGGACTATACCCAACGGCTGGATCTGCGGGCGGCGGCGCTGGATCAGGATGTGGGGCTGCTTTCGGGTGGCAACCAGCAAAAAGTGGTCATTGCCAAGTGGCTGGCCACAAAGCCACGGGTGATCATTCTGGACGAACCGACCAAGGGCATCGACATCGGGTCAAAGGCGGCCGTCCATGCCTTCATGGCGGAATTGGCGGCGCAGGGGTTGGCGATCATCATGGTGTCGTCGGAAATCCCCGAGGTGTTGGGCATGTCGGACCGGGTGATCGTGATGCGGGAGGGCCGGATCGTGGATGAGGTGGCGGGGGATCGGATGACGCCAGAGGTGTTGGTGCGCGCGGCGGCGGGATTGGCGGTGGCGGCATGACCGGGCGCAACCAAAATTCTTCGAAGAATTTTGCAAATTTGTTCGAACAAATTTGGATCGGACGGAGGCCAGTGCGATGAGCGTCCTGAAAAGCCGCGAGGCCTTGCTGGCCTTGGCGATCCTTGTCGCTATCGGCATCATTGCCATGCGTTTCCCGGCCTTTGTCGCGCCCGGCAATCTGGCCAATGTCTTTAACGACACCGCGCCCCTGATGCTGCTGGCCATCGGGCAGATGATCGTGATCCTGACCAAATGCATCGATCTGAGCGTTGCCGCAAACCTTGCGCTGACGGGGATGGTGGCGGCGTTGATGAACGGCGCGGGGATGCCGTTGCCCCTGATCCTTTGTGCCGTCATCCTGTTGGGTGCGGCACTGGGGGCGGTGAACGGGGTGCTGGTCTGGAAGCTGGGCATCCCATCCATTGTGGTGACCTTGGGGACTATGACGATCTATCGCGGCACAATTTTCCTGATGACAGCAGGCAAATGGGTCAACGCGCATGAGATGACGGATGGGTTCAAGGCGCTGCCCCGGTTGGTGATCCTTGGCCTGCCGGTGATGAGCTGGATTGCGATCGCTGCTGTGCTGATCTTTGCTGTTGTGCTGACCCGCACGGCGCTGGGTCGGGCATTTTATGCCGTGGGCGGCAATGCCCATGCCGCGGTTTATGCCGGGATTGATGTGGGGCGGACGCAGTTCTGGGCTTTTGTGATGTCCGGCGCTCTGGCAGGGTTTACCGGATATTTGTGGGTTGCGCGCTATGCGGTGGCCTATGTGGATGTGGCGGGCGGGTTTGAACTGGATGTGGTGGCGGCCTGCGTGATTGGCGGCATAGCCATTGCGGGCGGCGCAGGCAGCATCTGGGGCGCGATGCTGGGGGCGCTGTTTCTGGGGGTGATCAAGAACGCGCTTCCGGTGGTGGGCATTTCGCCCTTTTGGCAGATGGCGATTTCCGGGACGGCGATCATCCTTGCCGTGGCCTTCAACGCGGCGCAATCACGGCCCAAGGGGCGGTTGATCCTGCGGGAGGCCGCACAATGACCGCGCCCGCCCCACGAATCGTTGCCGACCGGCTGAACAGCCGCCTGTTCCGCGCCACCCGCAGTTGGGAGGCCATCCTGATGGTCGTGGCGGTGGCTGTCTTTATCGGCAACACCTTCCTGTCGCCCTATTTCCTGAATGCGTGGAACCTGTCGGACGCGACCTTCAATTTCACCGAAAAGGCGATGATCGCCTTTGCGATGGCGATGCTGATCGTGGCGGGCGACATTGATCTTTCCGTCGCCTCGATCATCGCCCTTGCCTCGACCGCGATGGGGCTGGTGATGACGGCGGGGGCCGGGGTGCCGGTGATCGTGCTGGTGGGGTTGGGCACGGGGCTGATCTGCGGGGCGGTAAACGGGTTTCTGGTGGCGGGTATGGGTCTGCCATCCATCGTGGTGACCATCGGCACCATGAGCCTGTTTCGCGGCATCGCCTTCATCGTGCTTGGGGATCAGGCGTTCAACGGCTATCCGCCGGATTTCGCTTATTTCGGGCAGGGTTACGTGTGGTGGGTGATTTCGTTCGAACTGGTCCTGTTCGCCCTTTTTGCGTTGATCTACTGGGCCATCCTGCACCGATCCACCTTTGGCCGGGCGGTCTATGCCATCGGCAACAACGCCACCGCCGCGCAATTTTCGGGCATCCGGGTGCAGCGGGTGCGGTTCATCCTGTTCCTGATGACCGGGGTGATGAGCGGGGTGGCGGCGGTTTGCCTGACCTCGCGCCTCGGTTCCACCCGCCCTTCGATAGCGACGGGATGGGAGTTGGAGGTGGTGACGATGGTGGTGCTGGGGGGGGTGAACATCCTTGGCGGGTCGGGGACGATTCCGGGGGTGGTGCTGGCCGCGATCATCATGGGGATGGTCACATTCGGCTTTGGGCTGTTGAACGTGCCGGGGATCGTGATGTCGGTCTTTCTTGGGATCCTGCTGATCGGCGTGATCGCCGTGCCGCGCCTGCTGCGGGGGAAATGATGCAGAAACATGCATTTCGGATGCGCCTGAACCCAAGGATGGAGGCGGAATATCGCAAGCGCCATGACGAGATATGGCCAGAGCTGGTGGCCCTGCTGAAAGAGGCGGGGGTTGAGGATTATTCGATTCATCTGGACCGCGAGGCGGGGCTTTTGTTCGGCGTCTTGTGGCGGCGCGATGATCACGGGATGGATACCCTGCCGCTGCATCCGGTGATGCGCCGCTGGTGGGCGCATATGGCGGATATCATGGAAACCCATCCCGACAATGAACCTGTGGCGGTGCCGCTTGTCACTGTCTTTCATATGGATTGAACGATGCAGACAGTGGCCGTCATCGACATTGGCAAGACCAATGTGAAGGTCGCGCTGGTGGACCTGTCGCAGCGCGCCGAGGTGGCCGTGGAGACGCAGCCCAATGCCGTGATCCCCGGCCCACCCTGGCCGCATTTCGATGTGGCGGGGCAATGGGCGTTCATCACCGAAGCCTTGCGCCGGATGGCAACTGCGGCGCGGATCGAAGGGATCGTGGTCACCACCCACGGGGCTTGTGCCGCACTGTTGGGCGCGGATGGCGACCTGGCGGTGCCGGTGCTGGATTATGAACATCCCGGACCGGATTCCTTGCGCGCGGAATATGATGCGATCCGCCCGCCTTTTTCGGAAACTGGCAGCCCGGCCCTGCCGATGGGGTTGAATCTGGGGGCACAACTGCACTGGATGCTGACCGAGGTTCCGGACCTGCGCGACCGTCTGGCCCATGTTGTGGCCTGGCCACAATATTGGGGCTATCGGTTGACAGGGGGGGTGGCATCGGACCTGTCGTCGCTGGGGGCCCATACGGATCTGTGGAATCCGCATGCGGGCACTTGGTCGCCTTTGGTGGATCGGTTGGGCCTGACCGGGCGGATGGCACCGCCGCGCCGACCGGGGGATGTGCTGGGCCTGCTGCGCCCGAAATTGCAGGCCGAACTGGGCCTTGGCCCGGTGCCGGTTCTGGTGGGGATACATGATTCCAACGCGTCGCTTTTGCCGCATCTGGCCGGGCGGGCGGCGCCGTTTTCGGTGGTCTCTACGGGGACATGGGTGATTTCGATGGTCATTGGTGGGGCCGAGGCGCGGCTGGACCCGGCGCGGGATACGCTGGTGAATGTGAACGCCTTTGGCCAGCCTGTGCCATCGGCGCGGTTCATGGGCGGGCGTGAATTCGACATGATCAGGGCCGGGTCTGCCGCAGTGGGAAGCGTGGCAGAGGCGGCATCGGTGCGGGCGCGGGATGTGATGTTGATGCCCTCTGTCTTGCCGGGGCATGGGCCGTTTCCGGGGCGTCAGCACCGCTGGACCGCGATGCCGGAAACCGAGGGGGAGCGGATGGTGGCCTTGGGCTACTATCTGGCGATGATGACGGCGGAATGTCTGGGCATGATCGGGGCTGCGGGCGAGACGCTGATCGAAGGTCCGTTCGGGGCGAATGGCCACTTTTGTCAGATGCTTGCGGCGGCAACGGGGCGGGTTGTGATTCCGTCACAGGCGCGCACCGGCACGGCGCTGGGTGCGGCCTTGCTGTTTTCGCAGCAGGCTGTGGGCGGTGGCGGTGACGCGGGTTCCGTTGTGCCAGACCCGCAATTGCGCCGCTATGCCGAAGCGTGGCGAAACCGCTGTGCGGCGGGTTAAAGCCACGCCTTCCCGTTTGGAACGCCGGGGGGAACTGTCCCGCTGACGGGTTCCGTTTGCGAGGCGCTTGCAAGGTTGGGGCGGATGGTGTTTCGCTGGTGGCGATACCCCGCGCTGGCGCGCGGGGCATATCGGGTCAGGCGGGGGAAAGATGAACATATTCAAAGGTCTGGCTTTGTCAGCAGGCGTCATGGCCTGCCTTGCCGGATCACCGGTCGGGGCCGGAATTGGCACTGATGACCGCGTCGAGGTGTTGGGAAACTGGTATCGGATGATCCTGGAACTGGTGCGGCACACACCCACCCAAACCCCGCCGGTGGCCAGCCGCGCCTTTGCCTATACGGCGATCATCGCCTATGAGGCGACGGCGTCGGGATCGGAAAAGCTGCAATCTCTGGCGGGGCAGGTGGCGGGGTTGGACGCTTTGCCCGCGCGTGACCCAGCGCTGGTTTATGATGAGGATGCCGTTTTGAACACTGCGATGGCGCGGGCGGTGGATGTGTATTTCGCAAATACCGGGCCTACGGGGCAGCGGGCCAAGGCTGCGCTGACTGCATCGTTGACGGCGCGGGTCAGTGGCGGGGTTGATCCAGAAATCATCGCCCGATCAGAGGCTTATGGGCTGGCGATTGCTGAGCATGTGATTGCGGCATCAGCCAGCGATGGTGGTGCGGTGGTGGAAAACATGGGGTTTCCCATGACCTTTGCCCTGGGGGGGGAGCCGGAGGATTGGGTGCCCACCAACCTGATCCAGTTGCAGCAGGCCCCGCTTTTGCCAGCTTGGGGCAAGAACCGCCCGATGGCTTTGCCGGATGGCGAGGCCTGCGCTCTAGCCCCGCCGCCTGCCTATTCCGAGGAGCCGGGATCGGAGTTCTTTATCGAGGCTATGGAGGTCTATGAAACCTCTAAATCCCTGACGGATGAGCAGAAACTGATTGCGCGGTTCTGGTCGGATGATCCGATGCTGTCGCCCACACCGCCGGGTCATTGGGTGGCGATCCTGTTCCAGATCGCCAAACGCGATGACCGCCCGGTCGAGGCCCAGGTGGATGCGCTGGTGCGGTTGGGGATTGCGGTATCGGACGGGTTCATCGTGAACTGGCGCGACAAGTATCGTTATGATCTGCTGCGCCCCATTACCTATCTTCGCAAGGTGATTGACCCGAAATGGGAGCCGCTTTTGAACACGCCGCCCTTCCCGGAATATCCATCGGGCCATTCTACGCAATCCGGGGCCGTCGCACAGGTTTTGACGGATGTGTTCGGCGAGGGGTTTGCCTTTACCGACAGCACCCATGTGGATGACGGGCTGCCCGCGCGCGACTTTCCAGATTTCTGGGCGGCGGCGAATGAGGCCGGGATTTCAAGGCTTTATGGGGGCATTCATTTTCGTGCGGCGATTGATCGTGGGTTGGAACAGGGGGCCTGTGTGGGTGATTTCGTGAATGGATTGCAGACATGGAAATGATCCCGCTCCGCGTTGTTAGCGTTTTGTTAACTACCCTGACTGCCTCTACCGCCCTGGCGCAAGACCCGGCAATCCCGGCTTTTGTCGAAGAGACAGAGGCGGCCGGGTTCAGCCACAGCTTCACCGGGGAATGGGAATTCATGGTGGGCGGCGGTGCAGCCGTGTTCGATTGTTCCGGCGATGGCCTGCCCGAGGTGTTCGCGGCAGGCGGAACCGCACCTGCGCGGTTGTTTGGCAATGATAGTGAACCGGGGGGTACGCTGCGCCTGACCCCGGTGGATAGCGGGCTGGAGATGGACTCCGTTTCGGGCGCCTATCCGATGGATGTGGATGGCGACGGGATCATCGACCTTGCCGTGATGCGGGTGGGGTCCGACCGGTTGATGCGGGGCTTGGGCGATTGCCGGTTCGAGGACGCCAGCGCGGAATGGGGGTTTGACGGGCTGGACCTGTGGTCCACCGCCTTTGCCGCGACATGGGAGAAGGGGGCGGATTGGCCGACGCTGGCCGTTGGCACCTATATCGACCGGACGGAAGAGGCCTTTCCCTGGGGGAATTGCACGGCCAATCACCTGTATCGCCCGGACGGCAAGGGCTTTGCCGCACCGCTGGCGTTGGAGCCGGGGTTCTGCGCGCTGTCGATCCTGTTCACGGATTGGGACCGGCAGGGCACGCCCGACCTGCGCGTGTCGAATGACCGCGAGTATTACAAGGGCGGGCAGGAGCAGATGTGGCGGATTGAACCGGGCCAGCCGCCCGTGGCATTCACCGAGGCCGATGGCTGGCAGCGGCTGCGCATCTGGGGGATGGGGATCGCGCAAGAGGACATCAATTTCGACGGCTTCCCCGAATTTTACCTGACCAGCATGGCGGACAACAAGTTGCAGACGTTGGCCGAGGTGCCCGCAGACGGGCCGCCCGTGCCGCGCTATCGTGACATCGCGCTGAAATCCGGGGTGACGGCCCACCGGCCCTATATTGGTGATGATCTGCGGCCTTCGACGGCGTGGCATGCGCAGTTTGCGGATGTGAACAATGATGGGCTGTCCGATATATTTGTGGTGAAGGGCAATGTCTGGGCGATGCCGGATTTTGCGATGGCAGACCCTAACAACCTGTTGTTGCAGCGCCCGGATGGCACCTTCATGGAGGCCGGGGACAAGGCGGGTGTGGCGTCGACCCGGCAAGGGCGCGGCGGTGCGCTGGCCGATCTGAACGCGGATGGTTGGCTGGACATGGTGGTGATCAACCGCAATGAACAAGCGCAGGTCTGGCGGAATATGGGTGAAGGATCAGGGCATTGGGTGCAGATCGCGCTGTCAATGCCGGGGGCGAACCGCCATGCGATCGGCGCCTGGGTTGAGGTGAAGCTGGCGGATGGCCGGGTTCAGAGCCGCGAGGTGACGCTGGGCGGTGGGCATGTCGGCGGGGTGTTGGGGTGGCAGCATTTCGGGCTGGGTGAGGCGGAGGCAACCGAAGTTCGGGTGCGCTGGCCGAATGCGGATGCGGGGCCGTGGCAGAAAATCACGGCGGATGGGTTTTGGGTGATTGCGCCGGGAGTTGATCCGCAGCGGTGGTAGGCCGTTGATCTGGCGGTGAAAACCGGAAAATCGGCGTTCAGCACGTGGTGCAGCACCGCAGTGCAGCAAAGTGTATGCACGCAGAGGGCGCTTTCGCAGTCTGTTGTTAGGGGTTGGAGGGGGATTTGTCCGTCTGGACCCAGGACGGGCGTTCGACGTTAAGACCAGTTGTGGGATTGGCGATTGCCTTACACCTCATCAGCGCATGACGAAGGGATCGGGGATCGGGTCGTCGGATGTGCGCAGCCAGACAGTTTTCGTGACCGTGTAATCCAGCGCCGCCGCGAGGCCGCCTTCGCGCCCGTGGCCGGACAAGCCATGCCCGCCAAAGGGCGCGATGGGCGATACGGCGCGGTAAGTGTTGACCCAGACCACCCCGGCCCGCAGCCCCCGGATCATGCGATGGGCGCGGGTGAGGGATTGCGTGAACACCCCAGAGGCGAGGCCGTAGGCAGTGTCGTTGGCCTTTTGGAGTGCCTCTGCCTCGGTCGTGAAGGTGGTTACGGCGAGGACGGGGCCGAAGAATTCATCCGACAGGGCCGGGGCATCGGGGGCGGCAGAGCAATCGAGGATGGTGGGGGGAAAGTAGAAGCCGGGGCCGGGACTGGGCGTGCCTCCGGTGATGAGGGTGGCCCCTTTGGCGAGTGACGCTGTAATAGTGGCGGTGATGTGGTCGCGCTGGCGGGCGGTGCAAAGGGGGCCGACCTCGGTTGTCATGTCGTCCGGGGCACTAACGCGGATCGCCTCGGCCTTGGCTTTCAGGCGTGTCAGGAAGGCGTCCTTGATGCTGGCCTCGACCAGCAGGCGAGAGCCTGCCACGCAGCTTTGCCCGGTGGCGGCGAAGATGCCAGAGACCTGGGCATTGGCGGCCGAGTCCAGATCGGCATCGGCAAAGACGATGAAGGGGGATTTGCCACCCAGTTCCAGCGAGGTGGAGGCAAGGTTTTCGGCAGAGTTCCTTACCACAGCCCGCGCGGTGCCGGGGCCGCCGGTAAAGGCGATATGGGCAACCTTGGGGTGCGTGGTCAGGACATGGCCGCAGGTGGGGCCAAAGCCCGTCAGAATGTTCACCACGCCGGGGGGGAAGCCTGCGGCATGGATGAGGCGGGCGAAATGCAGAAGGGGGGCGGGGCCATCCTCGGACGCCTTCACCACGATGGTGCAGCCTGCGGCGAGGGCGGGGCCGATCTTGACGGCTGACAGGAAAAGCTGGCTGTTCCACGGCACTATGGCGGCCACCACGCCGATGGGTTCGCGGCGGGTCCAGACCTCCATATCCGGTTTGTCTATGGGCAGATGCGCGCCTTCGATCTTGTCGGCCAACCCTGCGTAATAGCGGTAGTAATCGGCGACATAGGCGATCTGGGCGGTGGTTTCGCGGATGATCTTGCCCGTATCGCGGGTTTCAAGGCGGGCCAGTTCCGGCGCGGCATCAACCACCAGATCGGCAAGTCGCATCAGGAGTTTGCCGCGCTGGGTGGCGGTCATGGCGGGCCAGGGGCCAGACAGGAAGGCGCGGTGGGCGGCATCGACGGCGGCGTTGACCTGTGGTTCCCGCGCCTCGGGCATATCGGCCCAAGGCTGGCCTGTGGCGGGGTTCAGGCTGGGGAAGGTGGCAGCGCCATCCCGAAACTGGCCGTCGATATAAAGTTGGAAGCGGTCCATCCGGTGTCCTTGAGGCAGGCGAAGGTGGGTCAGGCGAAGGCGGGCATGACGTCTTCGATGAAGCGTTTCAGCCCTGCCTTCTTGCGCGCGAAGGATTGGCCGCTGTCGATCCAGAGCGAGAAGTCGTCATAGCCCAGTGCCTTGATGGCGTGAAGTTTGTCGATCACTTCAAACTTGTCGCCGATCAGAAGGTTTTTGCGCATCACTTCCGCAGAATAGAAGGGGTGGGCGGCGATTTCAGCATCGGTCAGGGGTTCGATCAGGCCGTTGGTGACGGGGCGTTTGTTCAGGAACCACGCGCCGAAATAGTTGTAGAAGTGGTTGAGTTCGCGGGCCGCCAGATCGGCATCTGCGGCGTCGTGGGCGACATAGCCGTGTTGCAGCACCATGATGCGCGGGCGGGGGATTTCCGGCGCCTTGGCGCAAGCGTCGTTGAAACGGGCCATCAGGCCGACGATTTCGTCATGCGGGTTGTGGAGCGGGGTGCATTGGACGTTGCAGCCCTGCGACACGGCGAATTCGTGGCTGTTCGGGTCGCGCGCGGCGACCCAGATCGGCGGGTGGGGCTGTTGCAGGGGTTTCGGGGCCGATGTGGTAGCGGGGAATTGCCAATACTGGCCATCCAGCGCGTAATCGCCCGCCCAAAGCCCCTTTATCGCGGGGATCAGCTCTCGCATCCGGCCGCCCGCGTTCCAGGCATCCAGACCGGGCGAGAGGCGTTCATATTCAAAACTGTAGGCCCCGCGCGCGATGCCCAGTTCCAGCCGGCCATCCATGATGAGATCGGCCATCGCCGCCTCGCCCGCCAGCCGGATGGGGTGCCAGAAGGGGGCAATGATGGTGCCGGTGCCAAGGCGGACGTGTTTGGTGCGGCGCGCGATGTCGACAAGGTTCAACAGGGGGTTGGGCGCAATGGTAAAGGACATGCCGTGATGTTCGCCCGTCCAGATGGCGTGCATCCCGCCTTCGTCGGCCATGTGGCACAGCTCCAGCATTTCCTGATACAGGCGCGGTTCGGGGTCAGAGGGGCTGACGCGTTCCATATGCACAAAGAGCGAGAATTTCATGGAGTTGGTCCTTCCGTGACCTGCGCGATCTGGCCTGCGTTCTGATTGCCGAAATAGATGCCGTAATTGCCCATGCGCGATTCATCGGCCAATCGGTCAAGCATGGTGCGCAGGGCCTGATCAGTGACATCGGCAAAGGAGGCGGGGGAGAGGTCGACAAACGCGCCTTTGCTGGGGGTTCCCGATGTAGCGGGGCAGCGAAAGGCGATGTGCTGCTGGGCGCGGGCCACGTCTTCGTAGACGGAGTAAAGCGGGCCGGGGGCGGCGTTGATGCCGCAACCTGCGATGAGGGCGGTCAGTGTGGCGGTGGTGCCGTCGCGGCCCACGCGGGCGGTGGGGAGCGTCAGGCCGCCAAAACCGTCGTCGATCAGCAGAACCTGACCGTCGCGTTCCAGGATGGCGGAAACGATGATATCCGGGCCTGTCGGCACAGCGGCTTGCGTGGCGACAGGGGTGAAATAGGTGCCACGATAATAGCCAAGGCCGGGGGCGGGGGTGGCGTGAAACGCCTCGATCCGGCCCAGAAGGATGGCGTGATCGCCTGCCTCGATGATCTGGTGCAGCGCGCAGTCGAACCACGCCGCCACACCCGGCAGGATCGGCGCACCGTGGGGGCCGGGCTGCCAGTCGATCCCGGCGAAGCGGTCGGCGACGGGGCGGGCGAAGGTGTTGGAGATGTCCTTCTGGCCTTCGGACAGGATGTTGACGGCAAAGCCACGCCCGGAAGTGAAGTTTACGTAATTTACGGAATTCTTCGAGATCTGGACCAGCAGGAGGGCCGGGTCGAGCGAGACGGAAGAAAAGGAATTTGCGGTGAAGCCGAGCGGGTGGCCTGTGTCATCCAGCGCGGTCACCACCGTGACCCCGGTCATGAAGGTGCCGAAGGCATCGCGCAAGGCGCGGCGGGTGTCCTGCGGATTGGTCATGCGCGCAGCCCTTCGGTTTCGGCCATCAGGGGCGTTTGCAGCCAGTCCCTAAGGGCGGCTGTGACGCGATCCGGCGCGGTGAGGTTGACCATGTGGCGGTGCCCTTCGATCACGATGGCGCGGCCACGCGGGGCCGATGCGGCCATCATGCGGGTCATGTCAGGGGTAGAGTTGGGATCGCCATCGCCTGTCAGGACAAGGGCGGGGCAGGTGATCGCGCCCCAGCGGTCGGCATAGACATCGTCGCCGGTGGCGAAGGCGCGGTAGGCGGCCGCGTATCCATCGCGGCTGACCTCGGCCAGCCAACGGGCGACCTGGGCGCGCGGGGCGGCGTCCCAAGCGGTGTCGGTGAACCAGCGCCGTAATGGGGCGGTGGCGTCGAATTCACCCCGCGCCATGGCATCGGCGCGGGCGATGACGGCGGCACGGGCATCGGGCGTGCGGCGGTGGACGGCGTTCAGGATGGCGATGCGGCGGATGAGTTCGGGGTGATCGGCGGCAAGGCCCGTAGCGATGAGCGCGCCCATCGAATGACCGGCGACATTCACCGCGCCAACGCCAAGCGCGGTGATCACACGGGCGGCCCAGGCGACGTAATCGGGCAAGAGCGCGCCGGGGGCCAGCGGGGCAGAACGGCCATGCCCCGGCATATCCACGGCAAAGACGCGGGTGGTGGCGGCCAGCGCCGCGATCTGCGGCGCCCAGGCGCGGGCGTTAAGGCCCACGCCGTGGATCAGAAGGAGCGGTTCGCCGCCGTGACCGGGGGGCCCAACCTCGATCAGGCCGACGGTCGTGCCATCAGACAGAGGCAGGGTTCGATACATCATGTCCCAGATCCTTGAGGTCTTGATACCGGTCACCGATGCGGTGATGCGGACGCCCGCCAATAGAAGCCCCAAGCGCCACGACGATTTCATCCGCTGCGGGGGCGTCGGGGATGGCGAAATGGATGGTCAGATAGTGGGAGCGGCGGCCTTCGTCATGTTTGTCCATCAGGGGGATCATGATGGGGGTATTGGCCCCGCCGCGGATGTTGGTGAAGGCGAGGTATGTCTTGGCCCCGACCGCCTGCCGGTAATGGTTGCCGAAGCGCAGGGTGTGGATCAGGGCGGAGGCGTGTTCCACCTCGCCCCCCAGCCCCACGATTGCGGCCTTGCCATAGGCTTCGACGGCATCGCCGCCGCCTGCGGCATCCAGGATCATGCCCGTCAGTAGCGCGCCCAATTCGGGGGCTGCGTCGTGGATGGCGGGTTTGAGATCTTCGACAAAGCCCATCCCGGCCCAGGGGTTGCGGATTACCGCCGCCGCCGCGATCAGTTTGAGCGGTTTGGGAGCCGCGCGGCCGCCTTCGATCAAGGTGGTTTCAACGTGCAGGAGCGTTTTGCGGATCTGGGCGGGCATTGGAACCTCGGGGCTTTGCTGTTGGTTGTATGATGGTATACCATAAGACAAGATGTCAATGAGTCGTTGCCGCAGGGGGACCAGCGGGGTAGGGTTGGGGAATGGAACAGGGGCTGCATCCTGATTTGCGGATCGACCAGATGCCGCAGACGCTGCGCGAGATCGTGCTGGGCCGGATGCGCACGGCGATCATTTCCGGGCGGTTCCCATCGGGCGCGCGGTTGGTGGAGCGGACGCTGTGCGACCAGTTGGGCGTGAGCCGATCGGTGGTGCGCGAGGTGATCCGCATTCTGGAGGCGGAGGGGTTGGTGGAAAGCCTGCCCAACCGGGGGCCGGTGGTGGCCCGGCTGGATTGGGGGCAGGCGCGGCAGATCTATGACATCCGGCTGTTGCTGGAGGGTGCGGCGGCGGCAGGCTGCGCGGCGGTGGCGGATGCCGGCGTGAAGGACAGGCTGGCGGCAGCCTTTGCCGCGTTGGAGGCAGCGGGGGGCGAGGATGCGGTGTTTGAGGCGACGACACGGTTTTATGAAGTGATCTTTCGCGCGGCGGGCCATGACATCGCCTGGGAGATCGTGCAGCGCCTGAACGGACGGATCAGCCGGTTGCGCGCCCTGACGCTGGCCACGGTTGACCGTGCGGTGCCGGGGCGGGTGCGGATGGCGCGGATCGTGGCGGCGATTATGGCCAATAATGCCGCCGCGGCGCGGCAGGCAGTAGAGGACCACCTGCGCGATGCGGCGGCCATTGCGCAGCGGATGCTGGAGGGGGAATGATGGCGGCCTATTGGATTGCCCATGTCACGGTGACGGACCCGGAACGGTATCGGGAGTATCAGGCGTTGGGACCAGTGGCCTTTGCGCGCTTTGGCGGGCGGTTTCTGGCGCGGGGTGGGGAGGCGGATGTGATGGAGGGGCCGCATCAGGCACGCCATGTGGTGATCGAGTTTCCCGATCTGGCGGCGGCGCGGGCTTGTTATGCGTCGGCCGAATATGCTGCGGCGCGGGCGGCGCGCGCGGGGGCGGCAGAGGTGGCCCTCGTCATCGTGGATGGCGTTTAGCCGAGGCGATCCTGACTTGTGAAAAAGCGGGGGCGATCCGGGGGAACCGGATCGCCCCTTCAATCAATGTGCGGCGACCGGGTCTTCGACTGGTTTGGCCAGTTCCTTGCGCGAGATCAGTGTGTAGAAGGCCGGAACCACGAACAGCGTGAACATTGTGCCGATGGTGATGCCCGAAAAGATCACCAGACCCACCGAATAGCGCGCGGCGGCGCCCGCGCCATCGGCGATGATCAGGGGGATGACCCCCAGCGCCATTGCGGCGGTGGTCATCAGGATCGGGCGAAGGCGGGTTTTGGCCGAAGCGACGATCGCCTCGCGCGCCGAAAGACCACGTTCGCGGCGGGCTTGATTGGCAAATTCCACCAGCAGGATGCCGTGTTTGGTGATCAGCCCGATCAGCGTGATCAGCCCCACCTGCGTGTAGATGTTCAGCGTGCCAAGCCCAAGGTTCAGCGGCACGATGGCCCCGAAGATCGACAGTGGCACCGACATCATGATGATCAGCGGGTCACGGAAACTTTCGAACTGCGCGGCAAGCACCAGATAGATCACCACGATGGCAAGGCCGAAGGCCAGAATGATCGTGTTGCCTTCGGTCACTTCAAGCCGGGATTGGCCGGAATAATCAATGAAGAAGCCGTCGGGCATGATGCGTTCCGCCTCGTCCACGATAACCTGAAGCGCGTCGCCGGTTGACACGCCGGGGATCGGCAGGGCGCTGATGGTGGTGGAGTTCAACTGGTTGAATTGTTCGATGGCGCTGGGGGCGACCTTGGTTTCCACCGTCACCACCGCCGAGAGTGGCACCATCTGGCCGCTGGCCGAGCGGATGAAGAAATCCGTCAGCCGTTCGGGGTTGTTTCGGTATTCTTCGGGCACCTGCATGATCACGTCATAGCTGTTGCTGTCGCGGTCGAATTGCGCGACGGCCCCGCCGCCCACAAGCAGGCCCAAGGTTGTGCCGATGTCGCGGGCGGGCAGGTTAAGTGCGGCGGCGCGCTCCCGGTCGATCTTGAGCGTGATCTGGGTGGAATTGTAGGACAGCGAGTTCTGCACCACGATGAAGCGACCCGAGGCCATAGCGGCGGCCTTGATCTCTTCGGCCACTTCGAAGATGCGGTCCGAGGGACCGGTGGATTGGAGGATCATGCTGATGGGAAGTCCGCCGCCAGCACCGGGCAGAGACGGGGGGGCAAAGACGAAAGCCTGAACCCCGGCGATGGAGCCGAGTTTGCCCTGCAATTCGGCCTGGATTTCGGCTTGCGACCGATCCCGTTCCGACCAGTCCTTGAACGCCCAGAGCGCGATGCCGGAATTGGTGGCGCCGCCCATGCCGACGATGGAGAAGTTGGCCGACAGTTCGGGCAGATCCTGGGTCAGTTCGCGCATCTGGTCGATGTAGGTGCGGGTGTATTCCGACGTGGCATAGGGCGGCGCGTTGACAAAGGCAAAAAGCGCGCCGGAATCTTCCTCTGGGGCCAGTTCGGTTGAGGTTTTGGTGAACAGGTAACCCGTCAGGCTGGCCAGCACGACGACCATCAGAATGGTGATGGCGCGGTAATCGAGCGAGCCGTTGACACGGCGTTCATACCAGCCGGCCAGCCGGTCAAAGCCACGGTCGACCGCGATCTGAAAGCGCGAATGGTTGCCCTTTTGCAAAAGGCGGGCCGACATCATCGGGGTGATGGTCAACGCCACGATGCCGGAGATGATCACCGCGCCCGCCAATGTGACGGCGAATTCGCGGAACAATGCACCGGTCAGGCCGCCGGTAAAGGCCAGCGGTGCAAAGACGGCGGCAAGGGTGATCGTCATGGCGACGACGGCGCCATAAATTTCCTTCATCCCCATGAAGGCGGCCTGGATCGGGCGGAAGCCTTCCTCAATGTGGCGGTGGATGTTTTCCACCACGACGATGGCGTCATCCACCACAAGACCGATGGCCAGCACCATCGCAAGAAGCGACAAGAGGTTGATCGAATAGCCGAACAGATAAAGGACAAACAGCACGCCCAAAAGCGACAGCGGGATCGTTACGACGGGCATCAGCACCGACCGGAAAGACCCCAGGAACAGCAGGATGATGACGATAACGATGGCCACCGCTTCGGCGATGGTGATGAACACCTCTTCGATCGAGGCGCTGATCTGTTCGGTGGCGTCATACATCAGGGTCATCGTCATGCCCTGCGGCAGGCTGGACTGGATGAGCGGCAGTTCGGACAGCACGGCGGCGGACATATCCAGCGGGTTTGCGCCGGGGGTGGGGAAGACACCGATGAAGGTGCCCGGTTCACCGTTGAAATTCACGATTGTGTCGGTGGATTCGGCAGCCAGTTCCACCCGCGCCACATCGGCCAGACGCACCACATCGGCCCCGTCGCCCGATATTGGCAGGGCGGCAAAGGCTTCGGGCGTTTGCAGCGTGGTTTCCATGGTGATGGAATAGGCGGTGAATTCACCCTTTGTCTTGCCCGGAGCGGCAAGGAAGTTGGCGTTGTTCACCGCACCCAGCACCTCGGCCGCGGTCAGGCCGCGACCGGCCAGGCGGATCGGATCAATCCAGATGCGCATGGCATAGGTCTGGCCACCCAGCACCTGAATTTCGGCCACGCCGGGGATGGTGGACATGCGCGGGCGGATCACCCGTTCGATGTATTCGGTGACCTGTTCCGATGTCATGTTGGGGTTCTGCATCGCCAGATACATGGTGGCGAAGGTCATCCCCGTGCCTTTGACGATGGTCGGATCCTCGGCCTCGGCGGGCAGGCGGGATCGGACCTGCTGCACCTTGGACATGACTTCTGTCAGCGCCACGTCGGGATTTGCGCCCAAACGCATGTTCACCGTGACGGTGGACGCGGAAGGCGAGGAGGTCGAGGTGATGTAATCCACATTTTCGGTCGTCGCCACGGCGGCGGCGATGGGGGCGGTGATGAAGCCCTGAATCAGGTCGGGCGCCGCGCCGGGATAGACGGTGGTGATGGTGACCACCGTTTCCTCGACTTCCGGGTATTCGCGGATTTGGAGGTTGAAAAAGCCTTGCAGACCCAAGAGCAGGATCAACAGGCCCAGCACGGTGGACAGGACCGGGCGCTTGATGAAGATGTCGGCGGGGCTCATTGATCGGCTCCGATGGCGGGACCGGTGGCTTCGGCGGCGGGATTTACGGAATTGTCGACGATAGCGGGCTGACCATTGGTCAGGCGGTTCTGACCTGCGGTGACAACCTGATCCCCCGGTGAAACACCTTCGGCGATTTCGACCACACCGCCCGACCGGCGGCCGGGTTGGACAAAGATCTGAGCGACGACAAGCTGTTCTGCATCCGCATCCGAGGGGCGGACGACATAGACGTAATCGCCATAGAGGCTGGTGGAAAGGGCGGTTTGCGGCAGGGCGATGACCCCGCTTTCGGCAGGCAGGCCCACCTGAATGCGGACGAATTGACCGGGTGTCAGTTTGCCCTGAGCATTGGTGATGGAACCGCGCAACGCCACAAGGCGGGTGGCGGGGTCGACGCGGGGGTCGATGCCGGTCAGTTCACCAGAGAAGGTTTCATCCAGCCCTTCGATCTGCACCTGAATAGCCTGCCCGATGGAAAGTTTGGGCAAGTCCTGTTCCGGCAGGCTGAAATCCACCCGCATGGTGGAAATGTCCTGCAAGGTGGCCACGATGGTGCCGGGGGCCACGTATTGCCCCAGATCGACACGCGGCAGACCGATGGTGCCAGCAAAGGGCGCGGACAATTGCCGCTGTTCCAGAACGGCGATGGCGCGGGCAAGCTGTGCCTCGGCGGCCTGTGCCGCGGCCTGGGTCTGATCGAGCGAGACGTTGGTGGTGACCCCGCGACGGGTGAGATCCTGGGCGCGGGCAAGGTTGCTGCGTTCCAGTTCGGCCTGGGTTCGCGCGGCTTCGACATCGGCGGTCTGCACCACGGCGTCCAGGCGCAGAAGGGTGCTTCCCGCCTCGACCGATGTATTCGGTTCGAACAGGATTTCCTTGACCACACCGGCGGTTTCCACGGTCAGGTCAACGCCTTGCGCCGCGTTGACGGTGCCGATCGCTTCGATCACCGGGGTCCAGGTGACGGGCTGCGCCTCGACCGTGGAAACGGTCGCGGGTTGCTGGGGCATGTTGGCAAAGATCTGGGTGATCATGTTGTCGCGGAACATGTTGAACCAGACCAGACCGCCGCCAATAGCACCGAGCAGGATGATGGCGATGATGAGACGTTTGACCATGGAAAGGGGCCTTTGTTCGGAATGGGCGGCAGGGATCGGGGAAACCTGCCGATGAATGAATTCTATGCCTTGCATTTACCTATGACCTGGCAAAGTCAAGAAAGGCCGCAAGAAATTGAACGGTATCGGACAGGATTGTTGGCCTTTGTTGGAAAACTGGCAACGGGATATTGAATGACGCCTGTGCTTCTGCCACAGGCGGGTAACGGATAGGCAACGCGCAAAGAGGGGCTGCATGGCCGAAAAGGCGACACTGATCCCCGAATTGGCCGTGACGGATGTGCCTGCGGCGGCGTCCATGCTGCGCGATGTGTTCGGATTTGTGGACGATGGCGGGCTGATGCGGCTGGGCGATCAGGCGGTGGCGCTGGTGGCGGTGGATGCGCCCGGCGGGCATGGGGTGATCGACCATCTGGCGTTGGCGGTGGCCGATCTGGATGCCACGCTGGCCGCGATGCAGGAGCGCGGCGCGCTGCTGGAGGCAACCACGCCCAACGGCCCGCGCGAGATTGCCGAATTCTGGGACGCGGGGATGCGCTATGTGTTCCTTGCCGGGCCAGAGGGGGCGCGGATCGAATTGTGCGCGCGGCGGGACGGGACGGCGCGGGCGGGCCTGCCGGGGCACGACCATCTGGGCATTCCCTGCACCGATATTGCGGCGTCGGTCACGTTCTGGGTGGGGCTGGGGGCACAACCGATGGCGGCGGTCAATCTGACCCGCGCAGATGGTGTGACGCATGTGCGGTTCCTGTCTTTGGGCGACAGTGTGGTGGAGTTGTATGAACCGCCCGCCCTGCGTGGCCGGGCGGCGGATTTTGCCGCGACTGCGCTGTGGCGTGGGGTGCGGCTGGCCGGGTCAGGGCAGGTGCCGGGGCCGCGGCGCGGGCCGGATGGGCTGCGCGTGACGGTGGTCTAGGCGCGGTTGCCGTGTGACAGTTCGCTGTTGCGCCGGATCAGGGCGGGCAGGTCATCCCAATGGTCAAAGGCGGCATGATGCGGCAGGTCGGCCAGCGCCGTCTTGCGATAGCCTTGGGTGAACAGCACCAGCGGCACACCGGCGCGCTGGGCGGTTTCGGCATCCACCTCGCTGTCGCCCAGAAACAGGATCGGCCCATCGCCAACCAAAGAGATGGCAAGATGCAGCGGCGCGGGATCGGGTTTGCGCACGGGCAGCGTATCGCCGCCCACAATCACCGGGAAGCGGTGGGTCCAGCCCAGATGGGCCAACAGCGCGCGGGTCGGACCTTCGGGTTTGTTGGTGCAAAGCGCCATGGGCAGGTCAATCGCATCCAGCGCCGCCTCTACCCCCGGATAGGGGCGGGTCAGGCCGCCGGGATCATGTTCATAGCGGGTGATGAAGCGGGCGCACAGGTCGGCGTGACGGGCGGGATCGTCGGGCAGGGCCAGCGCATGCATGACGCGGGTGATCAGGATGGGAACGCCGCCGCCGACAAAGCCGCGCACCGTTTCAAACGTCAGGGGGGCATGGCCATCCTCGGCCAGCAGGGCATTGACCCCGGCATGGATGTCGGGTGCGCTGTCGACCAGCGTGCCGTCAAGATCAAGGATCAGGGCGCGGATCACCGGTCAGCGCCCCGTGAGCCAGTTGCCCAGTTTGGCCAGCCGTGACGGCGGGCCTTGGCGGGCCGTTTCGCGCCGGTCGGCCATGCCGTAAAGGCCATACATCCCATGCACTCCCAGCCAGCGCAGCGGTTCGGGTTCCCATTTGCGCACCCGGCGGTTCACCCAAGGCAGGCGTGTCAGATCGGTCTGGCGGTCCAGCGTCAGATCGGCCAGCGTGCGGCCCGACAGGTTCGAGGTGGATACCCCAACCCCGACATAGCCCCCGGCCCAGCCGATGCGCGTGACCGGGTCCAGCCCCGCCGTGGCGCACCAGTCGCGCGGCACGCCGATCACGCCGCACCAGGCATGGTCGATGGAAAAGCGCTTCGTGGCGGGGAAATGGGTGTGCAGGATGGTGGTCAGGCGGCGGATGGTTTCGGCGTCAGGCGCCCCCGATTTGTCGATGTCCGAGCCAAAGCGATACGGCACACCGCGCGCGCCCACGGTGATGCGCCCTTCGCGCGTGCGTTGGCAATAGCAATAGGCGTTGGCGAAATCGCCAAGGATTTCATGGCCATGCCAGCCGATTTCGGCCCAAACCTCGGGCGGCAGGGGTTCGGTGGCGATCTGCGCGGAATTGAGCGGCAGCCATTCGCGTTTCAGCCCCGGCAGGGTGGCGGTGAACCCTTCGGTGCAGCGCAGGATGGTGTGGGCGGTGACGGTGCCGCGTTTCGTGGTGACGCGGCCGGGGGCGATGGCGGTAACTTCGGTTTCTTCGCAGATGCGCACGCCCATCGCTTCGACCACCTGTGCCAGACCGCGCACCAGTTTTGCAGGCTGCACACGGGCCACGCCGCCCACCACCATCGCGCCCAGCACACCGGGGATGTTCACGCGGCTGGCAGTCTGTCCCGCACCGATCATGTGGACGCGGTCTTCGCCCCAATGGCGGCGGTGGGCAACCTCTGCCTCGCAGCGGGCAAGCTGGGCGGGGGTTGTGGCGACCATCAATTCATCGGTGCGCAGGATGTCGGCCTCTATCCCTTCAACCCCGGCTACACGGATGATTTCGTCCACCGTGCCGGTCATCGTCTGCACCATTGCGCGGACCGATGCCTCATCCGAGGTGGCCAGATAGCGTTCGTGGTTCCAGGCAAAGCCGCCCGTCAGCCAGCCACCATTGCGGCCGGACGCGCCGAAGCCTGCGAAATCCTTTTCACAAACGATGATGTTCAGGCCGGGATCGGCTTTTTTCAGGTAGTAGGCCGACCAAAGCCCGGTATAGCCCGCGCCAATGATGCAGACATCGGTTGTGGTGTCGCCCGGCAGGGGTGGGCGGCGGGTCTGCGGCAGGCCGATATCGGCATACCAGAAGGATACGTCGCCGACATGGGCGGGGCCTTGGCCAAGGGGGGCATTCATGGGCGCATCTCACAGATACCAGTCATATTCGCGGGGCAGGACATCGGCCATGAACGCCTCGAATTCCGCGCGTTTGATCGTGGCATAGGCAGCGGGATAGCGGGGGCCAAGGTAGTCAGCCATGAGGGCCGAGCTTTCCATCCGGTCAAGCGCCGTCCAGAGTTTCAGGGGCATGGTGGGATCAGCCTCTTCCCCGGCATTTCCGGTTGATGGGGGGGTAGGGGAAAGCTGCCGGGTCAGGCCGTGATGAACGCCCGCCAGCACGGCGGCCATGACAAGGTAGGGGTTCGCCTCGGCCCCGGCAATGCGGTGTTCGATCCGCCGCGCCGCGCCGCCGCCTGCGGGGATGCGAAAGCTGACCGACCGGTTGTTGGTGCCCCAGGACGTGTTGACCGGGACAAACTGGTTAGGCGCGAACCGGCGATAGGCGTTCAGGTTGGGGGCAAAGATTGCCATCGCGTCATGCGTGGTGGCCTGAAGCCCGGCAATGGCGTGGCCCAGAATCGCGTCGCCCAGAATCGCGTCGCCCGCCGTGGTGCGGTCGTCAAAGACATTGCGCCCTTCGGCATCAACCAGGCTGAGGTGGATGTGCAGGCCAGATCCCGACTGATCGGCAAAGGGTTTTGACATGAAGGTGGCGTCCAACCCGTGCCGATTGGCGACGCCTTTGACAATCCGTCGCAGCATCAGGGCATGGTCGGCGGCACGGATGGGATCGGGCAGATGACCAAGGTTCACCTCGAACTGTGCGCCGCCATATTCGGCGGTGGCGGCCCCTGCGGGAACGCCTTGGGCGATGCAGGCGGCGTCGATCTCGGCCAGGATCGTGGCCCATTCATCCAGCTTGTCAAAGGCCAGAACACGCGGCGCTTCCGGCGCGCGACCGGACCGGGCGGGGCGGGCAGGTGCGATGCGACCATTTGCATCGCGGGTGGGATCGACGAGATAGAATTCCAGCTCGCAGGCCACGACCGGAGTCAGGCCCAGATCGGCAAAGCGGGCCACGACCGATCCCAGGATGGCGCGCGGATCGAACCACCACGCGGCAACACCTTCGGGCGGGGCGGGGGCGATCAGGACCTGTGCAGTATCGTCCTGCCACGGGACAAGCGCGAGTGTGCCGGGCAGGGGATAAGAGGTGGCATCCGGGTCGCCATCGGAAAAGCCGATCCCTTCGACATCCCAGCACGCCCCAAGGGCATCCAGCGTGGTGATCCCGGCGCAAAACGCCACGCCGGAGGTCCAGACTTTGGACGCATCGCGGATGGGGTATCGCTTGCCGATGGGCGTGCCGCATAGATCAAACATCACCGCATCGAGGAAGCGGAGGTTCGGGTGGGCGGCGAGAAAAGCATCGAGTTCGGGGAGCGAAGTAGCATCTGTCATGACGCGAAGCCTAGCGACGGCGTGCCGCTTGTCATCCCCGAAGTTGCGAGAAAATGGTCGCGGGGCGGGAATTCTTCGGGTGAAGAATTCCCGCCCCGCCTGTTGATCAGAAAAACGCCTGAACCCCGGTGATGGCGCGGCCAAGGATCAGGGCATGCACGTCATGGGTGCCTTCGTAGGTGTTCACGGTTTCCAGGTTCACCATGTGGCGCATGATCTGGAAGTCTTCCTGAATGCCATTGCCGCCATGCATGTCGCGGGCCCAGCGGGCGGCATCCAGCGCCTTGCCGCAATTGTTGCGTTTGACGATGGAGATCATTTCCGGCGCGGCATTCGCCTCGTCCAGCAGGCGGCCGACGCGGAGGCTGGCCTGAAGGCCAAGGGAGATTTCGGTCATCATGTTGGCGAGTTTCAATTGGTAAAGCTGCGTTCCCGCCAACGGCTTGCCGAATTGCTTGCGGTCCAGCCCGTATTGGCGCGCGGCATGCATGCAGAATTCGGCGGCGCCCATCACCCCCCAGGAAATGCCATAGCGCGCACGGTTCAGGCAGCCGAAGGGGCCTTTCAGCCCCTCGACATGGGGCAGGAGCGCGTCTTCGCCCACTTCGACATCCTTCATCACGATTTCACCGGTGATTGAGGCGCGGAGGCTGAGCTTGCCGCCGACTTTGGGGGCGGTCAGGCCCTTGGTGCCCTTTTGCAGGACAAAGCCCTTGATCTTGCCGCCATGCGCCTCAGATTTTGCCCAGACGACAAAGACATCGGCAATGGGGGCGTTGGAAATCCACATCTTCGCGCCGTTCAGCACATAGCCATTGGCGGTTTTCTTGGCGGTGGTCTTCATCCCTGCCGGATCAGACCCGGCATCGGGTTCTGTCAGGCCAAAGCAGCCGATCCATTCGCCGGATGCCAGTTTAGGCAGGAATTTCTGGCGCTGTTCTTCGGTTCCGTACGCATAGATCGGATACATCACCAGCGACGATTGCACCGACATCATCGACCGATACCCGCTATCGACCCGTTCCACTTCGCGCGCCACAAGGCCGTAGGCGACATAAGAGCTGCCCAACCCGCCGTATTCTTCGGGAATGGTTACGCCCAGAAGGCCCATCTCGCCCATTTCGCGGAAGATGGCGGGATCGGTGGTTTCTTCCCGATAGGCGGCGACCACGCGGGGTTGCAGCTTTTCCTGCGCATAGGCGCGGGCGGCATCGCGCAGCATCCGTTCTTCTTCGGTCAGTTGGTCATTCAGGCGGAAGGGGTCTTCCCAATCGAACCGGCCCAGATCGGGGGCATCCTTGGCCTTCAGCTTCGGCTTGTCGGTGGTTTTCGGGGCGTCAAGGCTCATGGCCGTTCCTCCGTTCGGGTGGTTGGGTTGCGACAGTGTGCCAGCAGGGGCTGAGTCGCGCCATGCCGGGTCTTTCGCTTGTATGGCGCAAGAGTTTGTGAATTTATAGCGAAGTATTTTCCAAACTTGTTGAGGTTTGCGCAAATGATCCCGCCGCGCCGTCATTTACCCAGCCTGTCCGGCCTGTTGGCGCTGGAGGCGGTAGATCGTCTTGGCACCGCGACGGCGGCGGCGGCGGATCTGAACCTGACACCCGGTGCCATCAGCCGCGCTTTGCAAGAGGTAGAGGCGCAACTGGGCGTGACGCTTTTGATCCGCGACCGGCAGCGGTTGCGGCTGACGTCTGCGGCGCGGGATTATGTGGCCGAGGCGCGGCGGGCGCTGGCTGTGCTGGGGCAGGCGGGGCAACGGTTGCGTGCGGGCGGCGGTGGGGAAAGCCTGTTGCTGGCCATCCTGCCCGCCTTCGGGATGCATTGGCTGGCCCCGCGGCTGCGGGATTTTCGGGTGGCACATCCGGGGGTGACGCTGACCCTGACCACGCGGCTGCGGCCCTTTGATCTGGAGGGCGAGGGGTTTGATGCTGCGATCCATTATGGGCGGGCGGATTGGCCGGGGGCGGAACATCTGCTGTTGATGGCGGAAGAGGTGCAGGCCGTGTGCGCGCCGGGGTTCCTGCCTGCGCCCTTGGTCGCGGCAGATGCTTTGCTGGCGCTGCCCTTGTTGCAGATTGAAAGCCGGACAGGGGATTGGGGCCGGTGGTTCGCGGCGCAGGGAATGGTGGGGCAAAGGCCTGGGGGGATGTTGTTTGACCAGTTCGCCACGATGCAGCAGGCGGCGGTTCACGGCTTGGGTGTCGCGCTGTTGCCAACGTTCCTGATTGGCGATGATCTGGCGGTGGGCCGTTTGGTGCCTGCCTGGGGCGGGCCGGTCCGAGCGGCGGGAAGTTACTGGCTGGTCTGGCCCAAAGGCGTGCCGCCGCGCCCGGCGATGGCCGCGTTTCGTGACTGGATCACCGGGCAGGCGGCTGGATAGGTGGATGGGGCGGGCAGCATTACGCGCTGCGGTCCCCTGTGGCCACATGGTCCCAGACCCGCGAAATCACCACCGACCCTTCCCCCACCGCCGAGGCGACGCGCTTGATCGATCCGGCCCGCACATCGCCCACCGCAAAGATACCGGGGGTTGACGCGGCGTGGCCATCATCGGTGACGACAAACCCCTTGCTGTCCAGATCGACCAGACCTGACAGCCAGTCGGTGTTCGGCGCAGCGCCCACCATGACGAAAAGTCCGGCGGCGGGAATGTCAGTTTCGCCGTTTCGATCGCGCAGCGTGATGCTGTCCAGCGCCGCGTCGCCATGCAGGGCGGTGACTTCGGCATGGAAGTGCAGGGTGATGGCATCGTTCTTGCGGATGCGTTCGATCAGGTAATCCGACATGGACGCTGCAAGCGACGGGCCGCGCACCACCAGATGCACGTGCGCCGCACGGCGGCTAAGGAACATGGCGGCCTGACCCGCCGAATTGCCGCCGCCGATCACCACGGCATTTCGGCCCTGCACATGCCGGGCCTCAAGCTCTGTCGCGGCGTAGGATACGCCCGCGCCTTCAAATTCCTCAAGCCTGGCTAGTGGAAGGCGGCGGTATTGCACGCCGGTGGCCACCACGATGGACTGCGCCTGCACCGTGGCGCCGTCATCCAGCGTGACGGCAAAACCCGCGCTGTTCTGCGCGACGGCGGCCACGCGACGTGGCACGGCAAAACGAGTGCCGAATTTCAGCGCCTGAATTTCGCCGCGCGCGCAAAGATCGGCCCCGGAAATGCCGGTGGGAAAGCCCATGTAATTTTCGATCCGCGATGATGTGGCGGCCTGCCCGCCCACGGCCAGTTCGTCGATCACCAGCGCGCGCAGACCTTCGGCCCCGGCATAGACCGCAGCAGCAAGGCCGGCGGGACCGGCCCCCACGATCACCACGTTGAATTGCGCGCCTTCCTCGACTGCGAGGTCCAGCCCGAAATAGCGCGCAAGGCTGCGGGGCGTGGGGTCCGGCAGGACCGTGCTTTCCCCAAGGATGACGCTGCCCCGATCTGCCGGTATGCCACAGCGCAGGGCCAGGGTGCGCGCCTCTGCGCTGCCGATGGGGTGGGCGCGGTAAGGGATGCGGTTCTGGGCGGCAAAGGCTTCGACCCGGCGGATCGCGCGGTCGGTGTCCGACCCGATCAATGTCAGCCCGGCCTGACCGCTTTCGATCAGCCGGCGGCGGCGGGCGGCGAACACGGTGACGATGATGTCGCTCATTTCCGGGATGTCGGCGAGGGCTTGCAACATTGCGGCGCGCGGGACGCGGATGGCGGTCAGGGGTGTGACGGCGCGGTTCGTCAGCATGGCGGTGCCGCCGGTCAGAAAGCTCATTTCACCGGTGAATTGTGTGGGGCCAAGCGTGGCCGCACCGTAAAGCTGTCCTGTCACCTCATCCCAGGCTGCGGCCTCGCCGGTCAGGATGTAGAAAAACGCCTCATTCGGGGCGCCGAAGGCCACGATGGTATCGCCGGGGGCGAAATGGACGATGTCGCCCAGCGCATGCAGGCGTTCGACATGGCTATCGGCAAGCGGCGTGCGGGTATAGGTGGCAAGATCGACGGCAGAGCTTTCCATGCGTGTCTCCCGGAGTTGGCGCGCGACTGGCGGCCAACGGTCCCGCTGAAAAGTATATGGGAGCCGGCCCCTGCGGCAAGGTTGGGCCATGCGATGCTGGCCATTCCGGGCGCACGCAATGCCCACACGCGGTGCCTGCGCCTATTCCTTGGGCCTGTTCCTTGGGCCGATTGCCAATACCGGATGGGTTTGCGTAGGGCCGGAGGGACTCGAACCCCCAACAAAGGCGTTATGAGCGCCCGGCTCTAACCATTGAGCTACAGCCCCGCAGGTGTTGGCCTAAGGCCAATGATCGCGGGGGTCAAGACGGGGACGGGCCTGTCAGTCGCCATCAGGGGCCAACTGTCGCATCACGGCCCAGGATACCGGGACACCCAGCGCAAAGCCCAGCGCGGCAGCGATGAGGATAGCCTTGAGCGTGACCATCCCCATGGTCAGCACGATGATGATGCCGACCCCGGCTAATGAGGGGCTGATGACCGCGAAGAGCAGAAGGAAGAGGCGGGACATGGTGTATTCCTCAATCGACAGGGGCCTGAATGAAGACGGGCCAGATTTAGGGGGGCCAGATTTAAGAGGGGCCAGATTTAAGAGCGCCAGAATGGATCGGTGATGGCGTTCTTTTGCGCGATGTGCGGGGGCGCCGCCTTGATCCGTGTCAAGCGGCATCAGGCACAGCAGGGTTTGGCCTTCCGCCGTTGCGATGCGGCGGGCGCTGGTATATGCCGCGCCCAACGGCGACAGAGCGGCGGAGCATGTGCGATGACAAACGGCCTTACCTATGCGCAGGCAGGGGTGGATATCGACGCGGGCAATGCGCTGGTCGAACGGATCAAGCCTGCGGCAAAACGGACCGCCCGATCGGGCAGCATGTCGGGGCTGGGCGGGTTCGGCGCTTTGTTCGACCTGAAGGCCGCCGGATACAACGACCCGATTCTGGTGGCGGCAACCGATGGGGTCGGCACCAAGCTGCGGATCGCCATTGATACCGGCCATGTGGATACGATCGGCATCGACCTTGTCGCCATGTGCGTGAACGATCTGGTGTGCCAGGGGGCGGAGCCGCTGCTATTTCTGGATTACTTTGCCACAGGCAAGCTGGACGTGGATCAGGCCGCACGCATCATCGAAGGCATCGCCACGGGATGCGAGGCGTCGGGTTGTGCGCTGATCGGGGGCGAGACGGCCGAAATGCCGGGGATGTATCACAAGGGCGATTTCGACCTTGCCGGGTTTGCCGTAGGCGCGATGGAGCGGGGGGCGGACCTGCCTGCCGGCGTGGCGGAGGGCGATGTGCTGCTGGGCCTTGCGTCGAACGGGGTGCATTCAAACGGCTACAGCTTTGTGCGCAAGGTTGTTGAACTGTCGGGGTTGGGCTGGGACGCGCCGTCACCGTTTTCCGAAGGTAATCTGGGCGAGGCGCTGCTGGCCCCAACGCGGCTTTATGTGAAGCAGGCGCTGGCCGCGATCCGGGCGGGCGGCGTGCATGGGCTGGCGCATATCACCGGGGGGGGCTTGACGGAAAACCCGCCCCGCGTGCTGCCCGAAGGATTGGCCTGCGCCATCGACCTTTCGGCCTGGACCCTGCCGCCGGTGTTCCGCTGGCTGGCGACAACGGCCAATATGGCCGAGGCAGAGTTGTTGAAGACCTTCAACTGTGGGATCGGGATGATCCTTGTGGTGGCGCCCGACCGGGCCGAGGCGATGTCCGCCTTGCTGGCAGAGATGGGCGAGACGGTCTGCACGCTGGGCCACGTCGTGCCGGGCGAGGGCGTGGTCTATTCGGGCCGCCTTCTGTGACAGCGCGTGTTGCCATCCTGATTTCCGGGGGTGGATCGAACATGTTGGCATTGGTGCGGGATATGCTGGCGGGCGATCATCCGGCGCGGCCTGTGCTGGTGGCATCGAACGATCCTGCGGCCGGGGGGTTGGCGAAGGCGGCGGCGTTGGGCGTGCCGGTGGCGGCGGTGGATCACCGCCCCTTTGGCAAGGACCGCGCGGCGTTTGAGGCGGCACTGATGGCGCCGATCCTTGCAGAGCGGCCCGATATCCTGTGCCTTGCCGGGTTCATGCGCGTTCTGACGCCCGGCTTTGTCAACCGTTTCGCGGGCCGGATGCTGAACATCCACCCGTCGCTTTTGCCGAAATATCCCGGCCTGCACACGCATCAGCGCGCACTGGATGCCGGGGACGAGGAGGCGGGTTGCACCGTGCATGAGGTGACGCCGGTGCTGGATGACGGCCCGATCCTGGGGCAGGCGCGGGTGCCGGTGCTGCCGGGGGATACGGCGGAAACGCTGGCGGCGCGGGTTCTGGTGCAGGAACATCGCCTGTATCCCGCCGTTCTGCGCCGTTTTGCAGCGGGCGACAGGATGCCGATCTTCCTGTAGCGCGGCACTTGCGCGCGTTCATCATGCCTTTCATTTTCGTCCCGCGCCGCCTATAGCGAAAAGGCGGGATGACCCCGTGCCCTTGGCAGATCGGAAGATGATGCGCACGATTACAACGACAGAAGACCTTGCCGCCTTCTGCACCGCCGCCAAATCCCAGCCCTATGTGACGATCGACACCGAATTCCTGCGGGAACGGACCTATTGGTCAAAGCTGTGTCTGATCCAGATGGCGCTGCCCGGCAAGACCGGGGATGCAGTGCTGGTCGACCCGATCCTGGGCGAAGACATGAGCATGGAACCGCTTTATGACCTGTTCCGCCACAAGGCGACGGTCAAGGTGTTCCACGCCGCGCGGCAGGATCTGGAGATATTCTTCGTCGAAGGCAATGTCTTTCCCGACCCGTTGTTCGACACCCAGATTGCCGCGATGGTTTGTGGCTTTGGCGAACAGGTGGGCTATGAGACGCTGGTCAAGAAGATCGCCAAAGAGAACCTCGACAAGACCTCGCGCTTTACCGATTGGTCGCGGCGTCCCCTGTCTGATGCGCAGCAGGAATACGCGCTGGCCGATGTCACGCATCTGCGGGTGATCTATGAATGGCTGGCGGCGCAACTGGCCAAGAATGGCCGGACCCGCTGGGTGGAGGAGGAGTTGTCGATCCTGACCGACCCCGCCACCTATACCGTGCATCCCGATGAGGCGTGGCAGCGTGTCAAGACGCGCACCACGTCGGGGCGGTTTCTGGCGGTGGTCAAGGAACTGGCCCGATTCCGCGAAGAATATGCCCAACGCCTGAATGTGCCCCGGTCGCGGGTGATGAAGGATGACGCACTGCTGGAACTGGCCTCGACCCGGCCATCTTCGATGGAAGAACTGGGCCGGTCACGTCTGTTGCTGCGCGAAGGGCGCAAGCCAGAGATTGCCGATGGGATTCTGGCTGCGATCCGTGCGGGCATGGCGATGAAGTCCGAGGATATGCCAAAGCCCGACCTGAGCCGCGAACAATTGCAGGTGAACCCGGCGCTGGCTGATCTGCTGCGGGTGCTGCTGAAGGCCAAGTCGGAACAATTGGGGGTGGCGTCGAAACTGATCGCGTCAGCCGCCGATCTGGATGCCATTGCGGCAGGCGAACGCAATGTCGAAGCCCTGCAAGGCTGGCGCCATGAGGCATTTGGCGAAGACGCCATCCGACTGTGCAAGGGCGAGATTGCCTTGTCGGCAAAGGGGAACGAGGTTCGGGTGGTGCGGCTGTGACGCACCGCCCCCGAAGTAGAACGCCCCTGAATTATCCGGCCCCAAGATTGGCGGCGCGCGCTCTCAAGCGGCGCGTCCTGAGTTAGCGGCGGGACGACAGCGCGTTGTTTGCGCCCTGCACCACGATTTCGCGGACCTGATCCAGTTTTACGTTGGACAGCGATGTTGCCACCGTAATCTCACGCGACCGGGGGGTGCCGGGGGGCGTGTTGGTGACCGGCGGAAACACCCGGAAATCAAACACCAGAACGCCGTTTTCATCCAGGGGGCGGGCCACCAACTCTGCATCCCACCAGCCTTGGGTCGGCGGGATGCCCTTGGCGCGGACAATGGTTCCGGTGCTGTAGGGGTCGATCGACAAGGTCAGCACCTGTGCCACCAGCAGACGCTGATCTTCGGGCGTGGCGGTGGCCACGGTTTCGCGCGGTTCGGCGCGGCCAAACCAGTTGAACGGGTTCAACCGCGACTCGCGGATTGTGCCGCACCCTGCAACCACCAGCACCACGCCCAATGCCGCCAGAACTGTTCTTCTCATCCCGGTCCCCCGTCTGTTGCCCCTTGGGTAGCCGATGACGGCGGGTTTGAAAAGCACCCGGTTGCGACAAGTGCCTTGGCCGGGCTGGACCTTTTGTCCCGCAGACCCTAGGTCTTGGCCACTGCACAGGAGCATGCGATGGCCACCCCCGCCTTTGAAGACCTGACCGAGACGTTCGAATTCCTGGACGACTGGGAAGACCGCTATCGCCATGTGATCGAATTGGGCAAGGCTTTTGCCCCGATGGATGAGGCGCTGAAGGTTCCGGCAACAAAAGTGCAGGGCTGTGCCAGCCAGGTCTGGATTCAGCCGATGATCGATGGGCGGGGCCGCGATGCACGCTTTGATTTTCAGGGCGACAGCGATGCCATGATCGTCAAGGGTCTGATTGCGGTGTTGCACGCGCTTTATGCCGGTCTGCCGGTGGCCGAGGTCGTAGCCGTGGATGCCCCGGCCGAACTGGGGCAGCTGGGGCTTACGGATCATCTTTCGTCGCAGCGGTCCAACGGGCTGCGCGCGATGGTGGACCGCATCCGCCAAGTGGCCGCAGAGGCCGCTGCCTAGCGCGGTTCGACGCGCACCTTGTCGGCGTAGAAGGCCAGATGGCCGGCGATCGCCTCGGCCCCCGGCTTGGGATTTTCATAGGACCAGACGGCGTTTTCCAGCCGCGCCTCGGGCGTGTTGACGGTGAAATACCGCGCCTCGCCCTTGAAGGGGCAGGTGCTGTGCGTGTCGCTGGCATCCAGAAGTGCCATCGCCACATCTTCGCGCGGGACATAGATCACCGGCGCGCGCGCGCCTTCGATCAGTTCCAGCGCCCGATCGGTTTCGCCGATGATCGCACCACTCGCACGCACGATATAACGGCCCGGGACGGGCCTGATTTCCAAGGTCACAGTCATGGCATTCTCCCCCATCACCCGGTTAAGGATGATCCTCGCACAGGAATGTGACAAGCGTTCCGTCAGGGATCGGCCAGCATCCGCCCGAAACCGACATCACCCGAAAGAGGGTGAAAGGGCGTTCGGGCGCAAGACAGCGGGTTGCCGCCCGGCAGATGCCTTAAATCGGGGCGCAGGCGGCGGCCAGCCAGTCACGCGCGGCGGGTGACAGGCGCTGTGACAGCTTTTCCATCACCTCGGCATGATAGGCATCAATCCAGCCGCGTTCATCGGGCGACAGGCGGTCGGCGCGGATCAGACGCCTGTCAAAGGGGGCAAAGGTCAGGGTTTCAAAACAAAGCTGATCACGCCCGTCGCCAAGGGCAGGGGCCGGTTGCACCACGATCAGGTTTTCCAGCCGGATGCCAAAGGCACCTTCGCGGTAATATCCCGGTTCATTGGACAGGATCATGCCGGGTTCCAGCGGCACCTCGGAGATGCGGGAAATGCGCTGTGGCCCTTCATGCACCGATAGGAAAGCCCCCACGCCATGCCCGGTGCCATGATCGAAATCCAGACCCGCGACCCAAAGCGGAAAGCGCGCCAGCGCGTCCAGATCGCGCCCGGTGATGCCGCGCGGCCAGCGGGCGCGGGAAATGGCGATAACGCCCTGCAACACGCGGGTATAGCAATCGCGCGCTTCGGCCCCCGGATCGCCCACGGCAATGGTGCGGGTGATGTCGGTCGTGCCATCGGCATATTGCGCGCCGCTGTCGACCAGCAGCAATTCGTTCAGACGGACGGGGCGGTTGCTGTCGGTCGTCACGCGGTAATGCATGATCGCGCCATTCGGCCCCGCGCCGCAAATCGTGTCGAAACTGATGTCATGCAGCATGTTGGTCGCGCGGCGATGGCCTTCCAGCGCGGTGACGACGTCAATCTCGGTCAATCCGCCCTTTGGGGCTGTGTCATCAAGCCAGCATAGGAACTCTACCACTGCCGCGCCGTCGCGCAGATGTGCCTCGCGCATGCCGGCCACCTCGGCCAGGTTCTTGCAGGCCTTGGGCAGGCGGCAGGGGTCATCGCCCCAAGCGACGGTTGCGCCGCCCTTTTCCAGCAGCCGCGACACGGCCAGCGGCGCGGTAGAGCGGTCGACACGCACGGTGCCGGTCAGCGCCTGCAAGGCCGCGTCAAAGGCAGGGGCAGGGTGCAGACGGATGGCCGCATCCAGCGTGTCCCGCGCTGCGGTGGGCAGCTTTTCCGGCGCGGTGAACAGATCGACCGATCCATCGGCATGGAGGATGGCAAAACCGTGCAGGATCGGGTTGCGCGGCACATCCGCCCCGCGCAGATTGAGCAACCAGCAAAGCGAATCCGGCAGCGTGATCACCGCAGTCGACTGTCCCTGATCACGCAAGCCCGCCGCAAGCCGCGCGCGTTTGTCCACGGATGTCTCGCCCGCCAGCGTGACCGGATGCGGAAAGGCCGCGCCCATCGGGGGGCCAGGTTGATCCGGCCAGATCGCATCGACCGCATTGGAAATGGCGCGCAGGGTGACACCAGACCCTTCCAGCGCGGCTTCGATCCGGGCGATTTCATCGGCGCTGTGCAGCCAGGGATCAAATCCTACGACACCCGCAGCAAGATGTTCCCGTATCCACGGCCCCGGCTTTACCTCGGGCCAGGGGACGGGGGTAAAGGCGGCAAGGTCCACCTGACCCTTTACCTGCACGCGGTAGCGTCCATCGATGAACACCCCCGCCACATCCGGCAACACGATGGCAAAGCCTGCCGATCCGGTGAAGCCCGTCAACCATTGCAGCCGCTCATCCCGCGCGGCGACATATTCGCCCTGATGCACATCGGCGCGGGGGACCAGAAACCCGGCAAGCCCTTCGCCCCGCAGATGATCCCGGAGCCGGGCCAGGCGCCCCGGCCCGGCGGCAGGGTCGGAGGTCGTCTCAAAGCTCTGGAACATGCTTTCACCTGTTTTTCAAATATCCTCGGGGCGGGTGAATGGGCCGCAGGCCCAGGGGGGGCAGACGGCCCCCTTACCCCGCCCGCCGCAGGCCCGCCTTGGCCCGCTTTTTGGGATCAACCTCAAACAGGCTGGCAAGCTGTTCGGTCATCGCCCCGGCAAGCTGTTCCACATCGGTGATGGTGACCGCGCGTTGGTAGTAGCGGGTCACGTCATGGCCGATGCCGATGGCGATCAGTTCGACCTGCCGCCGCCGTTCGACCATAGAGATCACGTCGCGCAGGTGTTTTTCCAGGAAATTCGCGGGGTTTACGGACAGGGTGGAGTCGTCCACAGGCGCGCCATCGGAAATCACCATCAGGATCTTGCGCGCCTCGGGGCGGGCCATCATGCGGCGATGCGCCCATTCCAGCGCCTCGCCGTCGATGTTTTCCTTCAGGAGACCTTCTTTCATCATCAGGCCAAGGTTCGGCCTTGCCCGCCGCCAGGGCGCATCGGCGGCCTTGTAAATGATATGGCGCAGATCATTCAGGCGGCCGGGGCCTTGGGCGCGGCCCTGTGCCAGCCAGCGTTCGCGCGACTGGCCACCCTTCCAGGCGCGGGTTGTGAAGCCGAGGATTTCCACCTTGACCGAGCAGCGTTCCAGCGTGCGTGCCAGCACATCGGCGCAGATCGCGGCGATGGAAATGGGGCGGCCCCGCATCGAACCGGAATTATCCAGAAGCAGGGTCACGCAGGTATCGCGGAATTCGGTATCTTTTTCCTGCTTGAACGACAGGGGCGTGGTGGGGTTCGCCACCACCCGCGCCAAGCGGCCCGCATCCAGCGTGCCTTCCTCCAGATCAAATAGCCAGGACCGGTTCTGCTGGGCCTGCAAGCGGCGTTGCAGTTTGTTCGCCAGACGCGATACCGCGCCCTTCAGGGGTTCCAACTGTTGGTCCAGATAGGCGCGCAGGCGTTCCAGTTCGGCCGCCTCGGCCAGATCTTCGGCACGGATTTCCTCATCGAAATCGGTGGTATAGACGGTGTAGTTCGGGTCGGCATCGGAATAGGGGGCGGGTGGCGGGGGTTCCAGCGGCGCCTCGCCTTCGGGCATTTCCGCCTCATCGCCCTGTTCCATGTCGGCGCTGTCTTCCATTGTGACCTGCGCCTGGGATTGGTCTTGCTGTTCCTCTTGCGACCGTTCGGGCGCGGCCTCGGATTCGTCGCTTTCCTGTTCGTCTTGGCCCGTGCTGTCGGGGCTGTCCTGATCTTCCTCGGCCTCGCCCTGCTGGTCATCGGGATCGTTCTGGTCGGGGTCGTCGCCCAATTGATCGCCATAGCCAAGGTCGGAAATCACCTTGCGCGCCATGCGGGCAAAGGCGGCCTGGTCGTTCAGCACATGATCGACATCGCCCAAGGTGCCACCGGCCTGTTCTTCGATGAAGCCGCGCCACAAGTCCATCACATTGCCCGCACCCTTTGGCATGTCGCGGCCCGTGGCCAGATGGCGCACCAGATAGCCTGCCGCAACGGGAAGGGGCGCGTCCTGCATGTTGGTGATCTGGCTGTATCCCTTGCGGTCGGCCTCATGCGCGATCTTGGCGTCGATGTTGACGGCGGTGCCGGGCATGTCGCGGGCGCCCATCGCCTCGCACCTTGCGGTTTCCATCGCCTCATAGATTTCGCGGGCGAGGTTGCCTTGCGGGGCATATTTTGTGGCGACTGCGTCATCATGGAACTTGCGGCGCAGGGCAAAGGCGTCGGCGGTGCCACGTGCCAGCATCACCTCATCGCGGGTCATGCGGCGACTGACCTGCGGCAGGCGGACGCCTTCGCGGTTCATCCCCGGCGGATCGACGGAGTAGGACACCGTCATGTCCGGGTCATCCGCCATCGTGCGCGTGGCTTCGGCCAGGGCTTTCTTGAACGGATCGGCAGGGTTGTCGTTGGGTTTGGTCATCGGGTCATGCCTGAAACAGCGGCCAAGGGGCTTTGCGGCAGAGTGTCACCACAGGTTGCCGGGGGCAAGGGCGGGTGCAGTAAATATGGGGTCATATGGCAATCTTCGTGCATGGGCGCACAGCGGGGTTGCAGCCAAGCCGAATTGCAAGATTCCGAGCGATAACCACTTATTCACCACAGAATGAACCTCCTTAACGGAACGGAAACCCCCATGAGCAACCCGAAAATCGCCCTTATCATCGGTTCGACCCGCGCTTCGCGCTTTGCGGATATCCCCGCACAGTGGATGCTGGCGCAGGCCAAGGCCCGCACGGATATGGATGTGGAACTGGTCGACCTGCGCGACTTTGACCTGCCGTTGTTTGACGAAGTGGCGTCGAACATGTGGGCGCCTTCGGCCGATCCGCGCGCTGTGGCCTGGCAGAAGAAGCTGGCTGAATATGACGGCTATATCTTTGTGGTGGCCGAATATAACCGGTCGATCACCGGCGCGCTGAAGAACGCGCTGGATCAGGCCTATGTCGAATGGGCGAAAAAGCCTTTCACGGCAATCGCTTATGGTTCGGTCGGCGGCACCCGCGCGCTGGAGCATCTGCGGCTGATCGGGGTGGAATTGCAGATGGTTCCGACCCGCAACGCCGTGCATCTGGGCATGGCCGATTTCTTCAAGGTCCATCCGGGCATGGGCGGTTCGGGCAATATGGCGGATGTGGAAGCGAACCTGCTGCCCGCCGCAACGGCGTCGCTGGACGATCTGGCCTGGTGGGCAAAGGCCACCAAAGCCGCGCGCGGCTGATCTATTTGACAGCTCCCTGTCGGGGAAAGGGGTGGCCGTTTGGCCGCCCCTTTTCTTTTTGTTTGGCGGGAATTGCGTTTTTAACACAAGGGTTTGGCCGAAAATGGCTGTGCAGCACCCGGTGCAGACGTGCAGTGCAGACGGGCGTATGCACGCAGCGCACGGTGTTGGGGCGTTAAGGTTAACATCTGGAAAGGGGTTTGGGTGAGTCTGTGCGTTTTTGCGCAGGGGGTTTGTGGAGGTGGTTTTGAGGGTATGGGGACTTTGGGGGTGGTTGGGAGAGGGTGATCCGGGCAGGGCGGGCGGGGGGGCGGTCAGGACAGATAGGCCTCGCATGACCGCAGGAGCGTTTCCGCCCGCTTGGCGGCGCGGGTTTGGTCGGGGGCGGGGCCGTGGCGGGATTGGCCCAAGAGGGCGGCGTGGGCGGCCTTTGCCTCGACCCGCCAGGCCATGACCTGCACCTCTTGCCCCGGCGGGGTGAGGGAGGCCACCACATCCAGCACCAATTCCCGCCGCGCCTGCGTGATTTCCGACGCGGGACCATCGACAAGCCATTGATGTTCCATCAGCGCCGACATGCGCCCCGCGCAGGTGGCAAAGAAGTGGAGGGGATCATCAGGAATGTCGGTGTCGGCCCGCACCCCCGGCGAGGCGGCAAGCGCGCCGATGAGCGCGGGGACGAGGCATAATGTTTTCAAATCGCCCATGATCTGAGCATGAAGGTGATTTTTATGGTTATCAAGTGGGCGGTTTGTGAATCGATGAGATGGCGTGACGGATTGGTCGCCTTGTCGCGGTGAAACCTTGGCGCTACAGGGCTGAGCCAAGGGTAGGTCTGGGTCTGCTGCGTGGGCGCGGCGGGCGGCTGGGGAAAAGGGACGACATGGCCAAGGTTCCAACCGCGCGGATCGACAAGCTGCTGTCTTCGATGGGCTATGGGTCGCGCAGCGAGATGGCGCGGCTGGGCAAGGCAGGGGGCATCACGCTGGACGGGGCCGAGGTGGCGGATGTGGCGCGGCGTATTCCCGTTACGCCCGATCTGCCCCTGCGGATGCGGGTGGATGATGAGGCGCTGGATCCTGTGGCGGGGCTGGTCATCCTGTTGAACAAGCCCCTGGGGATGACCTGTTCGCACAAGGAAGAGGGGCCGCTGGTCTATGACATTCTGCCGCGGCGCTGGCGGCGGCGCGATCCGGCGATTTCAACTGTCGGGCGGTTGGACAAGCAGACATCGGGGCTGCTGTTGTTGACCGATGATGGCGATTTGCTGCACCGGATCATCAGCCCCCGGCGGCATGTCAAAAAGACCTATCGCGCCAGGCTGGCCCGGCCTTTGACGGGGGCGGAGGCGGCGGTGTTCGCATCCGGTGATTTGCGGCTGGAGGGGGATGACAAGCCCCTGGCCCCGGCGGAATTGCGGGTTCTGTCAGGGACCGAGGCGTTATTGACGGTGACGGAGGGCCGCTATCATCAGGTGCGGCGCATGTTCGCGGCCACCGGCAACCATGTGGAGGCGTTGCACCGCGAAAGGCTGGGCGGTCTGACCTTGCCCGAGGGTATGGCACCGGGGGAATGGCGCCTGCTTACGCCAGCCGAGGTTGCGCAGGTTTTTGATCCGGGCTGAGTCCGACCCGAGTCCAACCTGAGTGCGGCTTTGGGGTGCGGTTTTCCCCGGCGCGCAGCGTGGGCGGTTCCCCGCCCTGATTGGGCGGGGGGGGGCGTTATTTCATCGCCATGCTGGCGGCGCTTTCGGGGAGTTCCTCACCAAAGCAGCGCTGGTAGAATTCGGCGACGGTCTGCCGTTCCAGTTCATCGCATTTGTTCAGGAAGGACAGACGGAACGCGTAGCCGACATTACGGAAAATCTCGGCGTTTTGCGCCCAGTTCAGGACGGTGCGGGGCGACATGACGGTGGAGAGATCGCCGTTCATGAAGGCGGTTCGTGTCAGGTCGGCCACGGTAACCATCTGGCTGATGGTCTTGCGGCCTTTTTCGGTGTTGTAATGCGGGGATTTCGCCAGAACGATGGCGGCCTCGGCGTCATGCGACAGGTAGTTCAGCGTGGCCACAAGCGACCAGCGGTCCATCTGGGCCTGGTTGATCTGTTGCGTGCCGTGATAAAGTCCGGTCGTATCACCCAGGCCCACAGTGTTTGCCGTGGCAAACAGGCGGAAGGACGGGTGGGGGGTGATGATTTCGTTCTGATCCAGCAGCGTGAGTTTGCCGTCATGTTCCAGCACGCGCTGGATGACGAACATCACATCGGCGCGGCCGGCGTCGTATTCATCAAACACGATGGCCACGGGGTTACGCAGCGCCCAAGGCAGGATGCCTTCGTGGAATTCGGTGACTTGCTTGCCATCGCGCAGCTTGATCGCGTCCTTGCCGATAAGGTCGATCCGGGAGATGTGGCTGTCGAGGTTGACGCGCACGCAGGGCCAGTTCAGGCGGGCGGCGACCTGTTCAATATGGGTGGATTTGCCGGTGCCGTGATAGCCCTGGATCATCACGCGGCGGTTGTAGGCAAAGCCTGCAAGGATGGCGAGCGTGGTGTCGGGGTCGAATTTATAGGTGGGGTCGATGTCGGGCACGCGATCGGTGCGGTCAGCGAAGCCCTTCACCTTCATCTCGGTGTCGATCCCGAAAACATCCCGGACCGAGATTTCTTCGGTGGGTTTCATCACAGTGTCCAGCATACCGTCCGCCATCTTTTCGCGTCATGCCCTGATCCGGGCGTCATGGGATGTGTGGAACATATCGCGGGGGGCTGCAAGGGGAAGGGCGGGAATCTGCGGGGTTCGGGCGAGGGTTCGGACGGGTGGAAACGCAATCACGTGATCGGGTGAAACCTTGGGGGGCGTGGGGGCGTAGTGTCTGGCACAATGGCCCGCATCCAAGGCCAGCATACAAAGGAGACTTTCCCGATGCACCGCCGCCACCTTCTGCGCCTGACCGCGCTTGCCGCCCTGTTCCCCGTTCTGCGCCCAATGGTTGGCCCCGTCGGCGCGGCCGAGGGGAATTTCCCCTTTGCCCTGACCGATGCGGAATGGCGGGCCAGACTGACGCCGCTGCAATATGCGGTGCTGCGCGAGGAAGATACCGAACGGGCCGGGACCAGCCCGCTGGACAAGGAAACGCGGGCGGGGATCTATCATTGCGCGGGTTGCGATCAGGCGGCCTATGCGTCGGACCACAAATATGACAGCGGCACGGGGTGGCCCAGCTTTTGGCAATCCTTGCCGGGAACGATCGGCACCAAAGAGGATAACAGCCTGTTCGCCACACGGACCGAGGTGCATTGCATCAATTGTGGCGGGCATTTCGGCCATATCTTCGACGATGGCCCCCAGCCCACGGGGATGCGCCATTGCCTGAACGGTGCGGCGCTGACGTTCAGGGCAGCATGATCCGGGTATCTTGAACCAGGGGCGCAGGCGGGCCAGATAGGGGCAAGCCTGACCCCGGAGCCGCATTCATGACCCTGCGCCATCGCCTGACCCTTGTGCTGCCGCTGGCCTTGCTGATGGCGGCGGCGGTGGCGCGGGCGGAACTGGGGGCGGATACCGAAGCCTCGGTTCTGTTCACGCCCGCCTTCCCGCGCGCGTTGCCGATAGCGGCGGTTGCCGCCTGGCTGGTGGCGCCTTGGTTTGGGAGGCCGGGATGGGCGGGGTGGTTGCGCGCGGCGGGGGTGTCGCTTCTGGTGCTGATCGTGGCCGCATTGGCGGCGGCGCTGATCCTGCCTGTGCCGCGCCCGGATGCGGGGCCGTTCGCACTCTTGCTGCCGATGACGGCATATCCGCTGGCCTGGGGATCGGCGGTGTTCGGTTTCGCGGCTTCCCATCTTCTGGCGTTGCGCCAGCGGGGCAGGGAGCGACACCTCGATCAGCCGCGCCCCTGATCAGTCACGGAAATAGCGGCTGTCTTTGATCTGATCCCAGGCCCAGACCACTTCTTGCAAGCGGTCCTCGTCAGACCGGTCGCCACCGTTCATGTCGGGATGCAGATCCTTGACCAGCGATTTATAGGCCTTGCGGATTTCCGCCTTGGTCATGCTGTCACGGGCATCCAGGATCTCCAGCGCCTTGCGTTCGGTGGCCGGCAACTTGCGCGTGGCGTTGCCGGTGGGTTTGGCCGGGTTCAACGTGGCCTTTTCGCCCAGAATGGCCATCGGATCATCCACCCCCAGCCGCTGCCAGGCGCGCCCTTCATCCGGGCGCTTGCCGAAGGGTTGGGTCGCACGGCCCCAGACGCGATCCTCATCAAGGAATTTCTTGAACTCCTCATCGGTGGAGCCCTGAAAGAAGTTCCACTTCAGGTTGTATTCCCGGACGTGATCCTTGCAGAACCAGAAAAACTCATCAAGGTGATCGGGCGATTTGGGCGCGCGATATGCCCCCTGTTCCGCGCAACCGGGATATTCGCAGCTTTTCTGCGAGGTCTCGAACGCGCCGGACATGCCGCGCCGCGTGGTCTTGCGGCGCTTCTTGTCGGAAGAGACGCGGATGTCGAACTCAAAAGGGGGACGGGTAGACATGTTTCGCGCTGGCCTTTCCGACTCGGAGGCAAGAGTTTAGGGGTTTGCGCGGCAGATAGAAGGGGCATCGGGAAAAATGACAGCACAGGACGAGATCACAAAGCGGTTGACCGCCGCTTTCGCGCCCCGCGACTTGCAGGTGATCAACGAAAGCCACAAGCATGCAGGCCATGCGGGCGATGATGGATCGGGCGAAAGCCATTTCCGGGTGGTGATCCGGTCTGATGCCTTTGCGCCGATGAGCCGGGTGGAACGCCACCGCGCCGTGCATAAGGCGCTGGGCGATCTGAACACCCGTATTCACGCGCTGGCGCTGGACATCGGGTAGCAGTCAAATCGAGCGCACTTGCGCGCGCATTCCTTTTACCTCGCCTGCGCGCATTCGCGCTTGGCTCAGGCCGGGGGTTCCCCCCGGACCCCCAGGGTATTTGTGCAAGGTGAAAGCCATTTCATCTTGGCCAAAATACCCGCGGGGGAGACGCCCGGAACGGGCGGCGGGGGCGGCAGCCCCCCATTGAGCCGAGCGCGCCAGCGCGCAGGCGAGTAAAGAGGCTTGCGCGCGGATGCGCGCTCCGTTGGATGATCGTCAGACGGTGTGGAGGCGGCGGCGGGCCTTGAGTTCCAGTCTGCGGCGATGCAGCACGGGTTCGGTATAGCCCGAGGGTTGGACGCGGCCGTCAAAGACCAGATCGCAGGCGGCCTTGAAGGCGATGTCGTCAAAGCGCGGGGCCATTGGGGTGTAGGCGGGATCGCCCGCGTTCTGCCGGTCCACGACCGCGGCCATCTTGCGCAGGGCGGCCATCACCTGTGCTTTCGTCACCACGCCGTGATGCAGCCAGTTGGCCAGCGCCTGGCTGCTGATGCGGCAGGTGGCGCGGTCTTCCATCAGGCCGACATCGTGGATGTCGGGCACCTTGGAACATCCGACGCCCTGATCGACCCAGCGCACGACATATCCAAGGATGCCTTGGGCGTTGTTTTCCACCTCGTCCCTTATGTCTTCGTCTGACCAGTTCTGGCCCTGGGCCAGCGGCAGGGTCAGCAGATCGTCGAGCCGTCCGCGCGGGCCGCCCTTGGCGATACCGTCCTGCACGGCCAGCACATCGACGTGGTGGTAATGTGTGGCGTGCAGTGTGGCGGCGGTGGGGGATGGCACCCAGGCGCAGGTGGCGCCTGCCTTGGGGTGGGCGATTTTCGCCTTCAGCATATCGGCCATCAGGTCGGGCATGGCCCACATGCCCTTGCCGATCTGGGCGCGGCCCTTCAGCCCGCAGGCCAGCCCGATATCGACATTGCGATCCTCGTAGGCTTTGATCCAGGCGGCGTGCTTCATATCGCCTTTGCGGATCATGGGGCCAGCTTCCATGCTGGTGTGGATATCATCCCCTGTCCGGTCCAGAAAGCCGGTGTTGATGAAGGCCACGCGGTCGGCCGCGGCGCGGATGCATTCCTTGAGGTTGGCGCTGGTGCGGCGTTCCTCATCCATGATGCCGAGTTTGACGGTGTGGCGGGGCAGGGAGAGGGTGTCTTCGACCCGGTCGAAGATCGCGCAGGCGAGGGCCACTTCTTCGGGGCCGTGCATCTTGGGTTTGACGACATAGACCGAACCATGCAGCGAATTGCGGGGGCCGTCGGTCTTTTGCAGGTCATGCAGCGCGCAGAGTGTGGTGACAAAGGCATCGAGGATGCCTTCGCCCACCTCGCGCCCTTGGGCATCCAGAATGGCGGGATTGGTCATCAGGTGGCCCACATTGCGCACCAGCATCAGCGCCCGGCCCTTGAGTATCAGGGGCGTGCCGTCGGGGGCGGAGAAGGCGAAATCGTCCCGCAGGCGGCGTTCGATGGTCTGGCCGTCTTTTTGCACCATTTCGACCAGATCGCCCTTCATCAGGCCTAGCCAATTGGCATAGGCGGCGACCTTGTCTTCGGCATCCACGGCGGCGATGCTGTCTTCAAGATCCATGATGGCGGACAGCGCCGCCTCCATGCGGATATCGGCGACGCCGGCCCGGTCAGCGGCGCCGATGCGGTGGCCGGGGTCGATGCGCAGCACAAGGTGCAGGCCGTTGTTTTTCAAGAGGATGGCCGAAGGGGCGGCGGCGTCGCCGCGGAAGCCTGCGAATTGCGCGGGATTCTTGAGGGCGGGGGACAGGGTGCCATTCACGACCCGGTATCCGGTGACATCGGCATGGCTGCCGGTGGCGAGGGGGGTCACATCATCGAGGAAGGCCTTGGCCCAGGCGATGACCCGCGCGCCACGGGCGGGATTATAGGCCTTGCCCTGCGGGGCATCGCCCAAGGCGTCGGTGCCGTAGAGCGCGTCGTAGAGCGAGCCCCAGCGGGCATTGGCGGCGTTCAGCGCGTAACGCGCGTTCATCACCGGGACCACGAGTTGCGGACCGGGGACCGTGGCGATTTCGGGGTCGGTTCCGGTGGTGCGGATGGTGAAATCGGGGCCTTCGGGCCGCAGATAGCCGATCTGTTCCAGAAAGGCGCGATAGGCGGCGTCGTCGTGGGTTTGGCCCCGGCGGGCGATGTGCCAGGCGTCGATCTGGGCCTGCATCTGGGTGCGGATGTCGAGCAGGCGGCGGTTTTCCGCGCCGCAGGTGGTGATGGCGTCGGCCAGACCCTGCCAGAAGCGCGCGGGGGCGATGCCGGTGCCGGGCAGGGCGCTGGTTTCGACAAAGCGGGCCAGGCGGGCGTCCACCTGCAATCCGTGGCGATTCAGTCGTTCCATGGGGGCCTCATCCGGTTCGGTATGCAATGGCACACCATAACGCGGCGTGGGGTTGGGCTGCAACCGGGGTGGGGTGGGGATTGCCGGGGTTTTCCGATCAATTCCTTTCGGGTTTTGGGGAAGATCAATCAGTTTGATGATTGGCTAAGTTTCTGCTTTGGCGACTCGGCCTGAGATGTTACTTAGCTTTATGGCTAAGCATGATCCCGACCTTTCGCTGTTGTTCCATGCGCTGTCCGATCCGACGCGGCGTGCCATGTTGGCGCGGTTGGCCGAGGGGCCAGCGGCGGTGACGGAACTGGCCGCGCCGACGGGGCTGCGCCTGCCCACGGTGTTGCGCCATCTGTCGGTGCTGGAGGCGGCGGGGCTGATCGCCACGGCCAAGGACGGGCGCATCCGCACCTGTGCCTTTGTGCCTGCGGCATTGACCCCGGCGCAGGATTGGCTGGCGGCGCAGCGGGCGTTGTGGGAGGGGCGGCTGGATCGTCTGGATGATTACGTGATGAAATTGATGCAGGAGGATGGCCGTGACGGATGATCTGGACCCGGAACTTGATCTGGTGCTGGTGCGCGAGTTGGCCGCGCCGCGCGATGTGATCTGGCGCTGCTGGACGCAAGCCGAGCATTTGAAGGAATGGTTTGTGCCGAAACCGCATCGGGTGGTGGCCTGCCATCTGGAGGTGCGGGTGGGCGGTGCCTGCAACACGACCTTTGATGTCGAGGGCGCCATCATGGAGAACAAGGGCGTCTATCTGGAGGTGGTGCCGGGCGAAAAGCTGGTGTTCACGGACACTTACACCGCAGGCTGGAAACCCGCGCCAGAGCCGTTCATGACCGCGATCGTGACGTTCGAGGATATGGGCGGCGGGCGGACGCGCTATACCGCCGTGGCGCGGCATCGGAATGCCGATACGGCGCGGCAGCACCGCGAGATGGGGTTTCATGACGGTTGGGGCACGGTCGCCACGCAGTTAGAAGCCTATGCGCAGGGGTTGGGGCAATGATGGCGGGTGGGTTTGCCACGCTGGTCTTTGATCGGGAGGTGGCCGCGCCGGCCCGGACACTGTGGCAGGCCTGGACGGCCCCGGTGGCGCGGGCGATCTGGGCCGCGCCCACCGCAGAGGTGACGGTGGAGTTTCTGGAGGCTGACACACGGGTTGGGGGGCGCGAAGTTTCGCTGTGCAAGGTGACGGGCGCGCCGGATGTGCGCTGCGAGGCGGGGTGGTTGGACCTGTCGGCCCCGGAGCGGAGCGTGAACTATGAGGTGCTGGAAAGCGATGGGGCGCGGCTGTCGGCGGCGCTGGTGACGGCGCAGGTCGCTGCGGCGGGCGAGGGCAGCCGCCTTTCGGTGACAGTGCAACTGGCGAACCTGTCGCAGGATATGGCGGCGGGCTATCGCGCGGGGTTTGAGGCGGGTCTGGACAATATGGCCGCAGTTGCGCGGCGGACGATGGTGATTCAGCGCGTGATCGCCGCACCGCGCGGGATGGTTTGGGGGGCATGGTTCAACGCGGATGCCTTGCCGCAGTGGTGGGGGCCGGACGGGTTTTCCTGCCGCACCAAACGCATTGACCTGCGGGCGGGCGGGGAGTGGGTGTTTGACATGATCGGCCCGGACGGCACGGTCTATACCAACCATCACCGCTATGGCACCGTGCTGCCTGAGGCGCGGCTGGAATACAGCCTGCTGTGGGGCGAGGACGGCCCCAAGCACGCCGATGCCTGGGCGAGTTTCGATGCGGTCGAGGGTGGCACGCGGGTGACGCTGGGCATGGTCTTTGCGACCGAGGCGGAATGGCAGGGCGCGCGGGGGTTCGGGGCCGAGGCGTTGGGCCTGCAAACGCTGGGCAAGCTGGCGGCACGGGTGGGCGCGGTGTAAGGCGACGATTTTTCTGCGAAAAATCTGATGCGCTGTGCTGGTTTCAAGGTTTTCGCTTGGCGTCTGTCCGGCAACGGTCGGAGCAGTATTTCACCTCATCCCAGACCTTTTCCCACTTCTTGCGCCAGGCGAAGGGCAGGCCGCAGCAGGCACAGGTCTTGGTGGGCAGATCGCCCTTTTTGCGCATTTTGGGCATCAGAGATCGAGGCTCATCTGGGCCGTGTCGGGGCGTCGCCTTGGCCTTGGGTTGCGGTCGTTGACGAAGCGGGGGTCGGATCGGCTGGCGTGGCGTTCGATCACCTCGGCGATTTCCGTGGTGTGGCTGCGGTCGCGGCGCAGGCCCCAGCAGGCATCGCGGGCGGCGCGGGCGGCGGCGGCCACATCGACGATGGGTTCGGGATAGAGGCGGCCCAGAAGGCCGCGTGCGCCGGGCCATTTCCACGGCTCTTGCAGGAAGGCATCCGGGACGGTGGCCAATTCCGGCACCCAGCGGCGGGTGAAGGCGCCGGTCGGATCCTGATCATGGCCCTGTTTGACGGGGTTGTAGATGCGGATGGTGTTGATGCCGGTGACGCCGGATTGCATCTGCACCTGCGGCCAGTGGATGCCGGGTTCGTAATCGGTGAAGCGGCGGGCGAGGATCGCGCCGGTGGCGCGCCAATCCAGCCAGAGGTGATAGGAGGCCACCGCCATGACCATGCTGCGCATCCGGAAATTAAGCCATCCGGTGGCGCGCAAATAACGCATGCAGGCATCGAGGAAGGGCATCCCGGTTTCGCCCGCCTGCCACGCCGCCAGACGCAGGGCATCGGGTTCGCGCGGGCGCAGGCTATCGGCGGCGCGGTGCAGGGCGCGTATCTCGATCGCGGGTTCGCTTTCCAGTTTCTGCATGAAATGGTCGCGCCAGGCCATCCGGCTTTGGAAGCTGGCAATTGCGCCGGGCCAGCGCCCGCCGGGCCGTTCAGCGGCGCGCAGGGTGGCGGTCTGCACCACCTCACGACTGGAGAGGGTGCCAAAGGCCAGATGGGCCGACAGGCGCGAGCAGGCGCGTTCGCCGGTGACGGGCGAGGACATGGCGGCGCGGTAGCCTTCGCCACGCTGGGACAGAAAGCTGTCCAGCAGGATCAGGCCCTGTGCGCGGCCGCCATGTTGGCGGTGGGCGCAGGGATCATCGGGCAGGCGCAGGGCGCGGGCGGTGGGAATTGCCCCCGGTTCCACCCCGGCGACAGGCGTGATGGCCAGCGGGGCCGCCACTTGCGCGGCGGTAACAAAACCGTCGCGCCTGCGCGCCCAGCCGTCGCGGTGGGGCAGGCGGCGGATGACGCCCTGTTGTGGCAGTTCGTGCCAGGCCACCCCGGCCTGCCGCGCCCAGGCGCCGACACGCCGGTCGCGGGCATAGGTCCAGAGATTGCCGGTTTCTTCATGGCTGAAGATACGGGCGATGTGGTGCTGACGGCAAAGCCTGTCCAGCACCTCCACCGCATCGCCCATGCGCACCACGAGGGGCGCGCCCAGAGCGCCAAGTTCGGCGCGCAGATCGGCCAGCGATTCGGCGATAAAGGCCCAGTGCCTTGCGGCGGCATCGGGTTGCCGCCACAGGTCGGGTTCCGCGATATAGACAGGCAAAACCGCGCCTGACGCCGCCGCCAAGGCCAGCGCCGGGTGATCGTGGAGGCGCAGGTCGCGCTTGAACCAGACAAGAACATTCATGGAACATTTATGTAGCGGTCTGGGCGGATTCGTAAACCCCCTGTACCGTCTGTTCTGGCCTGATGGGGGGGTGCGACACAGCCTGTCCGGCACGTCGTGCCGCCATGGCCCTATGCGGAAGTATAGGTGTCCGCATGGCTGGGACAATGTCAGATTGATTGCATCATGGCCTTGCCGGATCATCCGCGCCGGGCAATCCGCCAGCCATATCCATTTTGCCCGTCGCCGGGTGGAGTTTCCGGGACTGAATGCGCGTATGAAGAACGGCAAAGGGAATGGCTCAGGGAATGGCTCGGGCGGTCCGGCGCACGGCCCTCTGCGGCTGAAGTCCTGGCTGTGGCAGTCCTATTTGCGGGCGGCGCTGGTGCCGCTTCTGTTGATCGAATTGACCTTTGTGGCGGTGTATTGGGGCACCAGCCGGGTGGTCTATGACCGCAGCGCCGCGGCGATTACCGACCTGTCGACCGAAGCCTTGCGCGCTGCATCGCGCCGCGAGGCAGAGGTCATTGCGCGGCGGCTGGAAACCATCGCTTCGCTGACCCGCATCTATGCCGAGGGGGCGGGCCGGGCCTTGGCCGCCCCCGCACCAGATGTGAGCGCGGCGGAAAAGGCGCGGCATGCCTATTCCCCGGACGGGGTTTTCTACAAGACCGAGGACACCGGCGGATCGGCGGTGTTCTACAGCGGGGTTGTGCCTGTTGGTCCGGCGGAACAGGACAAGGTCTGGCGCACGGTGCAGCTTGATCCCTTGATGAAGTCGATCACGGAAAGCGATCCGCTGATCCAGCAGGTCTATCTGAACACCCATGACAGCCTGAACCGGATTTATCCGTGGTTTGACGTGCTGGCGATCTATCCGCCGAAAATGGATATCCCCAGCTACAATTTCTATTACGAGGCGGATGCGGTTCATAACCCGAAGCGGAGCGTGGTCTGGACCGACAGCTATCTTGATCCGGCGGGGTCGGGTTGGATGGTGTCGGCCATTGCGCCGGTCTATGCGGCGGCGGGGCAAACGCTGGAGGCGGTGGTTGGTATCGACGTGACGATCGGGGCCATTGTCGAAGATGTGCTGGATATCGAGCTGGAAGGTGATGGCTATGCGATCCTTGTCAGCCGGGATGGCACCATTCTGGCGCTGCCCCCGCCGGCGGAGCGTGACCTTGGCCTGACCGCGCTGATTGATCACAGCTATCGCCAGGCCATCCTTCAGGACACGTTCAAGCCCGACAGTTTCAACCTGTATCGCCGCCCCGAATTGCTGGCCGTTGCCCAGGCGCTGCAATCCGCCACCGAGGGGCAAACGACGGTTGATCTGGGCCGTCCGATGATTGCCGCCTGGGCCACCATCGCGGGGCCGCAATGGAAGCTGATCACCCTGACCAGCGAAGACAGCATCCTGAGCGGGGCCACCACCCTGCGCCAGCAACTGGCCTGGGTCAGTCAGGGGATGCTGGCGATCCTTGTGCTGTTCTATCTGGGGTTTTTCCTGTTCCTGTGGCGGCGGTCGGTCGCCATGTCGGCGCGTGTGGCCGAACCCTTGGCCGAGATCGAGCGCAACATGGGCCAGATTGCGGCGGGTGGCAGCGTGCCGGCAGGGCATCGCTATGCGGTGGCCGAATTGCAGACGGTGGGCGATCATCTGGTGACGATGGCCGAAAAGCTGCAAGCCGCGAGCCGCGCCAAGGCCAGCTTCCTGTCTGCGATGAGCCATGAGTTCCGCACGCCGTTGAATGCGATCATCGGCTATTCCGATCTGCTGGCCGAAGCGTCGCAGCAACCGCTTGGGCCAGAGGACAAGCGTCAGGTGCAGGCCATTTCGGCGGCTGGCTGGCAGTTGCTGCAACTGGTTGAAGGGGTGATCGAGCTAAGCCGCATTGAACAGGGCGAGGTGGCCCAGACGCCGCAGCCGATTGATGTGCTGCCGGTGCTGCGGCAGGCGATGGCACAGGTCCGGCCTGAGCCGACGGGGCCGCAGCGGGTGACGGTGCATCTGGAAGAGCCGCCGGTTGCCCCGCCGATGGTGCGGGGGGATGTCGACATCATCCGCCGGATCGTGATGCATCTGGTGGCGAACGGCGTGAAATACAACCGCGATGGCGGCCGCGTGACCCTGTCGCTGACGCAGGCGGGGGGGCGGCTGGCGATACGCGTGACGGATACCGGGATCGGCATCGCCGAAGACCTGCACCCGCGCCTGTTCACCCCGTTTGATCGGCTGGGCCATGAAAACGGCACCATCAGCGGCACTGGCATCGGGTTGGCCATCAGCCGCCGATTGGCGGAACTGATCGGGGCCGAAATCGGCTTTGACAGCGCGGCGGGGCAGGGGTCGACCTTTAGCCTTTACCTGCCCTTGGCATAGCGCCCGGCCCCCTTTCGTCACCCACCTTGCCTTCATGCGCCCCGCTTCATAGCTTGCCGGTCAAAGGGAGTTTTCCATGACCGAACAGCCGCGCGCCGTGCATCTTGCCGATTATCAACCGTTCACCCATCGGGTGGATGGTGTGGCGTTGACCTTTCGTCTGGCACCGCAATCGACACGGGTTGCGGCCCGACTGCGCCTGTCGCCCAACCCCGCGCGTCCGGGCCGCCATGACCTGCGGCTGGACGGGGAGAACCTGACGCTGATTGCCGCCCGGATCGACGGGCAGGCGGTGACGCTGCTGCCCGATGCCACCGGCGTAACGATCCCTGCGGCGCGGCTGCCGGACGGTCCCTTTACGCTGGAGACGGAGGTGGAGATCGCCCCTGAGGACAATACCGCGCTGGAGGGGCTTTATATGTCGCGCGGCATGTATTGCACGCAATGCGAGGCGGAAGGGTTTCGCAAGATCACCTTTTATCCTGACCGACCCGATGTCATGGCCCCGTTCCGGGTGCGGATTGAATCCGATCTGCCGGTGCTTTTGTCGAACGGCAATCCGGTGGCGCAGGGGGCGGGCTGGGCGGAATGGGATGATCCCTGGCCCAAGCCGGCCTATCTGTTTGCGCTGGTGGCGGGCGATCTGGTGGCCCATTCCGCGCCGTTCCGCACGGCATCGGGCCGGGATGTGGCGTTGAACATCTGGGTGCGCGATGGCGATCAGGACCGCTGTGCCTATGCGATGGACAGCCTGATCCGGTCGATGCGGTGGGATGAGCAAGTCTATGGCCGTGAATACGATCTGGATGTGTTCAACATCGTCGCTGTCGATGATTTCAACATGGGCGCGATGGAGAACAAGGGGTTGAACATCTTCAACTCCAAATACGTGCTGGCCAGCCCGGAAACCGCGACAGATGACGATTTTGCCCGGATCGAGGCGATCATCGCGCATGAATATTTCCACAACTGGACCGGTAACCGCATCACCTGCCGCGACTGGTTCCAACTGTGCCTGAAGGAAGGGCTGACCGTGTTCCGCGATCAGCAGTTCAGCGGTGACATGCGCAGCCATGCGGTGAAGCGGATCGAGGATGTGCTGATGCTGCGCGCCCGGCAGTTCCGCGAAGATGGTGGCCCGCTGGCCCATGCGGTGCGGCCCGACAGTTATGTCGAGATCAACAATTTCTATACCGCGACGATCTATGAAAAGGGCGCGGAAGTCATCGGGATGCTGAAGCGGCTGGTGGGGGATGCGGATTACGCCCGTGCGCTGGATCTGTATTTTGATCGCCACGATGGCGAAGCGGCGACGATCGAGGATTGGTTGACGGTGTTTCAGGATGCGACAGGCCGCGATCTGACGCAGTTCAAACGCTGGTACACCGAAGCCGGGACGCCGCGCGTGAAGGTGTGGGAGGAGTGGGATGGCGAAACCTATACCCTGACGCTGGAACAGGAAAACCCCGCCACCCCCGGCCAGCCGGACAAGGGGGCCAAGGTGATCCCCGTGGCGCTGGGCCTGTTGAACCCGAATGGCGATGAGGTGCTGCCGACCACCGTGCTGGAACTGTCCGAGACGCGGCAGAGTTTCCGCTTTGCCGCCGCCACGCGGCCGATCCCTTCGATCCTGCGCGGATTTTCGGCACCCGTGATCCTGGAGCGGGAGGTCAGCCCCGAAGAACGCGCCTTCCTGCTGGCGCATGACACCGACCCGTTCAACAAATGGGAGGCAGGCCGCGCCTTGGCCAAGGACTTGCTGGTGCAGATGGTGACGGATGATGCCCATCCCGGCCCTGACTGGCTGGATGCCATCGCCCGTGTGACATTCGACGAAACGCTGGACCCGGCTTTCCGTGCGCTGGCGTTGCGCCTGCCGGGCGAGGATGACATGGCGGCCACACTGCATGCGGCGGGGATAACCCCCGATCCGGCACGCATATGGGCGGCACGGCGGCGGATGGGCGATGCGCTTGCGGCGCGGTTGGGCGGGCAATTGCCGGCGCTGATCGACCGGCTGGCGGAACCGGGGCCGTTCACCCCCGATGCCCGCGCGGCGGGGCGGCGGGCCTTGCGTATTGCGGCGCTGGCGCTGTTGACGCGGGTGGATGGCGGGCGTGCGGCGGCGGCGGCCTACCGTGCGGCCAACAACATGACCGAAGAGGTGGGCGCGCTGTCGGCGCTTTTGGACATCGGGCAGGGGCAAGAGGAGTTGGGGTTGTTTCAAGCCCGCTGGTCGCAGGATCGCAATGTGATGGACAAGTGGTTTGCCTTGCAGATCATGCTGGCCCATCCCGACCGCGCGGCCGAGGTGACGGATGGCCTGACGCGGCACAAGGATTTCGACTGGAAGAACCCCAATCGGTTCAGGTCGGTGATCGGCGCCTTGTCGGGCAATCATGCGGGGTTTCACCATGCGTCGGGCGCGGGGTATCGGCTGATTGCGGATTGGCTTTTGCGGCTGGATCCGCTGAACCCGCAGACAGCGGCGCGCATGTCGACGGCGTTCGACACATGGCCGCGCTATGACGGTGATCGTCAGGCGATGGTTCAGGGGGAATTGGCGCGGATGGCGGCGACGCCGGGGCTGAGCCGTGACCTGGATGAGATGGTGGGGCGGATGCGGGGCGTGTAGGGCGCACCCCGCAAGACCGCAGGGCGGGGTTCATGCCGATTTGGGAATCAGCCCTGGCAATAGGGCTGCGCCCGTGTCCATTCGGCCATTGCGGCGCGCTTGCCGGCGTCGCGGAACGGCATCCAGTCGCGCCCGATGCCGCGATTGCCGCCGCCGACCACCAGACCGTCGCGCGCCACGGCCTTGGCCATCATGGTGGCCGCGCATTCCAGATTTTCTGATCCGTCCTTCAGTTCAGAGACGGTATCTGCCTCGCACTGGTGGTAATCGGCGGAAACGGGAGAGATTTGCATCACCCCGATATAGCGCCCGCCACCGCCGGCGGCCTGTGGGTTCCAACTGCTTTCATAGCGGGCCACCGCCGACATCAGCCCAGCCCAGAACGCGCGGCGATCTTCAAGCGAGGCTTCGGCATAGCCGGGGCACCAGGTTTCCACGTCGCCGGGAACCGATGAGGCAAGGACGGAATCATAGGATTCAAGGGCCGTCAGGGTGTCGCGTGTCCATTCCGCGCCTTCGGGCCGCACATCCCATTGCATTGGCGGCATTTGCCCGCTGGAGGACAGGCTTGCTGTCCCATTCGGTGCCACACAACCGCCCAGCGTGGCGGCAACAAGGGAAAAGGCCAGAATGGCGGGAAAACGTATCATCAGTTCCTGATCGGCAGCGACGCGCCCCCATGCGCGACCGGTGTCTTTGATCAGGAGAGGTTTTGGCTGTCTATGGAAACGGTCTGTTGCCGTGTTAGATAGGCAAAAAACCGCCTTTTCGGGTGTTCCGTTAACCCGTTGTTAACCTCTTGCCCTGATTTTGCCACAGTCTTGCTGCACTTATGACACCGCTCGCTCAACTGCCGGTGGCCTGCCCACCGGTTCTGCACCGCTTCTGCCTGCCCAGACTTTTTACTGCCTGCCCAGACTGAAATTGTAACCCTATAGATGGTGTGACACTGCCATGTCGCGTTTCATTGCCGCATCGGTCACGGCCGATTGGATTGCAAGGCTGTTCAACCTTGCTCTGTTTCTGTCGCTTTTGCCTTTGGTCCTGATCCTGTCGACCCGATCAGGGTTTGACCGGGCAAGGCGCGAAAGCCCGCCGTGGCCATATTCTGCGCAGTCGCGTGGGTTGCCGTGACGGGTTGGTGACGGGCTTGGGTCTGATCTGCCCGCTTGATGCCGCCGCCCTGACGCCCTAGACAGGCGGTCAGTGCAGACAGGCACATGGATAACAGGACGGCAGGCCATGCTTGACATCAGCTATGCACCCCCGAAACCCAAGGTCATTGCGGGGGCGAAGGGCGATTGGGAACTGGTGATCGGGATGGAAATCCATGCCCAGGTCGCGTCAAACGCCAAGCTGTTTTCCGGGGCGTCCACGCAGGTGGGGGCAGAGCCGAATTCGAACGTGGCCTTTGTGGACGCCGCGATGCCGGGGATGTTGCCGGTTATCAACGAATTTTGCATCGAACAGGCGGTCCGGTCCGGTTTGGGGCTGAAGGCGCAGATCAACCTGACATCGGCCTTTGACCGGAAGAACTACTTTTACCCCGATCTGCCGCAGGGCTATCAGATCAGCCAGTTGTATCACCCCATCGTGGGCGAGGGCGAGGTGCTGGTGGAACTGGCCCCCGGCGTGGCGCGTCTGGTGCGGATTGAGCGTATCCATCTGGAACAGGATGCCGGAAAATCGATCCATGACATGGACCCGACCATGTCTTTCGTCGATTTCAACCGCACCGGTGTGGCGCTGATGGAGATCGTCAGCCGCCCCGACTTGCGCGGCCCCGAAGAAGCCGCCGCCTATGTCGCCAAGCTGCGCCAGATCCTGCGCTATCTGGGCACTTGCGATGGCAACATGCAAAACGGCAATCTGCGGGCCGATGTGAACGTGTCGGTCTGCCGCCCCGGCGATTATGAACGCTATCAGGCGACGCAGGATTTCGGCCATCTTGGCACGCGGTGCGAGATCAAGAACATGAATTCGCTGCGCTTCATTCAGGCCGCCATCGACTATGAGGCACGCCGCCAGATCGCCATTCTGGAGGATGGCGGCAAGGTGGATCAGGAAACCCGGCTTTACGATCCCGACAAGGGCGAAACCCGGTCCATGCGCAGCAAGGAAGAGGCGCATGATTACCGCTATTTTCCCTGCCCGGACCTGCTGCCGCTGGAGATTGAACAGGCTTGGGTTGATGACATCGCCGCCCGGATGCCGGAACTGCCCGATGCCAAGAAGGCCCGCTTCATGGCCGATTTCGGGCTGACCGATTATGATGCCAACGTCCTGACCGCCGAGTTGGACAATGCCGCGTTTTTCGAAGAGGTGGCCAGGGGCCGCGATGGGAAGCAGGCGGCGAACTGGATTATCAACGAATTGTTCGGCCGCCTGAACAAGGATGGCAAGGCGGTTGCCGACAGCCCGCTTTCTGCGGCGCAGATCGGCGGCGTGCTGGACCTGATCGCCAGCGGCGAGATCACGTCGAAGATGGCGAAAGACCTGTTCGAAATCCTTTGGACCGAAGGCGGCGACCCCGCCGAGGTGGCCGCCAAGCACGGGATGAAACAGGTCACGGATACGGGCGAGATCGAACGCGCGCTGGACGCCCTGATCGCGGCGAACCCGGATCAGGTAGAAAAGGCCAAGGTCAATGCCAAGCTGGCGGGCTGGTTCACCGGTCAGGTGTTGAAGGCCACCGGGGGCAAAGCCAACCCGGCAGTTGTCAATCAGATGGTGGCGCAGAAGCTGGGTCTGTAGGGCGGGTGGGCTGCGGTCGGCGGGAAATCCCGCCCGGTCGCACCGCCCCCTTTGCGCCGTGTCGCCGGGGCGCTACCTATACGCAAAGAAACCACTTCGGAGCAGCCGATGCAGCGCTATGAATACAAGGTCATTCCGGCCCCCCGCCGCGGCACCAAATCGCGCGAGGCGAAGTCGACAGAAGACCGGTTCGCGCTGACGCTGACCACGCTGATGAACGATCAGGGGCGCGAGGGGTGGGAGTATCAGCGCGCCGAAACCCTGCCTTGCGACGAACGGTCGGGTTTCACCAAGATCAAGACGACCGAACAGATCATGCTGGTTTTTCGCCGCCCGCTTTCTGCCGCTGCTGCGTCGCTTGCGCCAGGCTTGGTTGCGGTGGCCCCGGCTGGCCCGCCAGCCGACGGCCCGGCCATGTTCCGCCCTTTGGCGGCAGAACCCGCCACCCCGCGTCTTGGCCCGGCAGTCGAACCTGCGCCGGGACCGGCCCCGGCGGTCGGCCGCGCAGAATGATCAGGCGCGCCCTGATCAACCCGGCCTGATCAGCCCCGAATTGCGGCAAGCGCCTGCGGCAGCACCTCGGCCATCACGTCCAGATCGACATCGGTGCCCACGCTGATCCGCAGGCATCGGTCTAGCGGTGCAACGCCGGGCATGCGGATGAACAACCCCCGCGTGATGCATTCCTCCAGCACGGCGCGGGCGAAGGTGCCATCCCGCCCGCAATCCAGAGTGACGAAATTGGTGGCCGAGGGCAGGGCGGTCAGGCCGTTTTCTGCCCCGATCGCCGCGATGCGCGCCCGCGCGGTGGCAACCCGGCCCCGCACATCGGCAAGCCAGTCCTGATCGGCCAGCGCCGCCATTGCCCCGGCCTGTGCCACGCGGCCCATGCCAAAGTGATTGCGGACCTTGTCAAAGGCGCGGATCAGGGCGGGGGCCGCCAGCGCATAGCCGACACGCAATCCGGCCAGACCGTAGCCTTTGGAAAAGGTGCGCATCCGAATGACGCGCGGATCATCGGGGGAAATGGTGGGGGCCACGCCGGGCGGGGCCAGATCGACATAGGCCTCATCCAGCACCAGAAGCGTGCCTTCGGGCAGCGTGTCGATGAAATCCAGCACCGCTTGGGCATTGTGCCAGGTGCCCATCGGATTGTCGGGGTTTGCGACATAGACCAGCTTTGCCCCCACCTGCCGCGCAAGGGCGGCCAGCGCGGGCAAATCCTCATGGTCGTCACGATAGGGCACGCGGTGCAGGGTCGCGCCAAAGCCTGCGACATGGAAGTTGAAGGTCGGGTATGCCCCCAGCGAGGTGACGACGTGATCCCCCGGCCCCGCGATCAGCCGCACCAGCGTGCCCAAGAGACCGTCGATCCCTTCGCCGACGATCACATGGGCGGGCGTGGTGCCATGATGCGCGGCAATGGCGGCGCGCAGATCGTGCATTTCCGGGTCGCCATACATCCAGGCGTCAGTCGCCGCTGCGGCCATCGCCGCAATGGCGCGCGGGGAGGGGCCGAAGCCGCTTTCATTCGCGCCCAGCCTTGCGCGGAAGGGGCGGCCAAGGTTGCGCTCTTGGGTTTCGGGGCCGACGAAGGGCACCGTGTCGGGCAGGCTGATGGCAAGCGGGGTGAGGCGGGGTCCGGTCATGGGGCCAAGGAAGCGCGCCGCGCAGAAAAGTGCAAGCCGGGAAAGAACAGGTTTGCCCTACTCTCGCAGAAAGCGGCGCCGCGCCTCTTCGGCCATGGCCTGCCGCATCTGGACATCGGCGATCTGTGCCATCATCGCCTTGCGCGCGGCCGGATCGGTGAGGGTGGCCAGTTCCGCGATCAAGCGCGCCGCTTCCTTTTTCAACACGATCTCTTCGGGAAGAACGCCCGCTTCGGCCATGATGCGAAAGCCGATGGCTTCGCCGGGGCTGACAAAGGCATCGGCGGTGCGGTCGGGCAGGGGTTTTCCCTCGCCCTTCAGCCCCTGCAAATCGCCCTTGAGGCGGGCCTTCTGCATCTGGCGTTCTGCCATGCGGTCAAGCCAGGACATGATCCGCGCCCTCCCTTTGGCCGGAAGTGTCGGCCTTTTCGCCTGGAAAAGAAAGGGGGGCTGCGGCCCCCCTTTATCGATGGATCAGCCGATTTCTGCCAGCCGCGCCAACGCGGCCTGCAATTTCGCCGCCTCATCCTGCCGCGCCTCAAGATTTGCGCGGGCCTCATCGACCACCTCTTCGGGGGCCGAGGCGACAAAGGCGGGGTTGTTCAGACGTCCGTTCAGCCCGCCGATTTCCTTGGCCAGCTTGTCCAGGGTTTTGGACAGGCGGGCCTTTTCTTCGGCAATGTCGATGATCCCTTCCAGCGGCAGGGCAAAGGTGGCCCCGCTGGCGGCCAGCGCGACCGATCCTTTGGGGGCGGTGGCGGCCTCGGTCAGCGATTCCACGCGAGCGAGACGTTTGATCAGCGCCTCATTGCGGGACCAGGCGTTGCGTGCCTCATCCGACAGGGAGGTGGCGACCAGATCGACCTTTAGCCCTGCGGGCACATGCATCTGGGCGCGAGCGGAGCGAATTTCATCGATCAGTCCGGTGACCCAGGTCATTTCGCGCTCGGCAGTCGGGTCGATCAGGTCGGCGCTGAGGCGCGGCCAATCGGTATGGACCAGCATCTTGGCGCGGGTGCCGGTGGTGGCCCAAAGCTCCTCGGTGATGAAGGGCATCATGGGGTGCAGAAGGATCATGCAATGGTCCAGCACCCAGGCCATGGTCTGGCGGGTTTCATTGGCGGCGTCGCCATCGAACAAGGGTTTGGCGAATTCGACATACCAGTCGCAGACCTTGCCCCAGACGAATTTGTAAAGGAGGTCCGCCGCCTGATCAAAGCGGTAGTCGGTGAGGGCGGCATCCACCTCGGCCAATGTGCGGGCGGTTTCGCCGATGATCCAGCGGTTGGCGGTGGCGGTGGCCTGCGGGGCGACGGATTGGGTGGCGTGGCCATCCCAGACGCCGTTCATTTCGGCAAAGCGGCAGGCGTTCCAGAGTTTGGTGCCGAAGTTGCGATAGCCCTCGATGCGCGCGGTATCGAGTTTCAGCACCCCACCAAGGCTGGCCATCGCCGCATTGGTAAAGCGCAGCGCATCCGCACCGTATTCGCCGATAATCTCCAGCGGGTCGATGACGTTGCCCAGGGATTTGGACATCTTCTTGCCCTTGGCATCGCGCACGAGGCCATGCAGGTAGACCGTCTTGAACGGCACCTGATCCACCACGGCAAGCTGCATCATCATCATCCGGGCGACCCAGAAGAAAAGGATGTCTTGCCCGGTGATCAGGACAGAGGTCGGGAAGAAGCGTTTCAGCGCGTCGGTCTGTTCCGGCCAGCCGAGCGTGCCGATGGGCCAGAGGCCGGAGGAGAACCAGGTGTCGAGGACGTCGGGGTCGCGCCACATTGGGACGGTCTCGGATTGTCCCATGGCTTGAGCGTCAAAGAAAGTCTTTGCCTTGTTCCTATCGTCCAAGAATTCGACAGATCGGCCGCCGTAGTATTCATTCACTAGTTTTTTGATGCTGGTCTCATCTGGTGCACAGAAGGTTTCAAATTCGTCGTTTGACAGACCGAGACGGTAGCTAGCTCCATCTTTCTTCGGCCCGTACCAAACCGGGATCTGATGGCCCCACCACAACTGGCGCGAGATGCACCAGGGTTCGATGTTGTCGAGCCAGTGGTAATAGGTCCGCTCGCCGGATTCCGGGATGATCTTGACCGTTCCGTTGCGGACGGCGTCCAGCGCGGGTTGCACAATTCGAACAGTATCGACGAACCATTGGTCCGTCAGCATGGGTTCGATTACCACTTTCGAACGATCGCCGAAGGGCTGCATGATTTTCTTGGATTCAACCAACGGCACCGCTGCATCGGCGCCTTCGGCATCTGGCTTGACCGCCGACTTGCCCAGACGAGGGTCATCCGCGCGGGTCATGACGGCCAGACCTTCGGCCGTGATCTCCTCTATCACGCGCTTGCGCGCCTCCATCCGGTCCAGTCCGCGCAGGTGATCGGGGACGAGGTTAAGGGCATCGACCTCACCTTCCGTCAGGGAGAAGGGCTGTTCGGCGATGCCGGGGGTGGCATAGCCTTTGGCGACCAGCCAGGCGCGCGACATCTGGCCTGCCACGCGCGCGGCATCGGTATAGGGTGCGCCGTCGTCACGCATGCGGGCGCGGGTGTCCATCAGGCGGTAGCAGGGGATGTTGCCGCGTTTGGCCACCGCGTAATCGTTGAAGTCATGCGCCCCGGTGATCTTGACCGCGCCGGAGCCGAAAGTGGGATCGGGGTATTCATCGGTGATGATCGGGATCAGGCGGCGACTTTCCTTTGGCCCGACCGGGATTTCGCACAGCATCCCCACGATGGGGGCATAGCGTTCGTCGGTCGGATGCACCGCCACCGCCCCATCGCCCAGCATGGTTTCGGGCCGCGTCGTGGCGATGGAGATGTAATCCCGCGTCTCGCGCAGGGTGACGTTCCCATCGGCGTCTTTTTCCACGTATTCATAGGTGGCCCCGCCCGCGAGCGGGTATTTGAAGTGCCACATATGGCCGTCAACTTCGGTATTTTCGACCTCAAGATCCGAAATCGCGGTTTCAAAATGCGGATCCCAGTTCACCAGACGCTTGCCGCGATAGATGAAGCCCTTGTTGTAAAGGTCCACGAACACACGAATAACCGCGTCGTGGAAATTGCCTTCCTCGCCCTTGGGCGCACCCGGCGCGCCGGACATGGTAAAAGCCTCGCGGTCCCAGTCGCAGGAACAGCCAAGGCGCTGCAATTGACCGATGATGGTGCCGCGCGATTTCTGTTTCTGCTGCCAGACGCGGGCGGTAAATGCCTCGCGCCCCATGTCGCGGCGGGTGGGTTCGCCATTGGCGGCCATGTCGCGTTCGGTGACCATTTGGGTGGCGATGCCCGCGTGATCGGTGCCGGGTTGCCAAAGCGTGTCATGCCCCTGCATCCGGTGCCAGCGCGTCAGGATATCCTGCAGCGTGTTGTTGAAGGCGTGGCCCATGTGCAGAGAGCCGGTCACATTGGGCGGGGGGATCATCACGCAAAACGATTCCGCGCCGGGCCTGGCGTTCGCCCCGGCGCGGAAGGCCTTGGTTTCGATCCATTGCGCAGAGATGCGCGCTTCGGATTCGGCGGCGTTGAAGGTCTTTTCCATCGGCATCGCATGCACCCCTTGCAGTCGCGGGGGTTCTAGCGCGGGCAGGGGCCAAGGGAAAGCCGGATCACCCGATAAAGGGCAGGAAGGGGCGGCCTTGCAGCGCCTGTGCAAAAGTGCCGATCACCAGCGCGGCGAAGACTGCGGCGGAGAGCCAGACCAAGCGCAGGGCTTGTGCCGGGAAAAGGCGCGCCGCCAGCAACGCGGCAAGTGGGACGAAATGCAGCGCATGGGTGGCCAGGAAATGCGCGACCCGCAGATCGCCCGCATCGCGCGACCAGCCCATCAGCCACATCTGCCGGGTGCTATCGCCCACGAAATGCCCGTCCGAGGCCGACAGATAGCCTGCGACCGGGATGGTCAGCGCGAAGGTCAGGATCAGGCCCAGCGCCACGCCCTGCCGCAGGGCGGGCGAGAGGGCGCCATCGCGGTTGCGCCAGATGGAAATGCCCATCACGAGGCTGGCCGATGTCAGCAGCACGGCAAAGGCCCCCATCACCTGATAGACCGCCGTCAGAAAGGGAATGTCGGTGTTGAAATGCGAGGCGGTATTCAGCATCGCCGCGCCGGAGAGCCAGACACATTCGGCGAGTATGGCAAAGACCACGCTTGCGGTGAACCACCGCCACGGGCGGCCCGCCCGCGTGCCGGTGGGCATGTAGCGGGCGAAGAAGGCCAGCGATCCGGCATAGATTGCCAGCGCGTAATGGAATTTGATGGGTTTGAGCCACGGGCTGTCACCTTGAAAGACACGGGCATCCAGCGCCATCGCGCCGTAAAGCGGGATCAATGCCAGGATCAGCACCACGGTCAGGGTCGTCAGCGCCGGGGCGTCTGTCCACAGGCGGCGCAGATCGGGGAAGGGGGCGGCGGGCGTGGCAAGGGAAAGGGTCATGCGGTGGCTCCGGTCATGCGGGCGCGCAGGGTAAGGCTGGCGCGGAGGATGAAAAAGGCGAGGAAGCCTGCTGGGCCAAAGAGGAAGGTCAGCACAAGGCAGGGCAGGATGAGCAGGTGGGGGATCGCCTCGGCCCGTGCGGTGCGGGTGATCCAGGCGCCGACAAAGAGGTCGAAGGCGAGGTAATGAGCCCAGCCCGCCAGCGCGACCGATGGTTCGGTGAAGAGCGCCATCACGTTGGAAAGGCTGTCAAAGCCCCCCGGCGCATCGGACCAGTGGACAAGGATCAGCGCCGTATAGGCCACCGACAGAAGGGCGGGGATGACCAGCGCCGCCGCCAGATCGGCGGCGCGCGGCGCAAGCGGCGACAGGGCCAGCGCCAGCCAGCCCAGCATGGCCAGCGGCCCGGTATATCCGAAGAGAAGGTGGGGGTCGGTGGGCATTGTGGGCTCCTATCTTGACACTGTCAGGATATGGGGCGCGATGGTCCTGTCAAGGAAAATCTTGCCACTGACAAGATTGGGGGTTATCTGACGGGAATGCCTGATCTGCCGCCCAAGCTGTTGCCAGACCTGCCCGCCAAGACCGCGCCAGCGCGGTCTTATCACCACGGTGACCTGCGGGCCGCGCTTTTGGCTGCGGCCGAAGATGAGCTGGCGGCGCGCGGGGTCGAGGGTTTTTCGCTGCGTCAGGTGGCCAAGCGGGCCGGGGTCAGCCATGCCGCGCCCGCCCATCATTTTGGCGATGCGCAGGGGCTGCTGACCGCGCTGGCGGCGGAAGGGTTTCGCCAGTTTCTCGCCGCGCAATCGGCGCGCGAGGCACAGGCCGCGCCCGACCCGGCGTCACAACTGGTGGCGGCGGGGCTGGGCTATGTCGATTTCGCGGTTGGTCGCCCGGCGCTGTTCCGGCTTTTGTGGCAATCCGAACGCCCAAATTTCCGGGTGGCAGAGTTGCAGCAGGCGGCGCGGGCGGCGTTCCAGCATCTGGTCGATCAGGTGATGGCCGCAGGCGGGCGCAGCACGGCGGATGAGGCGGCGGCCTGGGCTATGGCGCATGGCTTGGCGGATCTGTTGGCGTCCGGGCGGTTGGAATCGGTGGGCAGCCTGCCGCCCGAGGCACGGGATGCGATGGTGGCGGGGCTGATCCGTCGGGTTCTGCCCGCCGGATAGCGGGCGCGTCATACGGCGCGATCAATCCGCGTGCTGAGATGGATCAGGCTTTCCGATGACACCACCCCCGTCATGGCCCCGATCTGATCCAGCACCTGATCCAGAACCTGCGTGTTCGGGCAGGCGATCTGCATCAGCAGATCAAACCGACCGGATGTGGTAAAGACCCGCTCCACCTCGGCGATCGACTTCAGGCGGGTCAGGATATTGGCCTGCGCGCGGGGTTCGATCGTCAGCAGAACCGACGCGCGAATCCGCCCCTGCCGCGCCCCTTCGCCCAGTTTCAGGGTGTATCCGGCGATCACCCCGGTGGTTTCCAGCCGCTCCAGCCTGGCCTGCACCGTGGACCGCGCAACCTTTAGTCGCCGGGCCAGAGTCGCCAACGACATACGGGCATCCGCCCCCAGCAGCCCAATTATCGTCCGATCCAGTTCATCCATGCATTATGCCCGATCTTTTCGTCATTATAACGACGATTTCTTACATTTATACAGTTTTGTTCGGTGAAACTGTACATCATATGCGTCATCCTACGTTGCAGGAAAAGGGCGGCTCATACGCACCTGGCCTGGTTGGAAAAACCACGCAGGTGCCCACCGTCGAGCAGCGGGAAGGGAACTGCGTCTTGTTGGCAGAAAGGATCACGCCGATGGGACTGTCTAAGACAATCTGGACCAACCCGACCGAATTTCTCCGCAGCCAGCAGCCGGAAAACCCGGTGCTGTTTTTCAGCCCTTCTGCGCTGCAATCGGCCGCCCGCCGTTTCATTGACGGCTTTCCCGGCATGGTTACCTATGCCGTGAAGTCGAACCCCGGCGAAGAGGTTGTCGAAAACCTGTCCGCCGCTGGCGTGCGCGGCTATGACTGCGCCTCCAGCTTTGAGATTGACCTGATCCGTCGCCTCGCCCCGGATGCCGCCATCCATTACAACAACCCGGTTCGGTCGCGCACCGAGATAGCCTATGCGGTGGAAAAGGGTGTGAAATCCTATTCCGTTGATTCGGCATCGGAATTGGCCAAGCTGATCGAACTGGTTCCTGTCCGTGACACCGAAATTTCGGTGCGGTTCAAGCTGCCCGTTGCAGGGGCGGCCTATAACTTTGGCGCAAAGTTTGGCGCGACGGCCGAACTGGCGACCGATCTGCTGCGCACCGTGGCGGCGGCTGGCTTTATCCCTTCGCTGACGTTCCACCCTGGCACGCAATGCACCGATCCCGCCGCATGGGAGACGTATATCCGCACCGCCGCCGATATTGCGCGGAATGCCGGTGTCACTATCGCGCGGCTGAATGTAGGCGGCGGGTTCCCGTCCCACCGTCTGACCGGGGTTATTCCGGCGCTGGAGGCGACCTTCGCCCTGATCGATCGTGTGGCGACCGAGGCATTCGGTGACAACCGCCCGCTGTTGATTTGCGAACCGGGCCGTGCGCTGTGTGGCGATGCGTTCACGCTGGCCGCGCGGGTCAAGGCGGTGCGGGATGACAGCCACGTGTTCCTGAACGATGGTGTCTATGGCACCCTGACGGAGCTGCCGTTGATCGGTGTGATCGACCGGATGGAAGTGCTGACCCCGGAAGGCGAGCATCGTGAAGGCGCACCGCAGGGCCGCATCGTCTTTGGTCCGACCTGCGATTCGGTGGATCGCCTGCCGGGGGATGTGATGCTGGCGTCGGATATTGCCGAAGGCGATTACGTGATCGTGCATGGGATGGGGTCGTATTCCACCGTCACCAATACCCGGTTCAACGGGTTTGGTGATCTGATGATGGCAACGGTTCTGTCCCTGAAGGTCTGATTGGGGTTCCGACGGTTTCGGGATCTGATTGACATCTGGCTAAACATGACGCCCCCGGCTGGACATTCCGCGCCGGGGGCGTAGTTTTTGGCGCTGCACCTTACAGGAACAGCGCCCATGAAATTCGGCCAAGCCCAACCCGCCCGCCGCCGTGAAGACATTCGCTTTTTGACAGGGCAGGGCCGGTATGTTGATGATATAACGCCGGAAAATGCGCTGCATGCGTGGTTTGTGCGGTCTGATCGGGCGCACGGGGTGATCACCGAAATTGATGTCTCTGTCGCCCGTGCCACCCCCGGCGTGCATCTGGTGCTGACCGGGGATGACCTGCGCGCGGCGGGGTTGGATACGGGGATGCGCTTTACCCGCGTGGCCAACCGCGATGGCACCAGGGGGGCGGCCCCGGCGCGGCCTGTGCTGGCCGAAGGCCGGGTGCGGTTTGTGGGCGAAGCGGTGGCGCTGATTGTGGCCGACACGCTGGAGGCCGCCCGCGATGCGGCGGACCTGATCGATCTGTCCATCGACGAGCTGCCGGTTTCCCTGTCGTTGCAGCCGGGAGGGGAGGCGATCCACCCTGAGGCATTGGGCAATCTGGCCTTTGATTACGGCATCGGCGATCAAGCGGCGACCGAGGCTGCGCTGGCCGCGTCCGCCCATGTCGTGCGGCTGGAGGTGCTGCACAACCGGGTGATCGTGAACCCTATGGAACCCCGCGCCGCCTGGGCGGAATGGGATGGTGCAAAGCTGCATCTTTGTGTGAACGGGCAGGGCGTTTGGACGCAGAAACAAGAGCTTGCCCGAATGTTGCGGCTGGCCCCAGATGCCGTGCGGGTGACCAACCCGGATGTGGGCGGCGGGTTCGGGATGAAGGCGATGACCTATCCGGAATATGTGGTCATCGCGCAGGCGGCGCGGATGTTGGGCCGCCCTGTGCGCTGGATCGCCGAACGGGGCGAGGGGATGCTGACCGACAATGCCGGCCGCGATCTGGTGGCGCAGGCCGAGATGGGGTTTGACGCCGATCTGCGCATCACCGGTTATCGGGTGCGGGTGCTGTCGAACCTTGGCGCCTATAATTCGCAGTTTGCGCAGGCCATTCAATCGGACCTGTTTTCCAAGGTGCTGACCGGGGTTTACGACATTCCCTGTGCCTGGCTGAACGCGCTGGGGGTGTTTACCAATACGGCCCCGGTCGATGCCTATCGCGGGGCTGGGCGGCCCGAGGCGATCTTGACGACTGAGCGGGTCATGGACGAATCGGCGCGGGTGTTGGGGGCTGATCCGTTTGATCTGCGGCGGCGGAATTTCATCACGGCCTTCCCCTATCGCACGGTGACGGGGCAGGTGATTGATGTGGGCGATTTCGGCCGTGTCTTGTCGCGGGCTGAGGTCGAGGGGGATGTCGCGGGTTTTGCCGCGCGGCGAAAAGCCAGCGAATCCAGGGGGATGCTGCGCGGGCTGGGGTTGGCCACCTATATCGAATCAATCTTGGGCGACCCGTCGGAAACTGCGCGGCTGACACTGGACCCCGATGGTGGGGCAACCCTTTATGTCGGCACGCAATCCAACGGGCAGGGGCATGAGACGGTTTATGCGCGGATGACGGCGGGGATGACCGGTCTGCCCGAAGACAAGATTCGAATCGTGCAGGGCGATAGTGATCTGATAACCAAAGGTGGCGGGACCGGCGGTTCACGATCCGTGACTGTGCAGGGAACGGCGACTCGCGCCACTGTCATTCAGGTGGTGGCGAAGATGAGTGAGTTTCTGGAGGCAGAACTGGGACTGACCGGCATTCGTTTCGACGAGCTGACCTTTGGCGCGGCGGGATCGAACCTGCGCCTGACTCTGGCCGAGGCGGCGGCGCTGGCGCGGGAAAAGGGGCGCGACGATCTGTGTGATCATTCGGCGACCATCACGCTGGAAGGCCGGTCTTTCCCAAATGGCGCGCATCTGGCCGAGGTGGAGATTGACCCCGAAACCGGGGCGCTGCGGATGGATCGCTATACGGTGGTGGATGATTTCGGCACGCTGATTGCGCCGGAACTGGCCGTGGGCCAAGTGCATGGCGGGGTGGCGCAGGGCTATGGGCAGGCGGTGATGGAACTGGCCGTGCATGACGAGGCGGGGCAGTTGCTGACCGCCAGCTTCATGGATTACGCCATGCCGCGCGCGGATGACCTGCCGTTCATGGATTTCACATCGGAACCTGTGCCGTCGATCCTGAACCCGTTCGGGATGAAGGGATGCGGCGAGGCGGGGACGGTGGGGGCGCTGGGGGCGATTTCCAACGCGGTGCGCGATGCGCTGGCAGGGCGGGGCGTGGCGCGGGTGGACATGCCCTTTACCCCGCAGCGCATCTGGCACTGGTTGCAGGCGGCGCATTGACCGCGAGGGAGTTGAAGGAGAAGCCATGACCAAAGTCACCGTTGCCGCCACGCAATTTGCCTGTAGCTGGGACTTGCCCGCCAATGCCGACAGGGCCGAGGCGTTGATCCGAAAGGCCGCGGCGCAGGGGGCGCATGTCATTCTGATCCAAGAGCTTTTTGAGGCGCCGTATTTCTGCATCACAGAACGGGCGGAATATTTCCGCCTTGCCCGCCCGCTGGATGGGCATCCGCTGGTGGCGCGGTTTCAGGCCGTTGCACGGGAATTGGGGGTGGTGCTGCCGCTGTCGTTCTTTGAACGGGCGGGGCAGGCGCATTTCAATTCGGTGGCGATGATTGATGCCGATGGCGCGCTGCTGGGCCTTTACCGAAAAAGCCACATTCCGCAGGGGCCGGGGTATGAGGAGAAATATTATTTCTCGCCCGGTGATACGGGGTTCAAGGTGTGGGCCACCGCCTATGGCAGAATAGGTGTCGGCATCTGCTGGGATCAGTGGTTCCCCGAGGCGGCGCGGGCTATGGCGCTGATGGGGGCGGAGATGCTGCTGTATCCCACGGCCATCGGATCAGAGCCGCCCGCGCCGGGATATGACAGCCAGCCACATTGGGAAATGGTGATGCGCGGCCATGCTGCGGCCAATATCATGCCGGTGATCGCATCGAACCGGATCGGCACGGAAACCGCGCCTGAGGATGTGGATGTTACCTTTTACGGGTCATCCTTTATCGCGGATCAGACCGGGCAACTGGTGGCCAAGGCCACGCGCGACAGCGAGGAGGTGCTGACCGCCACCTTCGATCTGGCCGAGATTGCGGCTTTGCGCGGCAGTTGGGGGCTGTTCCGGGATCGTCGCGTCGATCTTTATGGTGCGGTGCAGACGCTGGATGGGCACTTGCGCCGGGGCTGATTGCGGAAATGAAGAACGGCGGCCAAGGGGCCGCCGTTTCAGGGTTTTCCAGTGCGGTCAGCGGTGCTTTAGATCGATATAATCCCGCTTGGTTTCGCCAACATACAACTGACGCGGGCGGCCGATCTTCTGGTTCTTTTCGCCGATCATTTCCTTCCACTGCGCGATCCAGCCCACGGTGCGCGACAGCGCAAAGATCGGGGTGAACATCGCTGTCGGGAAGCCCATCGCATCAAGGATGATGCCGGAATAGAAATCGACGTTGGGATACAGCTTTTTGGAGACGAAATATTCATCCTCCAGCGCGATCCGTTCCAGTTCCTTGGCGACTTGCAGGGTAGGGTTGTTTTCAATCCCCATCAGACCCAGCACCTCATCCGCGGATTCCTTCATCACCTTGGCGCGGGGATCGAAGTTCTTATAGACGCGGTGGCCAAAGCCCATCAGGCGGAAGGGATCATCCTTGTCCTTGGCGCGGCGGATGTATTCCGGGATGCGGTCGACGGTTCCGATTTCGCGCAACATTTCCAGACAGGCCTGGTTCGCGCCGCCATGCGCCGGGCCCCAGAGGCAGGCGATGCCAGCGGCGACGCAGGCAAACGGGTTGGCACCCGACGATCCGGCCAGACGCACGGTCGAGGTGGAGGCGTTCTGTTCATGGTCGGCATGCAGCATCATGATGCGGTCCATCGCCTTGGACAGGACCGGATCGACGACATAATCCTCAGCCGGGACAGAGAAGCACATGTGCAGGAAGTTACCCGCGTAATCGAGACTGTTCTTCGGGTAAACGAAGGGTTGGCCGATCGAATATTTATAGGCCATCGCAGCGATGGTCGGCAGCTTGGCGATCATGCGGATCGCGGCCACCTCACGCTGCCAAGGATCGTTGATGTCGAGCGAGTCGTGATAGAAGGCCGACATCGCGCCCACCACGCCCACCATCGTGGCCATAGGGTGGCTGTCGCGGCGGAACCCGCGAAAGAAGTAGTGCATCTGTTCATGCACCATCGTGTGCCGCGTCACACGGCCCCGGAAATCGGCCAATTGCGCGGCGGTGGGCAGTTCCGCGTAAAGCAGCAGATAGCACAGTTCGAGGTATGAGGATTTGTCGGCCAGTTGTTCGATCGGGTAGCCACGATGCAGCAATTCGCCGGCGTCCCCATCAATATAGGTGATCGCGCTTTCGCAGGCGGCGGTCGACGTGAAGCCCGGATCAAAGGTAAAGACATCCGCCTCGGCATAGAGCTTGCGGATGTCGATGACGTTCGGCCCAAGGGTCGGGGAATGAACCGGCAGGTCATAGCTTTTGCCGTCGAGTGTAAGTGTCGCGGATTTCTTGCTGTCGGCCATCTTTCAACGTCCCTCTGTGTGCCGATTGCCGGGCAAGGCCCGGGATGCGGCGGATAGCAGTGAGGCGGCCGTCAGAAGGGGGGCTATCAGCCCGCAGCATCCTCCAGCCGCGCGATCGTTTCGTTCCGACCGATGACTAACATCATGTCGTAAACGCTTGGTGTCGCACTTCGCCCCGCAAGGGCTGCGCGCATCGGTGCGGCAAGTTTGCCGAATCCGATGCCGTGGGCTGTGGCGATTTCGTTCAGGATCGGCTCCAAATCCTCTTTCGTCCAGCTAACATTTTGCAGTCGCGGCGTCAATGTTTTCAGTATACCACGGGATACCGGATCAAGAGCCTTAGCTGCCGCCTCATCCGCCACGATGGGGCGGCTTGTCAGGGCAAAATGCGCCTTTTCAAGCAGTTCGGGGAAGGTCTTCGCGCGTTCCTTGACGCAATACAGCGCGCGTGACAGCAGGTCACGCTGCCCTTGGGTCAGTGCGGGCTGCGCGGCCGCAGCAAGATAGCCTTCGATTTCATGCAGCAGCGCAGCATCGTCGCTGGCGGCAATGTGCAGGCCGCAGATGTTTTCCAGCTTCTTGAAATCCAGCCGGGCGGGGGAACGACCGATTCCAGACAAGTCGAACCATTCCATTGCCTGCGCAGAGGTGAAGAATTCGTCATCACCATGCGCCCAGCCCAACCGGGCAAGGTAATTCCGCATCCCGGCAGCCGGGTAGCCCTGTGCCTGATAATCGCCCACCGCGGTTGCGCCGTGGCGTTTTGACAGCTTTTTTCCATCCGGCCCGTGGATCAGCGGGATATGCGCCCAGACCGGAATATCCCACCCCATCGCATCATAGACCATCTGCTGGCGCGCGGCGTTGTTCAGGTGATCATCGCCCCGGATAACATGGGTGACGCCCATGTCATGGTCATCCACCACGACGGCCAGCATATAGGTGGGCGTGCCATCCGACCGCAGGACGATCATGTCGTCGAGCTGTTCGTTGCCGAAGCGGACCGTGCCCTGCACCTTATCCTCGACCAGCGTTTCGCCGGTGCGCGGCGCGCGCATGCGGATGGCAAAGGGCTTGTCTGCGGGATGGGTGGCCGGGTCAGCATCGCGCCACGGGCTTTGGAACACGGCATAGCTTGCGCCCTGCGCCTCTTGTTCGGCGCGGAAGGCGGCGACTTCTTCGGCGGTGGAAAAACATTTGTAGGCGGTGCCACGCGCCAGCATTTCATGCGCCACTTCGGCATGGCGATCCTTGCGGGCGAATTGGCTGACGGCGTCGCCATCCCAATCAAGGCCCAGCCAGCGCAGACCCTGAAGGATGGCGGCGGTCGCCTCGGGCGTGGATCGTTCACGGTCGGTGTCTTCGATCCGCAGCAGGAACTTGCCGCCGCGACCACGGGCGTAAAGCCAGTTGAACAGGGCCGTGCGCCCCCCGCCGATATGCAGATAGCCGGTGGGCGACGGGGCGAAGCGCGTGACAACAGGGCGATCGGCGGGGGCGGCGCACATGGGTGCATTAACCTTTCGGAAACAAGTCGGGAGGTAGAGTTGCGGCCTGTCTAGGCAATCGCGGGGCGGGAAACAAGGTGGCGGGGGCGGCTGCGCTGGCTGGCAGGATGGTGGCGGGCCTTCAGGGGCTGCGCGGGGAGCTGTTTGCTTTTGTCCCCGTTGGACTTGGCATCGGGATCGGCCTGTGGTTCCAGCGGGGGCAAGATCCCGGCGCAGCGGATTACCTGTTGGCGGCGGGCGGGGTCTTGCTGGCCCTGCTGCTGCACCGGATGTGGGAAGTTGCCCAGCCGTTCGTCGTTCTTGTTGCCTGCATCCTGTGCGGCTTTCTGGCCTGTGGTGCGCGGGTTCAGGTCGTGGCCGCCCCCATCCTGACCGAGGAACGCTATGGCGCGGTGATGGGCCGCATCCTTGAAGTCGATCGGTCACAGGCGGGCGCCTTGCGGGTGACGCTGGACCGGGTCTGGATGGAAGACCTGGCGCCGGACGAAACGCCCGGTCGGGTCCGGCTGTCGCTGCAGGGCGACCAGCGGTGGCTGGACCCGGAGCCGGGATCCTGGGTGATGGCCACGGCCTTTCTGTCGCCGCCACAGGGGCCGACAGAGCCGGGGGCTTTCGACTTTCGCCAGATGGCGTTTTTTGATGGGTTGGGGGCGGTGGGCTATACCCGGATGCCGGTGCTGCGGTGGCAGGACCCCGCGCCGGGTGACGCGCGCATCGGGCGGCTGCGCGCCTATCTTTCATCGGCGATACAGACCCGTATTCCCGGCGATGCCGGGGCCTTTGCCGCAGGTGTGCTGACCGGCGACAGGTCCGGCCTGTCGCGCGACGCGGTGGATGCCTTGCGCGATTCCAGCCTTGCGCATCTGCTGGCGATTTCGGGGATGAATATGGCGTTCCTGATCGGCTTTGTCTTTGCCCTGCTGCGTTATGGGATGGCCCTGATCCCGCCCGTGGCGTTGCGGGTGGACAGCAAGAAGGTGGCTGCAACGGTTTCGCTGGGGGTGGCAGGGTTTTATCTGCTGTTGTCCGGAGCGAATGTCGCCACGGAGCGGGCGTTCATCATGGTGGCGGTGATGCTGGTGGCCGTGATCCTGGACAGGCGGGCGATTACCCTGCGGTCGGTGGCGATTGCGGCCACCATCCTGCTGGCCTGGCAGCCCGAGGCGTTGTTGTCGCCCGGATTTCAGATGAGCTTTGCCGCCACGATCGCGCTGATCGTGGGGTTTCGCGCCATGAGCAACCATTTGGAACCGGGCCGATGGCCGCGTTGGGTGCAGATGATGCTGGCATTGTTGCTGTCATCCTTGCTGGGTGGGATTGCCACGGCCCCCTATGCGGCGGCGCATTTCAACCGCTTTGCCGATTATGGGCTGGTGGCGAACCTGCTGACCGGTCCGGTCATGGGGATTGTGGTGATGCCCGCCGGGGCGGTGGCGGCGGTGGTGGCACCGTTTGGTTTGTCGGCTTTGCCCCTGTGGGTGATGGAGCAGGGGTGCCGCTGGATCCTGTATGTGGCGCATGAGATTGCGGCTGTGGAGGGCGCGGTGACGGCGATCCCGGCACCGCCGACCGTCGTTCTGCCGATCCTGTCGCTGGGCCTGTGCTGGCTTGTCTTCTGGCCGGGGCGGTGGCGATGGGGCGGCCTAGTGGCGGTGCTGGCCGCGGGATTGGTCTGGCTTCAGGCTGATCGGCCGATTGTCCTGATTGGGGCGGGGGGATTGGTGGGGGTGGCCGGGCCGGAGGGGCGGGCCATATCGACCGCCCGTGGGGGCGGGTTCATGGTGGAAAACTGGTTGGAAAATGATGGTGATCTGGCGGGTCGGACGGCGGCCTTGGCGCGGGCAGGTTTTGTGGGTGTGGCCGGGGCGCAGGTCTTTGGCTTTGGCGGTCGGACGGGGTTGGTGTTGGCAAGGGGCGAGCCGGTTCCTGCGGGTGCCTGCCTGCGACATGCGCTGATTGTGCGGCCTGACCCGGCAGAGCAGGACGGACCCTGTTTGATGATCAGCGATGATCTGCTGGCAAAGACCGGCACCATTGCGATTGTCGCAGGCCACGAGGGGATCAATATACGTCTGACGCAAAGCGGGACGCGGGTCTGGTCAAGGGGTCCGGTGGGCCTTGATCTGGCCCTGCCGGCACCTGTTCCGCCTGATGCCGTGGATCAGTAGCTGCGGATCAACCCGACAAGACGGCCCTGCACGCGGACGGCATGATCCGGGAACACGCGGGTTTCATAAGCGGGGTTGGCTGCTTCCAGCGCGATCATGCTGCCACGACGGCGAAACCGTTTCAGCGTGGCTTCGGCCTCTTCGACCAGGGCCACGACGATATCGCCATTCTCGGCCGTGGATTGTTCGCGGATCACCACGATGTCGCCATCGTTGATCCCGGCGTCGATCATTGAGTCGCCCTTTACCTCAAGCGCGTAGTGATGTCCTTTGCCCGACAGCATGGAGCCGGGCACCGCGATGTGATGCGAGATTTCGGCAATCGCCTCGATCGGGACACCGGCGGCGATGCGGCCCATGACGGGCAGTTCCATCGCATGGATCGCCTCAACAGCCAAGGCGGCGCGTGGTGCGACGGGTTTCGATCCTTCGATCACGCGGGGTTTGAAGCCGGCCTTTTCCATCGCCTCGGGCAGTTTGACGATTTCCAATGCGCGGGCGCGGTGCGCCAAGCGGCGGATGAAGCCGCGTTCTTCCAGAGCGGTGATCAGCCGGTGAATGCCGGATTTGGACCGAAGATCCAACGCCTCTTTCATTTCGTCAAAAGACGGTGGGACGCCATCGACATCCATCCGGGTCTTGATGAAATCCAGAAGTTCAAGCTGTTTACGGGTCAGCATGGGCCACCTCAACGCGACTGTGTTGGTGTAATGTTCTGCCAGTGTTCTTGTTTTGTGTCAACCCGTTCCGGCCAAATGGTCACAAGGGCAGATAATCCACCTCGGTTCCCGCAGGTTGGGGGCCATCGCCAAGCGGGCGGATCAGCAGGGCGTCGGCCTCGGTCAGGATGGTGATCAGGGCGCTGTCCTGGCGGTCGAACGGGGTGATCTGCGGCAGGCCAGCGCCGTGCGTCAGGCGTGCGCGCATGTAATGGGTGCGCGGGCCGTTGGCGGGGGTATCCTGTGCCAGCACGGCCTTGTGGGTTGCGGGCGGGTGTTCGCCAAGGCCCAGCATGGCGCGGACCATCGGCAGCAGGAACAGATGCCCGCAGACGATGGACGACACGGGGTTTCCCGGCAGCCCCAGCATCGGGATGCCACGCAGCCGGCCCGCCATCAGCGGTTTTCCGGGGCGCATGGCGATTTTGTAAAAGGCGCGCTCCATCCCCATGCTTTCGGCCACGCGGCCCACCAGATCATGGTCGCCCACCGAGGCGCCGCCGATGGTGACGATCAGATCGGCGCCTTCGGTCATCGACAGGACGGTGAACAATTCGGCTTCGGTATCGCGGGCGATGGGCAGGAGACGGGCTTCGGCGCCCTCGGCCTCGACCATCGCCGCCAAAGCATAACTGTTGGAGGCGATGATCTGGTCGGGGCGCGGGGTTTCGCCGGGGATGACCAGTTCATCCCCGGTAGGGATGATGGCGATGACGGGGCGACGGGTGACTGTCACGTCGGCCAGGTTCATCGCGGCGATCAGGGCAAGGTCGTTTGGCCGCAGTCGGCGGGGCGACAGCGCGGCCCCGGCGCGGAAATCCTGACCCAGCGGGCGAATATGGGTGCCGGTATCGGCGTTGGGGCGGATGGTGATTGTTGCACCTTGCGCGTCGACATCTTCTTGGATCACGACGCGGGTGGCACCTACGGGGATGGGTGCGCCGGTAAAGATGCGGACGGTCTGGCCGGGGCCGATGGACCCGTGAAAGGCGTGTCCGGCCCCCGCTTCACCGATCAGCGTGAAACGGTCGCCGGGGGCGGGGTCGCCTTGCAGCGCATAGCCATCCATCGCCGAGGCTGCAAAAGGCGGCTGGTCGCGCCGGGCGATGGCGGGGGTGGCCATGACACGGCCTGCGGCATGGCGCAGGGGGACGGTTTCCGTATCAAGCGGCGAGATGAGCGCGAAGCAGCGGGCGAGGGCATCTGAGACCGAAATCATGCCCCGGCCCCGGTTTGCCCTGTCTCCCCGCGTTCGGCCTGATACCGCCCGGATTTGCCGCCGTCTTTAAGGACAAGGTGGATACCGTTGATCTGCATGGATTTCTCGGCCGCCTTGAGCATGTCATATATCGTCAGGCAAGCGATGGAGACGGCTGTCAGCGCCTCCATCTCTACGCCCGTTTGGCCGCCGGTCTTGACGGTGGCTTGCACGAGGATGCCGGGAAGGGCCGGGTCTGGCGTCAGGTCCAGCGCGACCTTGGTGATGGGCAGCGGATGGCAGAGCGGGATCAGGTCGGCGGTGCGCTTTGCGCCCATGATCCCGGCCAAGCGGGCCACACCCAGCACGTCGCCCTTTTTCGCGCGCCCCTCGACAATCAGCGCCAGCGTTTCCGCCGACATCACCACGCAGCCTTCGGCCACCGCCACCCGGTCCGTCACCGGTTTCGCCGACACATCGACCATATGGGCATGGCCCTTGTCGTCGAAATGGGTGAGCGGGCTATTGGCCATTGCCGCTACCTCTGGCCGGTCAGCGGGCGGGCGAGGATGGCGCGGGTCGCGGCCTCGACGTCCTTTTGGCGCATCAGGCTTTCGCCGATCAGAAAGCAGCGCGCGCCAAAGCGGGCAAGGTCGGCCAGATCGGCGGGGGTATAAAGGCCGCTTTCGGCCACGATGATCCGGTCTTCGGGCACCCGGCGGGCCAGGGTGCGGGTGGTGTCCAGCGTGACTTCGAACGTGTGAAGGTTGCGGTTGTTGATGCCGATCAGCGGCGATTTCAGCCGGGCAGCGCGGTCAAGTTCGGCCTGATCATGCACTTCGATCAGCACATCCATGCCCCATTCGAGGGCGCAATCTTCCAACTCTGCCGCCTGACTGTCGGTCAGCGAGGCCATGATCAGCAGGATGCAATCGGCATGCAACCCGCGCGCTTCGACGATCTGATAGGTGTCGTAGACGAAATCCTTGCGCAGGCAGGGCAGGCTGGTGGCCTGATGCGCCTGGGTCAGGTAGTCATCCGCGCCCTGAAAGCTGGGCGTGTCGGTCAGCACCGACAGGCAGGTGGCCCCCCCCGCCTCGTAGGCGCGGGCGAGTGCCGGCGGGTCGAAATCGGCCCGGATCAGACCCTTGGACGGGCTGGCCTTCTTGATTTCGGCAATCAGGCCATAACCTGCATGCGCGGCCTCGGTCAGGGCGCGGGTAAAACCGCGCGGGGCGGGGGCGGCGTTCGCGGCCTCTTCCAGATCTTGCAGGGATCGCTGCGCCTTGCGGGCGGCAACCTCCTCCAGCTTATAGGCCTTGATACGGTCAAGAATGGTGCTCATGCGAAACGACTAACCCGTGATGGGGGGGAAGGGAAGGGCCGGGTGCAAGGCCCGTCAGCCCGCCGAAGTGATGCGGGCAAGCGCCGCGACCTTGGCCTTGGCGGCCCCGCTGTCGATCGAGGCGCGGGCGATATCCACACCTTCGGTCAGCGTGGCGGCACGGTCCGCGACCACCAGCGCGGCGGCAGCGTTCAAGAGGACTGCGTCACGGTAAGCGCCCATCGCGCCATCCAGCAGGGCGCGGAAGGCGGCGGCGTTGTCGGCCGGGCTGCCGCCAAGGATCGCCTCGAACGGGTGATAGGGCAGGCCTGCATCTTCCGGGCCGATGTCGAATTCGCGGATCGTGCCGTGTTCCAGCGCGGCCACCTGTGACCGGGCCGAAATCGCCAGTTCATCCGTGCCATCGCCGCCATGCACCAGCCATGCCTTTTCCGAACCCAGCGCCAGCAGGGTTTCCGCCATCGGCCGGATCAGCCGCGCGGTAAAGGCCCCGGTCAATTGCCGTTTCGCGCCTGCCGGATTGGTCAGCGGGCCAAGGATGTTGAAGATGGTCCGCGTGCCAAGCTCCATTCGCACAGGGCCAACATGGCGCATCGCGGGGTGGTGCATGGGGGCCATCATGAAGCCGATCCCCGCCTCGGACAGGCAGCGTTCCACCACATCGGGACCGACCATGACATTCAGGCCCAGTTCCGTCAGCGCATCGGCAGAGCCGGATTTCGACGACAGGTTGCGGTTGCCATGCTTGGCCACTAGCACACCTGCGCCCGCCACCACAAAGGCGGCGGCGGTCGAGATGTTCAGCGTGCCTTTGCCATCGCCGCCGGTGCCGACAATATCCATCGCGCCGGGGGGGGCCGTCACCTTGTGGCATTTGGCCCGCATCACGGTGGCCGCGGCGGCATATTCATCCACCGTTTCGCCTCGCGTGCGCAGCGCCATGAGGAAGCCGCCCATCTGCGCGGGCGTGCCTTCGCCGTTGAACAGCGCCTCGAAGGCGGTGGTCGCCTCGGCCCGTGTCAGGGGACGTTCGGCGGCGGTGCCGATCAGCGGGCGCAGCACATCGTTCATGCCGGAACCTGTGCGGCCTTCGCCTCATCCAGAAAATTGCGCAAAAGCTGGTGGCCGTGTTCCGATGCGATGCTTTCGGGATGGAACTGCACGCCTTCGATCAGCCGTTCCTTGTGGCGCAGGCCCATGATCGTGCCATCGTCCAGCCATGCCGTGACCTCAAGGCAATCGGGCAGGGTGTCGCGTTCCACGATCAGGGAATGGTAGCGCGTAGCCTGAAACGGCGAGGGCAGGCCACGGAACACGCCTTTTCCAGCATGGTGCATCAGGCCCATCTTGCCATGCACAATCTCATGGCAGCGGATGACCTTGCCGCCAAACGCCTGACCAATCGTTTGATGGCCAAGGCAGACGCCCAAGAGGGGGATGCGCGCCTCAAAGGCGGCGGCGGTCAGCGGCAGGCAGATGCCCGCCTGTGCCGGATCGCAGGGGCCGGGGGACAGAACGATGCTTTCGGGCCGCATCGCCAGAACGGCCTGCACATCCAGCGCATCGTTACGTTTCACGACGACATCTGCGCCCAACTCGCCCAGATAATGGACGAGATTGTAGGTAAAGCTGTCATAGTTGTCGATCAGAAGCAGCATCTTGCAGGGCCTTGCCGGATAGGGGATGAACCCCGGAGTGGGACGGGTTATACATGGTCAGAGCGGCAAAGGGGCGTCAAGCCCGCGTGACGGCAAACAGCACCCGAACGGGGCGGCAGGCGAAGGAGTGCAGGGGTTGATCCGGGGCTTTGTGACAGGCGTGATCTGGGGTGGTGTCGTGGCGGCGACGGGGCTTGCCGTCGTGTCGCAGGTCGCCCCCTTGCCGGGCCGTGACGGGCTGGCCGATGGTGCGGCTCCGACAGATGTTGTCGCGGCGGAACCGGCAGCGGGTGATGCCCCGCAACCTGTTGATCCTGCGATGCAAACCTTGCCTGACGCGGCCGCCTCAGGGGCAATGGCAGAGCCGGGCCAGACGCCCGAACCGCTGCCTGAACTGACGCCCGAACCGGCGCCAAGCGCAACCGCAGAGCCGATGTCAGACCCGGTTGCCGAGGCGGAACCTGAAGAACCCGTGTCCGAAATGGGTGGGGGCGAAGGGGCCGGGGGAGCCACGGCAGAGGTGGCAGACCCCGCCCAGCCGCCCGAGGTGTTGCAACCCGAAATCTTGCAAAAAGTGCCGGACCTGTGGTTGAGGATGACGCGGCCGAAGCGCCCACAGCCGCGCCAGAGGCCATGCCCGACATCGCCCACTCGCCCGCACCTAATGCGGATGGGGCAGGGCGCTGTTGCCGGAACCGCCCCGGCACCGGCCGAAGTGGCAGACGAAAGCGCGGGCCAATCCCCCGAAGAAATCGTTGCCGAACAGATGCTTGCCCGTCCAGGTGCGATTGCGGATGCGGCGCCCGGCGCGCCGCAGATGCCCGCCGCGCCGGAACCCGGCATCACCCTTCCTGACAGCATGGACGAGACGGTCCCCGGATTGGCCGAAGCGCCGGCCCCCGCCGCACCGGGGACCGATGCCGCCCCGCAGCGCAGCGATGATCCGCCCGCAGCCGAGGAGGCGCTGTTGCAACCGGCCCCCGCCCCCGATGCGCCGCCTGCGCCCGCGCTGATCGTGCCGGATGCGCCGCTGCCCACGGTGCCGGACAGCACGGCGCAAACCCCTGAACCGGATAGGGAAATCGCGCTATCCGTGCCGGGCGTGCGCACCGATCGGCTGCCCCGGATCGGGGGACGATCCTGCGCCTGCCGAGGATGGAATGGATCAGGCGGAGGCCGATGGCACGCCTGTGCCAGAGCTTCTGCTGGGCACAACCCCGCTGGAACTGTTCCGGCGTGCGTTTTGAAAATCCCGATGCCAAACCGCTGTTCGGGATCATCCTGATCGACGATGGCATCCCGCCGAAGAGCGCAGCCGTTTGGCCGAATTGCCCTTTGCCGTCAGCTTTGCGCTGGACCCGCTTTCGCCGGATTCTGCTGGGGCGGCAAGGGTTTACCGGGACGCCGGGCAAGAAGTGGTGATGCTGGCCAATGGCATTCCACAGGGCGCGACGCCCGGCGATCTGAACAGACATTTCAGGCGCTGGACATGGCAATGCCGGAAGCGGTGGCCGTGCTGG
>OY288150.1 GCA_958439195.1 uncultured Paracoccaceae bacterium
CGCCGCGCCGTGGATCTGGAAAACACGCTTTGTCAGATCCACCCCGATGACTGTATCTCCCATCTCGCCGTCCTCTCCACTTCGTGGTTCAAAGACCACCTTTTTGGCACATTGCGATGCCGTTTGGGGAGGGCGGCAACCATACCATCTCACCGCTGCGACCGACTGCCTCGCAGCCTCGCTCAAGGTATCCATCGTGGTCTTTCAGGCAGGGGATGGAACCCGCGGGGCTCTCTGTCAAGAGCGGATAGACCGCTCACTACTGGCCGCCGCTTCTTGAGTCGGCACGTCTATCTCTCATTGCACCAACTGAATGTCGTTTCAATTTGGGAAGAAGGGTGTGTCCAGGGACGAGGCCGTTTGCGCAGCGATTTCCTCATTTAATCTAGACCAGCTAGCCCTTGATGTTGTGTAGACCTTGTTATCTGGTGGGCCGTAAAAGCTTGCTTAGAAATGACATATCAACACATCATTTTTTGCGCCTCACTTCGGCCAACACTATCGCTGCTTCGAATCTACAAGGGGCTTTCTAGCCGGGGAGCCACGGGGGATCCTATCCCCAGTGCTGAAAACCCAAACTGCAGCAATCCAATTGCCAGAGGCACACCCTCAGATAGACATGTTTGAACGAATATATTCGGATTCCGGTCCGTGCGGTGACACCGCAACTCAAGAAGTAGCACCATTAACATGATCACCAGATATGCGCTTTTTCTAGGTGAAGTGTTTCCCGACAAACTTGAGGCCTTCAAGAAGGCTGTATTGGATGAACTGCTGCCAACATGGTTGGTCTACCCTTATGCAATAGCTGTCCGGGTTTCTTTTGCGTCGGACCGAGATCAGCAGGCCCCCAACCTGCCACTGATACTTGGTGTCGATTTTGCATCGCGTGATGGGTTAGATGCGGCGCTGAACAGCCAAGAGCGCCTTGACAGTCGCGCTGCCACGCAACGCGTTTTGCCTGAGTTCTTTAAGGGCGAGATATGTCACTACGTGACCGAATCCTCTGAGCATCTGGTCGCCCTGTCGGCGAGTACCTGATTCCGCCACCAGCGTTGCGATGTGAGCCTCTTTTGTCTTGAGGTTCTGCATCATGTGCCGCCTGCAGCTCTGAAGCATAACGAAATCATAGCACTAAATCCCTGTCGATCCCCGAAAGAAGGGACTGGGACGTTCCTGTTGACAGCATTGGATCGTTCCATTACTAAAGTGGAACGATCCATTAGCGTGTTCGGGGGGGCGTTGCTGTGAACTGGGCGTTTTTCGGGGCAAGCACGATTGCAGGCCAATATCTGGCCGGTGCGGTTCGAGCGACGGGGGGCTGCGAGGTTCGCTGGGTTGTTAGCGGCTCTGCCGAGCGTGCCGCGTCTTTCGCCACAACCCACGGCATAGCTCACTCCGGCACCGACCTGTCCGCAGCTTTGGCCGATCCTGCCGTAAGCGCGGTCTACATCTCATCAACCAATGAAAGGCACTACGCTCAGGCCATGTCGGCGATTGCGGCTGGCAAGCATGTGCTGTGCGAAAAGCCGTTGGCAACCGGCGTTTCGGATGCGCAAAACATGGTTCGAGCGGCCGAGCGGGCAGGCGTTGTCTTCGCCACAAACCACCATCTGCGCAGCGCAGGCAGTCTGCGCGCCATCCGCCAGTTGGTAGCAAGTGGCAAGGTCGGCAAGGTCTTGTCTGTGCGCATCTTTCATGCGGTCGAACTGCCGGTTCACCTGCGGGGTTGGCGACTGGATAACCCGGCTTCTGGCGGTGGTGTGATTGCTGATCTGACAGTTCATAACGCCGACACAGCGCGGTTCCTGCTGGGCGAAGACCCGGTCTCGGTCGTGGCGCATATGGATTCTACCGGGCTGGGCCAAGGCGTTGAGGATTCTGCGATGTCGGTCTGGGCCATGCCGTCGGGGGCAATGGTGTTCAGCCATGAAAGCTTTACCCATCCCTATGCCGCCTCTGGGGTGGAAGTGCATGGCACCCAAGGTTCAATTCTGGCGCGTGGCGTGCTGTCGCAAGAGCCTGCGGGCGAGATTGATCTGATCACGGCCCAGGGCACCGCCCGTGTCGATTACGACCAAAGCGCGCTTTACGAGAATGTTGTTCGGAACTTCTGCGCGGCGGTGGCGGGAACGGCCCTGCCTGCGGCTACGGGGCAAGACGGTGTGAAATCGCTGCAGATTGCCTGTGCGGTTCGCGATGCCGCGCGCAGCGGTCAGCGCCAGACTGTGAATTATGGAGAGTCCCTATGAGCAAGTTGACAAGTGCCGCAGATGCTGCCGCCCGCATTCCCGATGGGGCGATTGTCACTGTGTCTTCGTCGTCAGCTTTGGGATGCCCAAATCTGGTTTTGGCGGCCATTGGTGCGCGCTTTGATCAGATCGGTCATCCGCGGGGCTTGACCACCATTCACCCGATTGCCGCTGGTGACATGTATGGCGTCAAGGGTGTGGATCACATCGCCAAGGACGGGCTTTTGACGCGCATCTTGGGCGGGTCCTATCCGTCAGGTCCGTCCAGCAAGCCGATGCCAGAAATCTGGAAGATGGTGGTTGAAAACCGGGTTGCGGCCTATAACGTGCCCTCTGGCATCCTGTTTGACATGAACCGCGATGCGGCGGCGAACCGTCCCGGTGTGCTGACCAAGGTTGGTCTGGAAACCTTTGTCGATCCGGTCCGCGAGGGCTGCGCGATGAACGCGGCGGGGGCCGCTGCACCGATTGTCAGGCGGGTTGAGTTTGGCGGCGACACTTGGCTGCACTTTCCCAATATCATCCCAAATGTCGCGATCATCCGCGCCACCACGGCGGATGAACACGGCAACCTGACCTGCGAGCACGAAGGCGCCTATCTGGGTGGGCTGGAGCAGGCCATCTGCGTGCGCAATCACGGCGGGTTGGTTATTGCCCAAGTCAGCCGCATGACCAAACGCGGCTCGCTTCGACCGCATGATGTGCGCGTGCCGGGGCATCTGGTGGATCTGGTGGTGATCGATCCCGATCAGAAGCAGACCTGCGAAACCCTTTATGATCCTGCGATTTCCGGCCAAGTCATGCGCCCATGGGACAGCTTTGCCTTGGCTGAACATGGGGTTGAGAAGATCATCGCCCGCCGCGCCGCGATGGAGTTGCGCCCCGGCATGACCGCAAACCTGGGCTTTGGCATTTCGGCGATGGTGCCCCGCATTCTACTTGAGGAAGGCCACCCCGAGGCTGTGACATGGGCCATCGAACAGGGCGCGGTGGGGGGCATGCCGCTGACCGGGTTCGCCTTTGGGTGTGCGTCGAACGCCGATGCCTTTGTGCCTTCGCCGCAGCAGTTCATCTACTTTCAAGGAGGCGGCTTTGATGTGTCTTTCCTGTCTTTCCTTGAGGTGGACGCCGAAGGCAACGTGAACGTATCGAAACTTGGCAAGAAGCCTTACCTGACCGCGGGTTGCGGCGGGTTTGTCGATATTACTGCGGGCGCAAAGAAGATCGTGTTCTCGGGTTGGTTCGAGGCGGGTGCCCAGATCGAACTGACGCCTACGGGCATAAAGGTCGCGGCCCCCGGCAAATTCACCAAGATGGTTGAAGTGGTTGAACATGTGACCTTCTCTGGAAAACGCGCCCGCACTCTTGGTCAGGACGTGCTGTACATCACCGAACGCTGCGTCATCCGGTTGGGCGCGAATGGCCTGATCGCGACCGAAATCATGCCCGGCATTGATCCGGCCCGTGACATCGTTGCGGCTTCGGGCGGACGGGTCCAAATTGCGCCTGACGCGATCACGCTGCCGCTGTCGCTGCTGGCCGATGCGCCGATGGGGTGGGGCAAATGACCGCTGTCCACCTGATCCGACAGGGCAAGATTGCCGAGCTGTCCTTGGACAACCCGGCCAAGATGAACGCCTTTACGGTGGACATGCTGGGCCAGTTGGCCGCGCATCTAGATGCAATCGACCGCGACACCACTATTGTCGCAGTGATGCTGACCGCCACCGGCGACCGCGCCTTTTGCACCGGGGCCGACATCAATGGCTGGGGCGATCTGACCCCCGCCGAATTCGCCCGCCACTGGGTGCGCGACGGGCATCGGATTTTCGACCGGCTGGCGCGGATTTCGAAGCCCACAATTGCAGTCCTGAACGGCAACGCCTTTGGCGGCGGCCTTGAACTTGCCGCCGCCTGTGATCTGCGGGTGATGGCCACCGGCGCCAGTCTCGCACTCCCCGAGGCTGGCGTCGGGATTGTTCCGGGTTGGTCTGGCACGCAGCGGCTGATGCGGCTTTTGCCGGAAGCCATGGTCAAGGAAATGGCGCTGTTTGGCGCGCGCATCAAATCGGACCGCGCCTTGGCCTGCGGTTTTGCTGCCGCCGTGGGCGATGACCCGCGCAGCCTGGCAGAGGCCTTGCTGGAACGCGCGGTTACCCTGTCGCCGCGCGCGGTCGAGATTTCCAAGTCCATGATCCACGCAGCACAGGGCGAGGATCGCGCCGCGATGGTCGAGGCGCTGGGAAGTGCCGCCATTGCCGCCTCGGACGACCGCGATGAAGGCGTTGCCGCGTTCCGCGCGAAGCGCAAACCAGACTTTTCGGGAAAGTGACCATGACAGACCTGCATATCATTTCGAAACAGACGGTCGCCTTGCCGAACACGCCCTATCAGGCCCGCCATTTCATCAATGGTGTCGCGCAGCACAGCGCCGATGGCCGCAAATCGGACCGGATTTCACCGTCGCACGGGGTTGTGGTCAGCCAAGCCGCTCTTGGGTCAGAGGTTGAGACCGAAGCAGCCATCAAAGCCGCCCGCGCCGCCTTTGACGACGGGCGCTGGAGCCGCCTTTCCGGCAAGGCCCGCGCTGCCGTCCTGAACAAGGTCGCTGACCTGATCGAGGCGAATGTCGAAAAGCTGGCGCTGATCGAAACACTGGAAAGCGGCAAGCCGATTTCCCAAGCACGCGGCGAATGTGGAGGGGCGGCCGATTTGTGGCGCTATGCTGCCTCGCTTGCCCGCACCAGCCACGGCGACAGCCACAACGCGCTTGGGTCGGACATTCTCGCCGTGGTTCTAAAGGAACCCATCGGCGTGGTGTCGATCATCACGCCTTGGAACTTCCCGTTCTGGATTTTGTCGCAAAAGCTGCCTTTTGCGCTGGCGGCGGGCTGCACCTGCGTGGTCAAGCCGTCCGAGGTAACACCTTCGACCACGGCGATGCTGGCCGAGATGCTGGTCGAAGCCGGATTGCCCGCCGGGGTTTGCAACATCGTGCTGGGCTATGGCAATCCGGTCGGCAGCCTGATGTGCACTCACGGTGACGTTGACATGGTGACGTTCACCGGGTCCACCGCCGTTGGCAAGCTGATCACAAAAAGTGCCGGCGACACCCTGAAGAAAGTGGCGCTGGAACTGGGGGGCAAGAACCCGCAAGTGATCTTCCCGAACTGCGATCTGGAAGGCGCCGCGGATGCCGTGACCTTCGGCATCTATTTCAATGTTGGCCAATGCTGCAATTCATCCAGCCGGATCATCGTGCATGAAGACATCGCCGATGCCTTCGTGGCGCGGGTGGTCGAGATGTCGGGACGCGTGGCCTTTGGCAACCCGCTGCACCCCGATACGCAAGTGGGCGCAATCGTCACCTCCGAACATGCAGCCAAGATTGATGGCTATGTCCGCGATGCAGTGGCAGCCGGCGCTGAGGTTTGCATTGGCGGTGGTGCGTTCTCCGTACCGGGATTGGGCGGCCAGTTCTATCAGCCAACTGTCCTGCGCGGCGTAATCGCTGACATGGCTATTGCCCGCGAAGAAGTGTTCGGCCCAGTTCTTGTGGTGATGACCTTCCGCATGCTGGAAGAAGCCATCCAGCTTACCAACGACGCCACCTATGGCCTGTCTGCAGGCATCTGGTGCGATGACATCCACACCTGTCTGAAATTCAGCCGTCGCGCCCAGGCTGGCACTGTGTGGACCAACACATGGATGGACGGCTTCCCAGAGGTGACATTTGGCGGGGTCAAGCAATCCGGTCAGGGCCGCGAGATCGGGGCCTATGGTTTTGATGAATTCCTTGAGGTGAAATCGCTTGTCATGCGGGTCGGCCGCACACGCGCACCTTGGGTGAAAAAGGCCTGAATTCCTGCGGGGACAGGTAAAATGAACGCAGCGGGAGGAGACCAAAATGCGTGGTTACTTTGGAAAGAAGACGGCAGTTATCTCGGTTTTGCTGGCATCGACCAGCATGGCTGTGGCCGAAGACGTTGAAGTTCTGCACTGGTGGACTTCGGGCGGCGAAGCTGCTGCGCTGAACGTGCTGAAGGACGATCTGGCCGCCAAGACCATCGGCTGGGTGGACATGCCTGTTGCAGGTGGTGGTGGTGAAGCCGCCATGACCACGCTACGTGCCCGCGTCACGGCAGGTGATGCCCCGACCGCCGTTCAGATGCTGGGCTTTGATATTCTGGACTGGGCGGCCGAGGGCAAGCTTGCCAACCTGAACAGTGTCGCCGCTGAAGAAGGCTGGGACGCTGTGGTTCCCGCCGCCTTGCAGGCCTTTGCGAAGGTAGACGGAAACTGGGTTTCGGCACCCGTGAACGTACATTCCACCAACTGGGTCTGGGCCAACAAGTCGGTTCTGGATGGTCTGGGCATCGCACAGCCGACCACTTGGGAAGAATTCGTGGCCGCCATGCAGGCCGTCAAGGACAGCGGCAAGACCGCGCTGGCCCATGGTGGGCAGGCTTGGCAAGACGCCACCATGTTCGACGGCGTCGTACTGTCTGTCGGTGGTGTCGAGTTCTACAAGAAAGCGTTCATTGATATGGACCCGGCCACCCTTGGCTCGGAACAGATGACCGAGGTGTTCAACCGCATGGCCACCTTGCGCGGCTTTGTGGATGACAACTTCTCGGGTCGTGACTGGAACCTCGCATCGGCCATGGTTATCAACAACGAAGCCGCTTTCCAGATCATGGGTGACTGGGCCAAGGGTGAGTTTCTGAAGGCTGGCAAGGTTCCGGGCACTGACTTCCTGTGCTTTCGTGTGCCGGGCAGCCAGGGCATGGTCGCCTTCAACTCTGACCAGTTCGCGATGTTTGCTCAGGCCGAAGCAGGTGCGCAGACCGCACAGGGCGAAATGGCCCGCGCGATCATGGCACCGTCGTTCCAGTCGGCGTTCAACGTGGTCAAGGGCTCGGTTCCGGCCCGGACCGACGTTCCAAACGATGCCTTTGACGACTGCGGCAAAAAAGGCATGGCCGAACTGGCCGAAGCGGCGAGCGCAGGCACCTTGGTTGGCTCTATCGCTCATGGTCACGCCAACAAGGCCGCTGTGAAGAACGCGATCTATGACGTCGTCACGGCACACTTCAATGGTGAGTATGACGCTGCAACCGCGACGACGAATTTGGTCAGCGCGATCGAAGCTGCGCAGTAATCATGACTGTGGAGAGGGGGGTATCCCCCTCTCCACGGATCTTTCTGGAAAGATCTGTGCAGACAATCGAACTCGACAAGTAAAGCCGCGCCTTTGCTGCGGCCAAGGAGTGGGCATGGCCTATCAATCGACCGGTGTGGATTTCCGCACGCGCCTGCAAGACTGGATACCTAAGCTGGTGCTGTCGCCATCATTGGCCGCGATGCTGATCTTTGTTTATGGTTTCATCGTCTTCACGTTCTACCTCAGCTTTACTGGCTCCAAGATGCTGCCCAGCTTTGATCTGGTGGGCTTTGAAAACTACGCCAAGTTGTGGAACCTGTCCGCATGGTGGGTTGCTGTTGTCAACCTGATGATCTTCGCCTCGCTCTACATCACGATTTGCACCGCGATTGGCCTCACGCTGGCCATCCTGCTGGACCAGAAAATCCGCGGCGAGGGCGTGCTTCGACCGATCTATCTGTATCCCATGGCGCTGTCGTTCATCGTTACCGGGACCGCCTGGAAATGGATCATGGATCCCGGCATCGGGATTGAGAATTCGATGCATCTATGGGGTTGGACCAGCTTTCAGTTCAACTGGATTAAGGATCGCGACATGGCGATCTATACCGTCGTCATCGCGGCTGTTTGGCAGACCTCGGGCTTTGTGATGGCGATGTTTCTGGCAGGTCTGCGGGGCATCGACAATGAGATCCTGAAGGCCGCCCAGATCGACGGCGCCTCCAATTTCAGCCTGTATCGTCGCATCGTCATTCCAATGCTGCGCCCGGCGTTTCTGTCGGCCTTTGTTATCCTCGCCCATCTGGCGGTCAAATCCTATGACCTGATCATCGCGCTGACCGGGGGCGGGCCGGGGCGGGCTACTGAACTGCCCGCGACCTTCATGTATTCCTACACCTTCACCCGCAATTCGATGGGCATTGGGGCTGCCAGTGCCGTGATCATGCTGATGACGATTGCGGCAATCATGACCCCTTACCTTTACGCCGAACTGAAGGAGAAGTCGTGATGGCCGCCGTTGAACAGGATACCGCCGTTCGCACGGGTGGCATCAGCCGCGTATTCATCTACGGCATTCTGCTGATCTTCATGCTGTTCTACATGATGCCGCTGTTTGTCATGGTCGCCAATTCGCTGAAACCTTTGGGCGAGATCACTGGCGGCAATATGATGGCTTTGCCAGAGGTCTGGACTTTGGAGCCCTGGCGGCAGGCGTGGTCTGCAGCGCAGATCGGGGTGGAGCCGACGGGCCTTAAACCTTACTTCCTGAATTCGATCCTGATGGTGGTGCCTGCCGTTGTCATCTCGACCATCCTTGGCGCGCTGAACGGGTATGTGCTGACCAAGTGGAGCTTTCGGGGCGACAAGATAATCTTCGGGTTGCTGCTGTTTTCCTGCTTTATCCCGTTTCAGATCGTCTTGATCCCGATGGCGACGGTTCTGGGCAAATTGGGGCTGGCGGGATCAATACCCGGGCTGGTGTTGGTGCATGTGGTTTACGGCATCGGCTTTTCGACCCTGTATTTCCGTAACTATTATGCGTCGTTCCCGACCGAACTGGTGCGGGCCGCGATGATCGACGGAGCAGGGTTTTTCCGCATCTTCTGGCGGATCATGCTGCCGGTATCGGGGCCGATCATTGTGGTCACCGTGATCTGGCAATTCACCAACATCTGGAATGACTTTCTGTTCGGCGCATCCTTCGGGGGGCAAAGCCAGCCGATGACCGTGGCTTTGAACAACCTTGTTCAGTCATCGACAGGCGTCAAAGAATACAACGTTCACTTTGCAGGCGCGATCTTGGCCGCGCTGCCAACACTTATCGTCTACATCATCGCAGGCCGCTTCTTCGTGCGCGGGCTCATGGCGGGCTCAGTGAAAGGATAAGTCAGGAGACCGCCGGGCGGCGGTAACCACCCGGCGGTCGTGTTCAACCCAATGCCCCATTTGCAAAGACCCGGGCGAACAACGCAGAAGGAATACCAAAATGAGATACTTGTCCATAACCGCACTACTGCTTGCTACAGCAAGCCCTGCGTTCGCAGAAAAGTCGGTGGAGGTCATGCATTTCTGGACCTCGGGCGGTGAAGCGGCCGCACTGGGGGCTGTCCGTGACAAGGTGGTCGCGGATGGCGTGGCTTGGGTCGATGCGCCCGTCGCGGGTGGCGGCGGCGATGCGGCCAAGACCGCACTGCAGACGCGTATTGCCAGCGGCAACCCGCCCGCCGCAATGCTGATGCTGGGTCAAAACATCATCGATTGGGCAAATGAAGGTCTGCTCGGCAATGTCGATGCCCTTGCCGCCACCCAAGGGTGGGATGCAGCCTTGCCGCAAGCGGTGAAGGACTTTACCAAGATCGGCGGCCATTATGTTTCGGTGCCCACAAACGTCCACCGGACAGACATGATCTGGGCCAGCAAGGCCGCCTTTGACAAGATCGGCGCAGCCTATCCGACGACCTGGGAAGAACTGAACGCACTGGCATCGCGCTTTGTCGAAGCGGGGATCATCCCGTTGGCCCATGGCGGTCAAGCCTGGCAAGAAGCCTATATGTTCGAGGCGGTTGCCGCTGGCGTGGGCGGGGCCGAATTCTATCGCAAGGCCCTGATCGAACTGGACGATGCAACACTGCGCGGCGCTGAAATGGTCGCCGTGTTTGATCAGATGGCCGCCTTGCGCGGCATGGTGGACAAGAATTTCTCGGGCCGCGACTGGAACCTTGCTTCGGCCATGGTGATCAAGGGCGAAGCCGCCATGCAGATCATGGGTGACTGGGCGAAAGGCGAGTTTACCAATGCCGGCAAGCAACCCGGCGCGGATTTCGCATGCATTCCGGTGCCGAAGACGAAGGGTGACTCCTTCGTCTATCTTGTGAACTCGTTGTCACTGTTCACCCAGACCGATCCTGACCTGATTGCGTCGCAAGAAGTGCTGGCCTCGGCCATTATGGATCCGGGCGTTCAGATTGCCTTCAATCAGGCCAAAGGCGCTATTCCTGCCCGCACCGACATTGATCTATCTGCCATGGATGCTTGTGCCCAGGAAACCTCGGCGTCGCTTGGCAGCAATGACGCTGCTGGCACAGCGGTGCCGACCTTTGCCGGGACACATGCCGCGAACGCCGCTGTTGTCGGTGCTGCGACCGATGCGATCACAGGCTTTTTCAATTCCGAAATGACCGCAGCCGAAGGTGCAACCTCGCTGGCCGACGCCATCGCGGCCACGAAGTAAAACACCCGGCCGCGCGGGAAAACTTGCTCGCGCGGCCAACCACGCCAAACCCCGATGACCGGAGCAGACCAATGGGCTTTCTTGAAATCCGCAACGCCACCAAATCCTATGGCAACGTCAAAGTCTTGCATCAGGTCGATATCTCTGTCGAAGAGGGTGAGTTTCTGGTGCTGGTCGGCCCATCGGGCTGCGGCAAATCAACGCTCTTGAACATGATCGCGGGGCTGGAAGGCATTTCCACCGGAGAGATCGCGATCAGGGGGCGGGTGATGAACGGCGTGCACCCATCCAAGCGCAACATCGCGATGGTGTTCCAAAGCTACGCCCTTTACCCCAACATGACCGTCGGCCAGAACATGACTTTCAGTCTGGAAATGCACGGCGTGCCCAAGGCCGAGCGTGAAAAGGCCCTGCGCGATGTGGGAAAGTTGTTGCAGATCGAAAACCTGCTGGACCGCAAGCCGGGGCAATTGTCTGGCGGGCAACGCCAGCGCGTGGCGATGGGCCGGGCCTTGGTGCGCAACCCCGATGTGTTCTTGTTTGACGAGCCACTGTCGAACCTTGATGCCAAGCTGCGCGTCGACATGCGAACCGAGATCAAGAAGCTGCATGAAAAGCTGAAGACCACGATTGTGTATGTGACCCATGACCAGATCGAAGCGATGACGCTGTCAACGCGGATTGCCGTTATGTATCAAGGCTATGTGCAACAATTGGGAACGCCGAAGGAAATCTACGACACGCCGGCCAATGTCTATGTGGCAACCTTCATGGGCAGCCCGGCAATGAATGTCATGCCTGTGCGCGTGGTCATGAAAGATGGTGTTCCCCACGCCCAGATTACGGACGCAAAGGGAGCAGAGCAGCTGCTGAAGTTCAGCCAGCCCAATCTGGCTGCATGGGATGGCAGTGACATCCTGTTGGGTATCCGGCCGGAATCGATCACCGATCCTGATGGAGCGGACCGCAATTCGCGCAATATCGTGCCGCTGCGCAATCTGGTAGGCATCACCGAACCCGCGGGCGCTGATACCTTTGTGGCGATGTCTTTGGGTGGCAAAGACATCATCGCCCGCATGCGGGCAGATGCGAATGTTGCATCGGGTCAGGATTTCGACTTTGCGATCAATATGGAAAAGGCTGTCGCCTTTGACCCCAAGACTGAAGAACGCATCAAGCCATGACGTCACCCGAAGTCATCATTATCGGGTCTGGCATTGGTGGCGCAACAATGGCGGCCACGCTCGCCGCGACCGGAAAGAGAATTCTGATCCTTGAGCGCGGCGAACATCTGGCCCCCTCGGCGCAGGATCGCAGTGACAAGGCCATCTTCGCCGAAGGCTTTTTCCGGCCCAAAGAGGAATGGCTGGACGGCGAGGGCAAGCCGTTCAACCCCGGCAATTACTACTATGTCGGGGGCAACTCGAAATTCTACGGCGCGGTTCTGGTGCGTTACAGGCGCGAAGATTTTGCGCCCTTGGCCCATATGGGCGGCGTGACGCCGGGCTGGCCAATCACTTATGATGAGCTGGAACCGTGTTACGGGCTTGCCGAGAAGATGTACGAAGTGCGCGGCCGGATTGGGCAAGACCCGACCGAGCCGCCGCATTCCACCCTTTATCCGCACCCCCCCGTGCCGGATGAGCCGCCAATTGCCGCGCTGCGGGGCAGGCTGACCAAGGTGGGTCTGCATCCGTCATCGCTGCCGCTGGGCGTTGATCTGGCGGGGTGGTTAGCCCGCGCCCGCACCCCTTGGGATGCCTTTCCCGATACGACGGGCGGCAAGATGGATGCGGAAACGGCGGCCCTGAAGAAGGCGCTATTGCATGACAACGTGCAGTTGCGCACCAAGGCGCAGGTGACCCGGTTGCACAGCGGTGCCGAGGGCAAGATCACCAGTGTCGAGCTTGCCTCGGGCGAGGTTCTGTCCGCTACGATCGTCGTTCTGGCGGCAGGGGCTGTTCAGACCGCAGCGCTGCTTTTGGCCTCGGCCAATGCCGATCATCCCAAGGGGCTGGCCAACAGTTCAGATCAGGTTGGGCGGAATTTCATGAACCACAACTGCTCTGCCGTGCTGGCACTGCATCCTTTGTGGACGAATGACAGCATCTATCAAAAGACGCTGATGGTGAATGACTACTACCTGACAGGCGGTCCAAAGGGCGAGCCATTGGGCAACATCCAGTTGCTGGGCAAAATCTCGGGGACAATCCTGCGCGCCTCAACCACAATGCCGCGCTTTGTGGCGAATTGGGTCGCGCGCCATTCGGTAGACCTTTACGCCATGTCCGAAGACCTGCCCAACCCCGAAAGTCGCGTTACCCTGAAAGCTGGGCAGATTGTGCTTGATTGGAAGCGGTCAAATTGGGAGGCGCATCTGGCCTTGGTGGCCAAGCTGAAAGCCAAGCTGCGCCAAGCGGGTTATCCCATCGTGCTGTCGCGCGCCTTTGACCGGCGCACGCCGTCGCATCAATGTGGCACGGCGCGAATGGGGAAAGAGGCAAGGACCAGCGTTGTCGATACTTTCTGCCGGGCCCATGACCACGCCAACCTGTTCATCACCGATGCCTCGGTTCTGCCCACATCGGCGGCGGTTAACCCGGCGTTAACTGTTGCGGCCTTGGCGATACGGGCCGCACACCATCTAACCAAGACAAAGCTCAACTGAAGCGCGGGGCAGGAGGGCCAGATGGCCGACGGATACGATTTCATCATCATCGGGGGCGGCTCGGCCGGTTCGGTTCTGGCGGGCCGGTTGTCTGAGGACCCTTCGGCGCAGGTGCTGCTGTTGGAGGCGGGCGGCAGTGACCGCCACCCTTTCTACCACCTGCCCGCAGGTTTTGCCAAAATGACAAAGGGCATCGGGTCCTGGGGGTGGGACACCGTTCCGCAAAAGCATATGCAGAACAAGGTTTTCCGCTATACCCAGGCCAAGGTGATTGGCGGAGGTTCTGCGATCAACGCGCAAATCTACACGCGCGGGGCGGCCCACGATTATGACGATTGGCGGCAGATGGGCTGCGCCGGTTGGGGCTATGATGATGTGCTGCCTTATTTCCGCAAGGCCGAAGACAACGAGACTTATGACAACAAGTACCACGGCAAGGGCGGCCCTCTTGGTGTCAGTGAACCGCGCGCGCCGCTGCCAATTTGTGAGGCCTATTTCGAGGCGGCCGCAGCCTTGGGCATTCCGCGCAACATGGATATCAACGGCGAAAAGCAGGATGGGGTTTGCTACTATCAATTGACCCAGCGCAACGTGCGGCGGTCGTCGGCGGCGATGGCCTATGTTGCCCCAAATCGGCACCGCAAGAACCTGACCGTGCGTCTGGGCGCGCAAGTGCGGCGGCTGATCGTCGAAGGGGGCCGTGCGACAGGTGTTGAGCTGACCGACGGCACCCGGCTGACGGCCACCAGCGAAGTGATCCTCGCCTCCGGTGCTGTCGGCTCGCCGCGTTTGCTGCAACTGTCTGGAATTGGTCCGGCCGATCACCTGAACGCCTTGGGGATCAACGTTGTACATGATCAGCCGCAGATTGGTGCCAACCTGCAAGACCATCTGGACCTTTACTGCATTGCCGAATTGTCGGGCCCTTACAGCTATGACCGCTATGCCAAGCCGCATTGGGCCGCGATTGCCGGGCTGCAATACGTCTTTGGCCGCAAGGGGCCGGTGGCCTCATCTTTGTTTGAAACAGGGGGGTTCTGGTATGCCGATCCCGACGCGCGGTCGCCCGATATCCAGTTCCATTTGGGCCTTGGCACCGGGATCGAACATGGCGTCGTGTCGATGCCGCAGGGGGGGATTACGCTGAACTCGTGCCACTTGCGCCCCAGATCACGCGGGTCAGTCCGGTTGCAAAGTGCCGATCCGGCCAAGGCGCCGCTGATCGACCCGAATTATCTGGCTGACCCGATCGACCGTGCGCGCACCATTCGCGGGCTGAAGTTGACCCAAGAGATCCTGGCCCAAGCGTCCATGAGGAAATATATTCTGGCCGAGCGCTTACCCGGCCCGGATGTGCGCACCGACGAGGATTATTTCAACTTCATCTGCCAGCATTCCAAAACCTCGCACCACTGCGCGGGCACCTGCCGGATGGGCGCGGATGATGGGGCGGTGGTCGATATCCGTCTGCGGTTCAACGGCATCACGGGGCTGCGCATCGTCGACAACTCCATCATGCCCACTGTTATCTCTTCCAACACAAACGCCGCTGCGATCATGATCGGTGAAAAGGCTGCCGACATGATCAAGGCTGACAACGGGATATCTCTGAAATGATCCGCCACATCGTTCTGATCCGCTTCCAACCCTCGATCAATGAAGCGCAGATTGCCGCGCTGTTTGCCGAGTTGCAGGACATCCAAGACAAGGTGCCCGGAACCCTTGCCATCACAGCTGGTAAAAGCGAAAGCCCCGAGAGGATCGAACGCGGATACATGCACGGCTTTGTGGTTGATTTTGCCGATTGGGCGGCGCTGCAGGCCTATCAGGACCACCCTGATCACAAGAAACTTGGCGCAGGTTTGGTGGCTGCGGCACAGGGCGGCATTGATGGGATTTTGGTCTTTGACCTTCCCGTTCAAGACTTAGGATCCGAAATACAGACAGATTGTGACCTGCCAAGGACTGCAAACTCGGACGCTTCAATGCTATGAGCAAAGCAACTGGCCGCAAACAATGGGATGGGTGTGGATCAAATGAACATCAACCGCCGACCGACCATTATTGACGTCGCCAAGCACGCGGGCATTTCAAAGTCGACGGTCAGCCTTGTGCTGCAAAACAGCCCCTCTGTGCGCGAAGAAACGCGGGTGCTGGTGCGCAAGGCGATGGCCGAAATCGGCTATGTTTACAACCGTGCTGCGGCCAATATGCGTATGTCCAATGCGGGGCTGATTGGCCTTGTGATCAACGATCTGCGCAACCCGTTTTTTACCGAATTTGCCACATCCCTGCAGATGGCCTTGGCTGAACGCGGCTATTCGACTGTGATTGCCAACACGGATGAAAACCCCGACTTGCAGCATCAGGTGGTGGGCTCGATGATCGAACATGGGGTATCGGCACTGATCATGTGCCCGGCTTATGGCGATACTCAGGCTACTTTTGATTCCATCGCGCGCGGCGGCATTCCCACCATGCAAATGTTGCGCTGCGTGGATGAGCGGCTGGACCTGTTCCCCCTGATAGCACCCGATTACCTGTCAGGCAGCCGGGACGCGACAAGACATCTGATTGCGGCAGGCGCACGGCGCATCGCCTTTGTCGGTGGACTAGATGGCCGCGCTGTCACCGAAGAACGCAAAGCCGGATACTTGGAGGTACTTGCGCAAGAGGGGTTAGAGTCGATCATCATGACCGGCAAATCCAGCCGCGAATTTGGCCGCAACGCTGCCCGACAGCTGTTTGCAGACAGTGCGGGTGTGGATGCGGCGGTCTGTTTCAATGACCTTGTGGCTTTGGGAATGCTTTCAGGCTGCCACGAGGCAGGGTGGCGGGTGGGTGAGGACTTTCTCATCATGGGTTTCGACGATATCGAAGAGGTGGCCCAAACCTATCCGTCGCTGTCCTCGGTGCGCTGTGACATTGCAGGGATCGGCGTGCAAGCGGCACAGACGGTGGTGGATTGGCTGGAAAACCGCAACGCCCCTTCGCAAGAGACTCGTACAGCGGTCAGCCTCTCTATTCGCCAGTCGAGCGGAAGAAGCCCCCGGAGTTTGACATGAGTGTTTTCGAACGCGTCGCGGCCATCGGTGTGGTTCCGGTGATCGCTCTTGATGATGCCCGCCACGCGTTGCCGTTGGCAGATGCGCTGGCAGAGGGTGGGCTTCGCGTGATCGAAGTGACCTTTCGCACATCCGCTGCGGTCGACACCATCCGCCAAATCGCGCAGCATCGCCCCGAGATGCTTGTCGGCGCCGGAACAGTCTTGACCGAAGCGCAGGCCGACGCGGCCAAAGCTGCGGGCGCGATGTTTGCGCTTTCTCCGGGGATTGACCGGGCGGTTCTGGATCATGCCGCACAGATCGGCCTGCCCTTTGCGCCGGGCATCATGACGCCTTCCGACCTGCAGATCGCCCTGCGCGCAAAGTGCAAACTGGTGAAGTTCTTTCCCGCCATGGCTGCCGGTGGCTTGACCATGCTGAAGAACATCGCCGGACCTTATCTGCACACCGGCATCGGGTTCAATCCGACCGGCGGTGTGACGCGTGACAATCTGACCGATTGGCTGGGGTATGCGCCGGTTCGCGCGGTCGGGGGCACCTGGATTGCCACCGGCACCGATATCGCAGCCGAAAACTGGGAGACGATCCGCAGCAACGCTGCCGAAGCGGCCGATTTAGTCCGCAAAGCGCGCGGCTGAACGGGGTCAGGGCAGGGACGGAATAAGTGCCCTTGGCAGACGTGCGCCAAGGTGTTGGATCACTTCGGCAGAAAACCTTTGCCCCGCAAGGACGGCCATTTGCGGCGTTTGCCCAAGCAAGCGGGCAGAAAGGTATCCGGCGTTGAACCCATCACCGGCCCCTGTGGTGTCGCGAATGCCCTTAACCTCGGGAGTGGGAAGTGTCCTGATCTGGCCATCTGCTAGAACCGACACGGGCCCGGCACCATTCTTGACCGCCACCTCGGCAACGCCCGCCGCGGCAAAGCGTGCAAGCGTGTCCTCGGGTGATGTATCGCCCCAGACGGCAACTTCGTCATCAAAGCTGGGCAAGGCGATGTCGGTAAGGGCCAGAACCTGCGGGATGGTCAGGTGTACCGCGTCCATCGAGGGCCAGAGCCGGGGACGGATATTTGGATCGAACGACACTCGCGCGCCATTTGCCCGGGCCTCTGCCAGCGCGGCAAACAGTATTTCACGGTCTGCCGGGGGCAGGATGGCCAGGGTGATGCCCGACAGATGGATCAACCCCGCCCCGCCAAAAGCCTGCGCCAAAGCGCCGCCGTCTGCCGTCAGCCCGCGCGCAGCAGAGGTGTCGCGCCAATAGTGAAAGCTGCGCTCGACGCCGTCCAACTCGATCAGGTAAAGCCCCATGGTGCGCTGTCGATCACGCGTGATCACCGAGACGTCCAGGCCGTCGTCCGCCAACTCGGCAACAAAGGCATCAGAAATCCTGTCCATGCCAACCCGCGTAGCAAAACCCACCGATGCGCGCCCGTGCAAAGCCTGCGCGATGTGCCAAGCCGTGTTGAAAGTATCGCCCGCAAAGCCGCGTTTGTAGAGGCCCTCACCCATTGGGGCCAATTCCACCATCGCCTCGCCCACAGAAATCATGTTGCTGGATTTGAAATCAACCATCGCTTTGCCCCCGGGCCAGATCAAAGACGGCGCCGGTCAGCCATGCGGGCCAGTCGCGTTCAAAAAACGGCTTGGCGGTCTCATCAAAGCGGCGATTGGGCCGGGTGGCAATTTGCATTTCGCCCGCGACCAGCCGCACCAGAATTTGTTCGCCTTGATCCACCGCACGTTCTTTGCGGAAGCGAACGTCGGTCAGGGGGCCGGTCTTGGCCATGGGTGTCGCCTCGCCCTTCGGGTCACAAATCGCGCGCGCCCCCCGGCTACCACCGCCTTGGCTGATGTAGTGATGAAGTGCTGCCAACACCGCCTCGGACGCCAGCGCCATTTGCTGCCATTGCAAAACCCGCGCGATTTCGCCGCCGCGCATGTAGGAAATGCCCTGCGTGCGGATATCGCGGTTCAGCGCGGACGCCGATTGCAGGGCAGCGGCGACATCTTGCGGTGTGCACAGAATCCCGGCGTGGTCACTCATCCGGGCCTGAACCTCGTCCTTGATGGCGCGCACGTTCAGCGGACTGCCTGTCCGGAGGGTCTGTTCAATCTGGTCCAAGGCCTGTTCCAACTCGGCGCTGATCGGTCCAGCCGGCGCGTTCTGCGCCTGCCCACTTGCCGCGATATGCTCGGCCACCCGGGTTCCTAACACTTGCCCTGCGTTTAGCGCGGCCCCTCCGGGTCGCGTGACACCATGGGTGCCCGCCGCCTCGCCGATCGCATAAAGACCGGGCAGGGAGCTGCGGCCCCAGGTGTCAACCGCTATCCCGCCGTTCATGTGCTGATTATTGACCGCAAATTCCAGCGGGTCGCGCCGGATATCGACCTTGTAACGCAAGTAAAGTTCTATCGAGAGCGGGTTCATGTGACGCAGCCGGTCAATTGGCTGGTCTTGCACCGCAACTGCGCGGCCCAGATAGGCCGCCACATCGGCGTCCAACCGGTCAAGGCTGAAAGGCAGATCGCCGGGGACGGGCAGTGGATTGCGGTTGAAATCCATGAACACCCGACGCCCCGCCTGATTTTCGCGGGTGATCGCCAGATCGACAAGGCTGGACCCAAAATCCAGCATCCGCGTCGCGTGGAACGGCCATTGATAGCCTTTGCGGAAGATGTTTGAGGCCAGCTCTTGTGTGGTCCGATAGTAATCGGCCAGAAAGTTGTACTCGGTGCCTTCTTTGTCCACCGAATAGACATAGGGCATCGCCTGCACATAGGTGCCCGACAAGTTCCACGGAAACCCTTCGCGCCGGGTGCCGATCCCGAATTGGCTTTCGGTCAGGTTCACCAAATCAACCCCGGCTTCCAGTGCCAGACCCAAGGTTCCGAAGCATCCGTTTGGAAAGACGGAATCGCGGTACAGCTCTCCAGGCCCGCCTGCTGCAATGACCATTGCGGCGCAACGGAAAATTGAAAGGCCAAAAGGATTTTCTGGAGATTGCGCCTTTGGCCGCACCGCAAGGATGCCGGCCACACGGCGCTGATCCCCCGACCCTTCAACCAGAATGCGCATACCCGTTGTCTGGTTGAAAAACGGCACGCCCAGCCGGATCGCCTCGGTCGCCAACACCTTGACCATCAGCCGCGAAGTGCGCGGCCCACAGCTGGTAGCCCTGCCCACATCGTCATGATCGGTCTGATAGCGCAGCGTCCCTCCGAAATCGTCTTGCGGCAAAGGCAGCCCAAGGTATTGCAGCGAGGCCATCGCCCGCACCGAGCCTATAGCCTCGACATAGGCGGTGTCTTCGTCCATCGCGCCGCCAGCCCGGATGGCGCGAGCCATGTCCTTGAAGTTGTCGCCCCGGTCTGATGTGTTGGCGGTGTGCAGCGTCTGCTTGTCTGATCCAGAACACGCCGAGGTGCCGCCCCATGCGCTTTGGCTGATGATCGCAACATCCGTGCCGCGCCGCTTCAACTCCACTGCCGCGCGCAGTCCTGCTGCACCGCTGCCCACAATAACCGTGCCATAGGCATGAACCGGCACGCGGTGGCCCCGCACCATGACCGAGGACGCAATCTCAGGTTCAGGCGCCAAACGGGGCATGTCCACATCGGTCAGTGCGTTCAAGATGTCTTGTGAAACAGTGTCAGACATAGGTCAGGCCCCCCCTTGCCGTCATGCGATTGAAACCCAGCGCCCGAGGCGGGAGGATTCCATGCAGGCATCCACAATCTGGCAAATGTGATGACCGGCCTCAAACGTCGGCCACATTGGTTGACCGGTGGTGATAGAACGGATCAGTTCTGCCGCCTCGATGATCTTGGTCTCATTGTAGCCAAGCGCGAAATTCGGCAGCGGCAGGAAGGCACGGAAGGTTTCATTCTCGGGGCCTACATCAATTTCACGGAAACCCCGGCGGCCGATGGCATCACCATTGCTGTAAAACCGCAAGCGGTTCACTTCGTCATAGGTGTAAGACAGGCTGCCTTTGGTGCCGTAAACCTCATAGGTTTGCATGAACTTGCGCCCCGTCGCCACGCGGCTGAAATCAACCAACCCACTGGCACCATTGGCAAATTTGCAAAGGATATTTGTGCCATCCGGATTGGTCACATCCGACCATTGCTCATTGCCCGTCAGGGCGGCTTGTTCGCCATAGCCCAGTCCGGAAACCACAGGGCGGCGCGGCGTTACAATAAAGTTGTCCGAGATCAGTTCGCTGACCCGGCCTACAAGAAAATCCATGAAACTGAACACATGCGTGCCCGTATCGCCCACGATGCCGGTCGGGGCCAGATTGCCATCGGCGCGCCACATGAACGGCGAAAGCGGGTCGCCATACATGTCGACATGCTGGCAGGCCTTGAACAATTTGATCTCGCCAATCTCGCCGGACGCGATGATCTGGCGTGCCAGATCATGCACCGGATTGCGCGGAAAGGCATGGCCGACGCGGGTGATCAGGCCCTTCGCAGCGGCGATATCCGCCAGTTCACGGGCTTGGGCTGCGGTGTCGGCCAGTGGCTTTTCACAGTAGACATGCTTGCCCGCCAGAAGCGCGGCCTTTGCCACTTCATAGTGCAGACTGTCGGGCAGACAGATGTCGATCAGGTCCACCTCCGGGTCCTGAACCGCCTCACGCCACGATCGCAGGATCTTCGCCCCCGGAGCGCGAAAGCCCAGTTCAGCGGCAGCTTTGGGATTGTCCTCGACCAAAGCGACAACTTTGGCTGTTCCGCCCGAGGTGCCCATGAAGTGCGGAAAAGTCTGATAGGCCATTATGTGGACCTTGCCCATCCAGCCCGACGCGCCCAGAATCGCAACTCTGACTTCAGCCATTTCGTCACCTCCAAACCGAAATGCTCCTCACCGAACATGTCTCATTTTGGCTTGGGCGCCGTTTGACACGTCGATATGGAACGTTCCATTTTGCTAATGTAACGTTCCAAATATGTCAAGAGATTGAAACTCAACCTGATGCCCAAGTGGTAAGACGTCAGCTTCACCAGGGGACGCGGATATTGCCGCCTGAGCCTTCTCATAGACCAAGGGGGCCCGCCGCACGCGGGCCTCTCATCTAGCATCAACCTGTCCCGCGTGTCAGCGCGGGGCACCAAAGAAGGCTCCATCCCCAGTAAGGCTTCGGTCAACCAAAAGCATGTCCGCAAGGCTGGCGGGGTGAGCATCAGCGGGACAATTCGGCTCCTTGTGTCAAGGCACTATCCCCCGCTTGCCAGTCCCTTCCTTGGCCCAAAGCCGGTCTTCGAGATCAAGCCACAAGGGCTCGGACTACGGGGCGAGCCCGTGCCGCCGGCCGGATTCGGGGCAAGCCCGAACGCACCCGGTGATGTCAGCCTGTCTTTGGGCCTGCGGGTTCCTATCAGCGCGGGGGATGGTCCCTCGCCTCTCAGCAGGAGCCAAAACAGATGTCCCGCAAAGATGCACACGCCTTCGCCGCCAGCCTCGCAGCCACGCTCATGGTCTCCATCGTGGTCTTTCAGGCAGGGGATGGAACCTATGGTGCCGTCCCCGCCGATGAAATCGACGGTGACGAGGTTCAGGTGGTCGCTGAGGTCGACCCGTGGGCATAATGCCCACGGTCTTTGCCGAGGGTTCGGTATCGGGGCAGGAGCCCCGATCTGGGCCGTTCGGCTTTCAGACGTCTCGGTGGCCCAGAAATCCGAGCCGACGCGGAGGTCGGCACGTCCGCCTAAGGAGCCGAACGCCCGGTGTCGGGCTTACGGTCCCCCCGACACGTCGAGGAAGAGTTTCACCAGGGCGACGTTGATGAAGTAGTTGTGCTTTCCAGAGCGGTGCTTTTCGACAAAGTCGTGCTCGGCCAAGGTGTCGAGATACTTCGCGGCCGTCTGCCGACTGACATCCAAATCGTTCTGCAGATATTCGATCCGGGTGTAGGGGTGGCGAAACAGGTTGTTCAGAAGTTCCTGGCTATATATCTTCGGCAAGTCATCCCGTAGTCGATGCTTCACGTCCGCCATTTGCTGTCGGATGCCGGTGACGATCTCGACGGTTGTGGCAGAAGTCTCTGCAACGGCCTCCAGCATGTAGATGACCCAGGATTCCCAATCGCCCGTGTCGCGCACCGCCTGAAGGTGCCTGTAGTAGTCCGCTTTGTTACGGGTGATAAACCGTGACAGGTAGAGTACTGGGATGTCGAGCAACCCCGTTCTGGTCAGATAAAGTACGTTCAGGATGCGCCCGATCCGTCCGTTCCCATCCGGAAACGGGTGGATGCTTTCGAACTGGTGATGGATCAAAGCCATCTTGATGAGCGGATCGAGATCGCTGAGTTCATCGTCGTTGATGAACCGTTCGAGCGCCGTCATGTGGCGGACAATTTCGTGCACATCCTGGGGGGGAACGAAGACGATCTCCCCTGTTTGCTCGTTCTTCAGGGCCGTTCCCGGGGTCGCACGAAACCCGTCGCTACGGCCCTTCAGCAAGCGGAACATGTCGATCAGGGCCGAATTTGGGATGAGGCCGCCGGTTTCGCCCAAGCGTGCGTATCCAAGACGCAAGGCGTCGCGATAAAGAGCCACTTCCTTTGCCGCAGGGGACTGCGGATCGTCAGGAAAAACGTCCGCCTGAAACAGTTCGTCCTGTGTCGTGACGATGTTTTCGACTTCTGAAGAAGCCTTGGCTTCCTGAAGAGCCAGCGTGTCGATCAGGATTCCTTGGTTCGGAATGGTCTTGGCCTGACCCTTCAGGTCTGCAAGCGCGCGGCTGGCTCGAGCGAGCGCCTTCAGTACCGGAACGGTTTCGATCTCGGCCTCTGGAGGCAGGGTGGGAATGGTATAGGTCGGCTTTAACATGTTCCCTGCGTCGTGTTAAGAAAAACACGTTCTTCTAACATGATCAGGCAGTCATGTCAGCAGAAACCGGTTTCCTTAACTTGACGATGCTTCGCCCGGGTGGTTCACTCAAGTCTGTCAGACCGCCATATTGTCGGCGGACCTGCCAGCCAGCCGCCAGCGCTTCCACGAACCATTGGGGTTTCCGGCCACGGCCCGACCAAGTGGCAGCAGCGTTCTCAGGGTGACGGTATTTCGCTACGGCTGGCGCACGGGTGGTTTTCACCTCAACACCGATCCGTTCGGCGAGGGAGTATCCCATCTCCTTGGCAATCACTTCCAGCTTGGCACGGGCTTCGGCCTTGTGCCGGTCCTCATATGTGGAAATCGCCTTGGCGAGGTCCTTCTGCAACTGCCGCAGTTCCTTGAGCGACATCGCCTCGAGATTGAAATCAGCCATTGGGCCCTCGTTTCCTGAATGATGCATCCGGGATAGCCGTCAGGTCGCAACATCGCAACTCCCACGGAGCTCACCGCGATAGGGCAGGGGATGAGGTTGGCTTGAGCCGCAGGGTTGGCGCTTTCGTAAATGCTTCAACCCCGTTGCCTTAGCCAGGAAGGCCGAGTTCTGTGAGAGCCCCAGGTCGCTCCCATCCCCAGTGCCATCCCTTCGACTGACAATCCCCTAAGCCTGTTCGGCCTCTGGCGCGCAACCCCGCGTCAGTCCGGGCCGTGTTGGCTAGCGTTTCTTTGGAAACGCGGCACCTGCCCGCTCCACCCCGGCCCTCTGGGGGTTTCCGGTTGCCGTTCCGTCTCCCGTGCACGCCTCAGCCGACAGGCTTTTTCCGGGTCTTGTCGAAGGGACGGTCCCAGGGACAGGAAACACAGGAGCTTACCATGCAGAACATCGTCATCCTCGCCGGCAACATCGGTCAAAAGCCCGAAGTGCGCTCGACCCAGAGCGGCACCAAGATCACCAACTTCACCCTCGCCACCTCGAGGCCGCGCCTCTCGGAAGGTCGCGTGATGCGCGACGAGAACGGCTACCGGGTCATGGACACCGAATGGCACCGCATCACTTGCTTCAACGGTCTCGGCAAGACCGTCGCAGAGCACTGCGAGAAGGGCATGAAGGTCCTCGTCCACGGCCGCATCCACTACACCAAGTGGACCGATGCAACCGGCACCGATCGCTACGGCTGCGAGATCATCGCTGAGAAAGTCGACTTCCTGAGCCGTCCGAAGTCGGCGGAGAATGAAAACCCCGAGCTGGTCGAGCGTGACGACGAAATCCCGTTCTGAGGAACGGCGTTCACCCGGAAGACCCGGCGGGGAAACCCGCCGGGTTCCATTTTACGGCTGCCCTGAGAAACTGCGGCTCATGTTACTGGTGCGGCACCCATCGACGCACAGCATGGTCTTGATGGCGCTGCGTTCATCCATCGCCTTGTAGCCCTCGGCGACCTGCTCGATTGGCAGGATCAGGTTGAGGGATCCCGCACGCCTTTGCGGGGTTGCTGCCAACGGAGGTCTTGGGCGCAGGTTCTTTCTCGCCACGCTCTTTTCGGGCTAGTGTGCAGCTTACCTCTAACAGGATATAGATTATGATCTGGATTATCACGCATACCATCTTGGGCGACAAGGCCGGCTTGGCCTACGATCTGGTCCCGCTGGATGGAGATCTGCAAAAAGTAAAACCGTTGGACCTTTCCATCGATATCGGCCTTTGGCCGATCCAGCGAACCAGTTACTTTCGGTGTGGTCGCAGGATCGGCACGGAAAACCTGCCGACCAAATTGCGGGCGAAGTATGACCGTGGAGGCGGCAACGCTCAGAAAAGTGGCATCACATTGCCGGATTACATTGGCGTTCAGCATGGCCAGATTGTTTCAGAAAGGTTTCGGTCTTTGGTCGAGATGCATGATCCCGGTCGCCACCAGTTTGAGCCGGTCAGTCTGGTCTGGTCGAAGGCGGAGTCAATGCCACAAACCTACTATTGGTTCATCCCAGCAACCAGGTTGTTTGCGATGGATCCAGAAAAAACCCATCCACCCTTGGATAAGAATTCACAGATGTTTCCGGCCGTGGGGCCAGTTGCTGACTGGAAACCGGTCTACCAGCAAAGCGTCGTTTCCGGCCATTCTCTGTTCGTCGCTGCTGAACTGCATGGAATTCATATCACATCACGTTTCAAGGACGCGCTCGAGGCTGCAGGCCTTACCGGGTATCGCATCTTTGGTCCATTTGCCTTGTCCGACTGAAGCGGTGCTTGACGCAGAACGCAGTGCAGCTTGCATCAAGGCGTCCACGACAACAGTTTGTAACTCGGAAAAGCCTGACGCTGGTCCATTATTTGAAGAGGATCACAGAGGCAGAGGAGTGCCGGTTTTCCGGTGACGGGTTGAGGGTTGGGAGAGTGGCTCCTGGCGCCCGTCGCGGGAGATAACCGATGGGCGTTGTGGAAGTTCTGGACCCGGTCGCACCGACGCGGGCTGGTGGCTGGAAGGTGGATGTGAGCCGGGGTGAGCGGAACGGGCGGGTGTCGTCCGAGTGGTTCAACCGGCCCGATGATGAGCGGTATCTGTCGCTCGACGATCTCTGGGCATCGGTGAAGGGCCGCTCCGAGCGCAGCCGCAGCAGGGTGGTGCAGACGGCGGATATCCGGGTCGAGGCCGCGCGTGACAGCGCCGAGCGGCTTCACCTGGTCCTTCCGAAAGCGCATGAACCTGTCGCGCCCACGCATTGGGCGTTCGGTCAGCTGGCCAGCATCGTCGGTGCCCCCGCGTCCTACCTGCGCCAACTGCCCGCGCCCCTGGCAGGGATCAACCTGCAATACGGCCTGACCCACCACCGCGCCGAGCAGGTGAAGACCTTCGAGACGGAAGACGGCCGTACCGAACTTCGCGCGGTGACCGGCCCCGACTATGGCCGCATCCATGACCACGAGCTGGTCGAGGCGGTGCAGCGCATCGCGGGGAACGGCACCGGCGACACGCGCTGGAAGGTGCCGGGGGTGCTCGACTGGTCGACCGGGGTCTACAACCCCGATGTTGAGATCAGCCGTGACACGACCACGCTCTATGCTTCGGACCGCGACGTCTTCCTGTTCCTGGTCGATGATCACAACCCGATCGAGGCGGGCCGGATGCCGGATGGCTCCCCTGATCTCTACTTCCGGGGCTTCTATTGCTGGAACTCGGAGGTGGGCGCGAAAACCCTCGGCATGGCGAGCTTCTACCTGCGGGCAGTGTGCCAGAACCGCAATCTCTGGGGCGTCGAGGATTTCCAGGAGATCACCATCCGCCGCTCGAAGTATGCAGCCTCGCGCTTTGCCCATGAGGCGGCCCCGGCGCTGACGCGGTTTGCCAATTCCTCGCCGCAGGGCTTCGTGAACGGCATCAAGGCGGCACGGCAGCAGATCGTGGCGCGGACGGATGAGGATCGGGATGACTTCCTGAGGAAACGCGGCTTCTCGAAGGCGGAGTCAGGTAAGATCATCGAGAAGGTGCTGATGGAGGAAGGTCGACCGCCCGAAAGCATCTTCGACTTCGTGCAGGGCATCACACGGCTTGCGCGCGACAAAACCCAGCAGGATGCGCGGCTCGACATGGAAGGGCGTGCCAAGAAACTCCTCGACCGGGTTGGCTGACGCGGCGCCGGAGGCCCTGTCGCCTCCGGCCACTTTATTGCCAAACTGGATTGGTACGTTCCTACAGTGGTTCAAATTGGACGAAGCAGTATGGATGATATCGATTGGTCGGATCGCGCGTTCTACGATGATGGTGAATGGGTTACCTGGTCAGAAATTGACGAGCAGCTGCGCTACAAAGAGTGGGGAGCAAAATACCCCAACGCAATCCGATCAATGATCCCCTACTTTGAAAGCCTGATTTCGCTTGCGGAAAGCTATCACCGGGAGACAGGCCTTCATCTAGCCGTTTATGGCGACATCGGTGAACTTTTCGGGGCCATTACGTATGGCATCAAGCTGAACAAAACCTACGCGCAAGGTGCTGACGGGAGACTTGGCAACGACCACGTCGAGGTGAAAACGATTACCCCCTTCAAAACGAAGGATGTCGTGGTGGTCGATACCGCTGGAAACTTCAACAAGCTGCTTGTGGTCAAGATCAACGAGGATTTCCAGGTATCAGGTCGAATGATTGACCGAAAGGATTTGCCTAAGCGGCAGGGTCGTTACCTGCGGGTCCGATGGAGTAGTTTGCCGTCAGCAAGTTGAGCAGTTTCTGTCGCCCCTATGAGGAAGAGGGCGGCGGTTTGATCTTTGACGGATGAGGCGGGGAGAGAGGCTTCCTGCGCCGTCGGAGGTTTATCCCATGCTCGACTTGCCCTTGCCCATCCTCCCGACCTCTGGCCCTCGGTGCTTCGTACCGCCTATTCCCTCGGGCGACACCGATCCCAATCACCCCTTCGCCCTGACCCTGTCGCGCCCCGCGCCGGCCGATCTGATGTCGGGCCGCGCCGCGCCCCTGGTGCTCGCCCGCTTCGCGACGCTGGCCGAGGCCATGCAGCGCGCGATCGACCATGCCGAGGGCATCACCCCGAATGCTGCGCCCCAGCTTCTTGCGATCCTCGACCGCGACGAGCGCCTTGTGCTGGCCGGGGCCGCCAGCGACCACGCTGTCGCCTGGTGCCACCCGGTTACGAGCGCGGCCGAAGCGCGTGGCGTCGTAGCCGAGGCAAGCCAGCTGCGCGCGCAGGCAGGCCGCGCGGCTGCCTGGGGAGAGCCTGATCTGGCACGACGACTGCGCCACCGCGCCGATCTTCTCGATGCACGGCTGGTCGACCCACTCTGGCGCGCCTTCGCCGCCCGGGCGCTGCAGGTTGCTGCGTGAGGACTGAGAGACAGAGAAGGGCAGGGGGGATTTGGAGCTTGTCCGGGGGAGAGAGATCGCCCGGCTCGGCTCCGTTCCCTTCCCCTGACCGGAGACACCCGATGACCCTGACTGAACCTACCCTCGCGCCCCCGATGGCACCCTCGACCGTCGACATGGCACAGATCTTCGCCGCTCATGCCGAGCGCGCGTCCCGCATCGAAGCCTTGCGCCCGGGCAACAAGGACCGCCTCTTCGACGGCCTCATGGCCGCCGGCATCACCCATGTCACCGTGACCTTCGATGGTGCCGGGGACAGCGGCCAAATCGAAAGCATCGTGGCCTGGTCTGGTGAGACCGCCGTCGAGTTTCCCGCGACCGAGATCGCATACGCCGCGCTGACCTGGGACGACCCCGAGGTCGAGATGCGGCAGCTCTCGCTGGAGGATGTGGTCGAGCAGCTGGCCTACGACTTCCTCTCCGACACACATGGCGGCTGGGAGAACAACGACGGCGCCTGGGGCGAGTTCTGCTTCGACGCCGCTGCCCGCTGCATCCATCTCGATTTCAACGAGCGCTTCACCTCGTCCGAACTCTACACCCACGATTTCTGAGGGGCGGCGATGGCACATCCCTATCACCACGCCCTGTCCTCGGTGAAGAAATGGGGCGGCACGGTCGATGATTATCAGGCCATCCATGCTTGGTTCGACTCCTCAAAAGCCCATTCCGCCGACTTTCGCCACCGAGCCATGTTTCACCATGCCGCTGGAATCTGGCTCTCCGAGACCGTCTTCGGGCCGACGATTACCCTCTCCACGGGCCGCGTGATCCCGACACGATGGGTGGGCGAGCAGCATGTCCGCGAGGATCTGGGGTTCATTCCGAGCTTCGCCGACTGGGTCAAGGCAATCCGGCCCGAACCCTGGATGGGCCGGTCCGAGCGGATCGAGGCGCTCGTCGATCCGCATATCGCTTCGCCCGTGGTCGAGGTCTGCTGAGATGACCGATCCAGCCTATCAACGCCTCGGCCTGCCCTCGGCAGCGTCGCCCTACGCCGTCCTGCGCGCGGCGGTCCGGGCGCTGCACCCCGACACGCGCGCAGTTTGCGGCTTCCGGGCCGCGCGCAAGCGCTTCTATCGACAGATGCTCTGCGCGCATGCCACGCGACAGACGGCGGGCGACGATCCGGCCCGCTGATCATTCCCGACCACCCCCTCATCCCGACACAGCGCCCGGCCTCTTGGCCGGGTCTTCCCCATTCAGGAGGTTCCCATGGCGGATTACTTCACCCATTTCTCGTGCCTGCTCGACGTCGGCAGCCCCGACCAGGCCGCCCGCGCGCTCGCGATGTTCCAAGAACTCCGCGCTGCGGATCAGCACGTCGATGACCCGGAAGTCGCAGGCTTCGACCTCGGGCGCCAGGACGCGCCCGAGGGCAGCACCCTCTGGATCCATGATGACGAGCACGGCGATGTCGAGGCCGTCATCCGCTTTGTGCTGCGCCTCGCAGAGGAGCTCCATCTCACCAGTCTCTGGGGCTTCCAGTACGCCCTCACCTGCTCCCGACCACGCCTCGACGCCTTCGGCGGCGGCGCGCATGTCATCGATCTCGGCGCCCGCAAATCCGTCGGCTCGACGAGCACGCAAGAATGGCTGGCCGCCGCGCTGAATGGGGAGGACGCCGATGCCTGAAGTCATCTGCACTACTGTCTACCAGTTCCCCGAACTCTCGGATGCCGCCAAGGAAAAGGCGTGCAGCTGGTATCGCGAGCTCGGTCCCCACGACGATTGGTGGGACGCGGTCCATGAGGATTTCGAGCGGGTCTGTGAGATCCTTGGCATCCGCCTGAAGACCACCCCCGCCCGCCTGATGGGCGGCGGGACCCGGGCCAAGCCATGCATCTGGTTCTCCGGCTTCTGGAGCCAGGGCGATGGGGCCTGCTTCGAGGGCTACTGGTCCCACGCCAAGGGCGGGGCCACGCGCATCCGGGACTACGCGCCCACGGACGCGACGCTGCATGGTATGGCGGATCGGTTGCAGGCCATCCAGCGGCGGAACTTCTACCAGCTCGCCGCCGAGGTCAGCCACCGCGGGCGCTACTACCACGAACACACTATGTCGGTGGACGTCAGCCGCCACAGCCCGACCTGGCAACCGCCGACCGAGGAGGCCGAGGAGATCGTGACCGAGGCGCTCCGCGATCTGGCCCGCTGGCTCTACCGCCAGCTTCAGGCTGAATACGACCACCTGACATCGGACGAGGCCATCGAGGAGGGGATCATCGTCAACGAGTACACCTTCACCGAAGGAGGGCGCCGCTTCGGGTGAGACAGCACGGTTGAAAACTGTCAGAAACTTGCGTATGTTTCTGACAAAGGAGCGATCATGGAGCGCATGGCCGAGAGTATTATGAATGTTGCGACGACGTTGCCGGAGGGGGTGCCCTTGGCAGCGAAGGGGCTCTTGCACCTTGGCTCGCGCGCGGCGGTCGATCAGACGCTGTCGCGTCTGGCCGCGCGCGGCGAGCTGATCCGTGCGGGACGTGGCATCTACATGCGCCCGGTCCAGACACGCTTTGGCCCGCGCAGTCCGTCGGCTGAACAGGCGATTGAAGCGCTCGCTGTGCAGCGGGGCGAGACGATCGTCCCGAGCGGTGCTGCTGCGGCAAACGCTCTGGGCCTGACCACACAGGTGCCGGTCAAGTCGGTTTACCTCACTTCCGGTCGAAGCCGTGTGCTGAACCTTGGCCGGCAAGCAGTCGAACTGCGTCATGCGCCGCGCTGGCAGTTGGCCCTTGGAAGCAAGACCTCGGGCCAGGTTGTCCGTGCGCTGGCATGGCTCGGACCTGATGAGGCTCCCAAGGCCATGCAAATCCTGCGATCCAAGCTCACGGAGACGGCAAAGACCGAACTCGTGTCCGCCGCGCCGCAGTTCCCGACTTGGCTGGCACGATTGATCGGAAAGATGGTCCATGGCTGAGGCATTCCTGCGCCTCAGCGCCAAGGACCGGCTGGACGCCATTGGTGTCGCAGCCGATCTGGTTGGCCAGCCGTCTGCGACCGGTCAGCCTGCTCGCGCGATCGCTTCGACCAGGACTGCCTTCGTTACTCCCTGTGCATGGCCCTGAAGAATCTGAAATCCCTCTGACACCAACAACTTGCCTGTGACGGCATCAACCAGCGCAGGATTCATTTTCTCGGTCACGGCGAGTGCTTCTCGGCAGGCATCAGGAAATCTGGAGCAAGCCTCGACGACATAGTCGGCCCCAACAGATTCGACGACGGCCGCAATATCGAACATGTCCCGGGGCTGGAGGTGTGAACCGCGGAAGACTACCTTCTTGGCTAGGATCTCGGCTGGCGTCTCGAGTTTGACGCGTCGTCCGCGGATTTCGGAAATGACATAGGGTTCTTCGGTGACTGGGTCGCAGCAGATGAAGTCGATTTCGCCGACGCCGTTGAACACGATCTTCAGGGCGCGTGTCCCATCGGTTTCATAGTCGCTCGGTGCGAGCGCCAGATTGTATCCTTGCGTCTCAGGGTTCAAATACGGGAGGTACTGGGCATCGTCGATAAAGAGATCGATGTCGTGGCTTTCGCGATGCTTGATTTGGAGCATGAGAGCCGTTCCGCCCCCAAAGCTCCAGTTGGACATGCCGATACCCTGACCGTTGGCTTGGTCAACGATCGCCATAGCCACATCAAAAAGCTCGGGCCAGCGGCTTGGCTGCGGGACGTTCATTCAGATCGCGAGCGGGAGCTTATATCCGGCGAGCTCGGAGAATTTTTTTGCGACCACGATGACTGCGTCCTTGCTAACACCCATCTCGTCGATAAACGACTGCTGCAGTTTGGGGGACACTTCGGACAGGAAGGCGAACACGCTGCAATCGAAGGCATCGACGCTCTTGCTGTCGGCGATTTTTTCGGCCAGCTGGGTAGCCGTCACCTGCACGCCGTAGGGCGCGCTGACTGTCGACATCACTTTCGCTGCGACCGAGGCCATTGCATCATCTCTGTGAGGTAACTTCTCGCGTAATGTAGTCGATGGGCATCAACAAAGCAATAAAGCTCCGCTTTACCTGGGCTTCCTAGGTCTCACGCGCCACGGTCGCCTACCGGTTGCACGAAATCTTCCGGCACCATGATCCGATAGCGCGGGTGAATCTTGCCGCCTTGAACCAAGGCTCGGTCGCCGCTGCCGAGATCAAATGCCTGCGGGTCGATCCTTTTGTGCCAAGGATGATTGTGACGGTCGGCAAAGACGAAGAACAGGCGCTTGACCTTGATCTTGCGGCAGGCCTGCAGGAGGTCGGAAAGCAGTTTCGGGCGCAGGGTTGTCAGGCTCTCGAAAGCCATGTCGAGCGTGTGGAAACTCTCATGGTCAGGCAACTCGTCCATGGCCTCCAGAACTGCGCGCTCCGGCGTCGACATCGTCAGACCCCAGTCCCACGGCTGGCCAGTCGTTTTGCCTTCGATCAAGCCCAGTTTCGGGTCAGCGAACAAGGAATGCGGGCGGGTTCTGATCTGGGCATCCAGCGGCAGTTTCTTCAGCCAATTCGGGATACTGTCCCCATAGACCCAGACTGGAGCGCTCTCGCCGAGGCGCAGGTAATGGGCATGTCCCTGTTCGCCGAGCGCCGTGGTGCTGCCGACATGCAGGTCATGACCGATGATATGCTGAGTGGAGAGGATGCAGGTCTTCCAGTGGACGCTGTTCGATGTCGGCGTGGCAGCGGTGCTGGGGAGGGGGCGGCGGAAGACGCCTCGGGTAATGCGGTCCAGCCAGCCGCGCTTCACATAGTCACGGAAGCTCTCATAGGCGATGCCTTGCGAGACGAGCCACGCGGCATCGACCAGATACCCGGCGGGCACGGCATCAAGCAGTTTCTTCAGATTCTGTGACTTTGTGGCGTCCATGATGCCGAAAGGGACAGATTTTCAAGGAGACATCTACCGGTTTTCTTTGATGAGGATGCTTTTCCAGCGCTATGGGCGCTCCAACATGCCGATTTCCAAAGAACTGAGGGAGTAGCCTCAAGTGGTGGGAGATATGAAAACGCGGGGTTGAGAGATGGCTGCGACTTGCGGTGGTTGCCGAAGGCCGAGGTCGGCACCTCCCGGTGTGCCGTCGGGACCAGGACTTGGTCCTTCGGACAGGAGCTTGATCGAGGCTGATGTCCCGAAGGGCCAATCTGCCAACCTATAGGTTGGCAACTACGCTCGGTTTGCCAAGCCACGGTATCGTTCTCAATAGCGATTGCCTTGTCCTGCAAGAGCTTGCGGGCCCGCAGTAGAGGCCGACGCTTTTGGCTCGCCAGCGTCTTTACATGCACCTGGCGATACAGGTTGACGCGCATCATCTGCGCAATTCCACGCGCGTCATTCCGGTCGCTTTTGTTGATTTCAGCTCTCAGGAATGCCTTGGTGTGGCGCGTCTCGACACAGATCACCGGCAATCCAGCCTGCGCCATACCCTCGAACAACCACTGCGACAGTGGGCCAGCTTCGAGCCCGATCTGTTCAATACAGAACCCTGTCTCCGTCAAGGCCCTCGACAGATCCTCGGGATGGCTGAAAACCTTTGCTTCACTGCAAATTCGTCCGTTCTCATCGACGATGCAGATGTCGGTCATTTCACCGAAACATCCAATCCGGCATAGTGCTTCATGCTGCGCTTCCTCCCTGACGCTTGTGGCTGCTTCACACAGACCACGTTCCATCATCAGCTCGAAGCGCGCACCTCCACGAACGCTGTCGTCGGGAACGGGGCGCAAGCCGAATACCCATCTGACCCTAAGAACTTCGTCCCGTTGTCAAACCCGCTATGGACTGCGCAAGGGAGTCACGGTCCAGCCCGAAGTGGTGATAGAGGTCGCCGATCGTGCCAGTCTGGCCGAAATGCTCGACCCCGTGTGACACTGTCTTGTGCCCGCCGACCGACCCCAGCCAGGCCAGAGTGGCCGGGTGTCCGTCAATGGCCGTGATCAGCAGACAATCTCGCGGCAGGTCGGCCAACAATGTCTCAATGTGGCTGCGTGCCGCCCGGTTACCACCTGCGCGGGCGCGCTGTGCTGCCGTCCAGCCCGCGTTCAGCCGGTCGGCCGAGGTAACGGCCAGCACCCCCACATCGCGGTGGTGTTCGCCGATGATGCCCGCTGCCGCAATAGCCTCAGGCGCTACAGCCCCCTGATAGGCGATCACTGACTGGCAATTTGGTCCGGGCTTTCGCAGCCAGTAAGCTCCGTCGATGGCCCCTTGCAGGAAGGCGTTGTCGTGGCGCTTGCCCGGCTGTTCCAGCGGGTTTGTCGTCAACCGCAGATAAACCGACCCGCCTGTTTTGTCGCGCAGCCAGGTGCGTTCGTCCGGGTCGCCATTGCCGTCGCGTTGAAGATAGTCGAAGGCCCATTCCATGATCACCGCCAGTTCATCGGCAAAGGCCGGTTCAAACGCCGCCAACCCATCCTGCGACATGCCGGTCAAGGGTGTGCCGATGGACTGGTGCGCGCCGCCTTCGGGCGCCAGTGTAACGCCCGACGGGGTGCCGATGATGATGAAGCGGGCATCCTGATAGCAGGCATAATTCAGGGCATCGAGGCCCCGATGCACAAAGGGGTCATAGACTGTGCCGATGGGGAACAGCCGCTTGCCGAACAGGCTGTGTGACAGGCCCGCTGCCCCCAGCAGCAGGAACAGGTTCATCTCGGCGATGCCCAGTTCGATATGCTGTCCCTCGGGCGCAAACTCCCACTTCGCGATCGAGGGGATGCGGTGCTCAATGAAGGCATCGGCCTGCGGCTGACGCGCAAACAACTTGCGCCGGTTGACCCAGGGCCCAAGGCTGGTGGTTCCCGTTACGTCAGGCGAGGTGGTAACGATCCGCGCGGCCAACGCAGAGGAGCTCTTGGATAGGTCGTCGAGGATCTTGCCGAAGGCGGCCTGAGTCGAGATCTCGCGGCCAGTATCGACGGTGATCTTCGGCACGGCAATGCGGTCGTCGTGATAGCGGCGGCTGCCCTTGGCAAAAAACGGCACACGCGAGAGGAAACTGCGCAGGGCGGTCGGGTCTTGGACGGTGGCCATCGGCTCCCACTCCTGGCCCTGCGGCACGCCCATGTGCCTTTGCCATGACGCAAACTGGGTGGGGTTCATCAGCCCGCCGTGGTTGTCCTTGTGGCCGGCAATCGGGGTGCCCCAGCCCTTGATCGTATAGGCGAGGAAGCAGGTCGGCCGGTCGTGGGTGACGGCGTCAAACGCCTCGGCCATGGTCTGCACGCAGTTGCCGCCAAGGTTTTCCATCAGCGCTGCCAATCCTGCGTCGTCGCGCCGGTCGATCAGCGCCGACACATCGCCCTGATCGCCCAGATCCTCCATCAGCCGCTTGCGCCAGACGGCCCCGCCCATAAAGGTCAGCGCGGCGTATTGCTGGTTCGGGCAGCGGTCGATCCATTCGCGCAGGGCGCTGCCCCCCAGCTCGGCAAAGGCCGCGCGTTGCAGGGCGCCGTATTTGACCCGCACCACATCCCAGCCGAAGGCATCGAAGATCTGCTCGATCCGCGCAAACAGCCCCTCACGCACGATGCCGTCCAACGACTGGCGGTTGTAGTCGATGATCCACCAGCAGTTCCGCAGATCGTTCTTCCAGCCCTCTTGCAGCGTCTCATAGACGTTGCCTTCGTCCAGCTCGGCATCACCGACCAACGCCACCATGCGGCCCAGGGACAGATTGCCACCCCAAGCCTTGGCGCCGATATAGTCCTGCACGATCGACGCAAACGACGTGATCGCGACACCAAGGCCGACCGATCCGGTAGAGAAATCGACATCATCCACGTCCTTGGTCCGGCTGGGGTAGCTTTGCACCCCACCGAAACCGCGGAAATTCTCCATCTTCTTGCGGGTCTGGTTGCCCATCAAATACTGGATGGCGTGAAAGACCGGCGAGGCATGGGGTTTGACCGCCACTCGGTCTTGTGGCCGCAGCGCGTGGAAATAGAGCGCGGTCAGGATCGACACCATCGAGGCCGAGGACGCCTGATGCCCGCCGACCTTGATCCCGTCAACCTTGGGCCGGATGTGGTTGGCGTGGTGGATCATCCAGTGCGACAACCACAAGAGGCGCTGTTCCAGGGTCTTCAGATGGGGAAAATCAGGCATCGGCAACTCCTTTGGGCAAGAATATCGCAGTCCTTGGGCGAGATTCCGGCATTTTACCTGTCCTTTTGCACTCCGATTACTTAGATTCGGCGTCAAGTTGACAAGAGGCGCTGGTTTTCGGCGTATATCACGTGAAACTGGATCAGATCGACCACCGAATTCTGAAAGAACTGCAGGCAGATGCGCGCATCTCGCATCAGGACCTGAGCGAGCGCGTCGGCCTGTCGCCCTCACCCTGCGCGCGGCGCATCCGCCGGCTAGAGGCCGAAGGCTTCATCACCGGCTACAGCGCCGTGGTGGACGAGGTACGCATGGGCTTTGGCTTCAGTGTCTTCGTCTCCGTTAAGCTGGATCAGCAGGTGGACCGCAAACTTGTCGAGTTCGAGCGTGAGGTCAAACTCTGCCCCGAAGTCGTAGAGTGTTGGCTGATGACCGGCAGCTTCGACTATCTGCTTCGCCTTTCGGTTGCCGACCTGAACGACTTCGAGCACTTTTTGACTGGACGTCTAACGAAGATCGGCGGAGTCGCTTCGATTGAGTCTTCAATACCTATCCGATGGGTAAAGCGGCAATCCGCGCGGATCAGCTGAGCTTAGGACGAGACTCCAGACGCAATCAAGTCCACCAGATGACTGATCAGATCGCCCGCAAGAAGATAGCCTAGACCTGTTCACCTAGCAGCCCGGAGAGAGCCGCGTTGATCTGCGGCATGTAATCAGGCTCGATGGCGAAAAGACCAAGATGGCCTGCCTTGCCTTCGATCACGGTCAGGCGGGCACCGGGGATCAATGCTGCCTCTGCGATGCAGGTGGTCACAGGGAAAATCTGGTCTGACGATATCGGCATCAGCAGCACCTTCGACTTCACCTTCGCGTAGGCGGCCTTTGCATCGCCGCCCGCAATGCCACCCACATCGGCGCGTTGCCATTTGCTGACCTGTGCCAGCAGGTTGTTGGCATCCATCGGCGCGAAATAGCCGGTCATGAAATCGGTCAGAAAGGCATCCAGAGACGCATGGCCCAAGGGTTCCCACCCCTTGCGGTCTAGAAAATCAGGGCACCAAGCAAGGTTTGTCCAGTAAAGCGCGTGCTGGCGCAGTGGCACTGCCATGTCGGCAGCGGCATAGGCTCCGCCGTTGAAGCCTGGAGCAGAGGTCAGGATGTCCTGCACGATCTTGCCTATGACCACGGCATGGGGGCGCGTGGTGCCAACCCCCGCCAAGGCCGCAACACGCTGTGCAAAACCGGGGTAACGGCAGGCCCATTCCAGCGCCTGCCCCGCCCCCATCGACCCGCCGAACACCAGCGCCAGATGATCGAGGCCAAACGCCTCTGTCACCAGCCGGTGCTGTGCGTTGACGTCATCTCCCATTGACACTGCGGGAAAGGCCGCCCCCCCTTGCGCCGCAGAGTTAGAGGGCGATGTGGACAGGCCTGATCCCAACTGATTTGCCAGAATGATGAAATACTTCGATGGGTCCAGCGCATGGCCCGCGCCTATGTAAATCTGCTCCATGATCTTGGTGGTGCCCGTGTACCAGGTGGTGACCAGCACTGCGTTGTCCTTGGCCGCGTTCAGCGTGCCTTGGGTGGCGTAGGCAATTTGCGCGTCCTTCAGCACCTGCCCCGAGGTCAGGGTGAAATCGCCAAGGCTGTGCAGATGAAACGGACCGTGGTTTTCCTGTGAATAGTAATCACTCATTGTTGCCATCTCCTCAGGTTGCAAATTTCTCAGGCCACAAGGCGGCCTTGGTGGTATAGCCGCAAGCAGTCTTGCGGCACGTCAAAACGCACGATTGCCCCGACCGTTTCGGCCCCTGCTACGGCACGGATGCGCAACGACGCGTCGCCGACCGACAAGGCCAGCACCTGATCGGCACCTTCAAACCAAATGCGCGTCACGGTGCCTGCCAGGGGGCCACCCGCAACCGCATGCTCCGGGCGAAAGGCCAGTGTCAGATCTGTGGTAGGCAGGTCCGCGGGGGCTGTGCGGGACAGGCCGGCGCCGGGGACAAGCACCCGGTCACCCTCGCGCACGGCGGGCAAAAAGTTCATCGCTGGGCTGCCGATAAAGGTCCCAACATGGGTGGTGGCAGGGCGTTCAAACAGCTCTTGCGGAGTGCCCGCCTGTATCACCTCACCGTGGTTCATCACGACAACTGTATCGGCAAAGGTCAGCGCCTCGTTCTGGTCATGCGTGACCAGCACCATAGTCAGGCGAAACTCGCGGTTGATGTCCTTCAGGATCTTGCGCAGCTCGAACTTCATCTGCGGGTCGATCACCGTCAGCGGTTCGTCCAGCAGCACCGCTGAAACATCTTCGCGCACCAGCCCGCGGCCCAGCGAGATCAGTTGTTTCTGATCTGCCGTAAGCGCCACGGCGCGGCTGTTCAGATGCCGCGACAGGCCCAGCCGCTCGGCAATCGCCTCGACCCGCGCCTTGATGCGGGGGGTGGGCACGCGGCGGCACACCAACGGGAAGGCCAGATTTTCGCCCACCGTCATCGACCGGTAGATCACCGGCACCTGAAACACCTGCGCGATATTCCGCGCGCCGGTGTCTTTATCAGTCACATCCTGCCCGTCAAACAGGACCCGGCCCTCAGACGGCTTCAATAGGCCCGAGATGATATTGAGCATGGTGGATTTGCCACAACCAGATGGCCCGAGCAGCGCATAGGTGCCGCCATCGCGCCAGGTCATGTCCAGCGGTTTCAGCGCATTTGTTCCGTTGCCGTAGGAGTGGGCCAGTTTGGCCAGACGAATTTCTGCCATGTCAGACCCCTGCCCTTTGCCCGTCTGCGCCAAAGACTAATCCTTTGTGCAGATCAAGATGCACGCCCACCACATCACCGGGGCTTCGCAGCACGACGCTTTTTTCCTGCATCACCAGGTCAAGGCCGTTCAACGACAGGTGGGTCAGCGTTTCAGACCCGGTGACTTCGGTAAGCGTGACCCGCGCCTGATGCGGCCCGCCCGCGCGGATATCGCTTGCGCGCAGGCCCAGCGTGTAGGCACCCGACGGCAGAGTAATTGCCTGCTGGCCAAGCGCGCCGAAATCGGCAACGCCGTTCTGGTGAAATGGGATCGGGTTGATCGGCGGGTCGTTCACGACCCTGGCGGCGGTCAGGCTGGCCGGGTTGGCAAAGACATCACGCGGGCTGCCCGATTGCACGATGCGACCGTCCGCCAGCAGCACGATCTGGTCGCCCATCTGCAAGGCCTCACGCGGATCGGTCGAGGCGTAAAGCACCACTGTGCCCGTCTCTACTGCCAAGAGGTCAACCAGATCTTTGCGAAACGCCTCGCGCAGATTGTAATCAAGGTTCACAAACGGCTCGTCCAACAGAAGGACCGGGGCCTTTTTCACCAGCGCGCGGGCGATCGCCACACGCTGTTGCTGGCCACCTGACAGCGCCGAGGGGCGGCGGTCCACCATCGCGGCAAGACCCACGCGCGCTAGGGCCGCCTCGGCGCGGGCGGCGGCGTCGGCCTTGGCCACACCCGCGCGCACCAGGGGGAAGGCCACATTGTCGCGCACGTTCAGATGTGGATAGTTGATGAATTGCTGCGTCACCATCGCCACCGGGCGCTTCCAGGGCGGCAGGCGCGTCCAACCCGTGCCGTCCAGCAAGATCTGGCCCCTGTCCGGCGCAATCAGCCCCGCAATCGCGCGCATCAGCGTGGTCTTGCCCGCCCCAGTGCGGCCCAGAATGGTGGTCAGCGTGCCGGGCTGAAAGCTGGCGTTAATGGCGGCTAGATGCGCCACGCCCCCCACCAGCAGCTCAAGATCTGTGATCTTCAGCATCAGCGCACCGCCCCGGCCAAGCCGCCCTTTGACAGGAACCGCTCTACCACAAACGCCAGCACAACCAGCGGCGCGATGGATACCAGCGCCGCCGCCGACAGCGACCACCACGGCGTCACCGATGAATTCAGCGACACGATGGCCACTGGCAAAAGCTGCGTCTCGGTAAAGGTCAGCGTGAAGGCAAAGAAAAAGTCATTCCAGCCAAAGATGATGCAGAACATCCCGGCCACCACCAACCCCGGCAGAGCATTGGGCAGGATCACCCGCCAGAAGGTGGTGATCGGATTGCAGCCATCCATCCACGCCATCTCATCCAGCCCACGCGGCACGCCGTTGAAGAAATCGACCATGACCCACACGGCAATCGGCATCAGCAGCGCCACATAAACGAGGATCAACCCCGGCAGACTATCCAGCAGGCCAAGCGAGCGCAGCATCAGGAAAAAGGGAATGGCCAGCACGATAGGTGGCATGATTCGCTGGCTGATGAAGAAGAAGGTAATGTCGCTGTTGCGCATCCACAGAAACCGGAAGGTGAACCGCGACAGCGCATAGGCGGCCAGTGTGCCAAGCGTGATGCTGATCACGCTGGCCGAAAGGGTAACGACGAGGGAATTGTAGAACGGCTTCACCACATTGATACCGCCCACCCCGCCGAAAAGCGACTGCCAGCCCTGCAAGGATGGTTCATACTGCACCCACGGGATCCATGTCGCCCCGCCGGTCACGCCATTGGCGGATTTGAAACTGGTGGTCAGCGCCCAGAGGAACGGGAACACGACAAAGGCCGACCACAGCGCGATCGCCAGATATTTCAGCGCCAGATACAGGGTTTTCATGCCGCGTCCTTTACCAATGCGCGCACCAGAAGCTTGGCAATCACCGTCAGCGCCACGATCATGATGATCAGGTAGGTCAGCGACAGCGCCGCCGAATAACCGATCTGGAAATCCCGCATCCCCCGAATGTAGATGTAATAGCTGGATGTTTCGGTACTGGTGCCCGGCCCGCCAGATGTCAGCACATAGACCGTTTCCATGATCTTTGACGCCTCGATCAGGCGGATCAGGATGGCCCCCACCGAAATCGCGCCCAGCATCGGAAAGGTTACTGAAAAGAACGTCCGCACAGGCCCCGCACCATCAATCTTTGCAGCGAGATATGGCTCGTTCGGCAAGGACAAAAGCCCCGCCAGCAGCAGCAGAAACATGAACGGCGTCCATTGCCAGACCTCGACAATCACCACCGCCGCAAAGGCCCAGCCTGCGCTGGACAGCCAAGGTGCGGCGCCGATGCCGAGACTTTCCAGAATGGGGTTCAGCGGCCCGAGGCTTTCATGAAAGATCGTGCGCCACAGCACCGACATGACGACGGGCGTGGTCATCATCGGGATCAGGAACAACACCCGGAACAGCCGCCGCGCGGCAAGGTCGCGCCAGACCATCAGTGCCAGCGCAAAGCCAAGGACATACTGGATCAGAACCGTGGTGACCGAGAGCAGCGTCAACCGCCCGAGAGCCTGCCAATAGCGGGCGTCCTCCCACAGGCGGCCATAGTTCTCGCCGCCGATCCAGTCCAAGCCGGGGTTGTACACATCCCAGGAGGAAAAGCTGACGCGGATGGTGAACAGAAGCGGGAAAAGGATGATCGCCACCAGCACCAGAAGGCCGGGCAGAAGGAACAGGTATTTCTGGCGGTACATCGGCGTGCGGTCCTTTTTGGTTTCGGATCGGCTTGGTTGCCGTCACTAAAGCCGCCCCACCCAACCCTCCGCCCCAAAGGCGGGAGGGAGAAGCGGGATCTGCAAAGCTGTCTTGCGACGCATCCGGCAAGACGTGCCACGTCAGTGCAGGGGCCTCCCCCATGGGGAGGCGATGGGGGTGGGGGGGGCTGCAACAGCCCCCCTTTGATCACTTGTCTTCCAGTGCCACCACGTTTGCATAGGCGGCTTTCACCTTGTCCTTGCCAATCCGGTCCACGATTGCGGTCCATTCGGCGGCCACACCATCCAGCGCCTCTTGCGCCGTGGCCTCGCCCGATTGCGCCCGTGCCACACCTGCAGCCAGCGACGACATGAACTCGCCCACCCCCGGCACGCGCAGGTCGAACACCTGATTGGGGGCGCTGTCCACCGCCTTCAGCGTGTCGGCATAGGTGGTGGCAACGGCAGCATCCCAGCCAAGGTCGTTCTGATAGAACGCCGGGTCGAAATGTTCGGCCCGGTACGGGTTCACGCCAAAGCGGCCGATTTGCAGGTCAGCCATGGTGTTCGCCTCGTTGGAAAAGAAGCACAGATAGTCGAATGCCATATCCTGATTGGGGCTTGCCGCGGCCACTGCAGACGACCAGCCCCAGGTGACATAGGATACCTGATTTGGCGTCTCGAACGTATCCCACGCGCCGGTGGTGCGGTTCCAGACCTCTTTCGCGCCCGGCAAGGGTGCTGCGGCCACCTTGTTGCGGATCGGGCTGTCAGCCTGCATGGCCTGAATGAAAGCATCGTCCCATGAATAGGACATCAATGTCTGCCCGCCACCGAACGAAAAGATCTCATCCCCCAGACCGAAAGACGTGCCACCGGGCGGCATCGACGCCTGTGCCGCCACGAACAGTTCCAGCCCGCGCACCCAGCCGGGGGTGTTGATCAGGGGCGTCATGGTTTCCAGATCAAAGAAGAAACCACCCTTCACGTCGGGGTGCTTGGCATAGGCCGCAACACGGCTGATGAAGGCGGAAAACATCAGGTCGTCGCGCTTGGTCACTTCGGCAGTGCCGAAGTTCGGCGCACCGTCGCCGTCAAAGTCGAAATCGTTGAAGACGGCGGCGACCTCGTTATATTCCTCCCATGTTGCAGGCACGGTCAGATCGCGGCCAGTGGCCTCTTTGAACTTCGCCTGCATATCCGGGTTTGCGAACACATCGCTGCGGTACTTCAGATAATGGCGGTCGCCGTCCATCGGGTATTGCAACAGCTTGCCATCCACAAGCGACACGCCACGGTAGGTGTCGGTCACAGATTTCATCCCCGATGTTTCCTGATATGCCGCAGGCACTTCGGCAAAAAACGGACTGAAATCCCCCAGCCACAGCGAGGCATGGAACAGCACGTCATACGCCGCCTGCTGTGTCTGGAACGGAATCATGATCCGCTGGAACAGATCGCCGAACGGCACGTGCACCACGTTGACGGTGGCCCCGGTCAGTTCCTGAAACTGCTGAGCGTGCAGCGCTGTCGGCTCGCCGATCACCGGGATGGCATGGGTGATGATGTTCAGCGTGCGCCCGGTGTAGTCCTTGGCATCGATCGCTTCGAAGGAACAGGTGCCCGGCACATCGGCCTTGATGCCGTATTTGGTGTAATCCTCGGCCATTGCCGTGCTGGCAATCAGGCTCAGGGCCGTCGTTGCGGCAAACGCGCCGCGCAGCGTTGTCTTGATCATGGTTTCCTCCCGAAAGATCATGTTGATTGCAAGGGAAGCGGAAGGTCAGGGGACCAGAACCGCACGTCCCTTGATCTTGCCGTGGTGCAGGTCTTGCAGCGCCTGATTTGCTTCGCTGAGTTTGTAGTGCTTGGTCGCCAGTTCCACCAAACCGCGGTCGGCCAGCGCCATCAGTTCGGTCAGTTCGGCCCAGGTGCCGACAAGATTGCCGATAATGTTTCGCTCGGTCGAAATCAGGTCAACGGTGGGAATATTGATGTTTTCGCCGTATCCCACGATGTAGTAGCTGCCGTTGGCTCGGGTCATGTCGAGCCCCTTCTTCGTGGTGCCTTTTTCGCCCACGAAGTCGATCACTGCCTCGGCTCCCTTGCCGCCGGTCAGCGCCAGCACGGCGTCAACCTCGTCACCGTCCGCCTTGACCAGATGATCGGCGCCGCCTTCACCTGCCAGCTTCAGCGACACATCGGAAATATCCACTACGATGATCCGCGCTGCACACATGGCGCGCAGAACCTGCACACCGATGTGGCCCAGACCGCCCGCGCCGATGACAACCGCCGTCTGGTCGGGCAGCAACACTTGCGCGGCTTTCTTGGCCGCGCGGTAGGCCGTCAGTCCTGCGTCGGCATAAGGGGCTACGTCCTTGGGGGCCAGCGTCTTGGGCAGGGCCACAAGATTGCGCGACGATGTCAGCAGCGCCTCGGCATAGCCGCCGTTGCTGTCCAGCCCCGGAAACTTGCCGTCACCGTGCATGTCATGGCCACGGCGGCAGGCAAGACACGTGCCACCCGTGACCTTCGGGTGCACGATAACCGGATCACCAATCTTGAAGCCCTCAACCTCAGGGCCGATTTCTTCGACCCAGCCTGCGTTCTCATGCCCCATAATGAGCGGCAGCAGCTTATCGCCGGTGGGGTCGGTGATCGGCATCCACACGCCTTCAACGATATGAAGATCGGTGCGGCACACACCGGCCCCGCCGATGCGAACTATTACATCTGTCGATTTTGCAATCTTGGGATCCGGCACGTCCTGCAAGGTCACCCAGTTTGGCGCGGTCAAAGCCATGTCGTATTTGTGAAGAACCTGCGCCTTCATGGGGTGACCTTTCCTGTTTTCCGCCCGGTCGGGCATTATGTTTGCACGACCGACAGAGCAGCCTTCCGTCGGCCCGGCAAATCAAACGCTTCCCCCCTGCGGAAGCGTTCAAAGTGTGGACAAATCAGCCCCAGAGCGTGGGTTTTCTGAACAGGGTCCAAGCGATTCAGAGCCATAGTGGACAGGCTGCGGCGACAGCATCTGGCCAGAGCATCCGGCCACTGTGCAAAATCTGGACAGTGGCCTGCGAATCGGTTGGCGCGTTGACAAAACGGCTCTGGCCACTAAACCAAAAGGAGGTTCAGCCTGGGGAGGAGGACCGACAATGTCACACCAAAGCGCGGCGCTGTCGCGCGCGCGCATGATGCTCGAATCGCAAGGGCGGTTTCCGGGCGGCGCATTGCCGGGTGATATCTCCGATAGCTGGCTGCGCAGTCTTGGGTTCGGCCTTGATCCGCTGGCGCGCAGCGAGGATCTGGTTCTTACCGACACAGCCTTTCGCGCCAGCCGCGCGGACCACGCCGACCTGATCCATTTCGCCCGGCCAGAACTGGAACTGCTGTTCGACCAGATCGCCGGGTCAAATTTCATGATCGCGCTTGGATCGCCCGATGGGGTGGTGCTGGACACGCTGACCGACGGTCAGTTCGCCGATACTGATGCCGGGCGAGCCGTCATTGCGGGGTCGGTCTGGACAGAAGCGACACGGGGTACGAACGCCTTGGGTCTGTGCATCATCAACCGCGCGCCGACGCAGATTTACGGTGGCGAACATTTCCTGCGCGCGCATGGCGATGTCAGTTGTATTTCGGCCCCGATCTTTGACGGGCGGGGTGGTCTGGCAGGGGTGCTGGATGCGTCATCGGGGTCCACGATCCGGCAGCAACATACGGCGGCGCTGGTGCAGATGTCGGCCAGCAACATCGAAAACAGCCTGATTCGCGCCACACATGACCGGCTGATCGTATTGCAGTTCCACCCAAGGCCGGAGTATCTGGGTACGCTGTCGGTGGGCATGCTGGTGCTGGATGAGGACTTTCGGATCCATGCCGTGAACCGGCGGGGCGAGATGTTTCTGACCGGGTTCAAAAATCTTCTGTCCGAACGGTTTGACCGGCTGTTCGACCGGCAGTTCGAGGATATTGCGCAGCGCCTGCTGCAGGGCGAAACCCTGCGCCTGCGTGACAGAATGGGGTCGGGCGTGTCGATGCGCTGCGTGGCAAACCGCGCCAGCTTTGCGCTGGCGGGGCGGCAAAGCCCGGTGGTGTCGATGCCCGCCAAACCTGTTGCTGTCGCAGACCGCGAAGCCGACCCGTTCCGCGATATCGTGCTGGATGACCCCGCCCTGCGCCGCGCGCTGTCCGGCCTGCCGGATGCGGCGCGCAAAGGCCAGCCAATCTGCCTGATCGGGCAAAGTGGTACGGGCAAAGAAACTTATGCCCGCATTGCCCATGCCATCGCGCGGAAGGGCAAGCCGTTCGTGGCGGTGGATGCAGCCACTTTGAATGCCGCGCAGGCAGTCACAACACTGCTGGGACAGACGGAAAGCACGGGCCTTTTGGCCGAGGCGGCAGGGGGCAGCCTGTATCTTGGGGACATGACGGTCCTTGCCGGACCCTTGCAGATGGTCATCGCGCGGCTGCTGGAACAGGGCGAATATCGCCATCCGGTGACCGGCGCGCTTGTGCGGCCCGATGTCCTGTTCTTGCTCGGCGCGACCACGGCCCCGGCTGCGGCTGACCTTGCCCCACAACTGCGCTATGCAGCGATGGGGACGGCGATTACCCTGCCATTGTTGAACGACCGCAGTGATCTGCCTGCGCTAGCATTGCGCTTTGCGCGGGCAGCACGGGCGGATGCCACGCTTGGGCCAAGGGTCGCAGACTTGCTGGCGGCACATGATTGGCCGGGCAACCTGCGCGAATTGCGGGCGGCGATGGCGCAGGCCGCGGGGCGGCGGCAGAGCGGGCCTGTGCAAATGGCGGATTTCGCGGGCCTGCTGGTCAATAGGTCAACCCCTGCTATTCAACATGCCTGCGCCAGTTGTAAAGGCGTGCAGTGGAAGGCCGATCAGTGCCTTGCCGTGCGAGCGGCCGTGCGCCGCCACGACGGCAACGTAACCCGTGCGGCGCAGGAACTGGGCATGTCGCGCACCACGGTCTACAAGCACCTTGGTGCTTCGGACTGACTGGCTGCAAATGGTTACAGATCATACATGACATTGATGCGCGCCACATATTTGCTGGTCCCCGCGCCCAGCCGTGCGCCTGCATGCAGCACCGACGCCCGGTTCTGCCCGTGGCGGAAGAACAGAGCCCGTCCGGTGTGCGGGGTGATGGTGGCCACGGCTTCTCCCTTGTCGAAAAGCACCGTTTCGCCGCCGATGATGCCATCCTCGGAACCGTTCAGGTACAATAGCATCGTCAGCATTGAATGGGTGCCGCGCCATTGTACCATGCCCGTGCCGTCTGTAGAAAGCCCGAATCCCGGCCAGTCGCCATCGGTATGCAGGTTGAATTCATCCCCGATATCGTAACGGTACATGTTGATCCGCTGGCTAAGACGCGGTGACAGTGCGCGCTCTTCAAGCGTGGCGGGAAGCAAGGGTTTCAAGCGGCGGTGCAGTTCTGCCATGGCCGCCTCGGGCGCAATCCAGTGCACGGTCTTGTTGCGGCGCATGCCCGGCGGGGTCTGAATGCCGGGGGCAGCATCGCGGTAGCCCAGACTTTCGGTCAGGTCGATAAACCGCGCCGCTTCGGCGCGGGTGATCACGTCTTCCATTTGAAAGGCCAGCTTTTCGCCCAATGACACGGCTTCAAGCCGTGTTTCGGGTGCGTCGGCTGGGTCCAGCAGGCCCGGCGCGTCACAGGCCCAGATCGGCGTACCCTCTTCAAAACCGCCTTCGGGCAAGGTGCCGGTCAAGCGGGCGACAACGCGGGAATCAACGGCAAGCTGGGTCATGATGTCGGGAACTTTCGGGGCATGAGGCGGGAAGATCGGGCGGATGGATGGGGATATCCCCATCCATCCGTTTTGTTTGGGATCAGACCCAATCAGCCGGCAGATAGACAAAGCCGCTGTCCTTGGCCTTGAATTTGCCAAAGCCGGGGAAGTTGACATGGGTGAACGCCGTCAGGATGCCATCGGCGGCTGCCATATCCAAGAGTTTGCGGCGCGACTGCGCCGCAAGGGTGGCATCGGTATCAAACCCGAATCCGGCTTCAGGCACCGCCGTGTGGATGGCGATGTTGTGCAGCGTGTCGCCCATGATCATCATCTGCTGATCACCACTGGCAATGTGCAGCACCGAATGACCCATCGTGTGGCCGGGCGCATGCTTCAGCGTCAGGCCGGGGAACACCTCACTTTCGGCCACTTGCCGCGTGCGGTCGGCATAGGCGCCAAGCGTGCGACGGGCGGATTCGAACAGGCCCTTGGCACTGTCGGGCGCTTGGGCAAGGATCGCGTCATCGCCCCAGAACTTCAGCTCGGCTTCGTGGACGACGATCTCGGCATTCGGGAAGACCGCCTTGCCGTCCGCGTCCACCAGCCCTTCGGCGTGATCGGGGTGCGCGTGGGTAAGGATCACCCCGTCGATCTGGTCGGGCGTGATGCCAACGGCGGTCAGGTTTGCCAGCGTGTTGCCAAGGCCGGGGCCGAACAGCTGTGCGCCCCCAAGACCTGCATCGACCAGATAGGTACCGGTTTCGGTGTTCACGACAAAGGTGTTGATCGGGGTTTCCAGCGTGGAATCCTGCCCGACCGATTCCAGAATAGCGGCCATATTGGAGGGATCGACGCCCGAGAAGTAATCGGGGCTCAGCGCCAGAACGCCGTCCAAAAGCGCTGTCACCTCGGTAGTGCCCACTTTGACACGGTGAAAGCTGGGCAGGGTCACACCAAGCGGCGCGCGGGCAAAAGCGGGGAGTGCGGCACTTGCGCCAAAGGCGGCGCCCGTCAGGGCGAAGGAGCGACGTGTCAACATGAGGTACCCTTTCATATTTCAAATAACGGCGGATTTCCGTGGGTCGTAATGGGATGCGTCCGGGAGTCCCATAGCTCAGTTTGGCACAACGAGTATGACCTGATCAGCAAATGCAATGAACAGGCACTGTGCGCTTTTCTGTGGTTGAATAATGACCAGCGAATATTCAACAAGCATATCAATGTGAAGCAGCGACGCACCGTGCTGCATTCTGACCGTTATCGTCCTGAGATGTGAATAGTGGTGGATCGCCTCGATGCCCTTTTTGCGGCCATATTCATTGTTTTTGTGGACGCCAAAGGGTGTTTGCAACGACACCGTATTCCAGACCTTGATGAGAAATTGCCCTGCCTTTACCCGGACGGTCACGCGCAGGCCACGACTGATATTGCGGGTTCACAGCGCGCCGATCAGGCTATAGTCGCTGCCATTGGCGATACGGCTCGCATTATGTTCGGTGTCAAAGGGGATGATCACGCCCACTGGGCCGAACGCCTCTTCGCGGGCCACGCGCATATCGTTGGTCACATCAGCATAGACTGTAGGGGCGATGTAGAAGCTGCCGTCCTGCCCTTTGATCGTGGCAGGTACGCCGCCAGTGATCAACTTGGCCCCGTCCTGTTTCGCCACGTCGAAGAACGCCTGCACCCTGCCAAACTGCTGTGGTGTGATGGTCGGCCCCAAGTGTTTCGCCGGGCACAAGTGCCTCGGCCACGCGCTTTACCGCCGCCACGAACGTCGGAAACACTGCGCGCCGCATAAAAAGCCGCGTGCCCGCCTAACAGACCTGCCCTGCATTCAGTGTGAAATTCTTCACCGCCTCGGTCGCGGCAATGTCAGGGCCGGCATTGGCAAATATGATGTTGGCCGATTTTTCCACAGTTCCAGCGTCAGGGGGATGATCTGATCAGCCGCGATTTGCCTGCCGACGCGGTCCAAGCCCACAGGCCCGGTAAGGGCCACGTTGGTGTAGACTTCCAATCGCATGTGCCGAAAATCAGCCCTTGATGAACCCGACCAACACCCCATTTGACGCTTGATCTGCAGAGGTGCCCCATGCGAACAACCCTTTCTCTCGATGATGATGTCCTGCTTTTAGCCAAGGCAATCGCGGGTCAATAAGGGTGCAGCTTGGGTAAGGTGATTTCCGAGCTTGTGCGGCGCTCCTTGCAACGACCTGTCTCCCGGGCCGAACGCAACGGCATCCCACTGCTGGCATCACATCCCGACATCGAGTACATCTAACAGAGCACAGCTGACAGCTAGTCTGAGATGCTCAATCACCTGTTCCCGTCGATCCATTTCGACATGAGCCCTTTGTCGCGGAAGCATTCGTTCGGAACGGCGCGCCGTTTGATCCGGGCGAGCTTCTCCGCGAAGGCCACCTGCTTTGAGGTCGGCAGCCGGTCCATGTCGGATACCGGTTTCAGCTGGGCCTGCGCCTCGATCCAGGCGCTGAGCGACCGGCGGTCCTGCTGAACTTCCCACGGAAGGAGCGTCTGGTTGCGCAAGGCGAGGGACCGCGCATAGGCGATCTGCTTGGACGTCGCGGGCAGGGCGTGCGTGGTGCGGTCCATCGGGAAACTCCCTTGCTGGCTTGGCTCTCAATATAGAACATAAAGGGAACAAAATCAAGCCAAGCAACCGGAATGCCTCGGTTCGAGAGGGAAAGGACGGTCGGGGAAGATCAGGCCTGAGGGTGCCCGAGAGAGGGCGTCCGGGGCTGATCCTGTTCCTCATTCCGGAGTTTCCCGATGACCTATCTCGCGCCAGTTGCGCCTCCCGTTCCTGTGCCATCTCGCGATCACGCACTCGCGATCCTCGCCGTCGCCGAAGCACTTCAGCCCGATCTGGCCCAAGGCTTTCAGATCGACGCGCTGCGCCTCCGCCTCGAGATGGAGCGCGCCTTTGGCGGCTCTGATGCCGACGGCGCCTGGGACTGGAAGCTCGCCTATGAAGCGGGCGAGGTGGCGCTCGTCCTCTTCTTGCGGAAGTTCGGCCGCGCGCTGCTCGCCCGTGCCGGCTCGCCTGCGGCGCTGATACCGATCTTCGCCAAGGTGGCGGGCCTCTTGCCGACGCATACCCAGCGCTCGGAGGAAATGGAGCGCTTCCAGCAATTCTCGACGCCGCTGCCCATGGGGCTGGCGGCGCTGGCGGCGGCGCAGATCACTCCGCGTGACCTGGTCCTCGAACCCTCGGCCGGGACCGGACTCCTCGCGATACTCGTTGAAATCGCAGGCGGCAGCCTTGCGCTGAACGAGTTGGCAGACACCCGTGCTGATCTTCTGCGCCTCCTTTTTCCGGGGCGCCCGGTCACCACCTTCGACGCCGCACAGATCGACGATCATCTGGACGCGGACGTCCGCCCGAGCGTAATCTTGATGAACCCGCCGTTTTCGGCTGTGGCAAATGTCGATGGTCGGACGACCGAGGCGACGGCCCGGCATCTTCGATCGGCGCTTGCGCGGCTGGCCCCCGGTGGTCGGCTGGTCGCTATCACAGGGGCCAGCTTCGCGCCCGATGCACCCGCCTGGGCGGAAACCTTCGCCCGCCTGACGGAGTCTGCCCATCTGGTGTTCACCGGCGCTGTGTCGGGCGGTGCTTTCGCCAAGCACGGCACCAGCTTCGAGACGCGGATCTCGGTCTTCGACAAGTGCCGTGGCGGGGAACGGGGTGGCGTCACTGCCGATCTGCAGCAGTCCATGGCGTCGGATGTGGCGCAGCTCCTTGCCCGGATTGTAGCAGAGGTGCCGCCACGCCTTGAGTTTGATGCGGGCGCGGTCGCGTGCTCCCCGACCACTTCCCCTTTCCGGGGAATTCCTTCCCGTGCCTCCGGCCCTGCCGCTCAAGCCCAGCGATCAACGGCGTCGGCCAAGACGGATGCGCATGTCACCACGCCCGATGCCGAGGACCTCACCTACACCCTTCGCGAGACGGCGGACGATCTCGGCACCGCGCGTCTGTCGGACGCGATCTACGAGACCTTCCGCCTGCAGGCGATCGACATCCCCGGCGCGGCCCCGCACCCGACCAAGTTGGTGCAGTCGGCGGCCATGGCCTCAGTCGCGCCCCCGAAACCGAGCTACCGCCCGAAACTCCCCGCCGCCGTCCTGCGCGACGGCATGCTGTCCGACGCGCAGCTTGAGACCGTGATCTACGCGGGTGAGGCGCATGGCGCCTATCTCGCGGGGTCTTGGACCATCGATGAGACCGGCGATATGGTCTCTGCCGCCCCCAACGATGCCGCGGACGCTGTCCGCTTCCGTCGTGGGTTTTTCCTCGGCGATGGCACCGGGGCAGGCAAAGGCCGCCAGTCGGCCGGGATCCTGCTCGACAACTGGGCCCAAGGCCGCCGCAAGGCGCTCTGGATCTCGAAGAGCGACAAGCTTCTGGAGGATGCGCAGCGCGACTGGTCTGCCCTGGGTCAGGAGCGTCTGCTCGTCACCCCGCTCTCGCGCTTCGCGCAGGGGCGCGACATCCCGCTGGCCGAGGGCATCCTCTTCACCACCTATGCGACGCTGCGTTCGGAAGAACGCGGGGCCAAGAAATCCCGCGTCGATCAAATCGTCGATTGGCTGGGGGAGGATTTCGACGGGGTGATCCTGTTTGACGAAAGCCATGCCATGGCGAATGCCGCAGGGTCGAAGGGCGAGCGCGGTGACACCGAGGCGTCGCAGCAGGGCAGGGCGGGCCTGCGCCTGCAGCACAAGCTGCCAAACGCCCGCGTGGTCTATGTCTCGGCCACAGGGGCAACAACCGTCCACAACCTCGCCTATGCGCAGCGGCTCGGGCTCTGGGGTGGCGAAGATTTCCCCTTCGCAACCCGTGCCGAGTTTGTTCAGGCCATCGAGGCCGGCGGCGTCGCCGCGATGGAGGTCCTCGCCCGCGACCTGCGGTCTCTTGGCCTCTACACCGCCCGTTCGCTCTCCTATGACGGCGTCGAATACGAGATGCTGGAACATGCGCTGACGCCCGAGCAGCGCGGCATCTACGATGCCTATGCCGGGGCCTTTGCCATCATCCACAACAACCTCGCCGCCGCCATGGAGGCGGCGAACATCACCGGAGAGTCTGGCACGTTGAACCGGCAGGCGAAATCCGCTGCACGGTCAGCCTTCGAGAGCGCCAAGCAGCGCTTCTTCGGTCATCTGCTGACCAGCATGAAAACCCCGACCCTGATCGCGTCCATTGAGGCCGATCTGGCGGCAGGTCATGCTGCCGTCATCCAGATCGTCTCGACAGGTGAGGCGCTGATGGAACGGCGCCTCTCGGACATCCCCACCGACGAATGGAACGACATCCGCGTCGACATTACCCCGCGGGAATACGTCCTGGACTACCTCGCCCATTCTTTCCCGGTGCAGCTCTACGAGCCCTTCACCGACAGCGAGGGCAACCTGTCGTCCAGGCCCGTCGTGCGCGATGGCCAGCCGGTCGAATGCCGCGAGGCCGCCCGCAGGCGCGACGCGCTGATCGAAAGGCTGGCTTCGCTGCCGCCCGTCCCTGGCGCGCTCGACCAGATCGTGCAGCGCTTCGGCACCGGCCTCGTCGCCGAAGTGACGGGCCGGTCGCGCCGCATCGTGCGCAGGGGCGAGGGTCCTGCCGCGCGCCTCGTCGTCGAAAGCCGAGCGGGGTCTGCCAACCTCGCGGAAACCGCCGCCTTCATGGATGACCAGAAGCGCATCCTGATCTTCTCGGATGCGGGTGGCACCGGGCGCAGCTATCACGCCGATCTCGGGGCCAGGAACCAGCGCCTGCGGGTTCACTACCTGCTGGAGCCCGGCTGGAAAGCCGATGCCGCCATTCAGGGGCTCGGGCGGACCAACCGCACGAACCAGGCGCAGCCACCCCTGTTCCGGCCGGTTGCCACCGATGTGAAGGCGGAGAAGCGGTTTCTCTCGACCATCGCGCGCCGCCTCGACACGCTGGGTGCAATCACGCGGGGCCAGCGTCAGACCGGCGGGCAGGGGCTGTTCCGCCCCGAGGACAACCTCGAGTCGCCCTATGCTCGCGACGCCTTGCGCCAGCTTTATCGCCGCATCTATCGCGGTGATGTCACGGGCTGCTCGCTCGGGGCCTTCGAGGACGCCACCGGTCTGAGCCTGACCGATGGCAACGGTCTGAAGGACGACCTGCCGCCGATCACGACCTTCCTCAACCGCCTGCTGGCGCTGACGATCGACATGCAGGCCGTGCTCTTCTCGGCCTTCGAGGAATTGCTCGACCAACGGATCGAGGGTGCCATCGCCGCCGGAGTCTACGACCTCGGGCTCGAGACGCTGCGCGCTGAGAGCTTCCGCGTCACGGATGCCCGGGTGATCTACACCCATCCCGGTTCCGGCGCTGAAACCCAGCTCCTCACCATCGCAGAAAAGCGCCGCAACATGCCGACCTCGCTCGCCGATGCGCTCGACTGGCTCGACGATCCGAAGGCGCGCCTTCTGGTTAACAGCCGCTCGGGCCGGGCTGCCGTGCAGGTGCCCGCCACCAGCCTGATGCTGGACGACGGCACCGTCGAGCCGCGGCTGCGTCTGATCCGGCCGACCGAGGCAAGCACGGTTCCGGCAAAGATCATGGACGACACTCACTGGCTGGAAGCCGACCGCGCGGCCTTCACCGCCGCATGGAATTCCGAACTGGCTGAAGTGCCCGAGTTCTCGGAATCCACCCTGCACATAGTGGCGGGTCTGCTGCTGCCGATCTGGAAGCAGCTCCCCCAGGACGAAACCCGCGTCTACCGGCTGCAGACGGACGACGGTCAGCGCATCATCGGCCGCCGGGTCTCGCCCGCTTGGGTCGCGACCACGCTGGCAGACGATGCGCCGAAGTTGACGGCAGCGCAGGTCCACGCCCTCGTGCTGGAGGGCAAGACGGTCGTGCGGCTCGCCGAGGGGATGGAGTTGCACCGCTCACGCGTCATGGGTCTGAACCGGATAGAACTGTCGGGATTTTCAGGTGCCGCAAAAGACCGGCTGAAGGCCTATGGCTTCTTCTCGGAGATCATCGCCTGGAAGCTGCGGTTGTTCTGTCCGACCGACCCTACCGGCATTGCCGTGCTGGATCGCCTGCTTGCACGTTGTCCTGTAACGGGACTACATGCACGCGGAGGGTGTTGAGCCATGTATTCCGAGACCGAAGAAGTGATCCGAGCCCTCGCGGAAAATGCCGAAGGCGTGTGTCGCGCTTACCTTCCCGCCGGACGGCGGGAAGGGTCCTACTGGATCGTGGGCGATCTGCAGAACAATCCTGGCCGGTCCCTCTTCGTGCGCCTGACCGGGCCTTTGTCAGGGCCCGGTGCTGCTGGCAAGTTTACCGACGGCGCTACGGGCGAGCATGGCGATCTTCTCGACATCATCCGCGAAAGGACCGGGATCTCCCGCTTTCCCGATCTTCTGGCCGAGGCCCGATCGCATCTGGGCCGTCCGCAGCCGGTCTTCCCGGATGTGCCAGTGCAAAGGAAGGCCAAAGCCCCTGGTGGCACTCCAGCGGCGGCGGCGCGCTTGTTTGCAGCCTCGGTGCCGGTCGCAGGCACTCTTGCCGACACCTACCTCCGCTCCCGGGACGTCACCCAAGGCGGCACGATGAGCGCCCTGCGCTTCCACCGGAAGTGCTGGCATCGGGAGGAGGGCCAGACCCGGAGCGTCGCCAGACCGGCGCTGATTGCTGCGGTCACCGATGGGGCAGGGGCCTTGCAGGGTGTGCATCGTACCTGGCTGGCACCTGACGGACAGGGGAAAGCGGGCGTCGAGACGCAGCGGCGGGCCATGGGTCACCTTCTCGGCAATGCCGTCAGGCTGATCCCGCATGACGACATCCTCGTCATCGGCGAAGGCATCGAGACCATGCTGTCCCTTGTCGAGGCAGTGCCCGGCCTTCCCGTCTGGGCGGCGCTGTCGTCCAGTCACCTTGGGGCGGTCCTGCTGCCAGAGGGAGTGCAGCGCCTCTATATCGCCATCGACCGCGATCCGGCCGGCCACCGCGCAGCAGAGAGGTTGAGCGCCAGAGCAACCGAGGTCGGGATTGCCGTTCGGGTGGTGGAGCCGCGGCTCGGGGATTTCAACGATGATCTCCGGGCGAACGGCAAGGAGGCACTGCGCCAGCATCTGGCATTTCAGATCGGGCCAGAGGATCGGCATCGCCTGTCAGGCTGATCCGCATCGCGCAAGGGGAGCTCTGGGCGTGCGGGGCAGGGGTCACGGGTCCCTGTCGTGGCTGTGGATCGTCGCTTTGCCTCTTTCCGGGCAATCTCATCCACCCGTCACCCACACGGCCTTCAAGAGATGGGCAGGCGGCCGTCAAAGGGGCCGCCCCTTCAAGGACGGGGGGCGACTGATTTCCGCCGGCGGCAGGGCCGCCTTTGCATCGCGAAGCAAATCAGCCGCCCCCCGTCCTCCTCCACATGCGTTCCGGCCCCGAAAGGGGGTGAAGGGGCGTCCCCAGTGACAGCTTTCGCAGCCCATGAAGGCCGCGCGGGATGACGCGCGGACGAGTTGATGCCCGGAGGCAAGAAACCAATGACGATCCACACCCATGACGACGCGTATGAACCCGCCCACACCGCATCCCAGACCGCCCATGCGCTCGACGAACTGCAGCTCTATGGCTACCGCCCCTTTGACGAGCCCGATCCGCGCCCGATGCCCGATGGGCAGCGCCTTGCGGTCGCCATCGCCGACATCTTCGACGCCCTCGTCGCGACCCTGGAAGACACCCGCATGGAACCCGACCTCGACGAGGTGCTCTGGGGCCAGGTTAACCTCTTCCACCGCGCCACGGCCCGGATCGAGCGGTCGCTCGACGCGAACGAACAGGCGCAGCGCCGCCTCCAGCGCGAGCAGGACGGCTCCGAGGTGAAATCCACCGAACTCGAGCGCCTGACGGCCGAAGGCCTGACGTTGATCGAACGGCGGAACTGCATGGACATGATGCGCGATAACGCAGCGACTGAGTTCGTCCATCACACGGGATCGACCTGGCGCCCCCGCACCGGCTCGATGGTGAACCGCCAGCACATGACCGCAGCGCTGATCGACAGCCGCGACTTCTTGGCCGCCAAGCGCCGCGCGGAAGCCGAGGTGATGCTGCCCGCAGGCCCCAAGGTCGCCCTCACCGGTGGGACCGACTTCAACGATCACCGCCTGATCTGGGGCAAGCTCGACCAGGTCCGGACCAAGTATCCCGACATGGTCCTTCTCCATGGTGGCAGCCCCAAGGGCGCAGAGCTCATCGCCGCCAAATGGGCCGAAGCCCGCGGCGTGACGCAGGTCGCCTTCAAGCCGGATTGGACCAAGCACGCCAAGGCAGCCCCTTTCAAGCGCAACGACGCCATGCTGGACGTGCTGCCCGTGGGCGTCCTCGTCTTCCCGGGCAATGGCATTCAGGAGAACCTCGCCGACAAGGCTAAGAAGCTGGGCATCCCGGTCATGAAGTTCGAGAAGGGGGCGTGAGCCCCCTACCGTCGAGTTTGATCTTGCGATTAGGTGTTTTGCGGGGCAATCGGAGCTACGGCATCAAGCCACGAGCTAATAGCCACTGGTACTGAGCTTTCACCTTGGCGGAGATCATACAATTTTTCGGGTCCAAGGCGCACGCTGCAAACGGTGAAGGCCCGCTTAGGGTCTCGGCTATTGTCAACAAGTACACTCGCGTCCGCTACCTCCAACGCTTCACGGATTGCCCTTTGGGTTCGGGGAAATCGCTGGAACAGGCGCTCCCGGGCCACATCATGTCCATTCATTGCAACGCGGGTTTCTACACGCAGTGCAGATAAATCTGCGCTGGAAAGTCCGACGAAAAGAAGCAGTACGAAATAGCCAGCTGCCTGCATCTCCCGGATCTGATCAATTTTCGATTCAAAAGTTCCGTCCGCCCTCTGCTGCCAATGAGAAAAAACTGTCTCCATGGCGAAAGGAACTTTTGCTTGCATCGCGTGGGCAACAAAAGCTTGGACGCCTTTCTGCGCAACGCTCATCCAACTAAGATTCGTGTCACGAAGTTCACGCGCCCAATCTGTAAGTGCTCCCACGCTGTTGGGTTCCGGAAGGATGGCCAGCATCATCCGGTCTGCGTTTACGAGCGGTATGCGGAGTTGATCGGAAAGCATTTCACGCCACATGGTTGATTTTCCTGAACCATTGTGGCCCGCCAATATTATTGCCAGAGGGCGCTCAGTCGCTCTCTGCGCGGAAATAATTCTGTTGATGGCAGTCTTAAGATTGTTCACGGCTGGATTTGAAACTTGCCGTTTATTAACCGACCACGCTGAGTCTTGCCGTCCAGATATCGAAAGAATACGCCCGGCTCATTTTCGTCGGCGTAATAGCTAGGAACGCCGCTTTTAAAGCGCAGGCTCACGCCCGGCTTCACGAACTTCTTGCCTACGCGCTCTAACGCCTCGGTGCTTCGCTCAACGTTTTGGACAACAAGCTCTCGGGAAGGCTTCTTGCCAGACACAACCACGTCACCGAACTTCACGTTGTAGCTACGAGATCCCTTACCGCGAATCCTGACGGTAACGGCGCCCTCTGCATCCACGTTGCCATGCTTTCTCTGTACCATTAGGCGACGATACATCATGAGCATTCCGCAATCCAGCGGTTGTGTAGTTCAGTTTAAGGCAGTTTGGCACTTCTTCTCGTGGCGTCCACTCGCCTCCAACCGCGCGTTAGCGGCTTAGCGGCAAAGGCTCATGCGGCTCCTTAGCCCTTCGTCCTTCCGTCAGCCAACCGACAGGAACCCAGCGGCGAAGTCAGGTCACCACTTCAGTTGTCGGGAAGAGCAAGTCTGTTGCGGTTGTTCGCCAGCCAACCGATCGATCCCCTTAGCCGAGGAGTCCTTCCGGGTCTTTGCCCGCATCAACATGGGCGGCAAACCAGCCCGGCTTGCGTCCCCGTCCAGACCAGGTGAGGGTCGGGTTCTCGGAATGCCGGGAGATCTTCGTCGAGGGCGCCCGCTTGCGCTTCGGCTCCTCGAGTTCCGCCAGTTCTGCAAGGGTGAAGCCGAGTTCCTTGGCGAGCATCTCGACCCTTTTGCGGGCCTCCGCCTTTTGTCGGACTTCGAAGGTGGAAATCGCCTTGGCGACGGACTTCTGCAAATCGCGCAGATCGGCGAGCGACATGGCCGCGAGGTTGAAATCAGGCATCGGGTGCTCCGGTTGATCCAACGCGTCTGGCGTGAGCGTGCCAAGCCCACGCGGCAATAGATCGGCGGGGCAGGGGGGGCAGTTTGGGCGTCTTGATCCCTTCCCGGGTTCTTTCCCCCTGTTCCTGACATTGCCGGATGAGATCGGTCTGAGCCTGTCTGCTTGGGTCTTTCCCCCAGAGATCCGGCTGAGGCACCTCCCCTTCGACTGACAATCCCCTAAGCTCATTCGGTTTCCTGCCCGCAACCCCAACTCCTGCCCGGGCCGTGTTGCCCTGTGCCAGGGCTGCCCGCGCCACCCCGGGCCCTCGGAGGCTTCCGGCGGGTCCCTTGGCCCCGCCGTGCGGACGTCTCCCGACAGGCTTCTGACGGGTCTTGTCGAAGGGATGGTCCCTTCAGCGAAACTCAGGAGAACCACCATGCAGAACATCGTCATCCTCGCCGGCAACATCGGTCAGGCCCCGGAGGCCCGCACCACGCAGGGCGGCACGAAGATCACCCACTTCACCCTGGCCACCTCGCGCCCCCGCCTCTCCGAAGGCCGCGCGGTCCGCGACGAGCACGGCTACCGCGTGATGGACACCGAATGGCACCGCATCACATGCTTCAACGAGCTCGGCAAGTCGGTCGCCGAGAACTGCGAGAAGGGCATGAAGGTCCTTGTGCAGGGCCGCATCCACTACACGAAGTGGACCGATGCGGCGGGCGTCGACCGCTACGGCTGCGAAATCATCGCCGAGAAGATCGACTTCCTCAGCCGCCCGAAGGCGACCGAGGGCGATGCGCCTGAATTGGTCGATCGCGACGACGAGGTCGGCTTCTGAGCCGACCAAAACCCTGGCCCGGCGGGGATCACCCGCCGGGCCGAGGCTATAGGGCAAGAGAAGGCAGCTGTCCCAAAGCAGACGGTCGAAGACAGCAGATTCTGGCCTGCGAACATACCAAATCGGACTTTTTACCTTAGTCGCAGCAAGGTCTCGAACCACAAGCAATGGTACCCCGCGCAACATTCCACGCACATTTCCGCCCGTCTATCGCAATCGTCTAGGATGGTTATTGTCTTGGAACTGGCCTGTAGACGAAGAAAAAGGTCTATCAGTCAAAATTCTCCTCAGTCCCGCCAAGTCGTTTCACGCTTCCAAGTCTTCGACCTTTTCAAGTTCAAGCCGACCCTTGTCGTCCTCGAGGCGCCATCGCCTCTTGATATAGAACACTAGTGCCCTTCGAGTTTCGATCGCCATGTTTGTACGCTCTTTGAAGCCATACTCGAGCCGGACGACCCGTGCCTGGGCGTCCGTGAGAGCCGAACGTGGGCGTATCCACAACCGCACGAGACTGTACCAGTCCGAGTCGAAAGGGAGCGGCGACGATCTATCCCGCGTTGCGAAATCATTCTGCTTAGAAATTCGGATCGGGAGATAGTCGCGGTAGGTTTCGTGCTTGTGACTCCATGCGCGTAAGTACATCGCCTCTCCGTCAAAATGAAACCGAACGGGAGTGATCCATTGCGGTTCGGACAGGCCGCTGTTCATGGAGGTATAGGTGATCTGAATGTCTCGTTCGTTTTTCATTGCGCGGTGAAGGGGTGCAATGATTGCGGGATCCAAACTGCGACTGGGCAGCGGGATGCTCGTTCCAAGGTCGGATGTCTCCTCGCTTAGGAGATGGAAGACCTGTTCGGGGCCGACAGAAGACAAAGCTCTGTGGTCGCCGCTCGAGAAGTAAGTCTTCTCCGCAGCATCATAGACTGGCGGCGTCTCGGTCAGAGACAGGTAGGTGCGGAAATCGACCGCTGCTTGTGCTGTAGAGATATCGAAGCGCAGAATGAGGTCCCGGCGGTTCGCCTGGCCTTTCCATGTAAGGCATTGATCCAAGAACAGGATCCGTTCGCGCTGCGCATGTTTGAGAGATTCAAAGCCCATGAACCGAAGACTACTTGACTCAGCGCGCAGCGTCCATACAGTAAAAACACGTATAGAAACTGGATATACAAAAATGCGACTCCTTCACACAGCGGATCTTCATCTGGGCAGGCAGTTCATGGGACTGGGGCTCGAGGAAGACCACGAAGTCGTCTTGGGCCAGATCGTCGAGACGCTGGTGGCCGAGCGTGTGGAGGTGCTCGTGATTGCGGGCGATGTGTTCGACCGCGCCTCGCCCCCCAATTCAGCGGTCCGGCAGTTCAACCGTTTTCTCAAGCGCGTTGCGGAAGAGACGGAAGCCGCCGTCGTGATGATCTCCGGTAACCACGATTCTGGTGACCGGATCGAGACGATGTCGGTTTTTTCTTCTGCGTCACGGGTGCTTGTGCGCGGGATCGCCGATGCGGCCGAGGTCCCTCTGGTGTTGCGTGACTCGGAGGGCGAGGTCGCCTTTTCGGCGCTGCCCTTTTCCTATGAATACGCCGCAAGGGAAGTCTTCGGTGATGAGACGATCAGCACCCCCGCAGACGTCATCGAAGCTCAACTCACTGCAGCGAGGGCGCACGTGCCCAAGGGGGCACGGTGGGTCGTCGTTGCACATGCTTTCGTCGCCGGAGGAGCGGTCGGAGAGACCGAGCGCTCCCTGACCAGAGTTGGCGGCATCGAAACCGTTCCTGCGGAGGTTTTCGAAGGGGCGGATTATGTGTCTCTGGGGCATTTGCACAAACCACAGGAAGTGGGCTCCGCCAACATCCGTTACTCTGGTGCGCCGCTGGCCTTTGGTTTCGACGAGGCGGGAGACCAGAAGTCCATGACGATCGTCGATGTGAACAAGGAGGGAGTCGAAATCCGCACCGTGCCGTTTCGCCCGCTCAGGCAGGTGCGTTCGCTCACCGGGGCATTTGCTGATATTCTCGCAGGAACTCCCACAGAAGATTTCATCCAGGTCATCCTGACGGATGAAACGCCTCTGATTGATCCGATGAAACGCTTGAGGGCGACCTATCCCAACGCCTGCCACTTGGCCTATGCCCGTCAGGCGCGGGCCACAGAAGCTATTGCGCTTGGTGCAGCGCGCGCTGCGGTCACGCCGATGGAAATGATTGCCGATTTCCTGAATGTTGTGCGGGGCAGGGAGCCGGACGGCGCTGAGTTGGCAATCGTCGCCGACAAACTTCACGCTGCCAATGTTGCGGAGGGCCGGACATGAGGCCCATTCGTCTCTCGCTCCAGGCCTTCGGACCTTTCGCAACGACTGAGATTGTGGATTTTCGCTCTGCACTGGAGTTTGGATTATTCGGGATCTATGGCCAGACCGGGGCAGGGAAGTCGACGCTCTTTTCGGCAATGTCATTTGCGCTTTTCGGAGTGCCGACAAGGATTGACCAAGAGCCGCGTTCGCTGCGGTCAGACCACGCCGCTGCAGATCTGCCCACCGAAGTTGAGTTCGTCTTCGAATTGGGCACGAAAACCTATCTGATCCGCCGACGCCCGGCGCAAGAGCGACCGAAGGCGCGCGGAGAGGGGACGACCTCAGATGCTGCCGAGGCCTCGCTTTTCGACGTCACGGGGATCCCCGTCGAAGCGCTTGGATCGGGCCAATCTGGCAGGGTCATTGCAGAGAAGAAGGTTTCTTTGGTGGGGCAGCAGATTGAGGCACTGCTGGGTTATGGGGCGGAACAATTTCGCCAGATAGTGCTCTTGCCACAGGGTAAGTTTGAAACGTTTCTTGCGGCGAAGACCGACATGCGGGTGGAAATTCTGCGTGAGCTCTTTGATGTGAAGATTTATCGCGATCTGGCCGCGCAACTGAAAGAAGAGGCCGCACAGGCGGAGCGCGCCCTACGAGAACAGCGTGCCCTTTATATGGTCCGACTGGAGGAGCAAGGCTTTGAAAGCTCCGAAGCGCTGGCACTGGGGATTACTAGTGCTGAAGCCCAGGTTGAAGAGAAGCGGCGCTTACAGACGGTTGCGGAGGCGGCGCAGGAAGCCGCACGCAACGCTCTTACTGAAGCAGAGCAGATCGAAAAGGCCTTTGCTGGCGTCGATAGCGCGCTGCAGGCACTCGACACTCTCGAAGCCAAAACCGTTGAGGTCGATGCCCTTGCTAAGAAGGTCGAGGCTGTAACCAAGGCCTTGCAAGCACAGGACCTTGAGACGGCTTGGCACAATGCCGAGCGAGACAGTCGGGACGCATCAAAAGCTGCGACTGAGGCGGGAGGGGCGCTCGAAACCGCTGCAAACACTCGGCAGGAGGCGGCGCTGATACTTGCCCAAGCCACGGCCGGCAAAGAGCGGCTCCAGTCGGTTCAGGCCGACATGACCCGGCTGGAAGAGATCGAGGAAAAGGTTGGGCAAGCTGTGGAATTGCAGGCTGCATTTGTCGGTGCTGCAAGGGAAGAGGTCAGGGCAAAAGGCGCTCTTGCCGAGTCCGAACGGGCGCGCGCAAAGCTCATCTCCTCGATCGATGCGGCCGATCAAAGGTTAGACCAAACGCGCAAGTCTGAGGCGACGCGAGGCAAACTGACTGGTGAACTGGCGGTCGTGAACCAAGAACTGCTTAAGTCCAGCGCGCTTGCCAAGGCACAGCGAGCTGTCGCGGAAGCCGACGCAAAAGTTCAAGCAGCAACGAGTGAGCTGGCTGAGAAAACCAAAGCGGCAGAAGACGCAGATGCGGCCTTGTCGGAAGCAGAGGCGCGGCTTTCGCGTACGCAAGCGATCATCCTTGCAGAAAAATTGACTGACAGTTCGCCCTGTCCCGTCTGTGGGTCCCACGATCATCCTACGCCGGCGCGAGGCACCCCCGAGCAAACTGGATTGACCGAAGCGTTTCGCAGCGCGCAGACAGAGGCGAAGGCAGCAGCCGAAGCCAAGGTTCGGGCCGAAAGCGAACTGAACAACTGCCGGACGCGACTCGACGAAAAGAAACGTGCGCTGGATGAACAGGAACGGCCCGAGCGCAGTTCGTCCGATCTCGAGGCCAAAAAGACACGGCTGATCAGTGAGCTCGCTGCCATTGGGGAGGCGGTCGATCTTGACGCGATGGCGGGGCGGTTGGCCGAACTCAAGCTTGAGCTAAAGGAATCTGAGACCATTGAGACGGCAGCAAGGTCGGTCGCTGGCAAGGCTGAGGCAACGTCTGCGGCTGCGGAGGCCAAGCGCGACATCGTGGTTGGGGCACTGCCAGAGGGCCTGCGAACGCCCGAGTCAGTCGCGGCTCGGCGAGCAGCTTTGCTGCGCGAACATAGGCAGCTTTCCGATGCGCTGGAGGATGCAACGCAACGCGATCAAGCAGCGAGTGAGGCGCTGACGAGGGCACAGGAGCAGCTCGAAGCGGCGAAGCGGGCACGGGAGGCGCAGGCGCTGCGCGAAGCGAAGGCGCGTGGCGATTTCATTGCCCGTCTGCGCGAGGTCGGGCTGGACGAAGCGGGATACACGGGTTGCAAGGTACATTTCCTGACCCTCGCCGCCGACCGAAAAATTGTGAGTGACCATCGCGAAGCGCTGATTGCGGCACGCACAACGTGGCAAAACGCAAAGGCCGCTTGTGTAGGTCGCGAACGTCCAGTCCTCGCCCCGCTCGTGCAGGCACACGATGACGCCGCGGAGGCAGTTAAGGCGGCCAACTCAGAATTGGCTGAGACTGCAACGAAAGTCGAAGCCTTGAAGAGATTTGGGGCGTCGCTCGCTGAGGCGCTGGCGCGAACAAAAGAGCTCGAGGCCGAAACCGGGCCGCTCCGAGGGCTGGCCGATCTTGCCAATGGCAAGAACGATTTCAACATGACGCTCGAAACCTTCGCCATAGCAGCCATGTTCGATCGGGTGCTCGAGGCGGCGAACATGCGGCTCGACCCGATGACGCGCGGTCGCTATCGGTTGGAGCGTGGGGTCGAGGGATTAAGCGGCCGCGGCAAGCGCGGGCTTGAGATCGAGGTTTTCGATATCAACACTGGCAAGGCGCGTCCAACGTCGACCCTTTCCGGTGGCGAGACCTTCATATCGGCTTTGGCATTGGCGCTCGGGCTCGCCGACGTGGTCGAGAGTCTGTCTGGCAAGATCCGGATGGACACAATCTTCATCGACGAAGGCTTCGGCAGCCTCGACACGGAGAACGGGGCCGGAACGCTGGATCAAGTAATTCAAGTTCTGGCGGCCTTGACTGAAGGCAGCCGAGCCGTGGGACTAATCTCGCATGTCGGACTAGTGCAGGAGGCAATCCCGCAAGGTTTCTACGTGCGTTCGACCCCAAGCGGCAGCTCTGTCGAAGAGCGGAGGGGGCATAAGTGATGGACCGTTGGATCTACCGAAAACCCCATAGCCGCAGGCTGTCGACCGGGCGAACAGTTCATGTCCGTGGCGTTTGGTTGAACCAATCTAGTAGCGCACAAGAGAAGGGTGCCAGTTTCAGACGAGTTTGCCCCTCATGCGGTGCGCCAATCGTCAGTGTTCACATGCCGAAAGGTGGCTGGGCCCATTTCGAGGGGCGTAAGGGGCTAACGGACATAAAGCACCCGTGTTTGCACCTCGGCGAAGGGATTAGTCGGAGGCGCGATGAATCCACGCCTGATCTTTTCGAGCTTGGGCTTTAGTGCCGAATTTCCCTTAGAGCTGCTTGCGAAATCGCAAGGAAAACACCACCTATAGACCATATGACCAAGTCACATACCACATGGAGTAAATGATGACAGAAAATCGAAAAGGCACTTCTTCCAAGGTGGCGTCGCTCGCAGCAGACACCCTGTTCAAGCCAGGCTCATCGAAAACCGCCCGTATGCTTGCGGGATCGGCGCTATCGCAGTCCCGAACTGACCGTCAAACGGGGGCGAAGATGGAAGACTTGGCTTCCCGGGTGCTCCGCAGTGATCGCTACTCGGACAACACAAAGACTCTCGCGGGTTCGGTTCTTTCCCAGTCGAACAAGAAGCGCTGATAACAAACTTTGCAGCAATTCGTGGTGATGAAGATGCAGCAAAGACACATGCTTAACCGAATGAGAATTGCGGAGTCAGGCGATCATCTTGATCGTTATTGGGCGGCGACCAAGTGGCAGATTCTTGGTCGCCGAGTCTGTTGTATTACATAATCAAAATTATCGGAGTGAATACCAGGCCCCCCTCCCGGCCCCGTTTAGGCTTAGGTGGCCATCCGCGACAAGTGTGCGGAAGTGCTGCTTCAGCGTGTTGCGATTCTGGCCGGTCAGGCGCTCGGCGTCGCTGATTGTCAGGCGACCATGATCGCGCACGAGGTCGAGAAGCTGCGCGGAAACTTCCGGCAGGCTGCCCATCAACAGCCGTTCACGCTCAACTTTCGCGCGCAATCGAAGCATCTGGCGCTGTAGTGCAGACAGGAAGAAGCCGAGCCAGGGACCCCAGTCCGGAGTGTCGGACCTGATCGTCCCCTGGGTCTGCCGAAGTGCCAGGTAATAGGCCTCTTTGCTTTGCTCGATCACGCTTTCGAGGGATGAGTACGGGACATAGGCATAGCCTGAGCGCAAAAGCAGCAAGGTGGTCAGGATCCGGCTGAGACGGCCGTTGCCGTCCTGGAACGGATGGATTTCGAGAAATACCACGACGAAGATTCCGATCAGTAGAAGCGGATGCAGATCATGGTCCTGGGTGGCGGCGTTGTACCAGTCGATCAGTTCAGCAATGCGGCCCGGCGTGTCAAAGGGGCTGGCGGTCTCAAACACCACGCCAAGTTGCCGCCCTGCCTCGTCGAAAGCTGCGATCGAGTTTGGCGCGGTCTTCCAGGCCCCCCTATGTCGCTGGTCTTTGCTGCTGTGCCGCAGGAGGTCCCGGTGTAACTGGCGGATATGGTTCTCGGTCACATCGATGTCGCGCCACGAGGCGAAGACTGTGTCCATGACCTGAGCGTAGCCAGCGACCTCCTCTTCGTCCCGGGTCGAGAAGGTCTGGATGTCGAGATTGGAGAGCAGACGCTGAACCTCCTGATCGGAGAGCCGGCTTCCCTCGATGCGTGTCGAAGAGCCGATGCTCTCGATGGTGGCGACGCGGCGTAAGGCGGACAGACGCTCGGGGGCGAGGCTTCCGAGTGCGCGCCATGCGCCTTTGAACTCGTCGATCTCGGCGATGATCGAGAGAAAGGTCGGGGTGATGCGGAGCGTCTGAGTTTGGATCATATCCAATTTTATACCCAATAACACCCATTTCCTGCAACCCAATTCGGAACCCAATTACACCCATTAGCAGTCGGACCAACGGTCACGCATAGGATCTGGACAGCTGTGACGACAAGGTCGCGGTCGGCCAGTGGGTTCGACTCGAACGTATCAGGCCATGTCTCCGTTGCCGAATCCGGCAACGCGGGCAAGATGAGCTCGAGCTCTTCTTGTTAGGGACTCTCCCCTGCCGATGGGTTCCCAGGCATCAAAGGGAAGAGCGAGGCGCCGCTGCATCTCGCCTTCGACATGCTCATGCCTGAAGTTGAAGGCGGTACCGGTCGGGCTATCACGCTCTTCGTGTTTCATCATCACGACCCCGGCCGGAAGTTCACAGGAAAACCCTAGCCGTTCATTGTCATCGTTCCAACAGTGGACCACACAACCAACGGTCCGAAGGTCTCGGATGAACGATAGACACAAAATCTATAGCTCACGAGGGACGACCGGCAACAACCCTGGTCGGACGTGTTGTGCAGCGCCGACGGCTATTGCACTTCTTCGCCGATCACAGCGCCGCGCGTTGCCCTTTCGTTTCGCTTCTGGTCCAGTCGTGCGGTACGAAGTTGAGCTGAGGCAGCACCAAGATGAAGACTCCACATGGCGATTTGGACCGTTGGCCGGACCCGGCAAGTTCGAACGCTCGTCGCAGCGTCTTCGCGCAGGACCTTGTCGTCGAAGGCGATGCCACCTCCAGTGGACCGATCGAGGTCCAAGGCAATGTCGTTGGCTCACTGCGGGCGCCGGAGATCACCGTGGCTGGTTCAGGTCGTGTTGAAGGTTCCGTCGTCGCCCACGACCTCGTCGTGCTTGGGGCGGTTTCTGGAATGATCTCGGCGCGAAACGTTCAGCTCGCGTCGAGTGCAGTCGTGCAGGCAGATGTCACCCATGAGCAGATCGCCATCGAGGCAGGAGCCGAGCTGGAAGGCAGGCTTCAGCGCAAGGTCTGACAGATCTCACACCGCAAGGTCTGGCGGCAGCATTTGGCCGGCAGGCAAGTAGCCCCGCCGCATCTTCTCACGGAGCGTCAGAGTCGCGGATATCTCAGCATCTTCCACGGTGGTGCAGGTCTCGAAACTCGTCCGCCCGTGCGTTCCGATCCGGCCCCAGGTTCGCAAGACGCTGACGTCTCCGAACAGCGTCGCCGCGACATCGATGCAGTAGAACCGCGCCATGTTGGCCTGAGGGTCGATGCGGTGCAGATGTGCCAGAGCCAAGGCGGTCCTCCCCTGCACAGACTCCGCCTTGTTACTCTCCAAGTCCAATTGCATTTATGAATCGATCCATGCGCTCCGATTCATAAAGCTGACGGGTCATCGTGACGGATCGCCCGGTGTTTCCTCGACAACCTCGACCCAGAGGACGCCACGCAGGGTTTCTTCCGGGACCAGCCACACGGTCCTGAAACGGCCATTCACGGTGCGATGCCGTTCTGCGACGAGTTCCCGGTCTCCGCGGTCGATCCGCCACAGGCGACGATCGATGGTCGGGCTTTTGGAGCTGCTTCTAGCGACCTCTTCCATACCGGCCTCCTGTCATCCGCTGACGGCTAGTGGTCATGGACAGGGGCGCCGTCAGAACATATCTAACGACATCAGAAGTGGTGCTTTGCTGTCGCCACGCGAACCACGAAAGGCTTTCCTGTCGATGCATGTTCTGTCCCCCGTTCTGGCTGTTTCCGCGTTTGCGGCGATGTCTGTTCCCGTCCACGCGCTTGACGCCTGGACGGTCGGTGTCGAGCGTGGCCTGCCGACCTACGCGCTCACCAGCGAGGCGGGTGAGGTGCGGCTTGTCTGCGATCCGGATCGCGTCTTCGGGCCAACGCTGTTGATTTCCACTGAGAACTGACCCGGGTAGGCGGATAATTTCCATTGAGATTTGACCCATGTGACCCTCCCCCGAGCGAAGAGCGAGGGGGTCAAAGGAGTGATCGACATGGGACTACTCAACGTGATCCGGAAGCTGCGCCTACGTCAGGGTTTGGCGATCCGGGAGATCGAGCGCCGCACCGGAGTGTCGCGCAATACCATCAAGAAGTATCTGAAGGCTGATGTGATCGAGCCCAAGTTTGCGACGCCGGAACGGTCGAGCAAGCTTGATCCATTTGCCGAGACGCTGGCAGGCTGGCTTAAGACCAATGCGAAGAAGGGACGCAAAGATCGGCACACGCTGAAGAAGATGCATGCCGATCTCGTCGCTCTTGGCTTCACCGGCTCCTACAACCGGGTGGCGGCCTTTGCACGGCAGTGGCGTGCCGATCGTCAGCGCGACGAGCAAACGACGGGGCGCGGCACCTTCGTCCCGCTGGCTTTCCGCCCGGGCGAGGCGTTCCAGTTTGACTGGAGCGAGGACTTTGCGGTCATCGGCGGCGAGCGGATGAAGCTGCAGATGGCGCATATCAAGCTGTCTCACAGCCGGGCCTTCCTTCTGCGGGCCTATCCCTTGCAGACCCATGAGATGCTGTTCGACGCGCACTGGCATGCGTTCCGGGTGTTCGGCGGCGTGCCAGAACGCGGGATCTACGATAACATGAAGACGGCGGTGGATCTTGTGGGCCGCGGTAAGGCGCGGCAGGTCAATATCCGCTTTTTGGCCATGGCGAACCACTATGTCTTCGAGCCAGATTTCTGCAATCCGGCAGCAGGGTGGGAGAAAGGGCAGGTCGAGAAGAACGTCCGCGACTCCCGTCATCAGATGCTGCAAGGCATGCCGGACTTTCCCGATCTTGCCGCGCTGAATGACTGGCTGGAACAACGTTGCGTCGCGCTGTGGCACGAGACCGCACATGGCACGCTGCCTGGAACAATCGCCGATGTCTGGGCTGAGGAACGGGCAGCCTTGATGCCCCTGCCAGTGGCCTTCGACGGCTTCATCGAGATCAGCAAGCGCGTCTCGCCCACCTGCCTGATCAGCTTTGAACGCAACCGCTACAGTGTTCCAGCATCATTTGCGAACCGGCCAGTCAGCCTTCGCGTCTACCCCGACCGGCTGGTCGTGGCTGCGGAAGGCCATATCCTGTGCGAACATATCCGCATCATTCAGCGCAGTCATAAGCAGCCCGCGAAGACGGTCTACGACTGGCGGCATTATCTGGCGGTCGTGCAACGCAAGCCGGGCGCGCTCAGGAACGGGGCACCCTTTCTGGAATTGCCGCCTGCCTTCAGACAGTTGCAGGACCATATGCTCCGCAAGCCTGGTGGTGATCGCGAGATGGTCGATATCCTTGCGCTTGTCTTGCACCATGATGAGCAAGCCGTGCTGACCGCCGTGGAGCTGGCCTTGGCGGAGGGCGTGCCCACCAAGACCCACGTGTTGAACCTCCTGCACCGCCTGGTCGACGGCAAGGTCATCGATGGTCCGCCGCTGGATACCCCACAAGCGCTGACCCTGCGGCGTGAGCCCAAGGCCAATGTCGAGCGCTATGACGCCCTGCGCAGCCAAATTGCGGGAGGCCGCCATGCGTCATGACCCCGCCGCCGCGGCCATCGTCATCATGCTCCGCAGCCTGAAGATGTATGGCATGGCTCAAGCCGTCGAGGATCTCATCGAGCAAGGGGCTCCGGCTTTTGAAGCCGCCATCCCGATCCTGTCGCAACTTCTGAAGGCAGAATTGGCCGAACGCGAAGTGCGCTCGATCGCCTACCACATGAAGGCAGCGCGCTTCCCGGCCTACAAGGACCTCGCGGGCTTTGACTTCGCCGCCAGTGAGATCAACGAGGCTACCGTCCGGACCCTCCATCGCAGTGAGTTCATGGACGGCGCCCAGAATGTCGTGCTGATCGGGGGGCCGGGAACCGGCAAGACCCATGTCGCGACGGCCCTCGGCATCCAGGCCATCGAGCATCATCGCCGCAAGGTCCGCTTCTTCTCCACCATCGAATTGGTCAATGCCCTCGAACAGGAAAAGGCCAAGGGCAAGGCCGGACAGATTGCAGAAGGCCTGACCAAGCTCGACCTCGTCATCCTCGACGAGCTTGGATACCTGCCGTTCAGCGCCTCAGGCGGGGCGCTGCTGTTCCACTTGCTGAGCAAGCTTTACGAGCGAACCAGCGTCGTCATCACCACCAACCTCAGCTTCAGCGAATGGGCAACGGTTTTTGGCGACGCCAAGATGACCACGGCCTTGCTCGACCGCCTCACCCACCGCTGCCACATCTTGGAGACCGGAAACGACAGCTTCCGCTTCAAGGCCAGTTCAGCCGCAACAACCCGAAAAAAGAAGGAGTGAAACCCGTCCTTGACCCACGACTGACACGAAATCCATAATCAAAGGTGGGTCAAATCTCGATGGAAAACCCGGGTCAGTTCTCAGTGGAAATCAACAGCAGGGCCAGCAAAAGGGTGTGCAAAGCCAGGCGCGGCAAGCGCGCGCCAAAAAGATTGCGGAACATGGGAATTACTCCGAACTGAGGGTTGCGTTGGTCAGCCGCAGAACCTTGGCTACATGGCCCTCGGTTTCGGCATAAGGGGGAATGCCGCCATAGTCGCGGACCGCTTCGGGACCGGCGTTGTAGGCGGCGAGAGCAAGATCGGCGGCGCCGAAGTCCTCAAGCTGGGCGAGGAGATAGCGGGCTGAGCCGTGCAGGTTGTCTTCAGGATCATGGGGATCTACGCCGAGGAGATCGGCGGTTCCGGGCATCAGCTGACCCAAGCCGATGGCACCGACCGATGAGCGCGCATCCGGACTGAAGGCGGATTCCACGGCAATATTGGCCCGAAAGAGCGCAAGCCATTCCGTTCCGGAGAGACCGGCCGCCTTCAGCCCTGGATGGCGGAGGTAGTCGTCGCCGACGTCGAGTACGAGATCCTCGATTTCGGCTGTGCCACGCGGACCCCTGCCCTTCGGGGTCGTGCCAGAGGACGCAAGCACAACGAGACCTTCGTCAGCGGCATCGGCCTCAATACCATCTGCGAACTCGACGCCGTTCAGATCGTCGCGCTTGGGAAGCTCTTTGCCAAAATCGAGAACGCTTGCCCGAACCCGCAGGTCCTCTGTCCCTGCCCCCAGATCTATGACCTCGGCCAGGGCACCTTGTGCGGCGATTAGCCAAAGCGCCAGCCCTGCGAGGGTCAGATCAGGGAATGGGCTCCACCGCTGCGTCATGAGTCCAGGTCGCCTTCTCGCCCTTCTTCAAAGGAACGGGGACCGTGGTCAGACCCAACTCGACCGCGAAGGAGATCAGACCGGTGACGGTCTTGAACTCCCTGGGTTCGAGCCCGCGCGAGATCACCAGAAGGGCTGTCTGGTCGCCAAGGCGCAACTGGATGCGCCAGGTGCCTTGCCAGACATTGAGAACCTTCTTTGCGTCCTCGACACAGAGGGCTTCGACGATGCCGCCTTCGGTCAGGGCCTCCTTAAGTCCGGCCTGCAAGATCACCGGGGTCAAGTTCCTCATGGGTTGGCACCTTCCGAAAGCAACACGCTCACGGCAGAACATAGTGCATGTTGCGCTGATGAGAAACATGTCGTCGCACAACATGGCGCTCACCTAGCGGTAGAATCCTATTGCGTCAATAGCGGTGTTTTGCAATTCATGCACATGTTTTGAAATCTCTGGACCGTGCATGCCCATCTTCCTCTCCAGACGCGCTTGCCTCGTCGCTGCCGCCCTGCTCACGATGCCTGTCGGCGGGGTCGCTCAGGGTGCGACGGCACTGGATTGCTTGCCGCCGGTCCCGCCTGCACCGGTGACCGATGCTGCCACGCGCACGGAATATCGCATGGAGATCGGGCAGGAGTTTACGGCCTATTTCGATGAGGCGCAGACCTATCTGCGCTGTCTCGATGCTGCGCGTGCGCAGGTGTCCGCAGAGATCAACCGTGCGATCCGCGACTACCAAGCTTTTGGCGAGGATCCAGACGGTTGATCGCGCCAGATCAGGTCTTCCTGCCCTTCCCCTACCGGCATCTTCACAAGGAAACTCCCATGACAAGACTACGAGCTGCGGCCGCCCTGGCAGCGACTGCCGTGTCCCTTTCTCTTGCGACGCCCGCCGCCGCCTACCCTGTCGATTGCGCGATCCTTCTTTGCCTCGCTGGCGGCTGGCCAGCCTCGGCAGAATGCGCCCACGCCCGTACCGTCTTCATTGCCCGGATCACCCCATGGCCAGTCGAGCCGCCTCTGCAGATCTGGAACTGTCCGATGCGGGCGACTTTCCGTGGTGAGGCGAAACCGATCGAGCGCCTATTCGACATCGGCGTTCGCGGTGAGCCGCTCGTCTCAATCCCGGCAACGCCGTGGGTGCTTCAGCTCGTCCAAGACCGGGCGGATGTCGACATCTCCGATCCGGCGTTTGACTTCGTCCGCTCGATCCGCGTGTTTGAAATCACCTACCAGCAGCGACGCAACTCTGACGGCGACTGCAACAGCTGGGGATCGGTCTACATGGGCACCTATGGCGCTCAAGGCGACTACAGCCGTCGCCGGAGCAGCGTTTCTGCGGTTCCGACCGCCTCAGATCTCGCCGTGCCGGCGGACTGCCGTTCTTATTGGCACCGGTCTGTCTTCGTCGAATGGCGCGACTATGAAGGCAGCTACGGACACGAAGAGGTTCACTACTGAGGCCCTGAACGACCGCCCTCCCTCGAAACTATCGCAAGACCGGATCCCCAGAAACAGAAACGACGCCAGACCATAGGCCCGACGCCGCACTGATTTCCTCGTGGTAGTGGGAATTTAGCGCGAGCTTTGGACCCGTTCAACCGGCAAATGCCTTTGCCGGAAGGAAAATTTGCACGCCTTACGGTCTGGTGTCTTCCAACCAAGGAACGACACGTCATGGAACTCACGACCGGCGCCATTCTGCGCCGCATTACCGAAACCCCACTCTCGACGGCGGCCCATAAGCTCGCGACGATCATCCTCGACGGCATCGCATGGAAGGATGGCTACAACGGGCTTGAACGCGGAACGGCCGCGTTTACGCTGGCGCATCTTGCCGAGAAAATGGGGGTGTCACGGCAGCATCTGACAGCGCTTTTGGTCGAGCTTGCGGCGTCCGGCTTGGGGCTGGTCCGATGGAAGCCCAATGGCAAGTTCGCGCCATGGCTCTTCCGGTTCGGGGGAAACACTGAGGCCGAAGCCGCTCCAGATGTCGTGTCATCCCCACGCGACACATCACTATCTAGAGAGTCTAAGAACAAAACTATTTTTATAGGGAGGATTGCGATTGACGCAGGAACCAATGTCTACCGAACGCCATGGGCCGATCTGATCAAGGCCGCGAAAGTGTCGCTCGCTTGCTGGAACGTCGATACGCAGATCATCTGGGAGCGCTTCATGGCTTTCAACCGGGCGCGCGGGAATGCGGCAGTGCCAGCCGGGTTTCTTCTGGGCTTCATGCGGCGGTGGCGGACCAACCCTTCAAGCACAACTCCGTTGTCCACCACGGCACCGATCCCACCGTTCGTGGTCGATCCGCAGGCATTGGAACTGACGGATCAGATTCGCGCCGCTCCAAGTTCCAATAGGCTGTTTCATGCGGCGGATCTGTGTCGGCTGATAGGGCAAGCCGCGTATGACGCCCGTGTCATCGAAGTCATCCAGCAATTTCGCTGCACTAGGTTCGCTGCGACCCTTGCTGTGCATGGGAAGGCCGTGATGGCTGGTGAAATTCAACGTTGAAAGGAAATGCGGATGAGGAGACTGCCGAAGACCAAATGCAGCGTCGCTCTGCACGGCAGCAAGAGTTTGACCGTGTCACTAACCATCGATCAGTGCTGCCTTGGTCCGCACACGCCTTCCTTTGGCAAGGTTCACGCCCCTCTGGGCGCAAGCAAAATGAGCGCTGCCCCGATCAGGCAAAGTACAGCGCCGCTTAGGTCCCACGCGTCAGGTCGCTGCTTCTCCACCGCCCAAAGCCAGACAAGCGATGCAGCAATATAGACGCCGCCATAGGCCGCATAGGCGCGCCCAGCAAAATCCGACGGGGCGAGGGTGAGAAGCCAGGCGAACAGGGCAAGGCTGACTAGACCGGGAGCCAGCCAAAACACGCTGGCCCCTTGTCGCATCCACGCCCAGACCGCGAAGCAGCCCACGATTTCGGCCAGCGCAGCCGCCGAATAGATGAAGATCGTCGTCATTTTAGGCCAGCTCCCGGGAGATGGAATTCATCGAAGATAGCGCAGGAGCCTGGGGTTCCGCCCCTGCAGCCGCTGTCACAGCGGTCAAGGATCCAGGCCAGCGCCGCCTCTAGCGCCTTTAGTTCCGCGCGCTTGGCGCGAAGCGCACGAATATGATCTTCGACCACCGGCCGGGCAGCGAGGCAGGCGGTTGCGGGAGCCTCGGCTGCATCCAACAGCTCGCGGACCTGTGCAATGCCAAGCCCGAAATCCCGCGCCCGTCGGATGAAGGCAAGCCGCGCCACTTCTTGCGGCTCGTAGGTCCGGCGCCCCGCGTCACTGCGCCGGGGCGGAGCCAGAAGGCCGATGCTTTCGTAATAGCGGATCGTTGGCGGGTTGCAGCCGGACCTGTCTGCCGCAGCGCCGATCGACAAGGACATCTTGCCACCTTTAAAATTCATCTTGCTCTTAAAGTAGCTTTAAGTGTTACGCCATGGCAAGCTACAACATTGGAGGACTCCATGGTCTCGCGCAAACTTGCCATCACCGGAACGGTTGCCGCCTGCGCCGCCTGCTGCGCGCCGTTGATCGTGCCGGTTGTCTGGCCAGTGCTGGCCACTGCCGGCCTGGTCGGCGCTGGGGGGATCGGCAGCGGCTGGCTTGCGGCGTTAAGCCCTGACGTCATCCTTTGCGGCGGCATCGCCCTAGCGGCACTGTCCGGAGGAGCCGTCTGGCTGAGCCAAAGACGCAGGCGGCAGCGGATGCAGGTGCCGGACCTGTCCGAAGGGGCACAATGCGAAATGGGCGCTTGCGGTCCTGCGCAGAAGTCCTAGGCCGGGGATGGTCCGGCCCGGTCAATGGGCCGGTTCGACCTCGGGGTGACGGTGGTCGGTCGCGCAAAGCGCGTGATCGCCCAGCACCTCGATGACCCGGCAGTCGGCGATTCTCCCACCGGCGCATTGCACTACCATCCGCTCAAGCTCTGCCTTCAGCGCGATCAGGCGTGCGATGCGGCTTTCAACCTCGGCCAGCTGCGCCTTGGCGATGGCGTCTGCGGCGGCGCAGGATTGGTCGGGCTTGTCTGACAGGCTAAGCAGGTCGCGGATCGCTTCCAGCGTGAAGCCCAGGTCGCGGGCGTGGCGGATGAACGCCAATCGCTCCTGCGCCTTGCGGCCGTAGAGCCGCTGGTTGCCCGCGCTGCGCTCAGCCTCGGGCAAGAGGCCGATCTGCTCGTAGTAGCGGATCGTCGGCACCTTCACCCCAGCCGCCTCGCCCAGTTTTCCGATGGTCAGCATAAGATTCCTCTTGAAGCTATAGTTGCTAGAGACATTAGATTCCCGAATCGATGAAAGCAACTGCCCGCACTGCGGCAGGAGGAATGATGATGTCGGAAGCTGCACGCGAAACATCCTGTGACTGGACCGTAACGGGCATGGACTGCGGTTCCTGCGCGACCAAGATCAAGGATGCGGTGGCGCGCCTGCCGGGGGTGAGCGGCGTCGAGGTTGGCATCATGTCGGAGCGCCTGCGGCTGACGCTGGATGAGGCGCAAACTGGGCGGGACAAGATCGAGAAGACCGTCCGGGCGCTTGGCTATAGGATTGAGCCGCGCGCTGCCGGCGCGAAAAAGGATTTTGTGCTTCCTGGCGCCCATGACGGGCACGACCATGACCACGACCATGCGGCGCACGAGGACCATGATCACGCCGGGCACGACCACGACCACGGCCCGAAGGCGGCCAGCGCAAAGCGCGACGACAGCGGCCACGGCAGCCCCGGCCATATCCATGACGACCCCGCTGACCGGGGCAAGCGCTGGTATCAGACTGCCAAGGGCAAGCTGGTCATCTTCACTGCCCTGTTGCTCGGTGCCGCCTGGGTCATCGAGTATCTGGCGCCCGAAATCGGCAAATGGGCCTTTGTCGCCGCCTGCCTGATCGGCGTTGCCCCCGTGGCGCAGCGTGCCTTTGCGGCATTGCGGATGGGGCAACCCTTTACCATCGAAAGCCTGATGACCATCGCCGCCATCGGTGCGCTGTTCATCAATGCGGCGGAGGAGGCGGCGCTGGTCGTCTTCCTGTTCGCCGTGGGCGAGGTGCTGGAGGGCGTAGCCGCAGGCAAGGCGCGCGACGGGATCCGGGCCTTGGCGAACCTTGTCCCGAAGACCGCACAACTGGTCACCGGCGCCACCACCCGCGAGGTGCCAGCCGCAAGCCTGAGCGTCGGCCAGACCGTGCTTGTCCGCCCCGGCGACCGGATTCCGGCCGATGGCGAGATCACCGATGGCACCTCGGGTGTGGATGAAAGCCCAGTCACCGGCGAAAGCGTGCCCAAGACGCGCGGGCCGGGGGATGCGGTCTTTGCAGGCGCAATCAACACCGAGGCCGCGCTGCGGGTCAAAGTGACCAAAGGTCCCGAGGACAACACCATCGCCCGCATCATCCGATTGGTCGAAGAGGCCGAAGAGGCGCGCGCGCCGACCGAACGCTTCATCGACCGGTTCAGCCGCTGGTACATGCCTGCCATCGTTGCCGTCGCGGCGCTGGTCATCGTGGTGCCACCGCTGGTCTTCGGCCAGCCCTGGGACACCTGGGTCTATCGCGGCCTTGCCCTGTTGCTCATCGGCTGTCCTTGCGCACTGGTCATCTCAGTCCCCGCCTCCATTGCCTCGGCTATGTCCACGGGGGCGCGGCGCGGGCTGTTGATGAAGGGTGGTGCCGTGATCGAGGCGGCGTCGAAGGTCGATGTCGTGACCTTCGACAAGACCGGGACGCTGACGCACGGCCGCCCGCAAGTGACGGATGTGTTGCCGTTCGGGGCGACCACGGAAGCCGAGCTTCTGGCCGTCGCGGCAGGGGTCGAGATGGGGTCGAGCCACCCGCTTGCGATTGCGATCCTGAACAAGGCCAAGGAGGCGGGCGTTTCTGCGCTGCCGTCGCAAGACGCGAAGGCGCTGATGGGCAAAGGGGTTGTCGCAACCGTGGGCGACGCACCCGCATGGGTGTCCTCGCCCCGCTACGCGATGGAGCACGGCGGGATGGAGGGCATCGGTCTGCGGCAAGCCACGATCTTCGAGGAGGACGGCAAGACTGCGGTCGCCGTGTTCCGCGAAAAGACCCCGCTCGGTCTGATCGCCATGCGGGACGAGCCGCGTGCGGATGCCAAGGACGCGGTGCGCCAGTTGACGGCGATGGGGGTGACTGCGGTCATCCTGACCGGCGACAACCCGCGCACGGCCGCTGCGATTGCCGGAAGCCTCGGCCTGAAGTTTGAGGCCGACATGATGCCTGAGGACAAGCTTGCCTACATCCGCGAGATCGGAAGTAAAGGCGGCGTGATGATGATCGGCGACGGCATCAATGATGCGCCCGCGCTGAAGCAGGCAAGTGTTGGCGTGGCAATGGGATCTGGGACCGATGTAGCGCTGGAAACCGCCGATGCAGCGATCCTGCGCGACCGGGTGACCGACATTCCGGCCACGATCCGTCTGTCGCGCGCGGCGATGGCCAATATCCGCCAGAACGTCACCATCGCGCTTGGCCTGAAGGCGGTGTTCCTTGTGACCTCAGTGTTCGGTCTGACCGGCCTTTGGATCGCGATCCTGGCTGACACGGGTGCTACCGTGCTGGTGACGCTGAACGCTCTGCGCCTGCTGCGGTTCAATCCGGAACGAGAGAGCTGAGCAGATGATCTCCGGGTTTGGCTGGGCCGCGCTGGCCCTTCTCTTCGGCTACCTCGCGCTGTTCCTCTGGGGCAGCGCCCTCGCCGCACAAGCAGCCGGTCGGCCGGTCTGGCTGTTCGCCCGTGCGACTGGGCGCGACCGGCTGGCGGCTATCGGTTTCCGCGCGGCCTTTGCACTCGCCTTCTTCGGGCCGCTTTTCTGGCTTGCCGTGCCCACGTTCCACAAGATCGACCCGCTCTGGACCGAGGGGCGCGCCGTCCTCCTTGGTCTGGCCGGGGTCTTTGTCGCAGGTCTTGGCGCGATGGTCGCCTTTGCCGCGCAGATGTCGATGGGTTCATCCTGGCGCGTCGGCGTGGTGGGCGGCGAGACGGGCGATCTGGTCTCGGGCGGGCTTTACCGCTTCAGCCGCAACCCGACCTTTGTGGGGCAAGCGGCGCTGCTGGCGGGGGTCACCCTGGCGGTTCCGGCGATCCCTACAGTGCTGGCCCCGCTCCTGTTCCTCTGGTCGGCCAGCACGCAGGTCCGGTCCGAAGAGGCCGCCCTGCGCATGGCAATCGGGCCGGACTATGACCGCTACACCGCATCGGTTCCCCGCTGGATCGGCATCAAGAGCAAGGCCGCAGAATGACCAAGATGATGCTGATTTCGCTGATTGCTGCCGCAGTGGTGGCAGACCAGTTGACCAAGACCGCAGCGCTGTCGCTGCTGTCGCAGGGGACTGCGGTCCCGGTCCTGCCCGGCTTCAACCTTTCCCTCGGGTTCAATTCGGGCGCGAGCTTTGGCATGATGGGCGGGTTCATGGCAGGGAAGCCCCTCCTGATGGCGGCGCTGACGGGCGCGCTGACCATCGCCTTCGCCGTCATGGCATTCCGGGCGCAACCTGCTTTGGAAAGGGCAGGCTTTGCACTGGTGGTGGGCGGGGCGCTTGGCAACATCATCGACCGGCTTCGGCAGGGTTCCGTGACTGATTTCCTTGATTTCTATTGGCGTGACTGGCACTGGCCCACGTTCAACGTTGCGGATATCTGCATCACCTTGGGCGCGGTCCTGATCCTTGTCGCCTCGCTTCCCCTTCGCCGCCGCAAGGAGCCGGTTCTTGACCAAAGCTGATCCGCAATCCATGTCGCGCGACGACCTTGCCCTGACTGCCGCCTTCCTGATCGCGCTGGCGGCCACCCTTGGCGCGCTTTTCATCGGTGAGGTGCTGGGCCAGATGCCCTGCACGCTCTGCTGGTATCAGCGCATCGCCATGTTCCCCTTGGTGCCGATCCTTGGCTTGTCACTCTGGCGGGGCGATGCCATGGCGCGCGCCTATGGCTTGCCGTTGGTCCTCGCCGGGCTGGCGCTTGCGGCCTGGCATTCGGGCCTTTACGCAGGGCTTCTGCCCGCGCCAATCGTGCCCTGCACCGAAAATGGTCCCTCCTGCACCGGTGAGGCGCAGATGATCCTTGGCCTGCCGATCCCCTATCTATCAGCGGTCGCCTTTGCGGCGATCCTTGCCTGTCTCATCCTGCCGAAAGGACACCGCACATGAACCGCCGCACCCTTATCCTTGGAGCCTCCGCACTTGGTGTTGCTGCCTTCGCGGGTGGCGCCTTCGTGCTGAAGCAGCGCCGCGACGCCGAGGCAGAAGCGGCGGCCGCCGCCACGCCAACCGAGGATCAGGCCCTCTTGATCCGTGACTACTCCCCTAGCTTCGGCCCCGCCGATGCCCCCGTCACACTGGTTGAATTCTTCGATCCCTCCTGCGAGGCCTGCCGTGCATACCACCCAGTGGTGCAGGAAATCCGGCGGCAGTTCCCGACGCAGGTCCGGGTCGTGCTGCGCTACACCGTTTTCCACGAAGGCTCGGACGAGGCTGTGCGCATCCTCGAGGCTGCGCGGATGCAAGACAAGTTCGAGCCGGTGCTGGATGCGCTGCTGGAACAGCAACCAGGCTGGGCTGTCCATGGCTCGCCCGAGATGGATGTCGCCTGGGAGATTGCCGGGGCTGCAGGCCTCGATCTTGAAAAGGCCGAGACGGACCAGTTCTTCCCGGGCATCACTGGTATCCTGAATCAGGATGCGGCCGACGTGGAAGCCTTGGCTATCCGCCAAACGCCAACCTTCTTCCTTAATGGCAAACGGCTGGAGAATTTCAGCGCCGACAGCCTCATCGCCGATGTGCGGTTCGCGGTCGAGAATAGCTGAAGGCTTTCAGGACCGGTTAGCGAAGGCTGAAAACAGGGCCAGCGTTCGCTCGCTGACATGGTGCTCGATGCCTTCGGCATCGCGTTCCGCTGTCTCGGGATCAAGGCCCAGACTGATGAGAAAGCGTAGCACGATCTCGTGCCGCCGCCGACATTCCTTCGCGAGCGCACGGCCTGTGTCCGTCAAAAACACCGAGCGATACTTCGCGCGGGTGATCAGTCCCTCCCGCGCCAGACGGTCGAGCGTCTTGCTCACTGTCGGCACCTTCACACCAAGCCGGGCGGCGATGTCCACCGGGCGCGCCTCGCCCTGATCGTGGATCAGTTCGGCGATCAGTTCGACGTAGTCCTCGGCCAGTTCATTGCGCCGGGCTTCGCGCACACCCTGAAACGCCCCGGCGCGCAGGTCCGCGGGCCGGTCATCCGACGTGGCATGGGTTTCAGGATCTAACTCTGTCATCCGTTCAGTGTCGCACGGGATGGATTGACAAGTAAAGGCGCGGGGCAGAATGTTAGCATTGTCTAACTTTATGTGCCACGTCTTGTAGGGATCGTGGTCAAGCCGGGAGTGCCAAGAGCCATGACGACCAATGCCTGGCGGCAGGAAAGCGAGACCCCCTCCCTTTCCGAAGTCTTCCGCACCATCGCGGTCGGAAACGGTGGCACCAGCCGCTTCCGACGGTTCCTCGCCTTCATAGGCCCAGGCTACCTGGTGGCGGTGGGCTACATGGATCCCGGCAACTGGGCGACCTCGCTGGCGGGTGGGGCGGCCTTCGGCTACACGCTGCTCTTCGTCGCCCTGTTGTCGAACATCATGGCGATCCTCCTGCAGTCTCTCTGCGCGCGGCTGGCTGTCGCCTCGGGCCGTGATCTGGCGCAGGCCTGCCGCGATGCCTTCCCGAAATGGATGTCCGTCCCGCTCTGGATCTTTGCCGAACTGGCCATCATCGCCACAGACCTGGCCGAGGTGATCGGCACGGCCATCGGCCTCAACCTGCTCTTCGGCATCCCGCTCGAGATCGGCATCTTCATCACAGCCGCCGACGTGTTCCTGATCCTGTGGCTGCAGAACAAGGGGTTCCGCTGGATCGAGGCGCTGATCATCTCGCTGATGGCGCTGATCGCGGCCTGTTTTGTCGTGTTGATTGCTCAGGCCGACCCAGTCTGGGGCGAGGTCATCGCAGGCTTTGCCCCAAGCCGCGAGATTTTCAACAACCCGACGATGCTCTACCTCGCTCTTGGCATTATCGGGGCGACGGTAATGCCGCATAACCTATACCTGCATTCGGGGATCGTGCAGACTCGCGCCTTCGGGCTTGATCTGCCCTCGAAGCGCGAGGCGCTGAGGTTGGCGACTTGGGACAGCACCATCGCACTGATGTTCGCGCTGACGATCAATGCATCGATCCTGATCCTGGCCGCTGCTGCCTTCTACACCGTGGGGCAAAACGACGTAGCCGAAATTGACAAGGCGCATCTGTTGCTGGAGCCCTTGCTCGGCTCGTCGCTCGCGCCGGTCCTGTTCGGTGTGGCACTCCTCTGCGCGGGGCTGAACTCTACTGTCACCGCCACCATGGCCGGACAGATCGTGATGGAAGGTTTCATCAACCTGCGCATCGCCCCTTGGGCGCGACGCTTGATCACCCGGGGCCTTGCCATCATCCCGGCGATCTTCGTGATCCTGCTTTACGGCAGCGGAGGCGTTGGGGAGCTTTTGATCCTGAGCCAGGTGGTGCTTTCGTTCCAGCTGCCATTCGCCATCGTGCCGTTGGTCATGTTCACCGCCAGCCGCGCAAAGATGGGCGAACTGGTCGCACCCCGCTGGCTGACGGGCCTGTGCTGGCTGATCGCCGCCGTGATCATCGTGCTGAACGTGAACCTGCTGTCGACCGTTCTGCTGAGCTGACCCCAGCCACTTCCATTCGGATACGGAAGGTGCAACCAGTCACGACGTCCTGCTTGAAGTTCAAGGGTGTGGCCGTGCAGCGAAATCAGATCAGCAGCACCTGAGTGCCGACCTGCGCCAAATCGTAGAGTTCAATGACATGCTCATTGTAGAGACCGATGCAGCCATTCGATGATCTGCGACCGATCTTGCGGGTATCATGGGTGCCGTGGATCAAATAGGCAGGCCAGGACAAATACATTCCGCGAACACCAAGCGGATTGTCCTTGGCTCCGCCCTCGACCATCTTCGGCCAGTCCGGGTTGCGCTCGAGCATGGATTCCGTCGGACGCCACGGTGGGTTCACAGCCTTGCGGACAATCTCGGTCCGCCCGAGCCGTGTCAGTTCCTCGGACAGAGGGACTGACGAGGGATAGAGCCGGTAGATCGACTGATCCTCTGACCAGTAATGCAGTGCGCGTGACTTGGTGTCCGACAGAATTGCACCACCCTTAGTATTCTCAAAATAGTCCTGCCACTGAGGCATCCGGAAACTGGACACGTTGTTCCGTACGGTGCCGGATACAGGAGCCTGAAACTCGGTCGTGCCGTCCTGCGCCAAAGCTGGTAGGGCCGCAAGACCCGCCATCCCGACTGCTCCGCCCATCAAAGCCCGTCGCCCGATCCGTTCCTCGGCCATGGATCACTCCTTCACCTACGTTTCGGAATGGGCAGTATCGTCCTATTGCCTCCGGGACAAATCAAAGAGCCGTCAACAGCGCACGGTTTAGGCCGGAAGAGCGACAAGCACGGCGCCGTTCATTGTGAGGCTGCGGATCGGCCCATGGAAGTCGACCAACAGGTCTCGGCACTCTGACATTGCCGTGATCTGGCAACGCATACCTTGCACCTCAAGTAGCTAGAGCAATTAGCCCTCGCCTCGCAAGACGGGGCTTTCGCAGGATTGATCACTTCAGACGCTCATCCCCGTTCCGGCGGAAAGCTGATTCAAGGTCTGCCCAGCTTGGGCATGGCCCTGGCCGCTGGCGCCGTACTTGTTTTGGCCTTGCCACCATATTCGATCCTGCCCTTTGCGCTGATCGCCTTCGCAGTGCTGGTAATTATGTTGCGTGGCACGTCGTGGCCTATCGCGTTTCGACTGGGATATCTGTTTGGCTTGGGCCAATTCGTGCCCGGCCTTTTCTGGATCACCGAAAGTTTTCAGGTCGAGGCGGACCGGTTCGGATGGTTGGCCTTGCCTGCCGTGCTCGGTCTTGCGGCACTGCTGGCAGTGTTTCCGGCTGTCGCCTGTGCCCTTGCCGCCCGAATGGACCGCGCCGGATTGCCGCTGGCCCTTTCGCTCGCGACAAGCTGGACCGGCTTTGAATGGCTGCGCGGGCACGTTCTGACGGGGTTTCCCTGGAACCTTGCCGCCTACACGCTGGCCGACTGGTTGCCTTTCGCGCAAATGGCCTCCCTGGTCGGCAGCTATGGGCTGGGGTTCCTGTTGGTGCTTTGTTCAGCACTGGTAGGGCTGGCTTTCCGCACGCCCGACCGCAGGTTGCAGATCATCCGTTTCGCCAGCGCCGCTGCGATTGCGGTCACCGTCGCTGGTTTCGGTTTTGCGCGCCTGACCTTGTCCGATCCCCCGTCGGAGCGCGGCGCTCAAATCCGCGTCGTGCAACCGAACATCGCGCAAAGCGCCAAGTGGGATGAAGGATCCCGGAAAGCCAACATCCTTCGGCTCCTGGCTCTTTCTGCGCGCCCGGGCGACTACGATATCCTGCTTTGGCGCGAAACCGCATGGCCGGGGTTTCTCGCCGAAGATACTGGGGCCCGTATCATGCTTGGGTGGCTCTTGCCGAAGACCGCCGTCTTGTTGGCGGGCAGTCCTGAGCGGGAGGTTACCTCTAACGAAACAGTGTACCGAAACTCTGTGCTCGCCATCGCGCCGGATGGCTCCGTCCTGACGCGCTACGCCAAGCATCACCTTGTGCCCTTTGGTGAATACGTGCCGTGGCGGAGTGTCCTGCCGTTCCAGCGATTGGTCGAATCTCTGGGTGATTTCCTCCCCGGTCCGGGTCCCCGGACCCTTGCATTTGGCCCACATCCCTATGCGGGCATCGCGATCTGCTACGAGATCATCTTTCCCGGGCATGTGGTCGATGATGCCATCCGCCCTGACTGGATTTTCAACGCGACCAATGACGCCTGGTTCGGTCGCTCCATTGGTCCAAAGCAACATCTGGCTTCAGCCCGGATGCGGGCCATCGAAGAGGGACTTCCTCTCGTTCGGGCCGCAAATACGGGCATCTCAGCAGTGGTAGACGCCAATGGCAGGACACTGGCCATGCTGGACATTGAGACAGCTGGTCTTATCGACATGCGCTTGCCGAAGCCGCTACCGCCGACCCTTTACGCCCGATTTGGCGACTGGACAGTGCTTCTCCTTGTGCTCGGCTTTTGGGGCGTCTTCGGCTTCTGGGTTAGGCGGCAAAGGTCGTCAAGAAAGGAAAACTGACATGATCGGACCGGTCTTCGGGATAGTCGGCTTCCTGTGGGGCTACTATGTCGCCCGAAAGCGCGGCGGCAAGACGCTCGACCGACTGCAGTACGGCGCAGGCTTTGCCATCGCCTTCGGGCTGTTCGGCACCCTCCTCGGCATAGCCCTCGCCAGGTTTCTTGGGGCGGCCTGATCGGCGAAACCTCGCCGGTGCTGCACTCCTCACCTTTTTGTCGGTTGAACCTCTAGTTGCTCGAGGTTCTAGACCGCGCGCTGTTCTCATCGTCTGGACTGTTCATGCGTCTACGTTCTTTTCAGATCATCCTTTGGGTCGCCGCCACGGCGGCGGTCGTCGCTTTTGCGGCAGTGCGGTGGTGGCCTGCAACGGAGGACACCGCAGCTGCAGCATCGGCTTTCACGCCCACCTTCGCACTTGCAGACAGCGAAGGTCGTATCCGTACGACGGACGAATTCCGCGGAAAGTTCCTGTTGGTGTTCTTCGGCTTTACAAGCTGCCCGGATGTCTGTCCGACCACGCTCTCCGAAGTCGCGCAAGTCATGTATGACCTCGGATCGGACGCGGGATCGGTGCAGCCGATCTTCATCTCGATCGATCCTGAACGGGACAGACGGCTTGGGCTGGCTGATTACACCAAAGCCTTTCATCCAGCGATCCTCGGTCTGGCCGGCAGCGAGGCCGAAACCCAGGCTGCGGCCGCAAGCTTCAAGATTTTCTACGAGCGGGAGGACGACACCTCTTCGCCGGACGGCTACACGATGGCGCACAGTCCTGGCCTCTATCTGCTCAGCCCAGATGGCGCGTGGCTGCGTCAATTCACCTACGGCACACCGGCGGCCGAAATCCTTTCCGACCTTCAATCGAGACTTTGACCCATGAAACACTTCCTTCTTGCCGCATCTCTGACCCTGTCCGCGCCAGCCGCCATGGCATGTGAGACCGTGACCATCGGCGATTTGACCGTCGAGCACGCCTGGTCCAAGGCGACGATTGGCGCGGGGCGTCCCGGCGTCTTCTATGTGGAGATCACGAACACCGGATCGACCGACGACGCGCTGGTTGGCATCGCGACGCCTGCAGCTGGTATGCCGATGCTGCATGAGACTGTCGTTCAGGACGGCATCGCATCAATGCCGCATGCGATGTCCATCCCTGTGCCGGCCGGCCAGAGCGTGCAGCTTTCGCCTGGCGGATACCACGGCATGCTGATGGGTCTGACGACAGCCCTGAAGGAAGGCGACAGCTTTTCGGTCACCCTCACCTTTGAAAAGGCCGGAGAGGTCACGGTGAATGTCGATGTCCTTTCGTTGCGCGCGGAGGGTCCGGATTGCGCCGACGCAGGGCAATAATCCTCGGCGCTGGAGGGGCCATCGGAGCCGTCGCCTTCATGCTGGGCGTCGGGGCTTATCGCACGCGCAATAGGCCAGCTCTCAGCGAGGTCCTGCCCTTGCCCATCGGCGAGATGTCCTGGGCATTGACCGACCACCGGGATCAGTCCGTTCGACCCACAGACTGGGCCGGTCACCCGGTCATGGTGTTCTTCGGCTTCACCTGGTGCCCCGACGTCTGCCCGACCACATTGAGCGACATATCGCTCTGGCTCGAGGATCTGGGAGCCGACGCGAACCGTTTGATCGTGGCGCTGATTTCGGTCGATCCGGAACGCGACACGCCCGCTGTCCTTGCGGACTACGTCAGCAGCTTCGACCCACGCATCATCGGGTTGACGGGTCCCGCCGACGAGGTGGCAAAGGCGGCCGCAGATTTTCGCGTAACCTATCGCCGTGTCGACAAGGATGGCGGCGACTACACGATGGACCACACCGCCGGTGTGTTCCTGTTCCACCCCGATGGGCGCTTTGCCAGCATCATCGACTTCCATGAAGACCGGCGCTTCGCCGTTCCCAAAATCCGCCGAACCCTCAGTTGAAAGGTCATTCTGCCAGATGATCCGCTCTGCATTTCTGATCCTTGCTGTCGCATCTCTCGCCCCGCTCCAGGCAGTGGCAGATCCTCCGACGGCGCATTTGCCGATGGCATTCGAAGCGATAATCGCCGCCGGTGACACTTTGGACAGTGTCCTTGGACACGCTGGAGTCCCCCCGACGATCCGGGCAGAAGCCGCACTGGCACTCTCGGGAGTGTATGATCTGACGGACCTGCGACCTGGCCACCGGATCGAATGGACTGCGGCGTCCGCTGATCCGGCATCGCTGACACGCCTTTCATTGTTCGTGGAAGATGGAGTGGAAATTGCTCTCACCTTCGACGGGCTGATAGCAGCACAACGGCTTGACCCACCGGTTCGTGTGATGCACCGGAGTGAGACCTTGACCCTCAACGGAACCCTTTACGACGCCTTGACGGCCCGAAATGCACCGGAACGCTTTGCGGTTGACCTAACCGCACTTCTTGCGGGCCAGGTCGATTTCAGGCGCGACCTCAAAGGTGGAGAGACCTTCGCGCTGGTCTGGCAGGAAGATCAGCTTCCCGATGGCACCATCGCGGGAGAGCCGCGCCTGAGTTACGCTCGGCTGGAGCTTACTGATCGCGTCCTCGAACTCGTTGCGACCGAAGCCGCCGGCCCGATCATCGTCTTTGAAGATGGCGAAGCCGTGCAGCGTTCAGCGGCACCCATCCTTGGTGCACGACTGTCGTCCGTCTTTGGGCGCCGGAACCATCCCGTGTTGGGTGGGGTTCGCATGCATACCGGGATTGATTACGCGGCACCCGTGGGAACCGAAGTCTCGGCGACCGGCGCCGGGCGGGTGACCTTTGCGGGTACGATCCGTGGCTATGGCACCACGATCGACATCGATCACGGCGGCGGGGTCGTCACGCGCTATGCACATCTTTCCGAAATTGCCGAAGGCGTTCGCGAGGGGATGCGTGTCAAGGCTGGAGACGAGATTGGCGCGGTCGGGGCGACAGGTCTCGTGAGCGGCCCCAACCTTCACTACGAAGTCCGTGTTGACGGCAGACCGGTCGACCCTAAGGACCAGGACGCCTTGCCGGAACAGGAGATCGCTTCGGCAGATGATCTCAATGCGCTCGCCACTTGGCGCAGCGAAACTGGCTTCATTTCAGGAACTGACGGAGAACGCGGATGACGGAATTTCGTATCGGCCGCCGCGAGGTCATCCTTGCAGCAACAGCCTTTGCCGTAACCCCTGCCGCCAAAGCTCAGGCAGAGGAAGAACCGCCAATCCATGTCGTCAAGGGGCGTGGCTGCGAGTGCTGTGAAGCATGGGTCGACTATCTGCGGGAGCAAGGCTTCACGGTTACGGATGAGGTGTCGATGGGAACGTTGCTGATCCGCTTCAAGATGGACCAGGGCATTCCAGCAAAGGCATTTTCCTGCCACACGGGGACCGTTGACGGCTATGCTCTCGAAGGCCATGTCCCGGCTGCGGACATCCGAAGGCTCCTGGACGAGCGTCCTGATGCAGTTGGTCTTGCCGTGCCCGGCATGCCTTACGGCTCCCCCGGCATGGGATCAGAAGACAGTCGGGACGCCTATGACGTCCTGCTGGTTGGCCGGGATGGAAGTCTCGAGATCTTCACGAGCTATCAGGCAGCCTGATCTGTCCATCTTCGAACCCAACGGGCTAGGCAGGGATTTAATCAAGGGAATGGCGACCGATCAAAGCAGATCCGATATCTGACGGACAGCCTCGTCGCTTCCCCAGTCGAAGGGGCCCTGAAGCCGCCCGATTTCACGCGTCTCGCGGTCGATCAGAAGCGTCGTCGGCAGTCCGATGAAGGCCAAAGCCAGTTGAACCCGCAGCGGTTCCGCCCAGTAGAGCGGTAGGTTTACAAGCCCGATCTCATCATAGAAACCTCGGCCCCTTTCGATCCCGCCCTCGTCGATGCAAAGGGGTAGCACCGCAAAATCCGGGCCTCCAAGCAGCCCTTCCAAACGGTCGAGTGCCGGCATCTCTTCCCGGCAGGGCGGGCACCACGTCGCCCAGATGTTCAGAAGGATCACACGCCCGGCAAAGTCCCCAAGAACCCTGGTGGTTCCTGCTTCATCCTGGATAGGCGGGGAAAGCAGAGGCTGCGGGTCCTTTCGCAGCCGGAAAGGCGGCCGCGCCTGGGCGGGCCCCGCAATGAAGCCCGCTACAAGACCGACAAGGAGAGGTCGACGACCCATCTGAACAGGCATTGGCTTTTCCCTTCGCGGAAGGTCGGACCCGCAGGCAATCTGCGGGCCCGGATCGTCGTCAGGCCGAAACCGCGAACTCAGTCATCATGCCTGTCGAGAGATGCGGCATGTGATGGCAATGCAGCATCCACCGCGCCGCTTCACCCGCATCCACCGCGACCGTCACCATCCCCATCGGCGGCACATGAACGGTGTCACGAACAGCACCCGCGATCCGGGTCTGGCCCACGCCGACCACCTGGAAAGCGTGGCCATGCAGGTGCATGGGATGTGCCATCATTGACATGTTGTGGAACATGATCTCGACACGCTCGCCGGTTTTCGCGGTCACCGGGGAATGTTTGCCCCAGGTCTGCCCGTTGATGGTCCAGACATAGGGCATCATCGAACCGCCCAGCATCAACATCGGCTGCGACGATGCCGCGCGCTCTGGCAGTGGGGTGACGGCGCGCAGGACCGCTTCCTGCGTCAGATCGGCGCTGAAGGCAGGATGGTCGGCGTCGGACATGTCGGCGACCTTCGTCACCGTGGCCCCCGGCGTCGCAAGGACGAGACCCGTCCGCTCTCTTGCACCCTCGCGCAAGGCGAGGACCGGGAATGCCCCGCCTTCGGCCGGAACATCAAGCTCGATGTCGAGCCGTTGACCCATCGCGATTCCGAATCGGCTGCCAGGAAGAGGCTGCACCGGCTCGCCGTCCACGGCGACCAGCCGCCCGGTTAGCGCGCCGGTGTCGATCCAGAACACCGTCGCGGCGGCCGCGTTGATCACCCGAACAAGGACCTTGCTGCCTTTGTCCACTTGGACGACTTCGGGGTAGTCCAGCGTCCGGTCATTGGCAAGGTAGGCATCAAAGTTGTAGTCGTTCAGGTCCATAGCCATGCCGTCCATGCCCGGCATGGACATCATGTCTCCCTGACCCACTGCGCCCATGTTCATGCCAGAGTGGTCCATTCCTCCTTGCGCCATCTGGCCATGGTCCATGCCGGCCATTGACGCGCCACCCGTAATCTCTGCCAGCACCTCCGCAGGCGGCTTGAACGAAAAGTCGTGCAGGAACAGCGTCACGTCCTGCCGATCGGCCGCAACGTCCTCGGGTCGCCGCACGATCAAAGGCGCGGCCAGCAGCAGCATCTCATGCGCGGGGATATGCGCATGCATCCAATGGGTACCCGGGCGCGCGGCAAAGTCATAGGCGCGGCTTTCGCCCGGTTGCAGCGTGGTCATGGGCATGTCCGGCACGCCGTCTTGAGCGTTTGGCGGGATCTGTCCGTGCCAATGGATGATGGTCGGCTCAACCAAAGTGTTCGTCAGATCGACGGCGAATGCCTGACCCGGGTCCAGGACCAATCCAGACCGGCCGTTGCCGTCCATCAGCCCCCAGACGGTGGCGGCCCTGCCCCGAACATCGAGCGTCCGGGTCGTCGCCGTCAGCGATATGCGGGCTGATTGGGCACGGGCGCGCGAAGCCAGCATAAGTGAGGCGGCAGTAGCCGCAGAAGCGGCCAGAAAGCCGCGGCGAGAGAGCGTAATCATGCGAATTCTCCTGTATCGCAACGTGAAAAGACTGAAGGCCCCGACAAAGCGGAACCATAGTGTCAGATCAACGTGCGTTTCGGAGGTGGGCCAGGTGGCGGGAGCGCCAGCGATGCGGCCAGCAGGTCGTTGTTCAGGTTGATTTTAACCGAACGCGCGATGGCGACGACGCCCGGGCTTAGTGCGGGAAGAGCTGCGGCTGCAAAAAGACAATGTTGCTGGCAAAGCAGACGTTGTGCATCGTCAATCGGGCTGCCTGCGGATGACATATGCGCGACATGGCCAGCCATCGCCATCATTTGCTCATGGTCTGCCTGAGACTGTTGCCGGCCATCCGCGAAGGCAAGCATCGGCAGGATCGCCGCCAGAAGATAGGCGGCGAGGATCAATGCACGCATAGGAAACGACGAACGGGTCATGCTCTCGCTTGTATCAGCGTGGTCTGGTCCCGTCATCTGACAGTTTGGTGTCTGGACCACATGGCCATAGCATCGACTGCAGCAGAATTGCCGCGTTTTCCTTCGTGTTGACTTGATAGCGCAGAGTTTACTGGCAGCCGAACGAAGGTCGCGAAAACTATCAATGATCTGACGGGACACGCCATGAAACGATTGTTCTTCGCCCTTTTCGCACCTCTGTTTCTGTCCGCCTGCGGCGCCGAACCGATTTGGGCCCCTGATGAGGCCGTGGCCGAGGCGCGCTATGAACATGTCGGCCCGACCTCGGTCACGCTCTATACCGTCCTGTCGACCCGCAGCGGCACCGGTGCGCATGCCGGGCTTTTGATCAATGGCTCAGAGCGTGTCCTCTTCGATCCGGCGGGAACCTGGCGACATCCGAAGCTTCCGGAGCGCAACGATGTCCATTTCGGGATCACGCCGAAGATGGTCGACTTCTACATCGACTACCATGCCCGCGAAACTTACGACGTTGTTGAGCAGACGATCATGGTTTCGCCAGAAGTTGCGGACCTGATCATGGCGCGTGCCAAAGCGTACGGCGCGGTGCCCAAGGCGAACTGCACAATTGCAATATCGCGCGTACTTGACGGCGTTCCCGGCTTCGAAAGCCTGCCAATGACCTGGTTTCCGAAACGGATGATGGAAGGTTTCGCAGATTTGCAGGGCGTTCAGACCCGCCGGGTTACGGACGATGACGCAGATGAGAATCACGGCGTCCTTCTGGTGCAGGCCGGGGACGCGCGTCTTCAGTAGTTTCTTAGTGATCAAGCCTATTGGGAGCCATACTACGCTCGCCACGCCCGGCCTTTGGCAGTATTTTGCAAAGACACATAAAATGGGGCATATGATGATCCTTGCGCGCCGAACTCTCCTTCTTGTCGGACCGGCCATCCTTGCCATGAGCACTGTGCCTTTGCTGGCCGAAGGGGACGAACGGATCCATGTGGTGAAGGACCCTGGCTGCCCCTGCTGCAACGCTTGGATCGGCCACCTGCGCGAAAACGGCTTCAACGTCAGCTTTGAAGAGCGCAGTGTCGAAGACCTCGCGGCCTACAAGCGGGAGCGCGGCATCCCGGAGAACCTGTCGTCCTGCCACACGGCGACCATCGGCGACTACACCATCGAAGGGCACGTTCCAGCAGCGGATATCCGCAGGCTGATGGCCGAACGCCCCTTGGCGGTAGGACTTTCCGTTCCGGGCATGCCATTCGGCTCACCGGGAATGGGACCAGAGACAGAGCGTCAGGCTTATGACGTGGTCCTGGTCGGTCAGGACGGAAGCAGTACGGTCTTCACCAGCTATCCGGCGGCGTGAGATCCCCACCCGGTACACGCCGCGCCAGACACCACAGGATCATCTTGGCAAGCCGACCTCGGATGCTTGCCAGGCTTCCAGAAGCTCATCCCGCGGCCCCGCCCCGTCAAGCGGTCTGATCGCGATGTCCAACCTGCGCGCCGCGTGATAGGCTGAGGCGGCCAAAAGACCGGGCTCTTTGCCGTAGGCGAGCCGGTAGCGTGCAATGAAACCTTCCATGCGGTCATCACCATTCCAGCCCTCCGCAAGGAGTGCTTGCACCAGAACGGTGCTTGCACGGCTGTACTTGCTCGCCGCGTCGTCGGCGGCCGGCTTCAGTCCAAGGACTACGACGACATCAGCCGGCTCGTCTGGTGAGCCAGTCAACTCCTGGACCAGTCCGGTGGCTTCCGCCGGAAGCGGAAGAACCTGCACGTCGACGCCGCCCAGATGCCCGTCAGAGGTTTCGTTTGGGTGCCCGTCCCGCTCGTCGGAAGCCAGTAGGAATCCTCGGACAGCCTCCGCAAGGTCTTGCTCAACATTCTCACCGACGACGAGAATTCCTGCGGTGAACGAATGCGCTGCCGCAATTCCAGACAGAGCGATCCAGAGTACCGCCGCGAGGGCCGGGACGGCCGGGATCGTCCTGCGAGCAGAGAAGGCGGTGCAACGGGTGCATTCCGAAGCGCGTCGTTTCGAACCACTCATTCTGATGCCCGAACAGAAGTCACGATTTCGGAAAGCTGCGCCTTTTCAACAAAACCCGGGACCAACTGATCGCCCACGACAAAGGATGGCGTCCCGTTGAATCCGAGCGCCTCAGCCAGACGCATCGAGGTTGCAATGTGCTCGTCGATCTCAGGCGCCTGCATGTCTGCCTTGAGTCTGTCCAAGTCCAAGCCGATTTCGCCGGCGACACGCAGCACCGTGTCGGCTTCTACCTTGCCACGCATGCCCATCAGAGCGTTGTGGAGCTCAGCATACTTGCCCTGCTTTCGGGATGCGAGTGCGGCGCGTGCGGCAAAGGCAGATCCCTCGCTGAGGATTGGCCATTCGCGCATCACCAATCGGATGTTGCCGTCTTCGGCCAGAAGAGCGTCGACTTCCGGCATGGCGCGCTTGCAGTAGGGGCAGTTGTAGTCAAAGAACTCGACCACCGTGATATCGCCCTCCAGATTGCCTAGAACCGGTGCGTTGGGGTCACGTTCCAATGTGTCCCGCTCGTTGGCCAATACTGCGGTTGCGGTGGCTGCCTGTGCTTCCGCTTGCCGTTCTTCGAGGGCCTGGAGCGCCTCGAGGATCAGTTCGGGGTTTTCGCGCAGGGCCTCTGCCACGAGAGCTTTGATGCGTTCATCCGAGACCTCCTGCGCGAAGGACGGTAAAGCAACTTGGAAACTGAAGACACTGGCTAGCAGCAGGGATTTCATTCGCATCGGGCGGACCTTTCATTTCGTACATTCTTTGAGAGTTGATGCTTCCTCAAGTGACTAGAGGGGCAAGTCCAAACTTGGACCAATAGCCTATTGTTCGGGCCAGGCATCATGGCGCGAGGGCCTCGGTGGCGCTGCGCTCTGCTTGCGTGGCGCGGATGCCGTCGGGCCAAGTCGATTTGATGTAATCCAGAACAGCTTCGATATCCTCGTCCGTCAGACGGTCGCCGAAAGCCGGCATGCCGGAGGTGAAGGCAACGCCCATTTCGTCAAGGACCGCTTGCCCGCCGCGTTTGATGTAGTCGCGCAGCATGATGTCGCCGTGATGCCAGGTGTGGCCGTTCGCGTCATGCGGCGGGGCGGGATAGGTCCCGTCCTCATTCGCCGACCGCCAGTCGGGATGTCCTTCTAGATCGGCGCCGTGGCACGACGCGCATTCCGCCCGATAGATGGCGCGACCTTGTTCGAGATCCGGGCTATTGTGGAAGAACGCGTGCGCTTGTGGCGCCCACAGCAGAGAGAAGGCCGCGGACGCGACGACTGCGGGCCCTCTGAATTTTCCAGCTCTTGGCTTGGTGACCTTCATGTCCGGCTCACGGTGATCGGTGTCACTCCATCCGGCGGGAGAATCCGTTCGGACAGTTGAGCCAGATCCTCCCGAATTCGGGCCCGCTGCGCAGTAGGATAGGCATCTTCGGGCGGCAGGCCGCCGTGTTGGGCAAAGAGCATGATGTCGCGCGCGATCGGTGCCGCCGCCGTTGAGCCGCCGCCGCCATGCTCCACTACAACAGTCACGGCATATCGAGGCGCATCAAAGGGTGCGAAGGCCACGAACAGCCCATGGTCCCGCCTGTTCCATGGGAGTTCGTCCTGCGATCGGACACCGGCGGCGCGCTCGGCCGCTGTGATCGAAAACACCTGGCTCGTTCCGGTCTTCCCGGCCATGGCTTTGGTCACATCCGCGATCCGTGACCCGTATGCGGTGCCGCGCTCGTGGTTCGACACCTCGAACATCCCTTGTCGCACGATCGCAAGCGCTTCTGCCGAAAGTCCAAGTGAGGCAGGCGCAGGTTCACCCGGGCTGGCCCCACCAAGCGGGCGCACGAGACGCGGGAGGACTGCCGTTCCTGAGGCCAGGCGCGCGGTCATCGTGGCTAGCTGAATTGGCGAGGTCAACGTGAAGCCCTGGCCAATGGACGCGTTGATCGTGTCGCCAATCAACCAATCCTGACCGTAGCGCTCTTGCTTCCAGGCGCGCGAGGGATTGTTGCCGTGAACCATTCCCGACAGTGGAAGGTCGTATTTCTGGCCCAGTCCAAGACGGTCATTCATCGCAAAGATGCCGTCGATCCCGATCCGTTGCGCAACTTCGTAGAAGTAGACGTCGCAGGACTGCCGCAACGCACCGACCATGTCGACCCGCCCATGGCCGCCGCTTTTCCAGCAATGGAACCTGCGACCAGAGATTTCCACGTACCCGTTGCAGGTCACGGTTTCTGCTGGATCCATGACCCCGCTTTCCAGAGCCGCGAGCGCATTCGACATCTTGATCGTGGACCCCGGCGGATAGGCCCCTTGAACGGTCTTGTCGGCAAGAGGGCGAAACTCGCTGTCGCGCAGTCCGCTGTAGTCCTTGCTCGAGATCCCCCGCACGAAGAGGTTCGGGTCGAATGCAGGGGCAGACGTGCAGCCGAGGAGATCACCGTTCGTGACATCCATTACGATTGCCGCCGCGCTTTGTCCTTCGAGGCGCACACGCATGAAGTTCTGCAAATGATGATCCAGTGTGATCTGCATGTCCGAGCCGGGGGTCGGCGGATCAAGTGCCAGCTCGCGCATGGTCCTGCCGCTGGCGTTGACCTCCACCCGCTGAGCTCCCGGCTCACCGCGCAGCGCGCGCTCGTGGATCCGCTCAAGCGCCGTCTTGCCGATCTGGTAGTCCGGCGAGCGCAAAAGCGGATCGGGCTCCCCGTCCTTGGTTGCGAGATCGCTGTCGCTAACGGGTCCCACATAGCCGACCTGATGGGCAAAGTCCGGCCCGAAGGGATAGACCCGGGACAGCACCATCTCCGGGTGGACACCCGGAAGAGCCGGGGTGTTCAAGGCGATGATTGACAACTCTTCCCAGGTGACCCTGTCCTTAACGGTCACCGGGACAAAGCCCCGAACGCGGTCAAGTTGCTCCCGAATCCGGTCGATATCCTCGCTCGTCAGACCAAGAAGCCGCTGCAGTTTCGCAAGGACGTCATCGACGTCCCGGGCCTCCTCGTTCACGAGCGTGATCCGGTAGGTGTGCTCGTTGTCCGCGACGATCTTGCCCGCGCGGTCAAAGATGCGGCCCCGGTCGGGGCGCACCAGCCGCAAATTAATCCGGTTTTCCTCGGCCAGAAGGTAATACTCCTCAGCATCGCGTACACCCAGTTGCCACATCCGGAAACCAAGCACACCGACCACCGAGGTCATCATGCCGCCCAGCAACAGCGACCGACGCGTCGTTACCCGTGCGGCCTTGGCAAGATCCCGTTCAGATCGGCGCATGCTTGGCCCTCTCGTCCTGAGACTCCGGTATGCGTCTGCCGCCGATGGTTTTCAGGTAAGCGGCAAGTCGCAGTCCCAGGACCAAGACCACCAGTCCGACGAACCAATACTGCAGGGGGTTAGGCTCGGGCGTCGCCCGGTGAAAGCTGAGGAAGTGCATGAACAGGAAGTAGGCGACATGCGCTACAGACAGCCACCAGAGCGGCAGGACACCCATTTGCAGAAACTTCCAGCCGGAAACGCCCAGGCGGCGCATTGCGACATCGCTTGAGGTTGAGGCCAGGAGGATCGCGAGGAGCAAGGCGGCGATCCCGATTGCGTTGGCCAGACCAAAGCCATGTTGAAACATGACATAGCTGAGGAGTTCGGGATTCCATTCGAAGCCGAAGAGCCGCATCAGGTCCCATTCGACCCAGCCGACAAGAATGATTCCAGCATGCGCAAGCGCCAGAAGGCAGCCGTAGATCCCCGACTCGCGGCGGTAGGTCAGCACCAACACTGCGGGTCTGAGGAGCCGGGCCAGAGGCCCCAGGCCCATCGAAAGCGCAACCAGCACCAGCGAGGCGTCGGCAAGTGCCCGGTTCCAGCGGTGCATCGGACTCCACTCGCCATGGATGGCCGCAAAAATCAGAACGAGGCCAGCAGAGAGGAGGGCCATCAGCCCGTGCCGCAGAAGCACATTCCGGCTCAGCCGTCGGAACATTGGGTCATGGACCGTGACTGTCTTCATTTCACGTCACCCCGATCAAGGCCCCGCGGTCCCTGCACGTTCCTGTTGCCAGTGCGGACAGCGCGAAACCGGCGCCACGTTGTCAACGCGGCGATGCCCATGATGAAGAGCCCGGCAGTCGCAAGCCACGGCCGGAGCGGATCAAACCAGGCAAGAAGCGCGGGTCCACCGAAGACCAGCATGAGCACCTTGTTGCAGGTTGGGCAGGCGATTCCGAGAAAGCTGGCAAGCCCACCCGTCCCGGAAGCGCGCAAGTTGCACTGAGGGACCCACATCGCCGCTGTCACACCTCCGAGGAAGGCCGTCAGAACGGTCGCGACGAACTCCCAAGGCCCGACTGGAGTCATCCGGACAAAAAGCGGGTTCGCCCATACGGCAGTGACCGTGCCGAGGACCACAAACAGGGTGATGCCAACAGCCAGGCCGCGCAGGTTGCGGCGAAGGCTGTCATCATTCAGAAAAGTTGCCGGACCCGGGTTATCGCGCATCAAACTCGACCTCTGCAAACTCTTCACCAAAGCCCACACTGACGACCCAACGACCGGCCATCGGCAGCTCCACGTCGGCGCGCCAGACGCCTGCCTCGACCAGCTGAAGCGGCGGCGCTATGCCGTCCATGTGCATGTCGACCATCGCAAAGTTCACAACTGGCCGCATGCCGGCAGCTGCGCCGGCGTCAGTATCGGGCATGAACTGGATTTCGACCCGAACGTCACGACCACCGAGCGCATAGACCTGGACGTCCATCCGTCCGTCCGAAAACGCTTCAGACACTTCGGCTGTCACCGATGGATCAGCGGAGATCGTGTCGCGCGGATCGAGGGTCCAGACGGTCGTCCAGATGAAGACACCGACGAAGACGGCAACGCCCAAGGCGAGAATGAGGGCAAGCGCTCTAGTTCCCATTTCCCATATCCATCTGTGAATGATCCATTCCAGCCATCGGGGTCTCGATCGGCGTCGGTGCGGGCGCAGGAATGTCGCCCGTGCCTTCGGGGTCGAGGAGATAGGTGGCAATGGCCTCGCGGTCGGCAGCGCTCAGGAAAGACGTGCCCTCAGCGACGACCTCGGCCATGCTGCCGCCGAAAGCATCCCCGTTGGGCAGAATCCCCGACTGAAGCGCGTAAGCCAGGTCCGCAACGCCCCAACCTTTTGCGAGGAGAACGTCGCTCAGAATTGGCGGTGCTTTGCTGCCCCCTGGAAGGCTATCGTTCCCGGCAAAGCGGGCACCGTCATCAAGGCCCCCTGCCAGGGTCCGGCCCGTGTGACAGGCAGCGCAATGTGCAGCCCCCTCGACCAGTTGCCGTCCGCGGTTCCACGGGGAAGACGTGCCCATAAGTGCGTCCGTCTCGGGCGTATCAAGGTAGGCCGCGCGCCAGAGTTTCAGTCCCGATCTGAAACTGAAGGGAAAGCCGACGTCGTGGGGTGGGGCTGCAACGCCAACAGCCGGGACGGTGCGGAACGCCTCCCAGAGGTCGGCAATGTCCTGATCGGTAAAACCGGCGTAGAAAGAGTAGGTGAAAACCGGGTAGTAGGGGTCGCCGTCGGGCGACACCCCTTGGCGCACGGCCTTGGCGAAATCCTGCACAGTCCATTGCCCGATCCCGGCCTCCCGATGCGGTGTGATGTTCGGTGGCACGAAGGTGCCGAAGGGCGTGTCAAGAGGCGCACCTCCCGCGAGCGCCAGTCCTTTGGCGGCTGAGCTGGTATGGCAGGACACGCAGCCACTTGCGCGCGCGAGATAGGCCCCACGTTCGGCATCGCCGGAAGGGAAGCTCGCGGGCTCGACCTCCCCGATCGGCCACAGTGCCAACACCCCGGCACCGATACCTGCCACGATGGCTGGGAAGACAAAGGAAAGCCGGATCAAACCTCGCATGGTCAGTTCCGGCCCGCACGAAACTGCGCATGACAGGAAGAGCATGTCGCGCTGATCCGGTTGAAGAGGTCGTCCGCCGCCAGTGTCGTCAGATCGAGCTCCAAAATTGTCGGGTCGGATGTCCCTCGTGTCACCGCGATCTTTTCCGAAGCCGCTCCGTATCCCATCAATTCCGCGACCGTGAAGCCCGTTGGTTGCGATGTTCCGGTCATGTCCATGCCCGAGTGATCCATGCCAGCCATCTCGTCTGCTGGCGAACTCGCGGGCTCGAGGCCGTTCGGGGCAGCTTCAGCCAAGGCATCAGCATAGGCCTTCAGCTCTTCGGAGAGGGCCGCGAACTCCTGCCAATCGGCCCAGATTTCCGGCTTGGCATAGGTGACGCCTTCAAGGCTGTTTTCAGGGAAGAGCGACAGCATCGTCCCGCCCGCATGACTTGCAATGACGCTGGCGCCTTCAGACACAATGAAGGTGTCGTAGGGCACGGTGCCCTGCATCATCGGTGCCAATTCCGCGATGGTGTCGCGCATTGCCGTCATTCCGTTCATTCGGTCCAGGACGACGCCCGTCGCCCCCGTATGTGCCAGTGCCACTGCCGCGACGGCGGAAGCGGCAAGCGCGATCGCGCCAGTCCATTGAGATTTCATCTGCCTGACTGCCCTTGGTTTTTTGTTGTTGCTCATTGGCTGCGCCCTGCCGGTCAGGCGGGTCGCACCTTGGGACGAATTCTGGAGTCAGGCTGAGAAAGGGTCGAACCTGAGCAAGTCTTTCAAACCGGCTCTTCTGGTCATCGAACAATCGTTCGGCCTGACTGTCAGGTCAGGGTTCGCGGGGGAGGAAGTGTGATGGCCGGGCCGCCAAAACGGCGTTGCGACTGCTCAGCGTCGGGCTGAAGCACAGCAGGAACGGCCTTGGGCTGTATCGCTGCCAGAGCATCCGGCAAAACGAACGCTGTGCAAGTGACGCCGGGATGACAGGCAGGCGTTACCGAAGATTGCTGTTCGGGAGTATCTGCAGCCTCGACGGTGAGGCCGGAATGATGCTCTTTGCCAGACGCTGCTTCTGCAGATTGTGCCAACACCAAGCCCATGACCAGAGCGACAGTCAGAAGCCACATCGACGCGAAACGCAACAACCTGCGTACAAGCAGGTTTTGCGGGAAGGTCAATGGGTATGCTGTCGCTCTCATCTGTTCAGATCAGCTTGACTTTCGTTCCGACCGGCGTGCGATTGAACACTTCTTCGATGTGCTCATTGTAAAGCCCGATACAGCCGTTCGACGAGCGGCGACCGATCTTGCGCGTATCGTGGGTACCATGAATTCGGTAGTACTGCCACGAGAGATACAGGGCGCGGGTGCCAAGCGGATTGGTTGGATCGCCTCCTGGCACAAAGGCTGGCCACTCCGGGTTGCGCTCCCGCATCGAGGGTGTCGGAGCCCAGCTCGGGTTTTCCCGCTTCTCGACGACCTCGGTATATCCCCGCCGGGTCAGTTCATCCGACAGCGGAACCGAAGTGGGGTAGAGAAACATCTGACCGTCGCTCGTCCAGTGCTGGAGAACCTTGGCTGTGGTGTCAGAGATGATAACCCCCACCCCAAGCGAGTCGAAGTGGTCCTGCCACTCATGGGTACGGAACGCCGAGATATTGTTTCGGACGGGCCCTTGGTTATCCTCGGTTGCGAAGGCTGCCCGGCCCGTCAGGAAGGGCGCGGCAAGGGCTCCGGCAACGAAAAGTCGTCGACTGAATCGCATGGTCTGCTCCTCTTTTTTGTAGCTCTTGCCGGGTTCCAACGTGGGAAGGTCAAATCGCTTCGCGTCGTACAGGGGTCACAAAGAGGTGAAGCCGTGGCGCTTTCGCCGATTTTGTTGGGAAATTCTCTGCTCACTTCGATGTGAACACCTCTCCCATACACCAAGAGCGCTATTCTGCGACCATGCGTAAGTTTGCGAACATCTTGTGCGGTTTTTGCTTGCTCGTCGCCCTTCTATGGGCGGCGCTTCCTGATCACGCATCCCACGGCGCGCATGCAGATCATGCTCAAACCGCAGCTGTGGACCAGGACGCCCTTTGCAGCGACGAATCAGGCCATGCCTCCTGCCAGCTTGTCGCAACTGCCACCTTGTCATTTTTCGAGGTGGCACCGTCTGCCAAGTCCGCGCAGTTCGTGATCACGCCGGTCTCGGCTTCGAGCCGAGCCTTTGCCCCCCGACGCCCACCTCCGCGAACCTTCTTCTGAGTGAACCCTCGTCCTTCACGTTCCCCTCAGGAGTTCGCATGATTTTCCGTCGATCCTTTCTCACCGGCGCAGCCGCCGCAACCCTGTCGATGCCAACTGTCCTTCGCGCCCATACCGAAGAACCCTTTGTCCTGGCCGACGAATTCCAACCTCGTGAGGTCCGAGTCCGAGAGCAACATGCCCCCGGTCAGATCCTGGTCTTCCCGCGAAGTTTCTTTCTCTATTATGTTTTCGATTCCGAGCGTGCCGTCAGGTACGGTGTTGGCGTCGGCAAGGCCGGTCTGGCATTCAAGGGATCGGCAATCGTCGAACGAAAGGCCGAATGGCCGTCATGGCGCCCGACAAACGACATGATCCGCCGGAATCCCGATCGCTATGCCCAATTCGCCGATGGGGTGCCGGGCGGACCGGGCAACCCACTGGGCGCCCGAGCCCTCTACCTGTACCGCGACGGGCGCGACACGTACTACCGGATTCACGGCACGACAGAGCCCTGGTCGATTGGACAATCTGTGTCGAACGGCTGCATCAGGATGCTGAACGACCATGTGATCCAACTCTACGAGCAGGTACCCGTCGGAACACCGGTGACAGTCCTGTGACGATCCGGCGTCGTGATCTCTTTGTAGTGGGGGGCATCATTGCCGTGATCTATGGACTGCGGGCCTTGCCTTGGGACCGGCTTGGCGGACGCGGGCTTTCCTATGTCGACATCGAGGGTGTGCCGCCATTTCGTCGACTGGAGCTGCCCGGTCAGACCTCCACGGCAAACATCGCACTTGTCGGTCTCGATGGGCCACTACCTGAAGCGGGAGCACGCAGGGCGCGCATGGAGACCCTGCGCACCGACCCATGTCCGGCCTTATTTGGGAACAGCGCCTCCAATTCTGAGGTTCCCATCGCCTACTTCAGCGAGTTTCGTTGTCCGTTCTGCCGTGCTCTCGAGCGAGATCTTGAAAGCCTACTGGCCGAGGACCCAGCGACATTCCGGCTCGTGCAACACGAACTTCCGATCTTCGGGCCGCCGTCTGAGCTGGCCGCCCGGGCATCCGTTGCCGCCGCACGTCAGGGCAAGCAACAGGAGCTTCGCCGCCGCTTCATGCGGACACCGATGGTTGCGGAAGAGGCCTCGGTACGTCGTGTTGCGGAGTCCCTTGATCTGGATGTCGAGCAGCTCTTAATCGACATGTCCTCCGCCGGGGTCCAGGCCGAACTCGACCGAACACGCGCACTTGCCGATCTCTTCGGGTTCATCGGCACCCCAGGTCTGGTGATCGGACGGACCGTGCTCAGCGGTGCGGTTCCCCTTTCCCTCCTCCGACAGATTGCGGAAGAAGAGAAGGCCGAACCATTTCCGGTCTGTTGATGCGATGAACACACCAACTCATATGCTGATCGGGGCCGCTGTCTTTGCGCGGCCCGTCGTGCCGTCCACTCTGGTAGCGGCCATACTGGGCGGGCTCGCTCCTGATGTTCCGATGTTTGCGTTGGTCCTATTTTCGACACGCCTGGTCGGAATTCCGCAGCATGAAGTCTTTGGAGACCTCTTCTACTCGCACTCATGGCAGGCCGTCTTTGCCGTTGATCACAGCTTTTTCGTCTGGGGCCTGCTTCTTGCTCTTGGACACTGGCGACTTCACCTCATTCTCACCGCCTTTGCAGGAGCCGGCTTTTTGCATGCGGCCACCGACTTCGTCACCCATCATGACGATGCCCGCCGCCAATTCTGGCCCGTGTCGGACTGGGTATTCCGCAGTCCGGTCAGCTACTGGGACCCGAACTATTACGGCGGTATCATCGGCGTGGTGGAACTTGGGCTGGTTCTGTTCGCCACTGCCTTTCTCTGCTGGCGGCACCGAAAACTCTGGCAGCGCGTCGTGATCGTCATTTTGGCCGCTGTGATCGTCGTACCCGTGATAGTTACAGGTGGCTTCCACGGACTTCACGGCATGGGCTGAAAGAGCGCACCGCAGCGTGCTTCAGGTTCCCGCTCGGCATGGCTTGCATGGCCATTCAGGATTGATCGCGCCTCCCCTAGCAGCTTACTGAAAAGCACGCTTGGTCTTGCTAGGCGCTCAATATCGCCTTAGTTCGATCTGTATCGCCGCAGGAGTTGTGCATTGATCGCTACAATAATGGTCGATGCCGACATGAATACGGCGCCGACTGCAGGTGTCATTAGGAAGCCGGTGCCGAACGTGATGCCAGCAGCCATTGGAATGGCAAATGCGTTGTATCCGGTCGCCCAGATCAGGTTCTGCACCATCTTCGAATACGTCGCTCGGGACAGGCCAAGAATGGCCTCCACATCCCGTGGGTCAGAACGCACCAGGACCACGTCGGCGGATTCCACGGCGACATCCGTCCCCGCACCAATGGCAATTCCAAGATCGGCTTCGACGAGCGCCGGCGCGTCGTTCACCCCGTCTCCAACCATTGCGACCTTCAGACCCCGGGCGCGAAGTTCTTTCACGCGGGCCGCTTTCTGATCCGGGAGGACCTGTGCGAAATATTCATCGAGGCCGAGTTCTGCAGCGACCGATTTCGCGACCCCCTCCGCGTCTCCCGTCATCATGATGGACCTGACACCTCTGGCCTTGAGACGTGCCACGACATCACGCGATTCCGCGCGCACGATGTCTGCCAAAGCCAGCAACGCATAGGGCTGGCCGCCAACCTCCAGCACCACGACGGTCTTGCCTGCCTCCTCCAGCAGGGCAAGGCGCGGGTCGGTCACGGGTCGGCCTTGCCGCCGAAGATGACTAGGGCTGACGATGGCGACCTCCCGCCCGTCCACACGTGCCGTAACCCCCGCACCGGTGATGCTCTGCAAGCCTTCCGGGGCCGGAAAGTCTATGCCACGGGCTTTTGCGGCGGCGACAATCCCAGTAGCGATCGGATGCTGCGACTGGCTTTCAACCGATGCCGCAAGACGCAAGGCGGTCGTCTCGTCGCCATCTTGCAGCAACACCAGATCGCTTACGCCGAATCTGCCTTCAGTCAGGGTGCCGGTCTTGTCGAAGACCACCGCGTTCAGATCCCGCGCACGCTCAAAGGCGGCACGGTCGCGGATCAGCAGTCCATTGCGCGCGGCCAGCGACGTCGAGACGGCCACGACAAGCGGCACGGCAAGGCCGAGCGCATGCGGACAGGCGATGACCATGACTGTCACCATCCGCTCAAGCGCAAAGGTGGCCCCCGCCCCGACCGCATACCAGTAACCGAACGATCCGAGGCCGACGGTGATGGCAATCCAGGTCAGGATAGTTGCGGCGCGCGAAGCCAGATCCTGTGTGCGCGAGCGGCTGTCCTGTGCTGCTTTCACCATGGCGATGACCTGCGACAGGTAGGTTGCCTCGCCCGTCGCCTTCACCTCGATGGTGACGGCACCTTCGCCATTTACCGCACCGCCGATGACAGCCTCGCCGGCAGACCGCGTGACAGGTTTCGATTCCCCGGTCAGCATGGCCTCGTTGAAGGATGATGTGCCTTCGATGATCTTTCCATCGACCGGCACCTTGGCACCGGGGCGGATCACGACCCGGTCGCCGGCGATTAAGGCCGCGACGGGCACGTCCTCCGTTCCACCGTCCGCGGTCACCCGCAGTGCGGTATCCGGCAGCAGGCGTACAAGTTCCTCCAAAGCGCGAGAAGCGCCGAGGACGGACCGCATCTCAAGCCAATGCCCCAAAAGCATGATCGTGACGAGCGTGGCCAGTTCCCAATAGAACGGCTCTCCACCGGGCAGTCCTAGTGTGACGGCAGCCGAGTAGTAATAAGCTGTCGAGATGGCAAGCGCGACAAGCGTCATCATGCCCGGACGACCACTGCGGATTTCCGGAAGCGCCCCTTTCAGGAATGGCCAGCCGCCCCAGAAATAGATGATGGAAGAGAGGGCCAGCGCGACCCACTCTTCCCCGGCAAACAGGGGTGCCATCCCCTGCCCCGTGAAGTTCCGCACCATCGGCGACAGCACCAAGACTGGGACAGTCAGGACGAGGCATACCCAGAACCGGCGGCGGAAATCGGCCACCATGTCACCGTGTCCTGCGTGGGCACTACCCCCCTGTGGCGCATGCCCCATCGCGGTGTGATCAACTGTGGGTTTGGCACCATGACCCATCCCGGCATGGTCCATTCCGGCGTTCGCCGGGTGGTTGTCCGGTTTCTCCGCGCTGCTGGCCATCGAACCGAACTCCTTTGCGTCCCGGATTAACAGGCGGCGCGGCCGATCCCGACCGCGCCGCCCAAGGTCATCCCGGGCTTACATGCCCTTGGTGGCGAGAAAGGCCTTGAGCGTGGCGATCTCGGATTCCTGCGCCGCAATGATCGCCTCCGCCAGCTTGCGCATTTCGGGGTCCTTGCCGAATTCAAGCTGGATCTTCGCCATGTCAATGGCGGCCTGATGGTGAGGGATCATGCCCCGGGCGAAATCGATATCCGGGTCGCCGGTATAGGGGACCATCATGTCGGCCATCATTTTGTCCATTGCGGCAGCGCTGGCGACGGTAGCCGGGTCATTGGCGAGTTCCGGGGGTATCAGGGTCGCATGGCTCATCATGCCCATATCCCCCATGCCCATGCCACCCATGTTGGAGTGGTCCATGCCTTCCATGGTCTGCTGGGCAAATGCGATCCCACCGACAACAGCAACAGCCGCAATAGACAGCGCGAGAGTACGTTTGTTCATTCAGATTTTCCTTCGATGATTATGTTTTGTCAGGCAGGCGCGTAGCCGACCTCGGTCAGCGCCGCGACCAACCGGTCGCGAGAAGCCGCTGATTTGACTTCGACCTTGTGCGAGGCCGGATCCGCGCTCACCTCGGCGGAGGGGTCTACCGCCTGGATCGCCTTGGTGACGCTGCGCGCGCAGCCGCCGCAGGTCATGTTCTCGATATGGAACTGCATGAGTGTCTCCTTCGGACAGTCGTCTCATGCACCTCGATATGGGCCTTCCCACCGTTGTAAGGTCAAGAGAACAATTCCGTGATCAGACAAAATGAAATCAGGGCTTGACCTTGCCATTATGGGAAGCCCTATCTCAGTCAGCGGAGTACCTCGACACTGGAGTGCCGCTATGAACATACAAACCCTTCATCACGCCACGGCGGATCTCGGCAGGATCGTGATCGACGTCGACGGCATGACCTGCGCATCCTGTGTTGGGCGCGTTGAACGCGCACTGCAGGCTGTCCCCGGGGTAAAAACTGCAGCCGTCAACCTTGCGACGGAACGGGCAGAAATCATCGGATCGGGCCTGGACCGATCGGCTCTGGTCAAGGCAATCGAGGACGCGGGCTATGATGTGCCAACGCGTCCGATCGATATCGTCATCGAGGGTATGACCTGCGCCTCCTGTGTGGCACGGGTGGAGCGGGCCTTGAAGACGGTACCCGGCGTGACCGTAGCCAATGTCAATCTGGCCACGGAACGCGCCACGGTCACCGGAACCGCGGACCTTGCCGCCCTGATCGGCGCAATCGCGGATGCGGGGTACGAAGCGCGGGCAGCGGCCGAAACCGCCATCATGTCAGAAGAGTCCGCCGCGAAGAAAACGGCCGAGGAAGCCGCATTGAGGCGCGATGTGCTTTTTGCTGCGGCTCTGACGCTGCCGGTGTTTGTCCTCGAGATGGGATCGCATCTGTTCTTGTGGGTCCACATGGCGGTGATGAACAGCATTGGCATGCAGAACAGCTGGTACATTCAGTTCGCCTTGACGACCGTAGTCCTCCTTGGTCCTGGCCTCAGGTTTTACCGCAAGGGGTTTCCGGCCCTGGCGCGTCTGGCGCCTGACATGAACAGCCTGGTCGCGGTCGGAACGTTGGCTGCCTTCGGCTATTCCCTGGTGGCAACCTTTGCCCCCGGCGTCCTGCCCCTAGGCACCCAGAATGTCTATTTCGAGGCGGCGGCAGTCATCGTCACATTGATCCTCCTTGGTCGTCTGCTTGAAGCCCGCGCCAAAGGCCGGACCTCAGAGGCGATCAAGCGGCTGGTCGGACTTCAGGCGAAGACCGCCCGTGTCCTTCGCAATGGCGGCCTTGTCGAAGTGCCGGTCGCCGAAGTCCGCCCCGGTGATATCGTCGAGGTCCGCCCTGGCGAGCGGGTGCCGGTCGACGGCGAGGTCACGACGGGCGCAAGCTGGATCGACGAAAGCATGATCTCTGGCGAGCCCCTGCCGGTCGAGAAGGCACCGGGCAGCACCGTGACCGGCGGCACAGTAAACCAGACCGGCGCGTTCAACTTCCGGGCGACGGCGGTGGGTGAGGCCACGATGCTGGCTCAGATCATCCGCATGGTCGAAGCCGCGCAAGGCGGAAAGCTGCCGATTCAGGCGCTGGTCGACCGCGTGACGATGTGGTTCGTTCCCGTGGTTATGGCGATTGCCGTGCTGACCTTCGCCGTCTGGCTGATCCTCGGGCCTGATCCGGCCCTGACCTTTGGCCTGGTCAACGCCGTCGCCGTCCTCATCATTGCCTGCCCCTGCGCCATGGGTCTGGCCACGCCAACGTCGATCATGGTCGGCACCGGGCGTGGTGCCGAGATGGGCGTGCTCTTCCGCAAGGGCGAGGCCCTGCAGGCCTTGCAGACTGTCAAGGTGGTCGCGTTCGACAAGACCGGTACCCTGACCGAGGGCAAGCCGCGCCTGACCGACATGGCTCTGGCACCGGGCTTCGCCCGCGCCGCGGTCCTTGCCGTGGTGGCTGCTGTCGAAGCGAAGTCCGAGCATCCGATCGCCCGCGCCATTGTCGCGGCGGCCGAAGCCGAGGGCCTGATCCTTCCTGAGGTCACTACCTTCGATTCCGTCACCGGTTTCGGTGTCACGGCGGCGGCGGGCGGGCAGCGGGTCGACGTCGGCGCCGACCGCTACATGGTCAAGCTCGGCCTCGATGTCTCCCGCTTCGGCGACACCGCGACCCGGCTCGGCGACGAGGGCAAGTCACCGCTCTATGCCGCCATCGACGGCAAGCTTGCTGCAATCATCGCCGTTGCGGACCCGATCAAGGAAACCACGCCGCAGGCGATCCAGGCATTGCACCTGCTGGGGCTGAAGGTTGCCTTGATCACTGGCGACAATAGCCGCACGGCGAACGCCATCGCCCGCCAGCTTGGCATCGACGAAGTTGTGGCCGAGGTGCTGCCCGACGGCAAGGTCGCTGCGGTGAAACGTCTGAAGGCACTGGGTGCGCTGGCCTATGTCGGCGACGGGATCAACGATGCGCCCGCCCTGGCCGAAGCGGATGTGGGCCTTGCCGTCGGAACCGGCACCGACATTGCCATCGAAGCGGCGGACGTCGTCCTGATGTCGGGCAGGCTGACTGCCGTCTCGGATGCCATCGCGCTTTCCAAGGCCACGATGCGAAACATCCGCCAGAACCTGTTCTGGGCCTTCATCTACAACGCCCTGCTGATCCCGGTTGCCGCAGGCGCACTCTGGCCCGCCTTCGGTATCCTGCTGTCGCCGATCTTTGCCGCCGCTGCGATGGCGCTGTCGTCGGTCTTCGTCCTCGGCAATGCGCTGCGACTGCGGCGCTTTGCACCTTCAATCGCCGCGTAAGGAGGCCCTGAGATGAACATCGGTGAAGCTTCAAAATCTTCGGGCGTTTCCGCCAAGATGATTCGCTACTATGAGTCGATAGGGCTCATTCCGGCAGCAGGAAGGACGGTTGCAGGATATCGCGTCTACACGATGACCGATGTTCAGCTTCTGCGCTTCATCCGAAGGGCGCGCGACTTGGGTTTTTCCGTCGAGAAGATCGAGGAGTTGCTGGCGCTCTGGCAGGATCGTTCGCGGCAGAGTGCAGATGTGAAACAGATTGCCCTTCATCAGATCGCCGGTCTTGAAGTTCGAATTCGTGAAATGCAGGCAATGATGGACACGCTTCGTCATCTGGCAGATGCGTGCTGCGGCGATCACCGCCCGGACTGTCCGATCCTTGCCGACCTCGTGAATGGCCCCGACCATGGCAGCGGAGCGCGCGAGGAAGATCAACAATCCGCGCCCCGCTCCGGCAAGGCTGCCGGACTTCAAGCGCATTGACATTCCGCGGTATGCGCATGATCGTGATTTTGTTTGGTGTTCATGGGACGCAGAATCCCCGAACTAAATCGGGAATGAGGAAGGGCGGACCCAGCTGCGGCGCCCAATACCTCAGCCGCCCCCGCGACTTGATTTCATTGGATTCTTTGTCCCGGATTTAACGACAACGTGACACCTGGCTTGCTGCACGCGGTCAGTAACGTGTTTTTGCGGGGGCTCACTTCCATGATCCCCTGCATTTGCCCGGAATCCTGAAACGGAAGACAAAATCTCTATGCTCGCCCCTACCGGGGCGAGTTCGTCGGGCAGTTCCTTTGCTGTCTGATCGGCTGAAGAGGTGACGTGCAATTGCGTCGGTAGTTGCTGCATGTGTCGCCTGGAGCCGTACCAAGCGCTCTGCTGTTAAGTTCGACGAGGACTACCCAGTACTACCGGCCGATGTGGATGCAATCAGGCTACCAGATAGGTCCCAAACACTGACGTCGTCCTGTCGCGCTCGGTCCAGAAAATCTCATCAGGCTTGTCCCACATCCGCACGATGATTTCGTCAATACTAGTGAGCAGAGAGGGCGGGCACCAACTCGGCGAGTTGGCGACCGTTTCATCTTAGTATTTTGCCTGGGCCGTGGTCCCGTCGGGGGCAACAAGCTGGAGCGCTCCTTTGACGTCTTTAGCAACCGCGACAGCAGCAGCCCCGATGAGTTGACCGTTGGCATCCGGAGTAAGCTCAAACCGCTGTGCACTGCCGTCGACCAGCAAGATTGCGTTGCCCGTCCATCCCTCTGCCGATAACGGCTGATCTGCCCCGTCATAAAGGTAGACAATCACATTAGGAGTGTCGTTCGCGACCAGTTCCGCGTGCCACGCCCCTGCATCGACTTTCCAACCACCGTTCGGCCCGGGCCGTGGCTCGTGGGCAAAGGCTGAAAGCGCGACTAATGAAGCCAAGGCAGACAGGCCGAGGCGGAAGGATATTCTGGAAAGGCGCATTTTGGGCTCCGATGTTCAGTATGCTTCGATTGTGGATGCACGACCTGTTTCCTGCGACTGCTTGGCAGCCTCGGCCCGTGCCTGCGCCACAAGGCGTTCAAGCGGGGCACGGCCATAGCGCAGGAACAGTGTCGGGGTCAGGACAGTGTCAAGGATCGTGGCTGTCACCAGGCCACCAAAGATGGTGATGGCGACGGGGTGGAGGATTTCCTTGCCGGGCGCATCAGCGCCAAGCATCAGCGGCACAAGGGCCACCCCCGCCGACAAGGCGGTCATCAGCACCGGCGTCAACCGCTCCAGACTACCACGAATGACAAGGTCGCGTCCGAACGGCATGTCTTCTTGAATGGCGAGGTTGATGTAGTGGCTAATCTTCAGAATGCCGTTGCGGGTCGCAATCCCTGTCAGCGTGATGAAGCCGACCATGGACGCGACCGACAGAGGCTGGCCAGACCACCACAAAGCCGCGACGCTGCCGATCAGGGCCAAAGGCACGGACGCCATGATGATGCCGACAAACAGCGGCGAGCGGTAGCGGCTGTAAAGGATCGCGAAGATCATCGCCAGCGACAGGATCGACAAGAGGCCGATGGTGCGCATCGACTCCTCTTGGGCTTGGAAGGTACCTTCAAGCGTCGCGAAGAATCCGGTGGGCAGGTCCTTCTCGGCCATAACGGCTCGGATCTGTTCGACGATCTGCGCCATGTCGGTTTGCCCGTCGGAGTTGGCCAGCACGACGAGGCGGCGTTTGCCGTTTTCGCGAAGAATCTGGTTCGGGCCGTCGGTTTCGACCACATCGGCAATCTGACTGACCGGGATCCAACCTGTTGGGGTTTCGATCAGGAGATCACCAAGACCGCGTGTCGTGCGTTCTTCGTCCTGCAAGCGCAACACGACGTCGAAGCGCTTGTTGCCATCAACGATCCGCGAAACGATGCGACCGTTTGAAAGTTGTTCCAATTGTTCGGTTACGGCAGCGGGCTGCAGACCATAAAGCGCCGCGCGTCCGTAATCGACGATGATCTCCAGCTGCGGGATACGAACCTGCTTTTCGACCTGAAGATCGACAACGCCAGGGATTTCATCCAGCGCCACCCGGAACTCCTCGGCAATGGCGCGCATCGTGTCGAGATCCTCGCCAAAGATCTTGAGCGCAATCTGCGCCCGCACCCCCGACAGCATGTGATCAAGCCGGTGCGAGATCGGCTGGCCGATGTTGGTCACCACCGGCAGCACGGATAGACGCGCACGGATATCCGCCTCGATCTCGGTCTTTGGGCGGCCGTCTTGGGCCAGTTCCACCTCGACCTCGGACGAATGCACCCCTTCGGCGTGTTCATCCAGTTCCGCACGGCCCGTCCGGCGCCCAACCAGCACAACCTCGGGCACCTCAAGGATCAACTGCTCGGCTACCAAACCGATCCGCTGGCTTTCCTCGAGGGATATGCCAGGGTTGAAAAGCATGCTGATCGTCAGCGTGCCTTCGTTGAACGGGGGCAGAAACGCGCGTGGCAGCTGCGTGGCGAAACTGCCTGCTGTGACCACGGCCGCCAGAACTCCTGCGATCAGCAGGCGTGGGTGCCCGAACGACCAGTCGAGCAATTTGCGATTGCCGCGCTTCAGGACCCGGACGACCATGCCTTCATGCTCATCCAGTCGTTTCAGACCCGGCAGCATGTAATAGGCCATCACCGGGGTCAGCGTGATCGATACGACAAGGCTGGCTAGGATCGAGATGATATAGGCCTGCCCAAGTGGTGCAAAAAGCCGCCCCTCAATGCCCGACAGCGCAAAGAGCGGCACGAAGACCAGAACAATGGTCATCGTGGCGTAAACGATGCCCGACCGAACCTCCTGGCTGGCAGAAACGACCACGTCGAAGACCGACCGGGGATTTCCCTTCTCGCGGTTCTCTCGTAGGCGGCGGAAGATGTTCTCGACATCGACCACGGCGTCGTCGACCAACTCACCGATAGCGATGGCAAGGCCGCCCAGTGTCATCGTGTTGATCGACAAACCCATCCAGTAAAAGATGATCGCCGACACCAGTATGGAAACAGGAATGGCGGTCAGCGAGATGATCGTGGTGCGCAGGTTCAACAGGAACAGGAACAGCACGACCGCAACCACTGCGATGGCTTCCAGAAGCACCTTTTGCACATTGCTGATTGATGTCTCGATGAAGGTCGCCTGGCGGAACAGGATGTTGTCCGCCTTTACTCCTTCTGGCAGGGCCGCCGTCATCTCCGCCAAGGCAGCCTCGACCTGCTGGGTGAGAGCGATGGAGTCCACGTCCGGCTGTTTTTCGACAGAGACGATCACCGCATCGTCGCCCATGAAACCGGCATCGCCGCGCTTGGTGCGGGGCGCAAAGCTAACTTCAGCCACCTGATCCAAAGCCACCGGCTGACCATTCACTGAGGCCACGACAAGGTTTCCAAGGTCATCCAGGCTTTGGGTGCGCCCGATGTTGCGGATCAGGAACTCGCGTCCGTACTGGTCGGCAAAGCCGCCGCCCGTGTTCGCGCCAAAGCCAGTCAGTGCTGCTTCGACATCTTCATAGGTCACGCCAAAGGCGCGCATTGCTGCCGGGTTTGGCGCAACCCTGTACTGCCGTACCTCGCCGCCGATCGGGATGACGTTTGCCACCCCCGGAATGGTCAAGAGCCGTGGCCGGATAGTGAAATCGGCCAGCTCGCGCAGCTCCATCGGGGTGACGGTATCCGGCCCGGTCACAGCGATCAGCATGATCTGCCCCATGATGGAGGCGACCGGCCCCATCTGTGGCACCACGCCTTGTGGCAGCTGCGCCTGCACCAGAGTCAGCCTTTCAGCAATCTGCTGACGGTTGCGGTAGATGTCGGTGTTCCAGTCGAACTCGACATACACGATCGACAGACCTACGCCCGAAGTGGACCGGACCCGCGTGACACCGGGTAGCCCATTCATCTGGGTTTCCAGAGGATATGTGACCAATTGCTCGACCTCGGGCGGAGCAAGCCCCTCGGCCTCGGTCATGATGGTGACCGTCGGTCGGTTTAGATCGGGGAACACATCGACCGGAAGGCGGGTGACCGTCAGGGCACCGTAAAGTACCATGACGATTGCAATCGCCATGACGAACATGCGGTTGCGCAGCGATTGCGTGACCAGAAAGTTGAACATGGTCTGTGCCTATCGGATCTGGTTGAGGAGTTCGGCACCCTCGGCCACGACACGAAGCCCGACCTCAAGGCCCGCCACGACCAGCACTGTGTCGCCGTCCAGCGGTTCTACTCGAACCTCGCGCTGGACGAAGCGTTCGGCATTGCTTTTCACATAGACGACAAGCTGCCCGTTGGCTCCGCGCAAGACAGCATCGCGAGGTAAGACGATTCCCTCATGCTCTGCCGGAGTGGCCGCGATCACCCTCAGCAACTGACCAGCCCGCAATCCAGCCGCTTCTCCCACGACAGAGAACCGCACTGGAACGGCCTGTCCTTGGTCAGCAAGACCCGTCCCCTGATAGGCAAGATCGATGGTCGATCCGTCAGCGAAAACCGCCACTGCTTCCAAGCCCAAAGCTTCTGATCGGTAACTCAGCGCCTCAACCCAGAACCTTCCTGGGTCAACGATCTCGTAAACGGTGACGCCCGGGGAGGCGATCTGGCCCGCGATGGCTTGGCCTGCGGCGATGACCCCGTCAACCGGTGCGATCAGATTTTCCGACACATCGGTCAGCGAAACCAAGGCGTCACGCTGTGCGATCAGACTTTCTTGTTCGATCTCCAACTCTTCGATCTCGGTCTGCGCCACCACGCTTTGCAACTGCTTACGCCGGTCAAGACGGCGAGTGACAAGCTGCAATTCTTGTTCGATCTCGCGAATTTGCTGTTGGCGGTCGGCAAGATCTACTGCACCGATGGTCGGCTCGACGATGGCGACGATCTGACCTGCCTTCACCAATGACCCGAGCTGTGGAAAACCACCCGGTGGGGCCACCAGCCTGCCCTCAAGCGAAGCTTGCACATAGCCCGAGGCATTCGGGTCTGGAATGATGCGCCCCGGAAGTTCGATGCGCCGCCCATGCAAAGCCGTTTCCGTGATAAGCGTGCGAATGCCCAACACGCGCTGCGTCCCTTTCGGAACAAAGATGGCCCCATCTGGAAAGCGTTGGGCGAGATCGCGCGTCGCAGCGGCAGGCATGGGCAGTGCTGCGTTGGCCGCGCTGGCGGCAGCAACCTCCGCCTGCCCCTGCGACGGCGGGATAAGCAGGAGAGCTACCAGCAAAGCTGCAATCTTGGCAGGTGCAACGGGCCGGCGATTGCGCCGCAACAATAGCATGCCGAAAACCCCTACCAGCAGACCGATAGCAGCCGCGGCGGCGAGCGTTAGATCGCGGGTCTCCAGGCGCGCCCGCAAGTCACCCAAAACACTCGCGCCAATCGCCGCTGCGGCATTTACCTCAACCACTGCCGCTGGCGGTGGTGCGGGGATCGTCAGCGACCCCACTAAAACGTCAAATCCAGCATCGGCAATGACGGTGATCGCAAGATCGTAACTGCCGGGTGTCGCGACCCAGGGTGCGGAAAACGCATAGATCCCCGGCTCCGTTTCCGTTCCGATGATAACACCAGAGGGCGTGTCCATCTCGACTGCAGCCCCGGCAACGGGCGCGTTGGTGTCGAATGTGTCGATAAAGACCTGCATTTCGGCACCGCGGGCTATCACGACCGCTTCGAACACCGTCGATGCTGCTTCGACCCGAGGGGCGATGGTGGTGCTGACCGGCGGCGGCGGTGCGCCGTGATCATGGCCTTCATGTGCGGCCACGCCGCCCGTGAAGGCAAACATCAGAACAACGGCCAAAGCCCCTAAAAACCGCATATCCGAACCTCGACGCCTGTTTTTGTTGGTGTCGAGATGACCGACATACGTCTCTGAACGATTGCCGCTTTGTAACCGAGTGTTTCAACGCCCCTGTCTGGGCAGGGACACAGTGACGCGCAAGCCACCGGTCGGCCCTTCGCCAAGCTCCAGTGTACCGCCGTGGCCATCGATCACAGCGCGGGCGATTGTCAGCCCCAGCCCAAAGCCACCCGTCTTGCTGTTGCGCGAGGATTCAAGCCGGACAAAGGGCAAAAGCACGCGGTCCCGGTCCGCTTCGGCAATGCCCTGACCGTCGTCATCAATCACTACGGCCACTTCCTGCGCGTTTTCGGAAACCGACACCCGGGCTGTGCCACCATATTTGACAGCATTTCCCACGATGTTGGCAAACGCCCGCTTCAAACCCAGCCGCCGCCCCGGAATAACGGCTGAGCGCGGCCCGGCAAAAGAAACCACAGCGCCCTGATCGGTCTGATCATCTGTCACGGTCTCAAGGATTGCGACTAGATCAACCGGGCGTATCGGTTCATCGGATCGGTCGCCGCGCAGATAAGACAGCGTCTGATCGATCATCCGCTCCATTTCGTCCAAATCAAGCGCGATGGACCGGGCGAGGGGGTCACTGTCGATCTCTTCGGCACGCAGCCGCAACCGGGTGATTGGTGTTTTCAGGTCGTGGGATACTGCAGCCAGAGCTTGGGTGCGATCTTCGATTGACCGAGCAAGACGGTCCTGCAAGTCATTGAAGGCACGGGCCAGAACGGCAACCTCATAAGGACCGGTCTCGGGCACCGCCGCAACCTTGCCGGTGGTGTAGAACCCGTTAGCAGCCTCAGCGAACCGCGCCAGCGGCCGCGATATCCAGCGCACCAGCAACACAGCTGTGGCCAGAGCGACGGCTGCGATCATCCAAGCCACCATCACGGTCTGCGGTGCGCCTGGGATACGGGGTGTCCAACTGAGCAGGCTGACATTCAACCATGTGCCGTCCGTGAGGCGCATCGAGATCAGCGCGACATGCGGGTCTGCGCTTGCTCCGTCCTGTTCGCCGACGATCAGGCCATCTTCCCCAAGTTCAGGGGCCAATTCGACCAATCGCGTTTGCAGATCCGTCCACAACGGGTTGGTTGCGTCAGCTTCGACTGCCCGCTCCTCCCGGCTCCAATGGGCCTCGATCGGACCACTCGACAGATCATGCGCGGCATCTTCCCGAAGTTCCTCCGGTAACCCAGCCAGCGTGCGCTTAATGGTCAGCAACCGATCTGCGAGCCGCCGTTCAGTCGCTTCGGACAGATCGGCACTGAGCGATGCGCGATAGGTTTGCAATCCCACAATCTGGACCGTGGCGATGCCAAGGATCAGGACGATGGTCGTTCGGGCAACCAGAGTGTCGAACCTTATTGCCTTAGCTGCACGCAGCAGCGCGCGGGGGCCCGTCACTTACGACGCACGTCTGCAGCGAACAGATAGCCCGCGCCACGGATGGTCTTGATCAAGTCTCCTTGCGACTCGATCTTCCGGCGCAAGCGACTGACCTGCACGTCGATCGATCGGTCAAACACGTCGAGGGTTCTGTTTTTGGTGCTGTCGAGAAGGTAGTCTCGCGACAGGACACGCTGCGGTGCTTCGAGAAACGTCAGCAGCAAATCATACTCGCCGCCTGACAGGTCAACGACCACACCGCCTGGGTTCACCAGCTCTCGCTTCAGGGTATCCAACTGCCACCCCTCGAACTCGATCGAACGCCCCGACCCTTGGGGGGCCAACCCCTCTACTGACCGGCTGCGCCGAAGGACAGCCTTGATGCGTGCCAGAAGTTCGCGCGGGTTGAAGGGCTTCGGCAGGTAGTCATCGGCACCGACCTCCAACCCGACGATGCGGTCGATCTCGTCGCCCTTCGCCGTCAGCATTACGACCGGCACCGCGCTTTCAGCGCGCAACGCCCGGCACAGGTCCAGCCCGTTCGTTCCCGGCAGCATGATGTCAAGCACAACAAGATCCACTAGGGATGACTGCATCTGGGCCTTCATCTCTGCACCATTGCGGGCGGTCGAGACGACAAATCCGTTGGCGCGCAGGAACTTGGCAACAAGCGACAAGATCTCTCCGTCATCGTCGACGACAAGAACCTTTCCTTCGGTCGCTTGAACTGCGGTCGGCTGTTGCAACATTGGTCTTCGGTCTCGTTTTGGGCACGCGCTGAATGGCACTCGGACACTACGACACTGTTGCCCGATTGTATCGATTTGTTGCAGTGGCTTTTCTTTAGCCAATGATATCCCGGAGCTGATCAACAGCGCGCCGACCATCCCAGTTAAACGGCCCCTGAAGGCGTCCGATTTCGCTCCTTCGGTTGTCGACCAGCAGCCTTGTCGGCAATCCGATAAAAGGCGAAGGCGAGTTGGACTCTTGATGGCTCCGCCCAGAAGAGTGGCAGATGCCGGATGCCGGCTTCGTTATCAAATTCGCGTCCAAGGGTGAGCCCGACGTCCGATGCGGTCAGGCGTGGCATATCCTGAGAGATAAGTCTGGACCTGCGGTGCTGCCGCAGGTCCAGAGGGCATCAGGCGGAAACCGTGAACTCCGTCATCATGCCCATCGAGAGATGGGGCATGTGGTGACAATGAAGCATCCAGCGTGCGGCTTCGCCTGCGTCCAACGCAACCGTCACCATGCCCATCGGCGGCACGTGCACAGTGTCACGCACAGCGCCTGCGATACGTTTGTTGCCGACGCCGACGACCTGGAAGGCATGGCCGTGCAGGTGCATCGGATGTCCCATCATCGACATGTTGTGAAACATGATCTCCACCCGCTCGCCTGACTTTGCTGTCACCGGAACATGGGTACCCCACGTTTGGCCGTTTATCGTCCAGACATAAGGCATCATCGAGCCACCCAGCATCAGCATCGGCTGTGACGTCGGCGCACGGTCTGGCAAAGGCGTGATCGCTCGCAAAGCGGATTCCTGAAGAAGATCGCCGCTGAATGCCGGATGGTCGGCCTCCGACATGTCTGCGAGCCTCGTCACAACAGCGCCCTTGGTGGCGAGGATCACGCCGGTCCTTTCCCTTGCACCCTCGCGCAAGGCTAGGATCGGGAACGATCCGCCTTCGCCCGGAACATCAAGCTCGATGTCAAGCCGCTGACCCATTGCTAAACCGAAACGGGATCCGGCAAGAGGATGCACTGGCTCGCCGTCGACGGCGACCAGTCGGTCAGGCAACGTGCCCGTGTCGATCCAGAACACGGTCGCAGCCGCTGCATTAATCACCCGGACAAGGACATGGCCGCCCTTGTCGACCTGCACCACCTCGGGATCATCCAATGTCCGGTCATTGGCGAGATAAGCGTCGAAGTTATAGTCGTTCAGGTCCATCGCCATGCCGTCCATACCCGGCATCGCCATCATGTCACCCTGCCCGGTGGCACCCACGTCCATTCCCGAATGATCCATGCCGCCCATTGCCTGTCCTTCGACTCCCATCTGGCTGTGATCCATGCCTGCCATAGATGCCCCGCCCGTGATTTCGGCCAAAACCTCGACGGGAGACTTGAAGGAGAAATCGTGCAGAAAGAGCGTCACCTCCTGCCGGTCTGCCGACACATCCTCGGGCCGCCGAACGACAAGCGGAGCGGCAAGGAGCATCATCTCGTGCGCCGGAATATGCGCATGCATCCAGTGTGTGCCGGCCCTCGCAGGAAAGTCATAGGCTCGGGTTTCGCCTGGTTGCAGCACTGGCATCGGCATGTCTGGGACGCCGTCTTGAGCATTGTCCGGGATCTGCCCGTGCCAATGGATGATCGTCGGATCGGCGAGCGAATTCGTCAAATCCACAGCAAAGCGCTGCCCCGGATCCAAGACGAGGCCCGACTGGCCATTGCTACCAAGCAGTCCCCAGACGGAGGCGGCTCTGCCGCGCACGTCGATTGTGCGGGTGGTGGCGGTCAAGGACAGCCGGCTGGATTGAGCCCGGACCCGGCCGGGAAGCAAGAGGGAAGCAGCCGAAGCCGCAGTGGTGGCTAGAAAGCCGCGGCGAGAAAGAGTCGACATGCTAATTTTCCTGAATATCGCGATAAGAGCCAGAGGTGTGATCCTTGGCCGAGGCTAGAACCACCAATTCAGTTCACCTCGAACTTGAGAGGCCGCCTGAGGTGCGCAATTGCGTGCGACGGGCAGCGCAAAAGGTGTTGCCTTGGCGAATGGCCGGTGCCGCCGGTGAAGCTGGGCAACCCTCTTCGATCTACCAACCCTCTTACCTGCAGCTCTTGGTTCTTCACAGATCAACCCTCCGCAGACGTAATGCATTGGTGATAACGGAGACCGACGACAGGCTCATCGCCGCGGCTGCGATCATCGGCGACAGAAGAAGACCGGTGATCGGATAAAGCATCCCGGCTGCGATCGGTACGCCAAGTGCGTTGTAAGCAAAGGCAAAGAACAGGTTCTGCTTGATATTGCGCAAGGTTGCGCGTGCCAGCTTGCGCGCCCGGACAATGCCCATCAGGTCTCCACCCAGAAGAGTGATGCCCGCGCTCTCCATCGCCACATCTGCCCCCGTGCCCATGGCGATGCCGACGTCGGCCGCCGCCAACGCAGGCGCGTCATTCACGCCGTCGCCAGCCATGGCGATCTTGTGACCTTCACGGCGCAACTGGTCGATCAGGTCTTTCTTGGCCTCAGGCAACACTCCCGCGCGCACCTCATCTATGCCTAGCTTGCCCGCAACCGCTTGTGCGGTGCGTTCGTTGTCGCCGGTTGCCATGATGACGCGAAGTCCTTGGGCATGCAGTTCCTTGATCGCCTGTGCGGTCGACTCCTTGATTGGATCTGCGACGGCGACGATGCCTGCGAGCACACCGTCGACAGCGATGAACATCGCGGTCTTGCCTTCGGCGCGCAGAGTGTCGGCCTGTGCCTCCGCGCGCGCAGTGTCTAGGCCCATTTCCTGCATCATGGCCGCGTTGCCAAGCGCAACCGCGCGGCCTGTGACCTTGCCGCGCACACCCTTGCCGGTGACCGCCTCGAATCCCGTAGCCTCTTGCCGGGACGCGCCCAGCGCGTCAGCCCCCTCGACAATGGCTTCGGCCAGCGGGTGTTCAGACCCACGTTCCAGCGCCGAAGCAAGGGACAGAAGGTCGGCAACTACCACGTCCCCAAGCATTACCGTATCTGTGAGCTTTGGCATGCCCATGGTCAACGTGCCCGTCTTGTCGACGATCAGAGTATCGACTCCCGCCATCCGCTCCAGCGCCTCAGCGTCTTTGATCAGCACGCCTGCCTGCGCGCCGCGTCCGGCCGCTGTTGTGATCGAGATCGGGGTTGCAAGACCCAACGCGCAGGGGCAAGCGATGATCAGCACCGACACCGCCGAGGCGATAGCAAAGACCAGAGCTGGCTCGGGGCCGAAGATCATCCAACCCCCGAAGGCGAGTATTGCAATCCCAACTACGGTCGGAACAAAGATTGCGGACATCCGGTCCGCCAGCCCTTGAATGGGAGCACGCGACCGACGCGCGTTCGACACCATGGCCACGATCTGAGCCAAGACGGTATCTGCGCCAACCTTGCCAGCCTCGATTACAAGACTTCCGTTCTTGTTGATGGTGGCCCCGGTCACCGCATCTCCAGGCCCTTTTTCGACCGGCATCGACTCGCCGGTCAGCATGCTTTCGTCCAAGAATGAATGGCCTTCGATCACCACGCCGTCGACTGGCACGGCGTCGCCGGGGCGCACACGCAGACGGTCGCCCTCCATAATGTTTTCCAGAGGCGCATCATATTCCGTGCCGTCCGGCAGAATGCGCCGCGCCGTCTTTGGTGCGAGGTCGAGAAGCGCGCGGATTGCATCGCCGGTTCGTTCGCGTGCGCGAAGTTCCAAGACCTGGCCGACAAAGACCAAAGCCACAATCACCACCGCCGCTTCATAGTAGGTGCCAACGCCATGACCCATCCGGTAGACTTCAGGGAACACGCCAGGCAGGAATGTCGCCACCAGCGAATAAAGGTAAGCCGCCGCCACTCCGAGGCTGATCAGCGTCCACATGTTGGGAGACCGGTTGACCATCGAGTCCCAGCCTCGCTTGAAGAAGGGAAGGGCCGCCCAAAGTATGATTGGAGTTGCCAGCGCGAACTCCAGGTAACTGGCCATCTGGTGCCCGATCCAGTCGCGCACAGGCAGGGCAACGAACTCTCCCATGGTCAACACAATCAGCGGCACCGCCGCAGCTGCTGAGACCCACATGCGGCGGGTGAAATCGGTCAACTCATGGCTGGGCTCGTCCGAGGGCAGCATCGGCTCGAGCGCCATGCCGCAGATCGGACACGAGCCGGGCGCATCACGGATGATCTCGGGGTGCATCGGGCAGGTATACTGCACATTGGCTGGGGCAACTTTCTTGCGCCCCGCCGCGCGGCCGGAGGCGTAGAACCACGGATCGGCCTGAAACTTCGTCTGGCACTTGCCAGAGCAGAAGTGGAATTCCTTGCCGCCAAACGCCTCGGTCAGCGTGTCGGGTTTCAGCGTGACGGTCATGCCGCAGACTGGGTCGATGGAAGTTGGCTCAGTCCCACTTTCTGGAACGCCTTGGCTTTCAGGCATGTCGGGGTCGGGATGGGCATGGCTGCCGTGCGGATCGATAGATTTCATGGCGTTCTCCTGTCGCGGTTAAAGCCGCGTGAAGGCAGATGCAAAGGCCTACCGACTCACGTTGCGCCTTCCCATCATTAGAAGGTCAAGCGAAGATTGCGGCTGCACGCTAAATCAAAGCGTAGCAATAACCTTCGCCAGTAGGTCGCGCACCTGACCTGGAACAGCATGCAAGGCGGGATTATTGATGGCCTGCATCGACGCCACCGGATCAATCGCACTCACCTCGACACCGTCTTCGACCTCGCGCAGAATAACGTTGCAGGGCAGCATCGCACCGACGCGCGGCTCCATCCCGATGGCTTCCATCGCCATCTTCGGGTTACAGGCCCCGAGAATGCGGTAGGCTGGCATATTAACGTCCAGCTTCTTCTTCATCGTTGCCTTGACGTCGATCTCTGTCAGCACGCCAAATCCGTTGTCAGCAAGCGCGGCACGGGTCCGGGCGTCGACCTTGTCAAAGTCCGCGCCAGTGATCAGCCGGTTGATCGTATAGTCCATCGGGTTTCCTTTCGACTATTTGCGCAAGTATTTGACCAGCGCCGCAATCGCGAGGCCGACCAGCACAAGGGTGACGATCATCCAGAGCCAGCCGAAGCCCATTCCAAATCCCATACCGTAGCCGTTCATTCTCATGGCCTCCTGATCTGTGTTGGGATTTCTCCCGCTAACCGGAGCTTTGCCCAGTTAGCGGGAGAAAAAAGGCGCGTCAGTCGTTGTCCATCATCCCATGACCCATGCCTGGCATGTTGCCCTGCTGCCCGCCCATGTGGCTTTGCATCATTTCTGCCATGGCGGCCATTTCAGCCTCCGTGACCTGCGCATCTCCATCGGCGTCGTGCATCTGGAAGGCACGCACGGTCATCGGTCGGGTGTGGGCCGCGTGCATCACCGCGAATTCCTCCAGCGACAAAGTCCCGTTGGCGTCGGTGTCGTAGGTCTTGAGTTCAGCCTGAATCCCGGCTGTCATTTCCTCGGGGCTGAGCGTGCCGTCCTTGTTGGTATCGAATGTGGCCATGGCATAGCTTTGGCCGCCACCCATCATCCCGCCATGCTGGCCCATCATGCCCATGCCTCCGTCCATCATGCCATCATGCTGCATCTGACCCTGCTGGGCGACGACCGGCACTGCGACAGCGGCTACGCCAAGGGCTGCAACGGCTGCGAGGGCGAATTTTGTCGAACGTTTCATTCTGTCTCTCCTGGATCAGATTGCGATGGGTCCAATCTGGGAGCGAGGTGTCCCACAGGTTTGTCAGGGCGACGCCTGTTTTGTATCAAACTGTCGCAAGCCGAGGTCCTGAGAGAGGTTTGCGACAATCTTCTGTCCGCAGTACTACCGCGTTCAGCTAGGGTCTACATCAGGAGACAAGATGATGACCCAGCCGCCGCATATTCTGATCGTCGATGACCACCGTGATATCCGCGATGCCTTAGTGAAATATCTGGAAAAGAATGGCATGCGCGCGACTTCTGCCGCCAATGCCGTCGCAATGGATGCGGCGATGAAGGTGGGTCAATTCGATCTGATCGTGCTGGATGTGATGATGCCGGGCGAAGATGGCTTGTCGGTTTGCCGACGTTTGCGTGCGCAGGGGGCCATTCCGATCTTGATGCTGACAGCCCTGGGTGATGAAACTGACCGTATCGTGGGGTTGGAGGTCGGGGCCGACGACTATCTGCCCAAACCCTTCAATCCGCGAGAGTTGCTGGCCCGGATCAAGGCGATCCTGCGCCGATCCGACCGGGGGGGCGTCGTTGGTGGCAGCCTTGCCGGGCACAGATTGGCCTTCGACCGATGGGTGCTTGATACCGACCGCCGGACCCTGACCGACGACGATGGCATTGAGGTCGCACTCACAACTGCAGAATTCCGTCTGCTGACGGTGTTTCTGGAACGGCCGCGCTTCGTGCTCAGCCGCGAACAACTGCTCGATCTTACATCGGGTCGCGCCGCACAGGTGTTCGATCGCACCATCGACAACCAGATTAGCCGCCTGCGCCGCAAGATCGAGGCCGATCCGGCCAAGCCTGTGCTGATCGCAACTGTCTGGGGTGGTGGCTACAGCCTTGCCGCAGACGTGAGTGCAATGCCGTGAGCGCGCGCTTCTCGATGTTGCGCAAGCTCTTCCCGCAATCTCTTGGCGGGCAGTTGCTGATCATGTTGCTTTTGGCGTTGGCCATCACACAGGGGCTTGGCCTGTTGCTGCTGACAGACGAGCGGAACCGGGCGGTCCGTGCAGCCCTCGGGCTGGAGGCGGCAGGGCGCGCTGCAAATGTTGTCTTGCTTCTGGATGGCGCCCCCACTGATCTGCGCTCGTCGATACTCCGCGCGGCGGATACTCCGCTTGTCCGGTTTGAAGTCGGGCCCGAGCCTGCAGCGTCCCACGACAGCGCAGAGGCGGACATGGTTCTGCGGCAGATCCGCCAGATTCTCGGAGAGCCGGAACGGGAGGTTCGCGCCGATGTCCATGCGCTTCCCCTCGCGTCCATGCCATTGCCAGACGGAGTACCAGCCAACATGCGCCCAATGCATGAGGCGATGATGGCAGGGCGGACCGACCCCATTGAACTGACGCTGTCGATTCGACTTGCGGCGGGCGATTGGCTGAACGTGCGCACGATGTTTTACCGCCCTGCCCTGCAACTGACTCCACAGGCCCTTCTGCCAGTAGTGTTGATGGCGGTGGCGGTAGCTTTGGTGGCCTGGTGGACCGCGCGGCGCGTCGTCGGCCCGATGCGTGCTCTTGCTGTTGGCGCCGACCGCTTGGGCCGTGGGCTTGATGCCGATCCGTTGCCGATGACGGGGCCATCCGAGGTGCGCGAGACGACGCAGGCCTTCAACCGGATGAAGGCCCGACTGACCCGCTTCGTGAACGAGCGCACGCACATGCTCGCCGCCCTGAGTCATGATTTGCGCTCGCCGCTTACAGCAATGCGGCTCAGGATCGAAATGCTGGACGAAACCGAGGATAGCTTACGCCTGAAGGCATTGGTCGAGGAAATGCAGGCCATGGTCGAGGCGACCTTGGAATTCGCACGCGGGGTTGCACGGGCAGAACCCGCCGCTGAAGTCGATCTTGCCGCCCTGCTCGCTGATCTGGTCAACGATGTAGGGGGAGATCGGGCGAATCTTGCCCCGTCTCCGTCTTTGCCCATCACCGTCCGCACGCACGCCTTGAACCGCGCTCTAAGGAACCTGATCGACAATGCTGTTCGCTATGGCAGTGTAGCGATGGTTAAGTTGGACCGAACACCGGGAATGGCCGTCATCACCATCGCGGATAAGGGCCAAGGATTGCCCGAAGACCAGCTAGAAGCGGTCTTTGAGCCGTTCGTGCGTTTGGAAGTGTCTCGCAGCCGAGATACCGGCGGCGTCGGCCTCGGCTTGGCAATCGCTCGTACCATCATTCAGGCGCACGGCGGAACAGTCGTGCTCCGCAATGTGGCGGCAGGTGGACTGGAAGCAGTTGTGTGTTTGCCACTCGGTGATGCGTGATCTCACCTCACAAGAGCGTCCAACCTTTTTGGGCTACCGAATCCGACCCATAGAAAAACCTGTGGTCACATCGGGCCGCTAGACCGCTGCACGCCACATTCTGAAACGCCCTTGGCCAGTCACCTCGCAGATCAGCCCGTGCTCCTCCATCCAAGCCAGGTTTCGCTGGACTGCCGCACGGCTGGCGCCGCTCAGAGTCTCAGCCATCGGCGCAGAGACCAAGGGCCATTCGGTCAATGCAGTGCGCAAAGCTGGAGGCGTACGGCCAGACAACACCGACATGACAGTCTGCGCTTGGGTGGACCATATTTCGAGATCGTCGAGGTGCCGCATCGCTGCGAGGCATGCATTGTCCATTCCGTCGAGCCAACGGGTCAACCGCTCTGCCGGAGGTCCGCCGGCACGAAGCCCCCCTGCCCCACCCATTGCTACTGGTGCGAAAATCGCACCCTTCCCTTCGGCTGCAGCAATCCGGCCTGCCGTGACCGCGGCTTCCATCCGGTCACCATGCTGACCGAAACCTGCCAAGCTCCAAAGGTGAAAGCCCAGACAAGCCCGGGTGATAGGGTGAGAATGTCGGGCAGCTCCCATCAAGGCGAGCCAACCATCGGCGCGATCAGTGAAACGCTCGGCGTCATCCGCTATGTTCTCAGGGTCCCGCCGGTCGAGAAAATCGGCTAGCCCAGCATCGGGGCCAGGCCCTCCAGTGAGACGTCGAACGGCCCATCCAACACGAGACAGCGCCCCAGAGTCTTCCTGAGCGCCGGACAGACGAAGCGCGATCCAGAGTGCAAGGCGGTCAGGGCTGACCCGGTCGCCAACGAACCAGCTTAGCTCTGCAGCCTCGACCAGGGCCAATCTGTGCCGCCAACCCGATGGCCCGCGTCGCAGACGGTCGTCAAGCGCGCCCAGTCTCCCGGCCACTCGTGCGAGGCGGGCCGCACAACCCGCCTCGGCCCGGGCCCATGCCGCGACGACTGAGGTTTCGCTGGGTTCAGATCTTGGGCCTGGAAGCAGATAATCAGGTTCCTCATCCATCGGTCCTGGCAGGAACCACAGGTGTCGCTTTTCCTTCACGATTTCACTGCGTGGTTTTCACATGATTTCCACAAGGTAGCTCTGGAAGCGGCGAGGGTTTTTGCTTTGCAATTTCAATTTCATTTAGGGCTTCAATAGGGTTCGAAGGGCACGGCGGAATGACAACGCTCAGCAAAGATCGGCCCTTGGAACGGGCAGCTTCCCGCGCTTCAGAGGAAGCTTGGTCGAAGGCGGTTCGGATTGCCCGCGAGTTGGACCGCGTTCTGGACGGGGACTTGCCAATGCGGGAGGCTGTCAGCCGGGCAGCGGTGGAACTGCGCCTGTCGACCCGTCAGGTCTACAATCACCTCGCCCGGTATCGTGGGGAGCGACGTGTGTCGTCGGTTCTGCCGCGAACAAACGGTGCGCGGCGTGCGAGGATATCGATCGGCGTTGAAGCCATCATTTCCGAGACGTTGCGGGAGATGTGGCTGCAGCCGGAGCAACCCGACCTCGCGCCCATCGTCGACGAGATCCGCGCGCGCTGTTCCGGCCAAGGCTTCAAGCCCCCGGCCTATGTCACCGTGGCCAAGCGGATTCCGATCATCTTCACTCCCGAGGAGATCGCACGGCGGCGGCTTTCCGGTGGCAAACATCTTCATCGCCTGAAACCGCGTCCGGGATACATCCGTGCAGCACACGCCCTTGACGTCGTCCAGATCGATCACACACCGGCCGATATCCAGTTCGTCGAGGTGATCGACGATCATGGCGTTTTCGTGGGCAGACCCTATCTGACCATCGCCGCCGATGTGGCGACCAGTGCAATCATCGGCTTTTGCCTCACCCTCGAGCGCCCGTCCCGACTCTCGGTGGCATTGTGCTTGGCACACGCGATGTGCCGCAAGGATGACTGGCTGGCCGAACGCGGGATTGCGCACCCATGGGAAATGTGCGGCCGCCCGAAGCAGATCGTTGTCGACTCCGCCAAGGAGTTTCAAAGCAGCACCTTCACGACGGGATGCGCCGACTTCGGCATCGCCGTCCGCACCCGGAACAAGGGGACGGTACATCGGGGTGGCATTGTCGAGCGGCTTCTGGGCAAGGTGAACACGGTGCTTCGCTCTCTTCCCGGCAAGACCGGACGGTCGATCGCGGACCGCGGAGATTATTCGTCCGACAAGCGGGCAAGTCTGACCTTCGCGGCCCTCGAGCGCTGCATTGCCCTGGCAATCATCGATCACAACCAGACCCAGAACGCGCGCAAGCTGACCGTGCCTCGCCTCGAATGGGAGCGGCGACTTCCACCGACGGACCGGCCGATCGATGATCCTGACCAAGTCCTGCTCAACTTTCTCCCCCGCACAACACGCCGCATCTCTCCCCAAGGCGTCAGCGTGTTCGCCATCGACTACTTCGAGCAATGGCTTGGGCCTCTCGTCGCCCGCCGTGACCGGTTGCCACCTCTGGATCTATGCTACGACCCCCGGGACATCAGCCGGATCTACATCGCCGATCCCGACACGCGGATCTGGCGTCCGGTAAAGCGGCGGGACGGGGTGACCATGCCAATCACCCTTTGGCAGCATGAAGCCGACCGAGCGCGCATGCGAGAGAGCCAACAACGACCGGCGCAGGAAAAGACGCTTCTGCGCCGGGAAATCGCGGCAACGGTCGCCGGGGCCAGATCCACGAAGGCTCACCTGCGGGAAATGACCCGGGCCCGACACGCCGCAGACGCGCCGAAGGCGTATCAAAATGTCGGGCACGTTTCAGAGGCGACCCATACCGGACCAGAACCTGACCGACCCCGCCGCGTCTTTCCTGTGGAGACCTGGTAGCATGGCCGACCATCTCCTACCATCAACCTCAGCGTTGCTCGATGCGGATGCTGCCACCCGCATTGCTCATATTCGGGCGCCACGCTGGATAGGCCATCCCGGTGCCTCTGCGGCACATGATGCGATGCGGCAGCTGCTGGAACGTCCGCCATCACTCCGCCCACGCGGCTTGTTGATTGCTGGTCCCTATCACAACGGCAAGACCATGATCGCCGAACGCTTCGCCGTCGAACATCTGCGCCGTGCCGACCGGCAAAGGGTCTGGGTGATCCAGACCCGGGAGGGAGCAGGCCTGTCGCATTTCTACGCCAGCATTCTGTCCGGACTGCGCGCCCCGCAAGCTGCCGGCTGGCGTAGCCTGTCCCGCGCCAGTGAACAGGTCGATCATCTTCTCGACAGCCTCAAGCCGCGCCTGCTCATCTTCGACGAGTTCCACAGTGCGCTGCGCGGACGCCGACAGGATGTGAAGGCAATCTTCTCGTTCCTGCGGCGGATCGCACGCGTGCATGACATCTCGCCCGTGCTTGTCGGCGAAATCGCCGTCTACGATGCGCTGCACGACACCGAAGAAATGGGCTCGCGGTTCGATACGGTCCCGGTGCCGCGATGGGGTTTTGACGAAGACTTCGCCACGCTTCTCGATAGTCTGGAGGCTAGCATGCCGCTTGCGCATGCCTCAAACCTCTCACGACCTCCCCTGGGCAAAATGATCCATGATCTGTCGGATGGGCTTATTGGCGAGGTGGTCGACATCGTCACCCGGGCGGCGGTGGCAGCTGTTGAAAGCGGTGAGGAAAGGATCACGTCCAGCACCGTCATGGCCCTCGGCTATGTGCCGCTGTCACGGCGACGGAGCTCGGCCTTGCGCCATTCAATGACATGACCAGAAGTGCGCCGAGGATCACCGTCTCCCCGGCCCGCCGCTATAGAGTGGCGGCGGGACATCGCTGGCCGGTGGACATCAGGCCGGCTCCTGGCGAGCTTTTGTCAAGCTGGCTGCATCGGCTTGCACATGCCAATGGTGTGCCGCCGCGCTATTTTGGAGCGGTGCTCGGAGTGGCCGGCGAGACATGGTCGGCACAACTTGACCGGCATCTTCCGGAGGCAGTTCGCCGCATCCTGCTCGACCATACGTCGATCTGCCCCGAAGATATTGACGGACTTTGTCTGGCCCACAGTCCCTTCTCGAGCGTGCGCTTGCAGCTGCGGAGCCGGCCGCAAGATGCAGGGACATCGACGGCGCAGTCCTGTTGGCTGCAGTTCTGTCCCATCTGCCTGCGGGAAGACGAGGCGCCCTATTTCCGGCAGAGTTGGACTCTGGCAACCCGCGTGTCCTGCTTTCGCCATGGCTGCCGATTGCGCGACCGCTGCCCGTCTTGCGGTCAGGGCCTTGCGCCGTTCAGACAGGATCGCCTTGTTTCACAGCAATACTGCGCCTTCTGCGACGCTCCTCTCGCCAAACCGACGGACCCGGCAAACCCAGGCGCCCGGCGTCTCGAGCGGCTGATCGACGATCTGCTTCGTCTTGACACAGCAGGGCTCGCACTTGGCGTGGGCCGGGGCAAACGGAAAACCCTGCCAGAGAGAATTGCAATATGCCCGGTGCCCGTCGGTACGACGACATCAACGATCCCGCAACTGTCGCATCGGATTCGCCACGATTTCTTCCGGCGGCTGTCGGAAGGGCAGAGCGGAATAGTTGGCCACAAAGGTGGTGGCCCGCTGAACCTTTGGGTCCGGCTTGCCAATGCCGCTGGAAACCACAACGGATTGGTCAAGGAACTCACGGATCAGCTTGCTGAAACTGCAGGGCTGCGGCGGGCCTCCTCCCCCAGAGCGACTGATCTGGCCGCCCTGCTGCGGGCAGCGACCCAGCTTCATGAAGCCCGCCGATCTGCGGCCGAAGCTCAACCCGCTCCTTAAATGTCGTGAGCCTCCGACCTGCCCGCGAGGCCGGCATCTGCGAGTTGCTCGGGATCGGGCAGGTCGCGCAAGGACGCCATCCCGAAGGTGGCAAGGAAGGTCTCGGTGGTGACAAAAGTGTAGGGCGCGCCGCGCCGGGGTTCGCGCGGGCCGGTGCCGATCAGGTCACGCTCGGCCAACCTGCCGATCAGATCACGGCTGATCTCTTTGCCGAAGATGTCCTTCAGCCCGTCGCGGCTTACCGGCTGGTGGAATGCGATCGCCGCCAGCACGGCCAGATCGTATTCTGACAGGTTCAGCGCTTGGCCGTCCACATCCGCCGCGGCGCGGATCGCTGGGGCATAGGCCGCGCGCGTGCGCAGCATCCACGCCTTGCCCACCTGTGCCACCTCATAGGGTCGGCCCTCCAGATCCACTGCCAGATCCTCGATCAACAGATCGACTGAGGCCCCCTGCCCCACGACCCGCGCCAGATCCTCGCGCGCCACCGGGGTCGCGCTTGCAAACAGCACCGCCTCGATTCGTCGCATCCATTCCCGCCAGCGCATCTCAGGGGGAAGAACGGCCAATTCGCGGTCAAGTTCTGTGTCCTCGCGCCGCCCCATGCTTAGACCCCGTACAGACGGAACGTGTCCCGCCCTGTCAGTTCGCGCACGGCGCCGAGCGCAACCAGTCGGTCGCAGAGCCGTCGCGCGGCCCGATCCGACATAAAGGCCAATGCCCCCGGCGCCAGCGCATCGCGCGACAGGAACAGATCGACCGCCCGGCCCGCCGCCTTGGCGCGCAGCTTTGGGGCCACCGCCCGCAGGCGGGCCGCCGCCCGGGCCAAGTCCCCGGCCAGTGGCAGCACCTGCCCGCCGATGGCAGAGACCACGGCGCGGTGACAGGCCAGACGCAGATCATCGCCCCGCAGGCGCAGGTCGCGGGGCCTGAGCGTCAGCGCCAGAAGTGGCAGCACATGCGTTGCCCCCACCCCCTTTGCCAGAACCGCATCGGCAAGGATCAGCGCCGCAGTTTCGGCCCGCGGGTGATCTGTCAGCACCGCCTCAATGACATGCGCCGCGCGGTCGACCGGGGTCTGCCCCATGGCATCAAGGCACAGCGCGATCCGCTCGGCCCCGATCCCTTGCAGCGCATTGGTCAGATGCGCGACCGAGACAGGCCGGGCCACCGCGCGTGACCACTGCTGCAAAAGCCGTCCCGCCGGGCCGGGGTCGTCGCCCGGACCCGTCAGGTGCAGGGCATCGCGCAAGGCGCCCGGCCCTTCCCTGCGCCCCGCCATTTCAGCGCAGTTCCCGGCCGCCACCAAAGCCAAGCGGTCCCGCCACAGCGCCACAGGCACATCCCCGGCCGCGGTCACTTGGCTCAGATGCGCCAGCGCGGCCCCAGAGCGGAAGGCCGCTGCCTCAAGGGTTTCTGCCGGGGCAGCACCGATCCAGCCCGGCAGCGGGGGCAGCATCGGCAAGGTTTCCAAAGGCTCGGCGCGCGGTTTTCTCATGCCGGCAGCCTACATTATGACGGCGCTTTCTACCAGCTAAATGCACCAATAGCGCCGCAGCTTTGTCAGCGCCATTATGTCCAATATGATTGCATTATCGGACATAAAGAAGATATGCTCTGTGACATGACCAAAACGCCCGAGAAATCGCCTTCCGAACCCCCGGAACGTCCCGATCGCCATGAAGGGGACGACAGCGCTGATACGGAGCGCGACATGATTGCCCTGCCCTCCCATGTCGCTGGCTCGGGCATGCTCGACCGCCTGGTCGAAACCGCGCGAGACTATGCGCGTCAGGCGGCGTCGCAGAACACGCTGAAGGCCTATGCCAAGGACTGGGCCCATTTCGCCCGCTGGTGCCGGATGCGCGGCGCGGACCCTCTCCCCTCGTCGCCCCAGCTGATCGGGCTCTACATCGCCGATCTGGCAGCGCCGAGCGGCAAGACCCCTGCCCTCTCGGTCTCCTCAATAGAAAGGCGGCTGTCCGGCCTGACCTGGGGCTATGCTCAGCGCGGAGAACGGCTGGACCGCAAGGACCGCCACATTGCCAGCGTCCTGGCTGGCATCCGCCGCAAGCACGCACGGCCACCGGCACAGAAAGAGGCCATCCTGCCGGAAGACCTGCGCGACATGCTGGCCACCCTGCCCCACGATCTGCGCGGCCTGCGCGACCGGGCGATCCTGCTGATCGGCTTTGCTGGTGGCCTGCGTCGGTCCGAAACTGTCAGCCTCGACCACGGCAAGGATGACACGCCTGACTCCGGCGGCTGGGTCGAGATCCTGGAGGGCGGCGTGCTCCTCACCCTACGCGGCAAGACCGGCTGGCGCGAGGTCGAAATCGCCCGCGGCTCATCCGATCAGACCTGCCCGGTCCATGCCCTGACGCAGTGGCTGCATTACGCAAGGATCGACTTCGGCCCGATCTTCGTCGCCACGTCGCGCAACGGCCTGAAAGCTACGGGCGAGCGGTTGTCGGACAAGCACGTCGCCCGGCTGATCAAGTCCTGCGCCCGCGAGGCCGGGCTACGCCCTGATCTGCCTGAGGCCGAGCGCGTGCGGCTGTTCTCGGGCCATTCCCTGCGTGCAGGCCTTGCAAGCAGCGCGGAAGTTGATGAGCGCTATGTTCAAAAGCAGCTCGGTCATGCCAGCGCAGAGATGACCCGCCGATACCAGCGGCGGCGTGACAGGTTCCGGGTGAACCTGACCAAGGCCGCAGGCCTGTAAGCCCCCTGCCCTTCCGACGAGCCTTTGCTGAAATGCCAAGCTCCAACCTGACCGCTCAGGTTTCAGCTAACCGCTTCAATTGAAATCAGGAACCAAACGCGACAACAGGTCGTCTTCGGACGCCTGCTCTCTTCCCTCGGGATCGCCGAGGGCTTCGTCAGGACTGTCAGGCAGAACAGAGAGGTAGGGCTTCATGTGTGCAAAATATGACTATTATGCAAACTACCCAAGGGTTTTCTGCGGGGCTGCATTTGCTCCTTATATAGTACGCGCGCGCGGTGTCCGTGGAGAGCGCTCTAGTCGCGTTCAGCGCATGGAAACCAAGGGGCTTCCAGCGATCAGCACCACACAACGTGCCCTTGCATTCGTTTACAAACGGTCGTTTATTAGTGGTATGTGAAACTGCAAACGGCCTGTTTTGATGCCCCTGATCGGCTATGCGCGCGTCTGAACCGAAGATCAGACCCCCCTGCCCCAGTCGCAGGCCCTGGAATCCGCAGGCTGCGTCGAGATCCACGAGGAGCAGGCCTCGGGCGGGAACCGCGCGCGGCCCGTGCTGGCGCGGGTGCTGGAGCGGATCGGCAAGGGCGACACGCTGGTGGTGGTGCGCATCGACCGTCTGGCGCGGTCGCTCTCCCACCTCCTCGAGGTGATCGAACGGCTGGAGGCCAAGAACGCCTTCTTCCGATCGCTCACCGATCCGATCGACACGTCCTCCCCGCAGGGCAAGTTCACCCTTCAGGTCCTGGGCGCCGCAGCTGAGTTTGAGCGCGCCCTGATCCGCGAACGCACCAAGGCCGGCCTGGCCAGCGCACGAACCAAAGGCCGGGTTGGCGGCAATCCGGGCCTGCGCGTCCGGGATCCGGCGGCGCTGCGCAAGGTGCGGCTGGCCCGGCAGGACGGCTATATGGAACGCCTGAACGAGACGGCGCAGGACTGGGTGCCCCATGTCCGCCGCCTTCGGCCCGACTTAGCCTGGGAAGATGTGGTGCGCATCGTCAACGGCCCCCTGCCCCACGAGCGTCAATGGACGCAAAGCCGGCTTTTGCGCGCGGTCAACGCCTATGTCCGGGACGGCTTCCTGCCGCCCACGGTACTGGACCGCGCCGGCCGCCGCGAAACCGACGACCGCCTGCCCGCCATCGTCGCTGCCATCAAGGGCGCGGACCCCGAGATCACGCTTCAGGCGATCTGCACCAGACTGGAAGCGATGCGCGAGCGCACGCCCCGCGGGCGGACAAGTTGGCAGCCGTCATCCGTGAAGATGCTGCTGGAGAGGGCTGAGAGGCTGGGGCTGCTTGCGTGAAGTCGTGGGAATCGGTCGCGCGATTCTGAAGATCTGCGTTACGTAGGCGTCGACAATACATGTTGTGGCCATGACATCGCGGGCTACGAACTGTTGAAGTGCCCCGCGAACAAGGTTACCCAAGGCCCTGATACTTCACGGTTTTTTCTCGTCAGAAATCTATCACCTCAACGCTTCTAGGCCGCTCAACGGATTGGACTGGATTTACTCACCAAAACTGTTAAGGTCTGCAAAACAATAAAGACTTGAGGGCAGTGATGAGCGGGATACGGGCCTCTCAAAGATTCGATGTCATGTCCAAGCGGCTCGGTAGCCGGTTGCGTGAACATGCGCAGGAGACGTTCCCACCGGATGCCCAGAAGGGTCTCCGTCGCTTCGCGATGCGGGAAGCCGCCGATCTGCTTCGGATCAACCAGAACACCTTCCGCCATCATGTGTCAAATCTCGAAGGCTTTCCGGAAGGCATACTCGAGGGTGGCAACCGCCGCAGTTTCTCTGCCGAGGACATGGTCGAAGCCCAACGCGTCCTTCTTGAGACGAGTAGGATCAAGCCTGATGAACACCCTCACAGAAGAGCCGGCGAACCGTGCCAGGTCGTGACGATCTTCAACCTGAAGGGCGGCAGCGCAAAAACGTCGACCGTTGCTCATGTTGGTCAGCTTCTGGGCCTTCGCGGCTATCGGGTCCTGCTTATCGACCTCGACAGCCAGGCAAGTCTGACAAACCTGTTCGGGGTTACCCCAGAGCTCGATCCGGACATGCCGACCTCCTACGATCTGATCCGATCCGAGGGGCCCCTGCCCGCCTCAGATATCATTCGCAAAACGAACTTCCCGACAGTGGATCTGATCCCGGCCTCCATGGATATCATGGAGTACGAGTTCGAGGTCGCTTTGAGCTTCAGACACGGCGCCACCACCTTCCACAGTCGGATCCGTGAAGCGCTTGAGCCTGTCCTGAGCCGATATGATGTGGTGATCTTCGACACACCGCCACAGCTGAACTTCTCGGTGATCTCCGCCCTCTTTGCTTCCACTGGGGTCCTGATCCCACTCAACGCGTCCATGCTTGATGTGATGTCTCTGGCAAGCTTTCTCGGCATGGCGAGCAACCTGATGGGCGTCGTCGAGGCGCATGCTCCCGAGCACGGCCTGAACTTCGTTCGGGTGCTGATCACCCGGTACGAGAACACCGACGGTCCACAGGTCCAGATCTCTTCTCTGCTTCGGACGGTCCTTGGCGATGCGGTCCTCCCTGCCGAGTTCCTGAAGTCAACGGCGGTAGGTGATGCCGCAAACACCCAGCAGAGCATCTTTGAGGTCGAACCTCGCGACGTGAACCGCAGAACATACGAGCGTGCGATCGAGTCCGTTTCACGCGTGACCGACGAAGTTGAGCGCGAAATCCTCAAGGCATGGGGGCGTAGTCATGGCGCGTAAGGTCTTCGGGGACTCACTCAAGAACGCGATGGGTAAAGCGTCAACGTCGGATGAGGATGTGGATATCGATCTGAAGCGCACGAGCCCAACTGTCGCTCGAGCGCAAGCATCGGTGTTGGAAGAAGACAAACACGCCACGCGCTTGATCGACCCGAGCACTGTGCGAATGTCCGCGGTCATGGATCGCATCGATCCGAGCGATGGCCTCGAGGAGCTCGTCGCGTCGATCCGTGAGCACGGGCAAAAGGTTCCGGTTCTTGTCCGCCGAACCCAAGACGGGGCACTTGAGATCGTCTATGGACGCCGCAGGCTTCTCGCCTGTCGTGAACTTGGTCAGAAAGTGCGCGCCACGGTCATGGAGATGACCGAAGAGGAAGCACTGATCGCCCAGGGCGTAGAGAACAATGCCCGCCAAGACCCCTCGTTTATCGAGAGGGCCCTGTTCGTCGCTGGGATCATTCGGGAACTTGGTAAAACTGACGAGACACGCAAGAACGCCCAGACCATCGCCTATCGGGCACTTCAGATCGACGAGTCGCTCGTCTCGCGGATGAACCGTATCGCCACCGGCATTCCGATGGAGCTGATCCATGCAATCGGACCTGCACATGGCGTTGGTCGGCGGGTCTGGGAGAAGCTTTTCAGGCTGTGCGAGAAGGACGTCTCGAGAGCCAGGGACGTTGCCCGCGAAATCCCCCGCAACTTGCCAGGCCCAGACCGACTTGACGCAGCGGTTACGCTGCTCACGGCCGCCAAGGCAACTACACCCAAGGTTGAGCAAAGTGAGCGCGTGAAGATCGGCCGCAAAGGCAACCGCATCACCATCGATGTGGACGCTGACCTTGCCCCGCGCGTTGAAGACGCCATCCGGAAGCTGATCAGCGAGCTTCTTGACCGCGGTCAAGATGACCCAGAGTGACGACCCCGTGTCTTGACCGCGGTCAAGACATCAAGAGCAACGAGCAGAAAACGAAAGGAGGACCGGCTAGAAAAGGAAAGACCCCCCGAAAGCGGTGCTTCCGAAGGGCCTCAATCAGTCTCGACACCTGATTGATACCCCCAAAACGAATCGAGTTCAACACCGCTCGCGGTGACCGGGGAAGCTTTTTCTTCCGAAACACCATGAGACATGTAACCCAAACACGAACCGCCATGGCGGAACCGAGAGCTATTGCCTGCCCTGCTATCTACGAACTTCTGGGACCGGTACGCGCCCTGCGGAAAGAACTTGGCCTGACGAGCAGCGACATCACAGTCTTGATGGCCCTGATCAGCTTTCTTGCCCGTGATCGACAAACCACAAATGGTGAGACTCCACCCAAACTTACCGTTGTGTTCCCCTCCAACGCCTCCTTGTCTGAGCGCGCAAACGGCGTCGATGAGAGGACCCTACGTCGCTGCTTGAGCCGTCTTGACGCAGCCGGCCTCATCGACCGGAAGAACTCGGCAAACGGCAAACGCTTCCCCCTGCGGTATGGCGGCATCATCCGAGACGCGTTCGGGATCGACCTGAACCCACTGATACAGAACCACGACACACTGGCGGCCGAAGCGTTGAAGGTTGCGGAGAAGCGTGAACGCCTTCGCTCCCTCAGGGCAGAAGCACTAGCACTGCGCGCATCCCTCCTTCAGGACCAGCGCCTCGACGAAGCGCAGTTGTCCTCACTCGGAGCGATCAGGAACATCCTTCGACGAGCAACCCTCACGGTTGATGCAGTCTTGCAGATCATCGCTGATCTCCGCGAACTCGGAGCCAATGCCGCGCAGAGCTACGGAGAGTGCGAGAGTTCAAGCGCCGCCGTGGACGAAATCCAATCACGCGACCAGGCCCTCAGCCATGGTTGCACGCGCGAAATGTCCGCCAGAAACGGACAAAATGACCGGCAGATAGAGTCCATAAAAAAAGAACTTATTAAGAAAGGCCCGCAGGCAAAGCAGACCAGCGCAGACCAACACATTGCGGGGCCTTCCATGAACCGGGACCCTGCAAAAATGTCATGGACAGACTTCACACATGTCTCTGACTTCTTTCCAGACCCACCTCGAACAGGAGAAGCCCTCAACCGCGTTCTCCTCGATATCGGGCGATTGCTTAGAATACGCCAAGAAAAGCTGATGCGTGGCCTCCAGAAAACCGGCGCTGGACGGCTTCTAGTGATCTTAGATTACCTGTTGGGGAAAGGAGAAACGATCAGGCAGCCCGAGGCATACTTTGAAACGATCCTTGGCGCATAGAACATGCAGCTTGGACTTCTTGACCGCGGTCAAGAACGCCGAAGAGAGGGAAAGGTTGGGGGTTTGAGGGGTGACGGGAAGTGAGATCGGGAGAGTGGCTTCCGGCGCCCGTCGTGGAGAAGATCTGATGGCCAAAGCAGCCCAGAAAGTCACCCTATCCCCGTCGAGGGACATCCCCTTCGACAAGCTCGTGCTGAGCCAGTCCAACGTGCGGCGCATCAAGGCAGGCGTCTCGGTCGAGGAACTGGCCGAAGACATCGCGCGGCGCGGTCTGCTGCAGGGCTTGAACGTCCGGCCCATGCTCGATGCAGATGGGGTCGAGACCGACATGTTCGAGATCCCGGCCGGTGGTCGTCGCTTCCAGGCGCTGTCGCTGCTGGTGAAGCAAAAGCGGCTGGCGAAGTCGGCGCCGATCCCCTGCATCGTGCGGGATGCGGCGTCGGAGATCCTGGCCGAGGACGACTCGCTGGCGGAGAACATGCAGCGCGTCGCCCTGCACCCGCTCGACCAGTTCCGCGCATTCCAGGCCCTGCGCGAAAAGGGTCAGGGAGAGGAAGCGATTGCGGCGTCCTTCTTCGTCACGCCGCAGATCGTCAAGCAGCGCCTGAAGCTCGCCTCCGTGGCCCCTGCCCTCCTCGAGGTCTATGCCGAGGATGGCATGACGCTCGAACAGCTCATGGCCTTTACGGTGAACCCCGATCACGGGCGTCAGGTGCAAGTCTGGGACGCGGTGAAGAACTCCTGGAACAAGGAGCCCTATGCTATCCGGCGCATGCTGACGGAGAGCACGGTCCGGGCATCGGATCGTCGCGCGGTTTTCATCGGTGTCGGCGCGTATGAGGTGGCAGGCGGTGTTGTCCTGCGTGATCTCTTCCAGGGCGATGAGGGCGGTTGGCTTGAGGACCCTGCCCTGCTCGACCGGCTGGTGGCCGAGAAGCTTCAGGCGGAAGCCGAGGCTCTGGCTTCCGAGGGATGGAAGTGGATCGAGGTCGCGACCGACCTGCCCTATGGTTACAGCCACGGCCTACGGCGTCTGGCCGGTGATCCGGCGCCGATGACCGAGGAGGAAAGCGCGGCCCACGCGACGCTCCTCGCCGAGTACCGCGCGCTGGAGGAAGAGTATTCCGGCCAAGACGAATACCCCGAGGAGATCGACGCCCGGCTTGGCCAGCTCGAAACGGCGATGGAAGCGCTCGAGCAGCGGCCGCTGATCTACGATCAGGCCGAGGTCGGGCGCGCGGGCGTCTTCGTCACGCTGGATCGGGATGGCAGTCTGGCGGTCTATCGCGGCTATGTCCGGCCCGAGGACGAGCCGCGCGAGGAGACCGCGGTCCAGGATGGTGATGGGGCGGATGCTATGGGGCAGGGGGGTGATGTCGGTGTTTCCAGCTGGAAACCATCGGCGACCTCCGCCGGGGGCACCGTCATCACTTCGGGTGGTCAGCCGATCGGCGCGGATTCGTCTGATGAGGAAGATGAAGGTGCGCTGAAGCCGTTGCCAGAGCGGCTGGTCATGGAACTGACTGCCCACCGGACCCTCGCGCTGCGCGAGGCCATCGGGCGCTCGCCAGACGTCGCGCTGACGCTCTTGCTTCTGAAGCTGGTGACGGATACCTTCCGCACCTCTTCCGCCACGGGCAGCTGTCTCGAAGCCTCGGTGCGTCATGTCTACATGTCGGCGCAGGCGCCTGATCTGAAGGACAGCGTCGTGGCGAAGCTGGTCGATGAGCGTCACGCCGCCTGGGAGGCTGATCTGCCTCTCGCCGATGATGCCGCGCTCTGGGACTATTTGACCGTGCTCGACCAGGGCAGCCGTTTGGCGCTCCTGGCGCATTGCCTCAGCTTCGGCATCAACGCGCTCCATGAGAAGGTGAACCCCTATGGGGCGGGCATCTCGGCGAGCGGTCTGACCCGCCGCATGACGCATGCCGATCTCGTGGCGCGTGCTGTCGATCTCGACATGGTGGAAGCGGGCTGGGAGCCTACGGTTGATGGCTACCTCAACCGTGTGCCCAAGGCCCGCATCCTCGAGGCCGTGCGCGAGGCGAAGGGGGAGGGGACCGCGCAGTTGCTCGATCACCTGAAGAAGGGCGAGATGGCCACCGAGGCCGAGCGGCTCCTCAAGGGAAGCGGCTGGTTGCCAGAGGTCCTGCGGAGTGCTGACCTGGTGACGCTCGACGGCGAGGCGGTCGGAGAAGGGCAGGGGGATGACGCTGGTCAACCCGAGGAGGTTGATCTCCCGGCCTTCCTAACGGCTGATCTGCCGGACGGCGACGCATCGATGATGGCAGCCGAGTGATCTGAGCCATCCGGGGGCGGGGGAACCCGCCCCCATATCTCATAAAATACAGCAATATCAATATGATGAATGCGCGCGCTCGCATTCGAGATGAGGAATCATGTCTGCAACAACCATCATTGACACAGCCCCCCTCGGGACGCTGATCCGCTACACCGACGGCAGTCCCAAGCCGCCGGCCCGCTTCACCAAGAAGCTTGCGGCCTGGGAGCGATCGAACGGCGTTGGCCGCCTCGTGAAGAAGGAGCCGCCCCGGGTCTATCCGACCTGGACGGCACCGGCCTCCTTCACGCTGCACGAGGGCAACTTCTCCTCGGACGGGGTGATCCTCGTCACCATCATGCGCAGCCATTCGGCGGACAGCCGTCTAATCTTCGAGGTGGCCGAGGAACCAAAGCCCGGGCAGGTGCGCGTGCTTCTGGACTTCGGCGGCAACACCGAACTGCTGCATCTGGCGGAGTCCGTCACCGCGGGCGAGCTCTGGATTGCGCGGGAGGGCTATAGCAACGCGCGGCTCGAGATCGTCGATGCCGACAACGGCGATAGGGCAGGGGGCGCGTACCTGGCCGCCTGAGCCCTGACAATGCGTGAGGGGCCAACCCATGGGCGGGCCTCTCACCGACCAGACCCTCGTCCCGCGAACTCGCGGGGCACCAAAGGATCCATCCGCCAAGAAGGAGATCTTCAACTTAGAGCCTGGCCGGGAGGCTGGCAGCGTTACATGTATCACTGGGACAACCGGCTCCTGACGTTGGGGCACCATCCCCCGCTCGCCATTCCCTTCCTTGCGCCGAATCCTGTCCTCGAGATCAACCCGCAAGGGGTCGGACTACGGGCGAGCCCGTGCCGCCGGGCGGATTCGGACGAGCCGAACGCACCCGGTGATGTCAGCCAGTCTTCGGGCCTGCGGGGTCCTGTCGCGCGGTGGATGGTCCCCCGCCTCCAAGACAGGAGCCAAACAGATGTCCCGCAAAGATGCTTCTGTGGTTGCCGCCCGTAGCGCAAGAGGGTTTTGACATCGTCTGGGTGTGATCGAGTGCGGTCTTCTGTCAGGCCTCAAAATGTGCGGCAATTTCAGAAGCCGCGGGCCGGTATGGTGATCAGCAGGCCGGGTGCAAATCTCACGCGTGAGCTCTATCGCTCTTGTATCTTTCCTGGCTTCCGGGCCCAGAGCTTTTCGATCATTTGCCCATTCAGGTCATCGCCTTCTCACACCCCCATCTCCGGCATCAGGTCAAATAACGTGTTTCGAGCATCACGTCGTTGCCGCTGCCGGATCTCTGAAATCTTCGTCGTTCGTCAGCATCGCCCAAAGCTGACGCGCCATTTTGTTGGCCAGTGCTATCGCCACCAGCATCTTCGGTTTGCGGGTAAGCATCGTTGCCAGCCACGACCCCCCTTTGATAGAGCGGTTCCCGCGAGGGCTTAGTCGCGACATCGCCCCAACGATCAGGAGCTGTCTTATGTCGGCCTGGCCAGCCTTTGACATTCGGCCAAGCCGCTCTTTTCCGCCCGAAGAGTGCTGACGTGGAACAAGCCCTAGCCAAGCCGCGAACCTGCGCCCAGAGGTAAACTGCTCCATGTCGGGGGCGAACGCCTCGATCGACAGCGCCGTGAGCGGGCCAACGCCAGGCATCGTCTGAAGTCGTCGCGCCACGTCGCCCTCAGTCGCCAGTTTCTTGAGCGTCTTCATGCGTCCTTCGATGCGCGCGGTCTTCTCCGCGATCTGTGCAAGAAGGTCCTGACACTCAGTGATGACAAGCTCTGGCAGGTCGCAACTGGGTTCCATGATCAGAGCCTCGATAGACTTCAATTGGGCAATGTGGGGCGGAAAGACGTATCCATACTCATAAAGCACCGCCCGAAGTGCATTCACCAATTCGGTGCGCTGATTGACCAGCCTTTGACGGCTGCGAAATAGCACTGCCCGCGCTTGCTGGTCTTCGTTCTTCGGCGGAACGAACCGCATTTCCGGTCGCTGTGCGGCTATGACGATCGCCTCGGCGTCGGCGGCATCGTTCTTCTGACGTTTAACGAAGGGACGCACATACTGGGGCGCGATCAACTTGGCCTCGTGACCGAGTTTCGTCATCTCCCGTGCCCAGTAACTTGCGCTGCCGCAGGCTTCAAAGACCACCAGAGAACTTGGCTGCTCAGCCATGAACTTTCTAAACTGTTCCCGGGTGAGCTTCTTACGAAACTTGACCTGGCCGTCCATCGCCGCGCCGTGGATCTGGAAAACACGCTTTGTCAGATCCACCCCGATGACTGTATCTCCCATCTCGCCGTCCTCTCCACTTCGTGGTTCAAAGACCACCTTTTTGGCACATTGCGATGCCGTTTGGGGAGGGCGGCAACCATACCATCTCACCGCTGCGACCGACTGCCTCGCAGCCTCGCTCAAGGTATCCATCGTGGTCTTTCAGGCAGGGGATGGAACCCGCGGGGCTCTCTGTCAAGAGCGGATAGACCGCTCACTACTGGCCGCCGCTTCTTGAGTCGGCACGTCTATCTCTCATTGCACCAACTGAATGTCGTTTCAATTTGGGAAGAAGGGTGTGTCCAGGGACGAGGCCGTTTGCGCAGCGATTTCCTCATTTAATCTAGACCAGCTAGCCCTTGATGTTGTGTAGACCTTGTTATCTGGTGGGCCGTAAAAGCTTGCTTAGAAATGACATATCAACACATCATTTTTTGCGCCTCACTTCGGCCAACACTATCGCTGCTTCGAATCTACAAGGGGCTTTCTAGCCGGGGAGCCACGGGGGATCCTATCCCCAGTGCTGAAAACCCAAACTGCAGCAATCCAATTGCCAGAGGCACACCCTCAGATAGACATGTTTGAACGAATATATTCGGATTCCGGTCCGTGCGGTGACACCGCAACTCAAGAAGTAGCACCATTAACATGATCACCAGATATGCGCTTTTTCTAGGTGAAGTGTTTCCCGACAAACTTGAGGCCTTCAAGAAGGCTGTATTGGATGAACTGCTGCCAACATGGTTGGTCTACCCTTATGCAATAGCTGTCCGGGTTTCTTTTGCGTCGGACCGAGATCAGCAGGCCCCCAACCTGCCACTGATACTTGGTGTCGATTTTGCATCGCGTGATGGGTTAGATGCGGCGCTGAACAGCCAAGAGCGCCTTGACAGTCGCGCTGCCACGCAACGCGTTTTGCCTGAGTTCTTTAAGGGCGAGATATGTCACTACGTGACCGAATCCTCTGAGCATCTGGTCGCCCTGTCGGCGAGTACCTGATTCCGCCACCAGCGTTGCGATGTGAGCCTCTTTTGTCTTGAGGTTCTGCATCATGTGCCGCCTGCAGCTCTGAAGCATAACGAAATCATAGCACTAAATCCCTGTCGATCCCCGAAAGAAGGGACTGGGACGTTCCTGTTGACAGCATTGGATCGTTCCATTACTAAAGTGGAACGATCCATTAGCGTGTTCGGGGGGGCGTTGCTGTGAACTGGGCGTTTTTCGGGGCAAGCACGATTGCAGGCCAATATCTGGCCGGTGCGGTTCGAGCGACGGGGGGCTGCGAGGTTCGCTGGGTTGTTAGCGGCTCTGCCGAGCGTGCCGCGTCTTTCGCCACAACCCACGGCATAGCTCACTCCGGCACCGACCTGTCCGCAGCTTTGGCCGATCCTGCCGTAAGCGCGGTCTACATCTCATCAACCAATGAAAGGCACTACGCTCAGGCCATGTCGGCGATTGCGGCTGGCAAGCATGTGCTGTGCGAAAAGCCGTTGGCAACCGGCGTTTCGGATGCGCAAAACATGGTTCGAGCGGCCGAGCGGGCAGGCGTTGTCTTCGCCACAAACCACCATCTGCGCAGCGCAGGCAGTCTGCGCGCCATCCGCCAGTTGGTAGCAAGTGGCAAGGTCGGCAAGGTCTTGTCTGTGCGCATCTTTCATGCGGTCGAACTGCCGGTTCACCTGCGGGGTTGGCGACTGGATAACCCGGCTTCTGGCGGTGGTGTGATTGCTGATCTGACAGTTCATAACGCCGACACAGCGCGGTTCCTGCTGGGCGAAGACCCGGTCTCGGTCGTGGCGCATATGGATTCTACCGGGCTGGGCCAAGGCGTTGAGGATTCTGCGATGTCGGTCTGGGCCATGCCGTCGGGGGCAATGGTGTTCAGCCATGAAAGCTTTACCCATCCCTATGCCGCCTCTGGGGTGGAAGTGCATGGCACCCAAGGTTCAATTCTGGCGCGTGGCGTGCTGTCGCAAGAGCCTGCGGGCGAGATTGATCTGATCACGGCCCAGGGCACCGCCCGTGTCGATTACGACCAAAGCGCGCTTTACGAGAATGTTGTTCGGAACTTCTGCGCGGCGGTGGCGGGAACGGCCCTGCCTGCGGCTACGGGGCAAGACGGTGTGAAATCGCTGCAGATTGCCTGTGCGGTTCGCGATGCCGCGCGCAGCGGTCAGCGCCAGACTGTGAATTATGGAGAGTCCCTATGAGCAAGTTGACAAGTGCCGCAGATGCTGCCGCCCGCATTCCCGATGGGGCGATTGTCACTGTGTCTTCGTCGTCAGCTTTGGGATGCCCAAATCTGGTTTTGGCGGCCATTGGTGCGCGCTTTGATCAGATCGGTCATCCGCGGGGCTTGACCACCATTCACCCGATTGCCGCTGGTGACATGTATGGCGTCAAGGGTGTGGATCACATCGCCAAGGACGGGCTTTTGACGCGCATCTTGGGCGGGTCCTATCCGTCAGGTCCGTCCAGCAAGCCGATGCCAGAAATCTGGAAGATGGTGGTTGAAAACCGGGTTGCGGCCTATAACGTGCCCTCTGGCATCCTGTTTGACATGAACCGCGATGCGGCGGCGAACCGTCCCGGTGTGCTGACCAAGGTTGGTCTGGAAACCTTTGTCGATCCGGTCCGCGAGGGCTGCGCGATGAACGCGGCGGGGGCCGCTGCACCGATTGTCAGGCGGGTTGAGTTTGGCGGCGACACTTGGCTGCACTTTCCCAATATCATCCCAAATGTCGCGATCATCCGCGCCACCACGGCGGATGAACACGGCAACCTGACCTGCGAGCACGAAGGCGCCTATCTGGGTGGGCTGGAGCAGGCCATCTGCGTGCGCAATCACGGCGGGTTGGTTATTGCCCAAGTCAGCCGCATGACCAAACGCGGCTCGCTTCGACCGCATGATGTGCGCGTGCCGGGGCATCTGGTGGATCTGGTGGTGATCGATCCCGATCAGAAGCAGACCTGCGAAACCCTTTATGATCCTGCGATTTCCGGCCAAGTCATGCGCCCATGGGACAGCTTTGCCTTGGCTGAACATGGGGTTGAGAAGATCATCGCCCGCCGCGCCGCGATGGAGTTGCGCCCCGGCATGACCGCAAACCTGGGCTTTGGCATTTCGGCGATGGTGCCCCGCATTCTACTTGAGGAAGGCCACCCCGAGGCTGTGACATGGGCCATCGAACAGGGCGCGGTGGGGGGCATGCCGCTGACCGGGTTCGCCTTTGGGTGTGCGTCGAACGCCGATGCCTTTGTGCCTTCGCCGCAGCAGTTCATCTACTTTCAAGGAGGCGGCTTTGATGTGTCTTTCCTGTCTTTCCTTGAGGTGGACGCCGAAGGCAACGTGAACGTATCGAAACTTGGCAAGAAGCCTTACCTGACCGCGGGTTGCGGCGGGTTTGTCGATATTACTGCGGGCGCAAAGAAGATCGTGTTCTCGGGTTGGTTCGAGGCGGGTGCCCAGATCGAACTGACGCCTACGGGCATAAAGGTCGCGGCCCCCGGCAAATTCACCAAGATGGTTGAAGTGGTTGAACATGTGACCTTCTCTGGAAAACGCGCCCGCACTCTTGGTCAGGACGTGCTGTACATCACCGAACGCTGCGTCATCCGGTTGGGCGCGAATGGCCTGATCGCGACCGAAATCATGCCCGGCATTGATCCGGCCCGTGACATCGTTGCGGCTTCGGGCGGACGGGTCCAAATTGCGCCTGACGCGATCACGCTGCCGCTGTCGCTGCTGGCCGATGCGCCGATGGGGTGGGGCAAATGACCGCTGTCCACCTGATCCGACAGGGCAAGATTGCCGAGCTGTCCTTGGACAACCCGGCCAAGATGAACGCCTTTACGGTGGACATGCTGGGCCAGTTGGCCGCGCATCTAGATGCAATCGACCGCGACACCACTATTGTCGCAGTGATGCTGACCGCCACCGGCGACCGCGCCTTTTGCACCGGGGCCGACATCAATGGCTGGGGCGATCTGACCCCCGCCGAATTCGCCCGCCACTGGGTGCGCGACGGGCATCGGATTTTCGACCGGCTGGCGCGGATTTCGAAGCCCACAATTGCAGTCCTGAACGGCAACGCCTTTGGCGGCGGCCTTGAACTTGCCGCCGCCTGTGATCTGCGGGTGATGGCCACCGGCGCCAGTCTCGCACTCCCCGAGGCTGGCGTCGGGATTGTTCCGGGTTGGTCTGGCACGCAGCGGCTGATGCGGCTTTTGCCGGAAGCCATGGTCAAGGAAATGGCGCTGTTTGGCGCGCGCATCAAATCGGACCGCGCCTTGGCCTGCGGTTTTGCTGCCGCCGTGGGCGATGACCCGCGCAGCCTGGCAGAGGCCTTGCTGGAACGCGCGGTTACCCTGTCGCCGCGCGCGGTCGAGATTTCCAAGTCCATGATCCACGCAGCACAGGGCGAGGATCGCGCCGCGATGGTCGAGGCGCTGGGAAGTGCCGCCATTGCCGCCTCGGACGACCGCGATGAAGGCGTTGCCGCGTTCCGCGCGAAGCGCAAACCAGACTTTTCGGGAAAGTGACCATGACAGACCTGCATATCATTTCGAAACAGACGGTCGCCTTGCCGAACACGCCCTATCAGGCCCGCCATTTCATCAATGGTGTCGCGCAGCACAGCGCCGATGGCCGCAAATCGGACCGGATTTCACCGTCGCACGGGGTTGTGGTCAGCCAAGCCGCTCTTGGGTCAGAGGTTGAGACCGAAGCAGCCATCAAAGCCGCCCGCGCCGCCTTTGACGACGGGCGCTGGAGCCGCCTTTCCGGCAAGGCCCGCGCTGCCGTCCTGAACAAGGTCGCTGACCTGATCGAGGCGAATGTCGAAAAGCTGGCGCTGATCGAAACACTGGAAAGCGGCAAGCCGATTTCCCAAGCACGCGGCGAATGTGGAGGGGCGGCCGATTTGTGGCGCTATGCTGCCTCGCTTGCCCGCACCAGCCACGGCGACAGCCACAACGCGCTTGGGTCGGACATTCTCGCCGTGGTTCTAAAGGAACCCATCGGCGTGGTGTCGATCATCACGCCTTGGAACTTCCCGTTCTGGATTTTGTCGCAAAAGCTGCCTTTTGCGCTGGCGGCGGGCTGCACCTGCGTGGTCAAGCCGTCCGAGGTAACACCTTCGACCACGGCGATGCTGGCCGAGATGCTGGTCGAAGCCGGATTGCCCGCCGGGGTTTGCAACATCGTGCTGGGCTATGGCAATCCGGTCGGCAGCCTGATGTGCACTCACGGTGACGTTGACATGGTGACGTTCACCGGGTCCACCGCCGTTGGCAAGCTGATCACAAAAAGTGCCGGCGACACCCTGAAGAAAGTGGCGCTGGAACTGGGGGGCAAGAACCCGCAAGTGATCTTCCCGAACTGCGATCTGGAAGGCGCCGCGGATGCCGTGACCTTCGGCATCTATTTCAATGTTGGCCAATGCTGCAATTCATCCAGCCGGATCATCGTGCATGAAGACATCGCCGATGCCTTCGTGGCGCGGGTGGTCGAGATGTCGGGACGCGTGGCCTTTGGCAACCCGCTGCACCCCGATACGCAAGTGGGCGCAATCGTCACCTCCGAACATGCAGCCAAGATTGATGGCTATGTCCGCGATGCAGTGGCAGCCGGCGCTGAGGTTTGCATTGGCGGTGGTGCGTTCTCCGTACCGGGATTGGGCGGCCAGTTCTATCAGCCAACTGTCCTGCGCGGCGTAATCGCTGACATGGCTATTGCCCGCGAAGAAGTGTTCGGCCCAGTTCTTGTGGTGATGACCTTCCGCATGCTGGAAGAAGCCATCCAGCTTACCAACGACGCCACCTATGGCCTGTCTGCAGGCATCTGGTGCGATGACATCCACACCTGTCTGAAATTCAGCCGTCGCGCCCAGGCTGGCACTGTGTGGACCAACACATGGATGGACGGCTTCCCAGAGGTGACATTTGGCGGGGTCAAGCAATCCGGTCAGGGCCGCGAGATCGGGGCCTATGGTTTTGATGAATTCCTTGAGGTGAAATCGCTTGTCATGCGGGTCGGCCGCACACGCGCACCTTGGGTGAAAAAGGCCTGAATTCCTGCGGGGACAGGTAAAATGAACGCAGCGGGAGGAGACCAAAATGCGTGGTTACTTTGGAAAGAAGACGGCAGTTATCTCGGTTTTGCTGGCATCGACCAGCATGGCTGTGGCCGAAGACGTTGAAGTTCTGCACTGGTGGACTTCGGGCGGCGAAGCTGCTGCGCTGAACGTGCTGAAGGACGATCTGGCCGCCAAGACCATCGGCTGGGTGGACATGCCTGTTGCAGGTGGTGGTGGTGAAGCCGCCATGACCACGCTACGTGCCCGCGTCACGGCAGGTGATGCCCCGACCGCCGTTCAGATGCTGGGCTTTGATATTCTGGACTGGGCGGCCGAGGGCAAGCTTGCCAACCTGAACAGTGTCGCCGCTGAAGAAGGCTGGGACGCTGTGGTTCCCGCCGCCTTGCAGGCCTTTGCGAAGGTAGACGGAAACTGGGTTTCGGCACCCGTGAACGTACATTCCACCAACTGGGTCTGGGCCAACAAGTCGGTTCTGGATGGTCTGGGCATCGCACAGCCGACCACTTGGGAAGAATTCGTGGCCGCCATGCAGGCCGTCAAGGACAGCGGCAAGACCGCGCTGGCCCATGGTGGGCAGGCTTGGCAAGACGCCACCATGTTCGACGGCGTCGTACTGTCTGTCGGTGGTGTCGAGTTCTACAAGAAAGCGTTCATTGATATGGACCCGGCCACCCTTGGCTCGGAACAGATGACCGAGGTGTTCAACCGCATGGCCACCTTGCGCGGCTTTGTGGATGACAACTTCTCGGGTCGTGACTGGAACCTCGCATCGGCCATGGTTATCAACAACGAAGCCGCTTTCCAGATCATGGGTGACTGGGCCAAGGGTGAGTTTCTGAAGGCTGGCAAGGTTCCGGGCACTGACTTCCTGTGCTTTCGTGTGCCGGGCAGCCAGGGCATGGTCGCCTTCAACTCTGACCAGTTCGCGATGTTTGCTCAGGCCGAAGCAGGTGCGCAGACCGCACAGGGCGAAATGGCCCGCGCGATCATGGCACCGTCGTTCCAGTCGGCGTTCAACGTGGTCAAGGGCTCGGTTCCGGCCCGGACCGACGTTCCAAACGATGCCTTTGACGACTGCGGCAAAAAAGGCATGGCCGAACTGGCCGAAGCGGCGAGCGCAGGCACCTTGGTTGGCTCTATCGCTCATGGTCACGCCAACAAGGCCGCTGTGAAGAACGCGATCTATGACGTCGTCACGGCACACTTCAATGGTGAGTATGACGCTGCAACCGCGACGACGAATTTGGTCAGCGCGATCGAAGCTGCGCAGTAATCATGACTGTGGAGAGGGGGGTATCCCCCTCTCCACGGATCTTTCTGGAAAGATCTGTGCAGACAATCGAACTCGACAAGTAAAGCCGCGCCTTTGCTGCGGCCAAGGAGTGGGCATGGCCTATCAATCGACCGGTGTGGATTTCCGCACGCGCCTGCAAGACTGGATACCTAAGCTGGTGCTGTCGCCATCATTGGCCGCGATGCTGATCTTTGTTTATGGTTTCATCGTCTTCACGTTCTACCTCAGCTTTACTGGCTCCAAGATGCTGCCCAGCTTTGATCTGGTGGGCTTTGAAAACTACGCCAAGTTGTGGAACCTGTCCGCATGGTGGGTTGCTGTTGTCAACCTGATGATCTTCGCCTCGCTCTACATCACGATTTGCACCGCGATTGGCCTCACGCTGGCCATCCTGCTGGACCAGAAAATCCGCGGCGAGGGCGTGCTTCGACCGATCTATCTGTATCCCATGGCGCTGTCGTTCATCGTTACCGGGACCGCCTGGAAATGGATCATGGATCCCGGCATCGGGATTGAGAATTCGATGCATCTATGGGGTTGGACCAGCTTTCAGTTCAACTGGATTAAGGATCGCGACATGGCGATCTATACCGTCGTCATCGCGGCTGTTTGGCAGACCTCGGGCTTTGTGATGGCGATGTTTCTGGCAGGTCTGCGGGGCATCGACAATGAGATCCTGAAGGCCGCCCAGATCGACGGCGCCTCCAATTTCAGCCTGTATCGTCGCATCGTCATTCCAATGCTGCGCCCGGCGTTTCTGTCGGCCTTTGTTATCCTCGCCCATCTGGCGGTCAAATCCTATGACCTGATCATCGCGCTGACCGGGGGCGGGCCGGGGCGGGCTACTGAACTGCCCGCGACCTTCATGTATTCCTACACCTTCACCCGCAATTCGATGGGCATTGGGGCTGCCAGTGCCGTGATCATGCTGATGACGATTGCGGCAATCATGACCCCTTACCTTTACGCCGAACTGAAGGAGAAGTCGTGATGGCCGCCGTTGAACAGGATACCGCCGTTCGCACGGGTGGCATCAGCCGCGTATTCATCTACGGCATTCTGCTGATCTTCATGCTGTTCTACATGATGCCGCTGTTTGTCATGGTCGCCAATTCGCTGAAACCTTTGGGCGAGATCACTGGCGGCAATATGATGGCTTTGCCAGAGGTCTGGACTTTGGAGCCCTGGCGGCAGGCGTGGTCTGCAGCGCAGATCGGGGTGGAGCCGACGGGCCTTAAACCTTACTTCCTGAATTCGATCCTGATGGTGGTGCCTGCCGTTGTCATCTCGACCATCCTTGGCGCGCTGAACGGGTATGTGCTGACCAAGTGGAGCTTTCGGGGCGACAAGATAATCTTCGGGTTGCTGCTGTTTTCCTGCTTTATCCCGTTTCAGATCGTCTTGATCCCGATGGCGACGGTTCT
>OY288151.1 GCA_958439195.1 uncultured Paracoccaceae bacterium
GGGGAAACAGAATGCTAAGAACAATCACCATCGGGAGCTGCGTTTCGGTGCAGGGAATTGTCGTGGGTCAGCTATCCGATGGAAAGCTGATGGTTCGGGTGGACGAAAAGACCTTTGTCGGTCTGCCCGTTGCATCCGCCTTGGCGACGGTGTCCTGCAACAACTGAACCAGCGGCACTTTGATGAAAAAGGCCGGGCATTGCTGCCCGGCCCTTTTCTTTTGCAAAACGCCTATGATCAGGCCAGCTTGCGCTGCACTTCTTCGCGTTCAAAGATTTCGATGACGTCGTTGGGACGCACATCATCGTAGTTTTCAAACGCCATGCCGCATTCCTGGCCGGACTGGACTTCTTTGACCTCATCCTTGAAACGCTTGAGCGTTTTAAGGGTGCCTTCGTGGATAACCACGTTGTCACGCAGCAGGCGCACACCAGCAGAGCGGCGGGCCACCCCTTCGGTGACAAGGCAACCGGCGACCTTGCCGACGTTGGACACCTTGAAGACCTCAAGGATCTTGGCGTAACCGATAAAGGTTTCGCGGACCTCGGCCTTCAACAGGCCAGAGGCGGCCTGTTTGATATCGTCGATCAGGTCGTAGATGATCGAATAGTAGCGGATTTCCACGCCCTTTTGCTGGGCCGAAGAACGGGCCGTAGCATTGGCGCGGACGTTGAAGCCGATGATCGGCGCGCCGCTTGCTTCGGCGAGGCCAACATCGGTGTCGGTGATCGCACCCACACCATAGTGCAGGATGCGAACGCGCACCTCTTCGTTGCCGACCTTTTCCAAGGCCTGAACGATCGCCTCGGCCGAACCCTGCACGTCGGCCTTGACCAGCACGGGCAGTTCGGTGACGTCGGCATCGGCCTTGGCCTTGGCCATAAGCTGTTCCAGCGTGGTGGCAGCACCGGCGGCGGCGCGTTTGTCCTTGGCGGCTTTTTCGCGGTAATCGGCGATTTCGCGGGCCTGCGCCTCGGTTTCCACGACGTTCAGCGTGTCACCGGCGGAAGGCGTGCCGGATAGACCCAGAACTTCGACCGGGACGGAAGGACCGGCTTCAAGCACGGTTTCGCCCTTGTCGTTGATCAGCGCACGCACCTTGCCCCATTGTTCGCCGACGACGAAGATGTCGCCTTTGCGCAGCGTGCCGTTCTGAACCAGAACGGTGGCCACGGGGCCACGGCCCACATCCAGCTTGGCTTCGATCACGGCACCGCTGGCAGCCCGGTTCGGGTTTGCCTTGAGTTCCAGAAGTTCGGCCTGAAGGGCAATCGCCTCGAGCAGGTTATCAAGACCCTTGCCGGTTTTGGCCGACACTTCGACATCCTGAACATCACCCGACATCTGTTCCACCACAACCTCGTGCTGGAGCAGGTCTGTCCGCACCTTTTGCGGATTGGCGTCGGGCTTGTCGCATTTGTTGATGGCGACGATCATCGGCACCTTTGCGGCCTTGGCGTGGTTGATCGCCTCGATCGTCTGGGGCATCACGGCGTCATCCGCAGCGACGACCAGAATGACGATGTCGGTGACGTTGGCACCACGGGCGCGCATCGAGGTAAAGGCCGCGTGGCCGGGTGTGTCGAGGAAAGACACAAGCGAACCGTTCGGCGTGGTAACCTGATATGCACCAATATGCTGGGTGATCCCGCCCGCTTCGCCCGAGACGACGTTCGCCTTGCGGATCGCATCAAGAAGCGAGGTCTTGCCGTGGTCAACATGGCCCATGATCGTCACGATCGGCGGGCGCGGCAGCAGGTCTTCGTCACGGTCAGAGACGGTTTCGATGGCCTGTTCCACATCGGCATCAGACACGCGAACGGCCTTGTGACCGAATTCTTCGATCACCAGTTCGGCCGTATCGGCATCGATGGTCTGGTTCATGGTGACCATCATGCCCATTTTCATGAGCGACTTGACCACATCCGCGGCCCGTTCGGCCATGCGGTTTGCCAGTTCCGACACCACAATGGTTTCGGGCAATTGCACATCGCGCACCTGCTTTTCGGCCTTTTGACCAAAGCCCAGTGCCTTTTGGCGTGCTTTTTCCTGCTTGCGCTTCATCGCGGCAAGCGACCGTTGACGCCCGCCTTCGTCTGACGTTGCATCTGACAGGGTCAGCTTGCCGGCGCGGCGGCCTTCGTCGCCCTTTGCCTTGCCGCGATCACGGTCGGTGGCGCGTTCGTCGCGTTCCCGTTCCGATTTGCGCGGGGCAAGCGGCGGACGGGCAGTGTTGGCACCGCCACGTGTGTTTTCTTCGCCCCCAGAGGCAGGGGTCGCAGCGGGTGCCGCGCGCTCTGTCGCGGCAGGCTGTTCTGGCGCGGCGGCCGACCGTGGCCGCGTGCCCAGAACATCGGCCTTGCGCGCAGCGGCGGCAGAAAGCCGTGCCTCTGCTTCGGCGCGGGCGGCGCGTTCTTCTTCTTCGGCCTTGGCGCGGCGGGCTTCGGCGAGGGCGCGTTCTTCACGCTCCTTCGCTTCCATTTCTTCGCGGCGGCGCTGGCGGTCTTCTTCGCGCTGACGTTCCTCTTCGGCGCGGCGCAGGGCATCTTCCTGCTCGCGTGCCTTAGATGCCTTCAGGGCCGCCAGGCGGCGTTCCATTTCCGCATCGGAAATGCCAGCGGGCCGTTTGGACGGATCGCCGAGATGGGTGGTGCTGGATGCCGTTGCACCAGCGCCGGTTGCGCCGGGTTTTGTCGGGACCACCACGCGCTTGCGTTTCACCTCTACGGCGACGCTCTTGGTGCGGCCATGGCTGAAGCTTTGCTTCACCTGGCCGGGGCCACGTGCCCCGCCACCCAAGCCGAGGGGTTTCTTGCCGTCAGTATCGCTCATGCCGTCTTCGTATCCTCTCCGGCGGAAATTCCGCCGATATGCCCGCGCAAACCTGCGAGCCTTGCCGCTTCCTCTACAACACGTCGTTCGAGTCCACCAGCCGCAAGCGCGGCGTGTATCGCACGTTCACGACCGAAAGCCAAACCCAATTCCCCCGCTGACAGACAACCTATAAAGCCGTCCTTTTCGCGGGGTGGGTGCAGCTTGGTCTTGCCGCGTTCCGATCCGTCGCTGGCCTGAATCAAGACGCGTGCCTGACCCTTTACCAACCAATCCTTCACCTTTTCATAGCCGGTGACGGCCTGACCTGCCTTGCGCGCCATCGACAGTGTGTCGACCACGCGCCGCAGGAGCTGTGCCTCGATCAGGTCTGAAAGACCATCGGGCGCCTTTACAGGCTGTCGCGCAGCGCGGGAGAACAGCCCCTTTGCCGCCGCCTTGTCAATCGCCTTGCGGTCTGCCGTGACGTAAAACCCACGTCCCGGCAGACGGCCCAGCACATCTGGCACGACCATTGCGTCTGGACCAACCACGAAACGGATCAGCCCAGCCTGAGGCTGGCTTTCCCCGGTCACGATGCATTTACGCTCCGGCCCGTCCTGATCTGTTTCCCGGCCACCCCGTGTCATGGGCGTTCCCTGAACCCGAGACCTGCGATCAGGCCTCGGCCCCCTCGTCTTCGTCGCTGTCGGCGGCGGCGGTTTCAAGTTCGGTCGGATCGACCCAACCCAGCATGACCCGCGCGGTCATGATCAGGTGCTGGGCTTCCTCCAGGCTCATTTCAAACTTTTCCAGAACGCCTTCGTCTTTCTTGCGCAGGCCATTTTCCGTGGTCCAGCCGCCAGCCAGTTCCCAATCGGCGCAGGTGGCGAAATCTTCCAGCGTCTTGATGCCGTCATGGGCCAGCGCCTCGATCATCTGGGGTGTCAGACCTTCGAAATCAATAAGGCTGTCCTCAACACCCAGCGCGCGGGCGTTTTCAAGCGCCTTGCGGCTTTGTTCTTCAAGGAAGTCGCGGGCGCGGGCCTGCAATTCGCCAGCGGTGGCATCGTCGAAACCGTCGATGGACAGAAGTTCATCAAGTTCGACATACGCGACTTCTTCAAGATTGGTGAAGCCTTCGGACACCAGAAGTTGGGCCATCATTTCATCGACATCGAGCGTGTCCATGAACAGCTTCGTGCGTTCCGCGAATTCAGCCTGACGACGCTGCGATTCCTCGGCCTCGGTCATGATGTCGATATCAAGACCGGTGAGTTGCGAGGCAAGGCGCACGTTCTGGCCACGACGACCAATGGCAAGCGACAGTTGTTCGTCGGGGACGACCACCTCGATCTTGCCGGCTTCTTCGTCGATCACGACCTTGGACACTTCGGCAGGTTGCAGGGCGTTCACGAGGAACGTGGCCTGATCCTGATTCCACGGAATGATGTCGATCTTTTCGCCCTGAAGTTCGTTTACCACGGCCTGAACACGGCTGCCGCGCATACCGACGCAGGCGCCGACCGGGTCGATGGAGTTGTCATAAGAGATAACGGCGATCTTGGCGCGGGAACCTGGATCACGGGCGACGGCCTTGATTTCGATGATGCCGTCATAGATTTCCGGCACTTCCATCTTGAACAGTTCGGCCATGAACATCGGATCGGTGCGCGACAGGAAAACCTGCGGACCGCGCGCTTCGCGGCGGACATCCTTGATAAAGCAGCGGATGCGGTCATTCGGACGATAGGCTTCGCGGCCAATCTTTTCGTTGCGGCGCAGGATACCTTCGCCACGGCCGATATCGACGATGATGTTGCCGTATTCTTCGCGCTTGACCACACCGTTGATGATGGTGCCCTTGCGATCCTTGAATTCTTCAAACTGGCGGTCACGTTCTGCTTCGCGCACCTTTTGCAGGATCACCTGCTTGGCCGATTGCGCGGCAATGCGGCCCAGATCGACGGGCGGAACCTCGTCGATGATTTCGTCGCCGATGGCGGCATCGGCCTTGATGGCCTTGGCCTGCTTCAGCGTCAGTTGGGCGTGGTGGTTTTCCACCGCCTCATCTTCTACGACGGTGCGGATGCGGGCAAAGGTGGCGCGGCCTGTCTTGCGATCAATCCGAACACGGATATCGAGGTCGCTGCCGTAGCGCGACTTGGCGGCGCGGGCGAGCGACTCCTCCATCGCCTGGATCACCAGATCCGGGTCGATCATCTTTTCCCGCGCGACGGCCTCGGCCGTTTGCAGAAGTTCAAGCTGGTTCGCAGAGGTGATTGCCATGATGGCCTCCCGGCTTCGTCAGTGTTTCGTTTCGGGCGCGTCGGAGGTTTCTTCCTCTTCGCCTTCGAATTCTTCGATATCGGTAAACTTGCTTTCGTCGATGGCACCGGATGCTTTGCGTTGGCGCAGCATTTCGGCGATCAATTCGTCGGTCAGGATCAGCTTGGCATCGGATAGCCAGTCGAATTTCAAGCCGATGGTCAGGGGTTCGCCGCCTTCTTCAATTTCGATCAGCACCTCGTCGCCTTCGGTGCCTTGCAGCGTGCCCTTGAAGCGGCGGCGGCCGTCGATCAGTTCGGTGGTTTCGATGCGGGCCTCGTAATCCACCCACATGTTGAAATCCTTGAGCCGCGTCAGCGGGCGGTCGATGCCGGGAGAGGAGACTTCGAGGACATAGTTTTCCTCGATCGGGTCTTCGACGTCCAGCACGGCAGAGACGGCGGTGGATATGGCGGCGCAATCGTCCACCTCGATCCCGCCATCGGGGCGGTCGGCCATGATTTGCAGGATGCGGGTGCGCCCACCCATCAGACGGATGCGGACCAGTTCAAACCCCAGCCCTTCGATGACGGGGCTGACGATGTCCGCGAGGCGGCGGTCGATGGCGGTCTTGGCGATCAGGTCGGTCATGGGGTTGGGTAGAGTTCCGTTTGAAACAAAAAAGCGGGCTCAGCGGCCCGCGTGTCAGGTTCGGTGGGGCCGGGTTTGGACCCCGACACCGCTGTTGACAGGGGATATACGGATGGAGGGCCGAGTCTGCAAGGGTTTTGGTGGGAGTGCCGGTCAGAACCGGCGCAGACCATCCATCGCACGAACCAGCCCTTCGCTGATGCCGGGTTCGGAAAGGGCGTGGCCGGCAAAGGGAATCAGGCGGATTTCGCAATGATCCCAACCCTGTGCCAGTTTCCAGGCAGAGACCGGGGGGCAGATCATGTCATACCGACCCTGGATAATGGTGGCGGGGATATGTTTGATGCGGCCCTTTTCGCGCAGAATCCAGCCGTCCTCTTCCAGAAACCCGCCGTTATAAAAGTAGTGGTTTTCCAACCGGGCGAAGGCGCGGGCATATTCGGCCGGGCTTTCGCCCAAGGGGCCATCATGGTGGATGGAGGCGAGGGCGTTTTCCCAATTGGCCCATATGCGGCCAAAGCGGGTTTCTTCCATCACGTTGCCGGAAAACAGGCGGCGGTGATAGGCGGTGATCAGGTCGCCGCGTTCATTGGACGGGATGGCATTCACAAAGCGCGCCCAGAGTTCGGGGAAGAAGGCCCCTGCCCCGCCGCCATAGAACCAGTCAAGTTCTGCGCGCGTCATCAGGAACACGCCGCGCAGAACCATGTGAACAACGCGATCCGGGTGGGTGATGGCATAGATCAGGGCGAGTGTGGCACCCCAGCTTCCGCCAAAGCAGATCCAGCGGGAAATGCCCAGTTCCTTGCGGATCACCTCGATGTCCGCGACGAGGTGCCAGGTTGTGTTCTGAATGATCACCGCATGGGGACGCGAGCGGCCGCAACCGCGCTGGTCGAACAGGATGATGCGAAAGACCGTGGGGTCAAAGTAGCGGCGCATGGCGGGGCTGCACCCGCCGCCGGGACCACCGTGCAACACGACCACGGGTATGCCGTTCGGATTGCCGCATTGTTCAACGTAAATGCGGTGACCATCGGCCATGGCAATGACGCGCTGATCGAAAGGATCGATCGGCGGGTAAAGGAATTCGACTGCGCGCTTTTGGCCTGATCTCTGATCCATCGTTGCCCTATATAACGTGCAAAACTGTTGAACCAAAGTTAAACAAGAGGACGCCATGACGGTAACATCGACGGTAGACCCGGCAGAAGTTGCAAAGTTCGAGGCGATGGCCGCCGAATGGTGGAACCCGAACGGCAAGTTCAAGCCGCTTCACATGCTCAACCCCTGCAGGCTGGACTATATCACCCAGCAGATCGCGGCAGAATTTGACCGCGACCTGACCCAGCCTCTGCCCTTCAAGGGGTTGAGAATACTGGATATTGGTTGTGGCGGCGGGTTGTTGTCAGAGCCGATGGCGCGGCTGGGGGCCGATGTTGTCGGGGCGGATGCGGCGGCGCGGAATATTCCGGTGGCGCAGGTGCATGCAGAGCAATCTGGGCTGCGGATTGAGTATCGGCACACCACGGCCGAGGATATGGCGGCGGCAGGGGAGCGGTTTGATGTCGTTCTCAATATGGAAGTGGTAGAGCATGTCGCGGACCCGCTGGCCTATTTGACGGCGTGTCAGATATTGTTGAAAGACAACGGGTTGATGATCTGTTCCACGTTGAACCGGAACCCCAAAAGTTTTGTCATGGCGATAGTTGGGGCAGAGTATGTGATGCGCTGGCTGCCCAAGGGAACGCATGATTGGCAGAAGTTCATTACCCCGGATGAGCTGTATGCCCTGATCGAACAGGCGGGGCTGCGGCCGGTTGACAGAAAAGGTATGGTTTTCAACCCTGTAAGCTGGTCCTGGTCGTTGTCAGCGCGGGATCTTTCATGCAATTACGTGACGGCCAGCGTAAAGCGGGGCGGGAATTAACCATCGCACCGGGGTGTGCAGCCGCCGGTGCAGACGCGCAGTGCAGCAAAGTGTATGCACGCCGCGCACGGGGGTTGGCGGGGTTGTTAACCCTGAGTCGCGGAAAATAGAAAAAGGGCGGCCCCTTGCAAGGCCGCCCCTTCCCCTCTGACGGGAGGTGTCAGATGTTGCCTGCGGCCATTTCGCGGGCAATGTGATCGGCCTGGCGGATGGCCAGCGCGACAATGGTCAGCGTCGGGTTTTCCGCAGCCCCGGTGGTGAACTGCGACCCGTCCGAGATGAACAGGTTCGCAATGTCATGGGTCTGGCCCCACTTGTTGCACACGCCATCTTCGGGACGTTCCGACATGCGGTTGGTGCCGAGGTTGTGGGTGCTGGGATAGGGCGGGGTCGGGAAGGACCGGGTCGCCCCCACGGCATCATAGATCGCCATACCCTGTTTGTAGGCATGGTTGCGCATCGCCACGTCATTCGGGTGATCGTCGAAATGCACGTTGGCGACGGGCAGGCCGAATTGATCCTTGGTATCCGACAGGGTGACGCGGTTGGTGGATTGCGGCATGTCTTCGCCCACGATCCACATCCCGGCCATGTTTTCGTAATGGTCGAGCGCGGTGGTAAAGCCACGGCCCCAGCTGCCCGGATCAAGGAAGGCCGCCATGAAAGGCAGGCCCAGGGCAAGGGTTTCCAGTTCATAGCCGCCGACAAAGCCGCGTGACGGATCGTGGCGGGATTCATCCTGGATGATCCCGGCCATAGTGGTGCCGCGCCACATGCGGACGGGTTTGTCAAAGATGCCGTAGATCGAGCCGGTGGTATGGCGCATGTAGTTGCGACCCACCTGATCGGACGAATTGGCAAGCCCGTTGGGGAACATGCTGGATGCCGAGTTCAGCAGAAGGCGGGGCGATTCGAAGGTGTTGCCCGCCACGCAGACGATGCGCGCGGCCTGGAATTGCAGGTTGCCTTCGGCATCGAAATATTCGACGCCCGTGACCTTGCCTTCATCATTGTGCAGGATGCGGGCCACGTGGGACCGATCCCGCACCTCGAGGTTGCCGGTCGCTTCGCCTTCGGGGATGTCGGTATAGGCGGCGGACCATTTCGCGCCCCATTTGCAGCCCTGGAAGCAGAAACCGGTCTGCTGACAGGCGATGCGGCTGCCGGTTTCGTTAGAGGACTGGATGGCCATGCGGCCTGTGCTGACCTCTTTGTAGCCCAGCGCGAGCGCGCCTTTTTCAAAGACCTTGTAGTTGTTGTTGCCCGGCAGGCCGGGGCGGTTTCCTGTGCGGGTGACGCCCAGCTTTTCTTCGGCCTTGTCATACCAGGGCGCCATTTCGGCCCCGTCGATCGGCCAATCAAGGAGCGAAGCCCCTTCGACCGCGCCATAGGTGGTGAGCGCCTTCCATTCGTGGTCCTGGAACCGGATCGACGCACCCGCCCAGTGGGTTGTGGTGCCGCCTACCGCCTTGACGATCCAGGCGGGGAGACCGGCGAAATCCTTCGCCACACGCCAGGAACCGCTGGTGGTGCGGGCATCAAGCCAAGCAAGTTGGGAGAAGCTGTCCCATTCGTCGTTGAGGTAATCTTCGGGCAGATAGCGACCGCCCGCTTCCAGTGCCACGACCTTGACGCCCTTTTGCGCCAGTTCGTTGGCCAGAACACCGCCGCCTGCGCCGGTGCCGATGATGACGACCACGGAGTCGTCGTTCAGGTCAAATTTCGCAACCATTGGTCCGCCCCCCCTTACAGCCAGTTGATGTCGTCAAAGCCACGCTCGATGTAGCCACCGAGCGAGAAACTTTCGCCCTCATAGCCAAAGATCGGCCAGATGGCTTTTTGGTTGTAGAGGCCGGTCACAAGGCCTGCACGGATGGTCTGGAAGAACACGCCGGATTCGATCGCCTTCAGGACGGCGACGCGGTCATCTTCCCATCCGATCGTCAGATAATCGGCATGGCCTGCGGCGACGGCGGCGGCGTTGAGTTCGGTGATGCCTGCTTCGACCTGTTCGGCGTTTTCGGCCGTGTCATAGCCTTTCACGGCGATGGCATAGAATTCGTCGGCCACTTGATCATGGGGATAGATGTCACGGGCCATCTGAATGAGGGTGGCCATGGATTCGGGTTTGATGGCCGTGGTTTCCATCGCCCATGCGGCATTGCCGGATGCGACGAAGCCTGCGCCCACAACGAAGCTGGCCCCTGCCGCGACCGAGCGCGACAGCAACTGGCGGCGGGTCAGGCCAAGGCCCTTTGGCCGTTGGCCGGTAAGTGGTTTTGTCATTGTCTCCTCCCTGAGCATGACGTTGGTTTTTAGGATGGCGGGCAGTTCCTCCCTTGATCCGCGCGCCATCGGTTCACAGGTAACGACCGGCCCTTTGCAGCACCTCAATCTGGTAGCCATCGGGATCGGCGATGAAAAAGAAACGGGCGATGACAGGGCCGCCGGGCGCGAAATCCACCAATTTGCGCGGGGCAAGGCCGGCGGCGGTAAGACGGGCATGTTCGGCGTCAACGTCACTGACCGAAAAGGCGAGGTGGCCATAGCCATCGCCCAGATTGTAAGGTTCGGTCCGGCCTTTGTTGATGGTCAGTTCCAGTTCAAACCCGGTTTCGGGGTTGGACAGGTAGACAAGGGTGAAACTGTCAAAATCCAGACGTTCCGCGATCTTTAGCCCGAAGGCCGTATCGTAGAAGGCGATGGAGCGTGCTTCATCAAGCACGCGGATCATGCTGTGTATGGCCTTGGCCAAGGTCTTCCTCCGTCAGGTCTTTGGGCTGTCCTGAGGGGAAGTGTGCGGGCGATACGGTGCGCGCAGGTAGTAGGTCTATACTACGCGCATCTTTTCATTCGACGGCTTAATCTGCGGCCTATTCTGCGGTCTATTCTGCGGCGAGCGCGTGGGCGGCCCCGGTCTGGGCGCGGCGATCCATGTGGATAAGGCAGGCACAGCGCAGAAGCGACGTGAAGTTTTCCGGCTCTCCCCGTTGTTCAAGCACCTCGGCGTGGAGTTTGGAGACGAAGGCGGGGGTGGTCGTGCCTTCGTTCAAGGCGATTTCATCGACGATTTCCCAGAACGCGCGTTCAAGGCGGATGCTGGTGCTTTGACCGTTCAGCCGCAGGCGGCGGGTGATGCTTTCATACCTTGCGGGATCCTGCCCCGCGAATACCTGGCACATTGGTTTTCCTCCCTTGGTCGTGATCCCTCCGATGGATGGACGTAGGGAAAGTAAAGCGGCGGAAGGTGGAACAAGGCAAGAGCGGTGAACCAAGACCATAGTCGCAATCGGCAGGGGTGGGCGGTTGCAGGGGGCGGACAGACATGCAGGTATTGGGGCGGGACAGGTTGGGGGCGGAATGAAAGCCTATCGGAATGATGCGTGGCTGTTGATGCTGCCTGCGGCGGCGGTGATGGCCTTTGTCGGGGTGATCCCGCTGGTGGCGGTGTTCAACTATGCGCTGCACGACATCTTTTCCCTGCAAGATGTGCATTGGGTGGGGGTGGAGTGGTATGAGGAGATTGTCACATCAAGCCGGTTTCACGGCAGTCTGGCGCGGAGCCTGTTGTTTTCGGCGGTGGTGTTGTTGGTGCAGGTGCCGCTGGGCGTGGGGCTGGCGTTGTTGCTGCGCGGGACGGGGCGCTGGGCGGTTGGGGTGCTGATGCTCGTGGCGCTGCCGCTGGTGGTGCCGTGGAACATGATCGGGATGATGTGGCTGGGACTGATCAACCCGGAGACGGGGATCGCGGGGCAGGCCCTGGTGGCGGCGGGGATCGGGTTCGACTGGAAGTTTACGGCGCTGCATACGTGGATTTTGCTGGTGGTGATGGATACCTGGCACTGGATTGGGTTGGTGGTGATCCTGGCCTATGCCGGGTTGTCGGGGATTTCGCCGGATTACTATCGCGCGGCGGCGATTGACGGGGCGTCGCGGGTGGCAGTGTTCCGGTTCATCGAGTTGCCAAAAATCGCCGGGCCGCTGGGCATTGTGCTGCTGCTGCGATTCGTGGACAGCTTCATGATCTATACCGAAGCCTTTGCCATCAACGCGGGCGGGCCGGACATGGCGACGCATTTCCTGGCCATTGATCTGGGCGAGGAGATCAAGGGGTTCAGCTATGGGTCGGCGGCGGCGCGGTCGATGGTGTATTTCCTGATCGTGATCACGGTGGTCTGGGCCTTTGTGCGGATCAGCGGCCTGTCGCGGCAGGAGGACGCGGCATGAGGGGTGTGGCCGTAAAGCTGGCGGTCTTTGGGGCGTTGGCGGCGTTCATCCTGCTGCCGCTGGTGCAGACATTCCTGTTGAGTTTCATGTCCACCCTGCCGCGCGACGGGATGGTGGAGGGGGAATGGACCCTGATCAACTATCGCAACATCATGGCCGACCCGGATTTGACGGGGTCGATCATAAATTCGCTGATTTATGTGTCCCTGAATGTGGCGCTGTGCATCGGGGCGGGGCTGCCTGCGGCTTATGCGCTGGCGCGGAACCGGTTTGTCGGGGATCGGCATTTCCTGTTCCTGCTGCTGGCGTTTCGGGTGACGCCGCCTGTGGTTCTGTCGCTGCCGATCTTTATCCTGTTCGCCAATGTCGGGTTGGTGAATACGCCTGTTGGCATTGCGCTGGTGCATTGCCTGTTCAACCTGCCGATTGCCATCTGGATTCTGGAAAGTTTCATATCGGCGGTGCCGAAGGAGTTTGACGAGACGGCCTTTATCGACGGGCATTCCCTGCCGTCTTTCATGCTGCGTCAGTTGATCCCGGCGATTGCGCCGGGGATTGGGGTGGCGGCGTTCTTCTGTTTCATCTTTTCATGGGTCGAGGTGGTGTTTGCCCGCATCCTGACGGTGACGGCGGGCAAGCCGATAACCATGGCGATCAATGCGCTGTTCGGGTTTCAGACCGATATCGGGCTGGTCATGGCAATGACGGTGGTGTCGCTGCTGCCGGGGGTGGGGATGATCTGGTTCGTGCGCAAGCACATTGCGCGGGGGTTCGTGATGCGGGCCTAAGTGCAGTAAAGCGCCCTTCCCGCCAGAGGAAGGGCGCGTATCCCCTAGCCCTGAAGTTGGCGGCGGAGCATTTGCAGGTCGTCGTTCAACTGGCTGTCGGTTGCCATCAGCTCTTCGATCTTGCGGACGCCGTGCATGATGGTGGTGTGATCGCGCCCACCGAAGCGGCGACCGATTTCCGGCAGGCTGCGCGGCGTCAGTTGTTTGGCCAGATACATGGCCACCTGACGCGGGCGGGCGATGGTGCGGTTCCGTTTCGGGCCGATCATATCGGACAGGCGGATGTTGTAATGTTCCGCGACCTTGCGCTGGATTTCTTCGATCGTCAGCTTGCGATCCGAGGCGCGGAGGATGTCGGCAAGGCAATCCTGCGCCAGTTCCAGCGTGATTTCCCGACCCACCAGTGACGCAAAGGCGAAAAGGCGGGTCAGCGCGCCTTCGAGGACGCGGACGTTGGTGGTGATGCGGTGGGCGAGGAATTCCAGCACGCCATCCGCCAGCACAAGGCCGCGATATTGGCTGCGGTAGAGTTCCACCTTTTGTTGCAGGATCCCAAGACGAAGTTCGTAATCCGTCGGGTGCAGGTCGACGACCAGCCCGCATTGCAGGCGCGATTTGATGCGGTCTTCCAGATCCTTGATTTCGCCCGGCGCGCGGTCGGCGGAAATGACGATCTGTTTGTTCTGATCAACCAGCGCGTTGAAGGTGTGGAAAAACTCCTCTTGCGTGGAATCCTTGCCGGCGATGAATTGCACATCATCGACCATCAGGACATCGACGGAACGGAAAAGTTCCTTGAAATCCATGATCTGGCGTTCGCGCAGCGCCTGCACGAAGCGATACATGAATTGTTCGGCGGACAGGTAAAGCACCCGCAGATGCGGCTGGCGGGTTTGCAATTCATGCGCGATGGCATGCATCAGGTGCGTCTTGCCAAGGCCGACGCCGCCATAAAGGAACAGCGGGTTGAAGCTGACGGGGCCGCCTTCGGCGACGCGACGGGCGGCGGCATGGGCAAGTTCGTTGGGCTTGCCGACGACGAAACTATCAAAGGTGAAGCGGGCATCAAGCGGCGCACCCGGCACGTCGTCCTGATCGGCGCTGCGGGCGGCGGGTTTGGCGCGCGCCGGGGCGGGGCGGGTTTCCGACCGGGGGCCATCAGGGGCGGCGACGCGGTTTGCGACCGAAAACTCGATCCGTTCCACCTGCGCCCCTGCGGTGTTCAACTGGGCACGGATATGATCCGAAAAATTGCGCGACACCCAATCGCCAAAAAAGGAAGTGGGCACCTCAAAGCGCGCGACCCCCTGCTTGAGATCGGAAAACTTCAGCGGTTCGATCCAGGTCACATAGTTGTTTCGGCCTACCCTCTTGATCAGTTCCTCGCGGACCAAACCCCAAGTTTCGTTCGTCATTCTTCCTGACCCGTGCGGCGGCGTGCTTCTGAACCTGTGGCAGATCCGGCACGCCTGTTGTTGTTGCACCGGCAAACGCCGGGGCTATCACCCCTGACCGGGTCGCATAACAAAGTTGCGCGCGGCCTGCAGCGCACGGAAACGGCTATATTACAGACCCCTTCGCCGGGATACGTTATAGCCCATTTCCGGCCCAAAGGCCGACACTGCACAACACATTATGACCAGATTCGCATCTGGCCCTAAACGGCTGCACATGAATTCCGCACAAGGTGTGCAGACACCACAACCAATTGAACCGCAAAAGAAATTCTTAGGTGTAAGCACACGCCTGGCAGCCTTGCAAACCTGTCGAATTCCATTTGCGATTCCGTCATGTCCCCCAAGACGAGAGTGAATCGCAAGGGGACGCTAGCAAGGCGCGGCGCGGGGGTGCAACCGAACTTCACGCTTGACAGGAAGATGGCGAAACCGAATCCGGCAGCCCTTGCAAATGAGCAACGCAGGGTGGCGGAAACGCAAAACCGATGGGTTCAGATGGGGACGGAAATGACAAAAGGCGCATCCGTTGCGGGATGCGCCTTTTGCAAAAACGGGGCCGCTGGGGCCAGCCGTGGATCAGGCGGCGGGGGTCGCCAGTGCCTTTACACGGGCCGCGAGGCGCGAGATTTTGCGCGAAACGGTGTTGGCATGCAGGATGCCTTTGGTGACGCCACGATCAAGTTCCGGCTGGGCAGCGCGCAGGGCAGCGACGGCAGCTTCGGCATTGCCGGAAGCAATCGCCTCTTCGACCTTGCGCACGAAGGTGCGGATACGCGAGCGGCGCGCCTTGTTGATTGCAAAGCGGGTTTCGGATTGACGGGCGCGCTTTTTGGACTGGGCCGTATTTGCCATGGGCTGTTCGATTCCTGTAGGTCTTTGTTTCAGATCGGTTGCACAAAGACCCAAGGCTCCGCCCCCCGAGGAACGGAATCGATTCTTGCCTAAGCGGGCCCACGCGCATGTAACGGCGGGCTATAGGGCAAGTGTGACGGAAAGAAAAGCCAGAAAATAAGGGCTTTCCCCATCACCGGCTGGGATCAGCGGTCGCGGAATTGGGGTTCGCGCTTTTCCAGGAAGGCGGACATGCCTTCTTTCTGATCTTCGGTGGCAAAGACCGCGTTGAACATCCGCCGTTCAAAGAGAATGCCTTCGCGCAGGGTGGTTTCCTGTGCGCGGTTGACGGATTCCTTGACGATCATTGCCGTCAGCGCGGATTTCTGGGCGATTTTGTCGGCGGATTTCATCGCCTCGGTCATCAGATCCTTGGCCGGGACAACACGCGAGACAAGGCCGCAGCGTTCGGCTTCGGCAGCGTCCATGAAGCGGCCGGTCAGGTTCATGTCCATCGCCTTGGCCTTGCCCACGGCGCGGGTGAGGCGCTGGGTGCCGCCCATTCCGGCGACGATGCCAAGGTTGATTTCGGGCTGGCCGAATTTGGCGGTATCAGCGGCGATAATGAAATCGCACATCATCGCCAGTTCGCAGCCACCGCCAAGGCAATAGCCGGCAACAGCGGCAATGATGGGTTTGCGGGTGCGGGCGATGGCATCCGCCTCGGGCGCGAAGAGATCGTCGAAGTAGACGTCGGTGAAGGATTTTTCGGCCATTTCCTTGACGTCGGCCCCGGCGGCGAAGGCCTTTTCCGACCCGGTGACAACAATGCAGCGCACCTTTTCGTTGCGGTCGGCGGTGGTGATGGCGGTGGCCAGTTCCTGCATCAGTTTGGCGTTGAGGGCATTCAGCGCCTCGGGGCGGTTGAGGCGGATGAGGGCGATGTAATCCTCGATCTCGACGATCAGGGTCTCAAAGGCCATGGCGTGGCTCCGTTATTTTGTTGCCCAGACTCCTAGCAGTAACAGGGCCGTTATCAAGGGTCGTGTCGTGAGGTCACTTCTGGCAGGCGGGGCAAAAGAACGATGACCGACCCGATTGGACGATGCGGTGAATGGTGTCCGTGCAGCCGGGGGTAAGGCAGGGTTGGCCTTCGCGGCCATAGACCTGAAAGCTGTGTTGAAAGTAGCCCAGTTCGCCATCGGCCTGCCGATAATCGCGCAACGACGATCCGCCTGCGGTGATTGCGTCTGTCAGGACTTCGCGGATGATGGGGACAAGCGCGGCGGTGCGGGTGGCGGAAATGCGGGCGGCCTTGCGCGCGGGATGGATGCGGGCGCGATACAGGGTTTCGCAAACGTAGATGTTGCCAAGGCCCGCGATGACGTGCTGATCAAGCAGCGCAGATTTGATGGGTGTGTTGCGCCCCTTCAGGCGTTGGGTCAGCCAGGTTTCGTGGAAGGCATTGCCCAGCGGTTCGGGACCAAGTGAGGCGAGGAGGGGATGCGCGTCGGCGGTGGCCGTTGGCATCAGGTCCATCGCGCCAAAGCGGCGGGCATCGTTGAAGGTGATGCGGGTGCCACTGTCCATATCCAGGATGACGTGGTCGTGTTTTTCCGGGGCGGGGTGGGGATGGTGCCATTCCCCAAGGTTTTCGCGCGTCGTGGGCGACGAAATCAGCATGCGCCCAGACATTCCCAGATGGATGAGAAGGGTTTCCCCGGTGGAAAGATCGGCGAGGATGTATTTCGACCGGCGCCGAAGGGCGGTGACACGCGCGCCGGTCAGGCGGGCGGCCATGTCGGGCGGGAAAGGCCAGCGCAGATCGGGGCGGTTGACGGCGGCATGGGCGATCACGCGGCCTTCCATAGCGGGAAGCAGGCCACGGCGGACGGTTTCAACCTCGGGCAGTTCGGGCATCGGGGGCCTGTCGGACATGTGGGCGCATTGCAGCGCCGGGGAACCGGCCTATAAGAAGGGGCACGCAAGAGGAACGGCAAGACCCCATGACCGAAGAAGATCAAGGCACGACGCATTTCGGATTTCAGACCGTGCCGGAAGGCGACAAGGCGGGCATGGTGCATGGCGTCTTTACCCGCGTGGCAAGCCGCTATGACATCATGAATGATCTGATGTCGGGTGGGGTTCACCGGTTGTGGAAGGATGCGATGATGGATTGGCTGGCCCCGCGGCCAGGCCAGCAGTTGCTGGACGTGGCAGGGGGGACCGGGGATATCGCGTTCCGGTTCCTGAAGCGGGCGCCGGGGGCATCGGCGGTGGTGCTGGACATGACCGAATCCATGCTGGTCGAGGGGCGCAAGCGGGCCGAGGCGGAACGCCAGGCCGAGCGGTTGAATTGGGTGGTGGGCGATGCGATGGCCCTGCCTTTTGCCGACAACAGCTTTGATGTCTACACCATCAGCTTTGGGATACGGAATGTGACGCGCGTGCAGGATGCGTTGGCCGAGGCCTATCGCGTATTGCGGCCCGGTGGGCGGTTGATGGTGTTGGAGTTCAGCCAGATTCCCAATGATCTTTTGCAAAAGGCCTATGACGCCTATTCCTTTAACGTGATCCCGGTTCTGGGGCAGATCGTGGCAAAGGACCGTGACAGTTATCAGTATCTAGTTGAATCCATTCGAAAATTCCCGGATCAGGAGACGTTTGCAAGCATGATCCGCAAGGCGGGTTTCGGGCAGGTGAAGTATCGCAACCTGACGATGGGCGTAGCGGCGCTGCATTCCGGCTGGAAGATCTGACGTGAGGGGACCGCATAACATCTGGCGGCTGGTGCGCACCGGCGCGACGCTGGAACGCACCGGGGCGATGGCGGTGGTGCTGGAGGCATTTGGCGCGCCACCCACGATTCGGGTGGCGGCGCGGTTGTTGGGTTGGCCGTTCAAATGGCTGGGCCTGCGCGGCGACCCGGCCCTGCCGCCTGCAACACGGGCGCTTACGGCGCTTGGTCCGGCCTATATCAAGTTCGGGCAAATCCTTTCCACCCGCCCGGACGTGGTGGGCGATGAGCTGGCCGAGCAGTTGAAATATTTGCAGGACCAGTTGCCGCCGTTCCCGACAGCAGTAGCAAAGAAGATGATCGCGGCAGAGCTGGAGGTGCCGGTCGATCAGGTGTTTTCCGAATTTTCCGAGCCGGTTGCTGCGGCATCCATCGCGCAGGTGCATCGGGCACGGCTGGCCGAGACGGGCGAGGAAGTGGCGGTCAAGGTGCTGCGCCCCGGTATCGAACGGGCGTTTCGCAAGGATATTGATGCCTTTTACCTGATTGCGCGGACGATCGAGATTGTCGCGCCTTCGGCGCGGCGGCTGCGGCCGATGGATGTGATCACGCATTTCGAAGGCGTGGTCATGGGCGAATTGGACCTGCGGCTGGAGGCGTCGGCCGCTGCGGAATTTGCGGCAAATACGGAAAAGGACGAAGGTTTCCGCGTGCCGCGCCCGGTTTGGGCAATGTCGGGCAAGACGGTGATGACGCTGGGCTGGGCCGAGGGAATCGGCATGAACGAGAATGCCGCCATCGATGCCGCGGGGCATGACCGCAAGGTTCTTGCGACACGGGTTCTTTCGCTGTTTCTGAACCATGCGCTGCGCGACGGGTTCTTTCACGCCGACATGCATCAGGGGAACCTGAAGGTAGGGGCGGATGGGGCGATCATCGCGCTGGATTTCGGGATCATGGGGCGGATCGACGAATATACCCGCCGCGTCTATGCCGAGATCCTGATGGGATTTATCCGCAAGGATTACCGCCGCGTGGCAGAGGTGCATTTCGAAGCGGGCTATGTGCCAGCGGATCGGGATATTGACGAATTCGCACGGGCCTTGCGGGCGGTGGGTGAGCCGATTTTCGGCATGGATGCCAGCCGGATTTCGATGGCGCGGTTGCTGGCCTATCTGTTCGATGTGACGGAACGGTTCGGGATGCAGACGCGGACAGAGCTGATTCTGTTGCAGCGCACCATGGTGGTTGTCGAAGGGGTGGCGCGGTCGCTGGATGCGCATATCAACATCTGGCAGGTCGCGCGCCCGGTTGTGGAAAACTATATTGCCAAGAATGTGGGGCCTGCAGCGTTGTTGCGGGATCTGGTGCAGACAGCGCGGGTATTGAGCCGGTTCGGGCCAAAGCTGCCGCGCATGGTGGAGGCGGCGCTGATCGCGCAAGCAGAGCCGCCCAAGCACTTGGCACCGCCACGGCGGCGGTCGCGGTGGTATCTGATTCCGCTGGGGGTGTTGGTTTTTGCGGCCGGGATCGGTTTGGGATTGCTGATTTAAAGCGCCGCACGTTCGATCTGGAAAGCGCGGGCATAATCGGCATCGCCGCGGGCGGCGCGCCAGGCGCAATGGGCCATGATGCGCCAGCGATACAGCGGGATCAGGGCACGGGTGCGGGCGACGGTTTCAGGGCAGGGATAGGCGGACAGCACGGCCATCGCCCAATCGGGCGGCGCAATTTGGCCTGTGTAGAGCCACATCATTGCGGGAGAGATGAGGGTGGCCAGGTCTTCGGTCGGGTCACCCAGGCCGGGGCATTGCCAATCAATCAGCAGCGGGCCGTTGGGCGTGGCAAGGATGTTGCCCGGCACGGCATCCGCATGGACCGGGCGCGGCGTCACAGGGGGAAGGCCGGGATCGGGCGGCGGGGGTGGCAGGCCGGGCGGCGCAAAGCCGAGGGCATGGGAAAGCAGCGCCGCGCTGCCATTGGGCAGGGGGCGAAAGCTGTTTGCGGAAAGGGGTGTGCCGTGCAGACGGTGAAGGGTGCGGGCGATGGGGGCGGGATCGCCCCGCCAAGGCGTGCCTGCGACATGGTCATAGATGATCCAGTCGGCACCCTTTGCCCGCAGACGGGGGGATAGACCGAAGGGGGCCAGAACGGTCAGGGCAGCGGCCTCGGCGCCCGGATCATTTGGGAAAAGCGGGCTGGCGGTATCGGGGCTGTGGGATTTGATGACGAAATCACCCAGCCGCCAAACCTTGTTGGACCGCCCTCCGCGAAGCGGCTGCGCATCGGCGCCTGAAAGACGCGGGTCCAGCCCGGCAAGGGCAGCAAGGGCGGCGGTTGGTGGGGCGATCATGGCGATGGACCCTACCGCCGGGTGCCGCCGCCGCAAGGGTGATCACGGCGTGATCAGGGTATGCGAAGCGCGGTAATACTATTTGCCGGAACCGCAATTCCGCCGCGCAGCATCAAGGTGATCTGATCGCCGTCGCGCCGTGCCTCAAGGATGGGGGCATAGGCGGGGACGGGATCGGTGCGGATAACCTTATCCCCAAGCCTGCTTTCGAGGCTGAGCCTGTAGCGGCCTTCCGGTAGGCGGTTCCCTGCGGCATCCGCCCCCAGCCAAGTGAAGCTGCCACTGCCCAGCGGGACGGTTTCACGCGACACCAGCCTTCCCGATGCATCCGTGACATTCAGGACAAGGTTATCCGCTGCAGGTGCGGCGTCAGGTGTCAGGGCGATGGCGCGGCCATCAAACCAGACATCAGCCGTGGTGCGCGCCTCTTGCCCGACCCAACCGGAAAGCTGCGCCATGCCCAGCAAGCTGAATTGCGCGGCGAGGCCGGACAGCAACTGATTGGTTTGAACCTGCTGTTCGACACCGGAAAAGGTAGCGAGCTGGATGGCGAAATCCGTGGATTCGATGGGGTTGAGCGGGTCCTGATTCTGCATCTGCGTGGTCAGCATTTTCAGGAAGGTGGTGTAATCCGACGCAGCACCCGTGGATTTTGGGCGTGCGGTTGTCTGGCCAGGGGCGGTGACGGCGTCCATGATGAACCTTTCAAAGCCGGAGGTCGAGAGCGCCCGACATGATCGTCGGGCGCAGGAGTGGTTGGGAAATGTCCTGCTGTGGCGCAATGCCGTGGCGATCGGAAGGGGCGGGCTGAGCGGCACGCTGGCCCGGCGCATCCTTTGCGCCGTCACCAGAAAAGCTGAGCGATGCGTCGGGAAAGCCAGCCTGCCGCAGATCCCCAAGCAACTGATCGCCCTGCCGCCGCAAAAGATCGATCATGTCCGGGTTTTCCGCCACCAGATGGATATGCATTCCCTGATCGGTCTGCGTCACCTGAAACCGCAATGTGCCCAGATCTTCGGGTGTCAGGGTCAGGATGACAGGGCCGTCCGGTGCCGATTTCACCAGATGCACGATTTCAGCCGGCAACGTGGCGGGGGTGACGGGCCGATGGGCCGGGGTTTCGATGCCCGATGACAACGACCGAGAGGTGGGAGCATCCGCCAGCGGGAACAAGGTCTGTTCCGGCGGTTGCTGGATGGAAGGAGATCCCTTTTCAGCAATGTTAGTAACGTTTTTGAATGATAATTCAGCGGGTGTCATCTGGTCGTGGACAGGACTCATTCCCGGTTGGGGCTGATCGGGGGCGGTTTCGTTTCGGTGAATCAAAATTGGCTGCGGCATGAACGCCGGAGACTGCCTTTCACGAAGGGGCGGCGCCGTTAGTTGCGGGTTCGATGGCGCAAGATGCTGATCCAAGGTCTTACGGACGCGTGTTGGGCCACCGCTATCCCCGATGGGGAATGATGTGTCGCCATCCGGGCGTTCCATTCGGGACAATGCATCACGTGCCAAAGCCACAGGAACGGCCAGGCGCAGGACTGCCGCGCTGTTCTGCTGATCTGACGGTTGGTCAGTTTTTGGTGGTTTGTCTTGCCCGGATTCCGGATTCCGATCCGTGTCCGGGGTTGGGAAAGGCGCATTTGAAAAAGGGCGCGACGGGGTATCCTGACCCGTCGGTCTGGAAGTTTCGGTCGACTGTGAAATGGTCTTTTCTGCTGAATTAGTGACCATTTCAGGCATTTCCTGCGGATCATCAACGTGATGTGCGCCCTTCATGTGGGCTATCGGCACAGGGTTCGTCGATGTGAGCGTGGGGGTTTCCGTGCTTATGGGCGTTTGTGTCACCATCCCGTGGGCCGGCGCGGCGGGATGATCTGCAAAGGCCATTGCAGCGATAGTCAGCAAGGGGGCCAAAGGCCGGTCTGGTTGATCTGCCGATGACTGCGGTATTGAAATTTCAGGTTGGGTTGCGTGCAGCGCGCCGCCTTTGACGGTGGCATCCCCCAAGCCGTCATCTGGTGGCGCGGACGGAAAAGGCAGGGCAGCACCACTTTGCGGCACCACCACCATGCCCGACGCGGCGCCCGTTTGGTTGGCAGCATCCGAGGCGGGCATCGGGGGCAATGGATCAGGCAGAAGGGTTGCATTCCATGAATCAGAGACGGACATCACATCAGATTCGACCGGGGGGGAGGACCGTCGAAAAGAGGCCGACTCCGCCAGAATAGTGACGAATTCTGCATCTGAAGTGACCCCCCGCACCGTATTGGGCGGAGCGGATTGAAGCAGCAGTTGCAGAATGGTCGGCGGAATCATTGGCGGGTCCGGCTTGTGTCGCACAGGCCAAAGATGCCGCAGACCGATTACCAAATCTTTACTGCCGTAAGCAAAGCATGCGGCAAACCCGTGAAACGCCCGCAGCCAGAGGCAGCCATGCAGATACACCCCCAAAATACCCAGATCGAGAATTCACGAAGGACGACGCACGCCGACACCCCCCTGCGGGAAAAGGCGGAGGAACTTGAAACTGCTTTCCTGACCGAGATGCTGCGTCATGCAGGGCTTGGCACGCAAAGTGGCAGCTTTGGTGGCGGCATCGGAGAGGAGCAGTTTTCCTCTTTTCTGCGCGAGGCGCAGGCCAAGGCGATGACGCGGGCTGGGGGAATCGGCCTTACGGAGCAATTGTTCAAAGCCCTGACACAGGGTGCGAAATGAGCCGGGAGAAGGAGTTTGAGCTGCAGGTGACCGTTTTGCTTGACGCAATGAACCGTGAAATCCGTCAGGCACGATTTGGGAAATGCTTGGCTATTTCGGCAGAAATAGAGACGTTTTTTACAGACCTGCCCAACCTGGACCCTGGCTGTCTTGCGCGGATCAGGGCGCTGGCGCGGCGGAACGCGGATTGTCTTGAGGCAGCAGCGCAAGGGTTGCGCGCAGGGCGGCGTCGTTTGACCGAAATTGCCGCAGCGGGCCGCGCCGACACCTATGATCGCAAGGGCGCACGGCAGACCCTGCCCGTTGAAACGATGGGGCGTCGGCTGTGAATTGTTTCAAATCTGCCGGATTTTGCCTGACCGCGTCAGGAAAGGCTTAACCGATACCGGGTGAAATGAGGGGGCATCCCAAAGCGGGGTGGCGCGGTGGCCAAGCGCCGATCGCACTGGACAGAAGCCCGCCGGCAAACCCGCGCCAAAGGCGCATGAACAAAGGAAAAGATGATGTCGTCAATTCTCACCAACAATGGCGCGATGGTTGCGCTGCAAACGATGAAATCCATCAACGCGAATCTTGGCATGACCCAGTCGGAGATTTCGACGGGCAAGTCGGTGGCGTCGGCCAAGGACAATGCCACCGTCTGGATGACCTTGGCGTTCGAGGCATAGGCGCGCTGCGTCTGGATCAGGGCGGTAAGTTCGGCAGCCACGTCTGTGGTTGACCCCTCTCGCGTATAGCCTGAGATAGATCCGGTTGGCCCGGTCCCTGCATCCCACAGGGTGAATGCGCCAGATTTCGGGGTGATCTGATAGGTCTGATCCGACAATGCGCGCAGCCCGTTGATGTTGGGCACATCGACGAGAGGAATTTGGTACAGGCGTTGCGAGAAGCCGGTATCGTAGCTGGCGGTCAGGAAGCCGTCATCATCCACCTCGACCCCGGTCAGGGTGCCGATTGGCGAACCGTCCTTGAAGATACCGACAGGCGCATAGCCGTTGTCCAGTTGGGTCAGGCCGTCAGACTTGCCCGGCGCGCCGATGGCGATCGTGATCGGGCCACCCGCGACGGTGATGGAAACCGTCCCTTCGGCCGGATCATAGGCACCACCAGTCAATGCGGTGACGCTTTCAATGGCACCGCCCATGCCGCGCGTATCATCGAACACCAGTGAATATTCACCGACGACAGCACCGCCCTGCGCAGAATCACGGATCTGCATGGTCCAACTGTTCGACGCCATCCCGGTTGCCGGAACGGTGGGGGTGAAACTGATGTCCAGTGTTTCGGAGGTGCCGAGGTTCCCGAAGTATTCCACCGACAGGGGCAGGACATCACCATCTGCACCGGCCAGGGTATCCGTCGCAGGCAAATTGACGCCCAGGCGGATGGCAGTGGTCGGATCGCCCACACGTTGATTGGTGTCGATCCGGATAAGATCAAGACCAAGTTCCGAATCCCGCGGAAAGGCCGGAATGTTGCCATCCGGCTGCGCGGGCCAGCCAAGCAGATGCAGCCCTGCATCCGTTGTCAGATAGCCCTGCGCATCCACGCGGAATGCGCCGGTGCGTGTAAGCTGCATGGCCTGATCGCCGGTGGCCGCAACCGCGCCGACCGATGGCCGCACAGGCAGCATCCCACGCCCGGAAACCGCCAGATCCAGCGCGTTGGACGTGGCGACCAACGGTCCCACCTCATCAATCAGGCGAATAGCCGAGGCACGAACACCGCCAGCGGTAAATCCGCCCGCACCAGGCCCACCGCCAACCAGCACGCTTTCGAAATCGGCATTGGCCCGGCGATACCCGAAGGTGTTGGAGTTCGCAATGTTGTCGGAAATCGTGGCAAGACGCGTTGCATTGGCATTTAGGCCCGCGACACCCGCATTGAGAGAAGAAGAGATCGACATGAAAAGCCTTTCTGCAGCCTGCACCTGAGTCGGCTGTCATCCTACCCCATGCCGGGTTAATGGCCGCCTAACGGATCAGGTGCCGCCTATCGCAGACTGCCGCCGCAGCAACGTCACCTCGATCCGGTTGTTGCGAATTGCCGTCGGATCAACGGTGGCAGGGCGGCGGTCGGCAAATCCTGTGACCCGTTGCATCCGCGCGGGATCAAGCCCCACCTCGCCCAAAAGACTGCGCAGGGATTGCGCGCGGGCGGTGGACAAGTCCCATGTCGGATCGGTTCGCAGGGTAATGGGATAGGCGCGAACATGGCCGGAAATGGCAAGGCGGTTGGTTGCCAGCGATGTGACATCAACCACCAGAGCGGCCAGATCATAAAGGATGGGCCGTGGATCTGCGCTGTCCGGGAAGAAAAGAGCATCCGTGTCGGTGTCGAACAGTTCAATCACCAAACCTTCGTCTGACAGGCGCGTCACCACATGGCGGCGCAGCGTATCAGACACCATGCTTTCCCCGGAATAGGCGGAAAGCTGACGATCTACTTCACGAAGAATTGCCTCTTCGGCGGCAAGTTCCGCCGGGGTTGGACCACCTTCTGCAACAGAACGTGTGGTTTGCATCAGGTCCGACGCCGATGCCCCCTGCCCGTTCCGCGCCAGCGTTTGTTCAGACATGACGGAATCGCCACCAAAGGCATCATCGCCGCCACCCGATATGCGATTGATCGGGACGACGGGATTGAAGTAATCCGCAAGCCCCTTGCGCTGTTTTTCCGTTGTCGCATTCAACAGCCACATCAACAGGAAAAAGGCCATCATAGCGGTCACGAAGTCGGCATATGCCACCTTCCATGCGCCGCCGTGGTGGCCACCGCCACTGACGATCTTTTTCCGTTTGATGACGACTGGCGCGGCATTCCCTTGCCTGGCCATTCCACCACCCATTTATACACCCGTCTTGCAGGTTAGCCGGGGATGGTGAAGCAAGGGCTAAAGGATTGGATTTTCGGGAAATCGGGAAAGCCCACGCAGAAGCGGCCGTGTGGACAGGCCAATCGCGGCATAGTCAGCGCGGAACTGGCGCAGGACGGCGGGCGTCAAACCATGATCGATGAGAAGGGGTTTGGAGGGTGAAATCACCTCAAACAGGGCGCGGGGTTGCCCGGTGCGCACGGCCAGAAAATCGGCAAGGTCGCGCGTGACCCACCCAGTTACGCCCGTAAGATACAGATCAAACCGCTGAAAACGGCGGTCGATTGCAAGGAGGCCAAGGTCGGGCAGGCGTGTGAAAAGCCGATCACGCAATGCGGGGCAAAGATCCGTGGCACAGGCGCCGGTCAGCGGATCGGGGCGCGCGGCCATCGGGGACAAGGCAGACATCAGGCGCAGGCTCTGCGCGGCGGTCAGGGCATCCGGCAGGAACAGATCGTAGATCGCGCCGTCCTGATCGCCTTGCAGGACGAAAATGCCCCGAATGGGTGCCAACCGCACCTGCATTTCGCGCGCCTGCAGCGGGCCAAGATCGCAGAGCATAAGCCCGCCCGGATGGTCGAGCGCCTGCGCGATAAGCGCCGGTTCGCGGCCCAAAGCCAAAGCGAGCTTTTCGGCAACAACGTGCGTATCCGCCCAGATCGCCTTTTGAACCGACAGGTCAAATCGCAGCGCAGCATCATTGTCCGGGCGCAGCCGAAGGGTGATGCCGAACATGGTTAACAGCGCGAACAATCGCCGCGCGACCGTATCTTCCAGCCCGCTGGCAATGGGGCCGGGGCCAGAGGTCAGGCGGCGCAAGGCCCGTCCTTCGGTGATGCCCAGATGCGCGGCAAGAATCGGGGCAGCAAGCGACGCTGCTGTGACCGGCTTGGTCAGCAGCAGGGTAAAGGTGGCCGATCCGGTCTTTGTGCCTTGCATTGTGTTGGTCATACCCTGCGTAGCCGTTCCGCCGCCAACAAAGCGGCAGAACGGATGTCAGGAAAGACGGTAGCGTGGCACTGTGACAGTGTTAAGGATTTTTAATGACCCCTACTCCTCGGATGATCTGGCCCAAAGATTGATATCTTCTTCGCGGCTTATGCGGTCGATATCGGCAAGTTCTTCGGCAGTGAACGTCAGGTTGCCGATGGCGCCGACACAATCGACCACCTGTTCGGGTTTGGATGCGCCGATCAGCGCCGTGGTGATGCCACCGTCGCGCAGAACCCAGGCGATGGCCATTTGTGCCAGCGTTTGCCCCCGCTTTTTCGCCAGTTCATCCAGGGCGCGCACCGAGGCAAGCGCGCTTTCGGTGATTGTGGCCGGGTCCAGCGATTTGCCCTGCGCGGCGCGGCTGCCTTGTGGGATGCCGCCCAGGTATTTTTTCGTCAGGATGCCTTGGGCCAAGGGGGTAAAGGCGATGGACCCAAGACCCAGTTCTGCCAAGGTTTCCTTTAGCCCGTCATGTTCCACCCAGCGGTTGAGGATGTTGTAGCTGGGCTGGTGGATGACAAAGGGCGTCTTGAGTTCCTTGAGAATGGCATAAGCCTCGCGCGTGCGCTGGCTGTTGTAGCTGGAAATGCCGACATACAAGGCGCGGCCGGACCGGACGATGTGATCCAGGGCCAGCATCGTCTCCTCAAGCGGGGTATCTGGATCGAAACGGTGGGAATAGAAGATGTCGACGTAATCCAGGCCCATCCGTTTCAGCGATTGATCGCAAGAGGCGATGACATATTTCCGGCTGCCCCATTCGCCATAGGGGCCGTCCCACATCAGGTAACCTGCCTTGGACGAAATGATGAGTTCGTCGCGGTATCCGGCGAAGTCACTCTTCAGAATCTCGCCAAACGCCTCTTCGGCGCTGCCGGGCGGTGGGCCGTAGTTGTTGGCAAGGTCGAAATGGGTGATGCCCAGATCAAAGGCCGTGCGGCAGATGGCGCGTTTGGTGTCGTGCGGTGTGTCGTGGCCGAAGTTGTGCCACAGGCCCAACGATATGGCCGGCAGTTGCAGGCCGGACTTGCCACAGCGGCGATAGATCATCTTTGAATAGCGGTCGGCGGCGGGGGTATAGGTCATGTTCCATTCCCTTGATGCAAGACGGCGATGCGGGGGCGCATCGCCGTCAATCCTTCGTTCATAATCAGAACAGATCAGATGAAGCGGTTCCAGAGGTTTTCCAGGCGTTCCTGGCGCCCGGATTTTGGTTCCGGGTTCAATCCTTTGGCTGTGACGACCGCCGCCGCATCTTCCAACGAACCGGTCAGCAGCGCCTTGGCTTCGGGCTTTTGCCATCCGGCATAGCGGTCGGCGCGGGCCTGTTCCAGCGACCCATCTTCCAGCAATGCGGCCGCGGATTTGAGGGCGCGGGCACAGGTGTCCATTCCGCCAACATGCGCAAGGATCAGGTCTTCGGGATCGAGGCTTTGACGGCGGATCTTGGCGTCAAAATTGGTGCCGCCCGTGGTATAGCCGCCCGCACGCAGGATCTCATAGAAGGCCAGCGCCTTTTCCGCATGATTGTTCGGGAATTGGTCGGTATCCCAGCCGGATTGGTAATCGTTGCGGTTCATGTCGATGGAACCAAAGATACCCAAAGACGTGGCCAAGGCGATTTCATGTTCAAAACTATGGCCCGCAAGGATGGCATGACCCTGTTCGATGTTGACCTGAACCTCTTTCTCCAGCCCGAACTGGATCAGGAATCCGTAAACGGTAGCCACGTCATAATCATACTGGTGCTTTGACGGTTCCTGCGGTTTCGGCTCGATCAGGATCGCGCCTTTGAAACCGATCTTGTGTTTGTATTCCACGACCTGTTGCAGGAACCGACCCGCATGTTCGCGTTCCGCCCGCAGGTCAGTATTCAAGAGCGTTTCATAGCCTTCGCGCCCGCCCCAAAGGACATAGTTCTGCCCGCCGAGTTTATGCGTGGCGTCCATGTTCGCCTTTACCGTTGCGGCAGCAAAAGCATAGACATCGGGATCTGGGTTGGTCGCCGCACCCGACATCCAGCGGCGGTGGCTGAACATATTGGCCGTGCCCCAAAGAAGCTGGGTCTTGTGACCCGCCTGCTTTTGGCCAAGGTAATCGACCATCTCATCCAGATTGCGTTTGCTTTCCGCGAAGGTCGCACCTTCGGGGCGCACGTCGGCATCGTGGAAGCAGTAGAAGGGCGCATTCAGGATATCGAACATTTCGAACGCGACATCGGCCTTGAGCTTGGCCAAGGCCATGCTGTCGCCGAACCAGGGGCGATCAAAGGTCTGGCCGCCGAACGGGTCGCCACCCGGCCAAGCAAAGCTGTGCCAATAGGCGATGGCAAAGCGCATGTGTTCTTCCATGCGCTTGCCCAAAAGGATTTCGTCAGGGTTGTAATGACGAAAGGCAAATTCGTTCGTGCTGGACGGCCCCTCGTATTTGATCTGGGGGATTCCTTTGAAAAAGTCGGTCATGTCAGTCCTCGGAGTGCGGATTGTGCAGCGCGATAGCGGGCATGGCCCGCGTCGAACGCGGCGGTCAGGCTGCGGTCGGGGTCGATGCTGCGGGCGATGGGGGGGAGGGTGGCAATCTCTGCCCCTGCCCCGGTGGCGGCCATAAGGCCAAGGCGGGCGGCACCGAATGCCCCACCAAAATCACCTGCAACGGGCAGGTGAACGGGAATGTCCAACGCCGTGGCAATGGCCTTGAGCCAATAGTCAGAGCGTGACCCCCCCCCGACAGCCAGCAGACGGTCGATCCTGGTGCCAGTGGCGGCCAGCGCATCGCGGCTGTCGCGGATTGCAAAGGTGACGCCTTCCAGAACGGCGCGGGTGGCGGCGGTGCGGTCGGTGGCGTGTTCAAGACCAAGGAAAGCCCCACGGATGGCCGCATCGTTCAGCGGTGTTCGTTCCCCGCCAAGATAGGGCAGGAACAGCGTCTTTGAGGGGGCATGCAGATCCGTCAGCGCGTTGGTCAGGTTGGCGGCCGTATCGCCCACCAGTCCCGCATACCAGTTCAGCGCATCGGTGGCGGCAAGGATGACGCCCATCTGATGCCAGGTGTTCGGCAGGGCGTGGCAGAAGGTATGCACCGCCGTATCCGGCGCGGGTTGATAGCCATCATTGGCCGCAAACAGCACACCCGAGGTGCCAAGCGACACAAAGGCATCGCCTGCCTTTACCACGCCTACCCCAACGCCAGAAGCCGCGTTGTCGCCCCCGCCGCCCGCCACGACCACGCCCTTTGGCAGACCCCAGCGGGAGGACAGCGCGTCACGCAACTGGCCGGACACAGCAGACCCTTCGACAAGGCGGGGCATGTGCGCACGACCAAGGCCCGTAGCGGCAAGGCAATCATCCGACCAGTCCCGCGCACCGGTATCAAGCCAGCTTGTCCCCGCCGCATCGGACATTTCCGCGACATGTTCCCCCGTCAACCACAGGCGAAGGTAATCCTTGGGCAGCAGGACATGGGCCACCTTGTCCCAGACGCGCGGTTCGTGGCGGCGCACCCACAGCAGTTTCGGTGCGGTGAAACCGGGAAAGACGATGTTGCCGGTGACACGGCGGAACATCGGATCACCGTCAAGTTCGGCCGCCTCTTCGTGGCTGCGCGTGTCATTCCACAGGATGCAGGGGCGCAGCACCTCATCCGAGGCGTCCAGCAATGTCGCGCCATGCATCTGGCCCGACAGGCCGATGGCGCGCACCTTGGACAAGCCATGCACCGACAGAGCATCCATCACGGTTTCGGCGGCGGCGATCCAATCGGCTGGGGATTGTTCCGACCAGCCATCCTGCGGGCGGGACACGGTCAGGGGGGCACTGGCCTCGGCCAGCACCGCCTGCCTGTCGTCGATCAGCACAGCCTTGAGACCGGATGTGCCGAGATCAAGTCCGATATACATCACGCCGCCTTTGCGGGTTTCTTGCCAAGGATGATCATGCTGAGGATGTCTTCGTCGGTCACTTCATCAACATTGACCGTTCCGACAAGCTGACCGTTTTTCATGACAGAGGCCCGGTCGCACAGCTTCATCACGTTGTGGATGTCATGTTCGATCAGGAAAATGCCAAGCCCCTGCGCCTTTAGTTCCTGGATCAGCTCCGACACCATCTGGGTTTCATGCGGGCCAAGCGCGGCGGTGGGTTCGTCCATGATCAGGATCTTGGCGTTGAAATAGACCGCGCGGGCAATGGCAACCGACTGGCGTTGCCCACCCGACAGGGCGCTGACCGGAACGCCGAATTTACGGAAATTCGGGTTCAGGCGGCCCATGATCTTGCGCGTTTCGGCCTCCATCGCGGATTCGTTCACGAATCCCATGGAGTTGACCAGTTCACGCCCCAGAAACAGGTTCGAGGCGGCATCAAGGTTATCTGCCAGCGCGAGTGTCTGATAGATCGTTTCGATGTTCTGGGCGCGGGCATCGCGGGGGTTATTGATTTCCACCTCTTGCCCATTGATCAGGATCTGGCCTGCATCGGCCTTATACGCCCCCGACAGGCATTTGATCAGTGTCGATTTGCCCGCGCCGTTATGGCCCAAAAGGCCCACAACTTCGCCGGGGAAAAGATCAACCGTGACGTGATCCACGGCCTTGATCCCCCCGAAGGAAATCGAAATGTCGCGCAGTTCGACAAGCGGGGTTCCGGTTCTGTCTACCATGATCTTTGCCCCTTCACTTGATGCGCTTGCGATAAAGAATGTCGAGATAGACGGCGAGGACGAGCGCGATACCGATCACGATGCGCTGGTATGACCCATCACCAAATCCGATCAGAACCATGCCGGTTTGCAGCGATGTCAGGATCAACGCGCCGATGATGGCGCCATAGATCGTGCCCACACCACCGGCCAGAGACGTGCCGCCCACCACGGCTGCGGCGATGACGTAAAGTTCGTCAAGGTTGCCCATCGCGTTTGTGGCGCTGTTCTGGCGGGCCGCACCGATTACGGCCGCGATCCCGGCCAGGCCGCCCATAAGGGTAAAGATCTTCACGGTCATGGCGCGGGTGTTGATGCCCGACAGGGCGGCCGCTTCGGGGTTGCCGCCGATGGCAAAGACGTAGCGGCCAAAGCGGGTGCGCGTCATCAGGATGGTCATTGCGATGGCGACAGCAATCAGGATCAGCACGGGATAGGCAAAGCCGTGGCCGAATTGGGCGCAGACATCGGTATAGATCGTGTCGTTATCCTGCGCGCAGGCGGGAAGTTCTTGCCCAAGTTCGGTGTAATATTTGGCGATGTTACCACGCGGCCAGATGTAGGAATTGACCATCGCCGTCGCGCCAATGATGACCGCGCAAATCAGGCCAATGACAAAGGTTTCGGCCCAGACCGGACGCAGCGCAAAGCCGTGGGTGCGGCGCGACTTGCGGCCGCTGATAAAGGCCCAAACCACAAAGACACAGGCAATGACACCAAAGATCCAGCTTCCAGTCCGGCCCAGCGCCCCAAAGGAACCGCCACCGATCAGCGCAAAGGTTTCATCAAGCGGCGCAATCGTCTTGCCCCCGGCGACGAGGAACGCAGCCCCGCGCCAGACCAGCAGACCACCCAGCGTCACGATGAACGACGGGATGGCCATATAGGCGATCAAGACCCCCTGGAATGCCCCGATCAGCGCCCCCATGGCGATGCCGAAGACAACCGTGATGATCCAGATCGACGGATGACCAAGGCCAAGCGCGGGCGTCAGGTATTCGACCTGCAACAGCCCCATATACATGCCGACCATACCCATGATCGACCCGACCGACAGGTCGATGTTGCGGGTGATGATGACCAGCACCATGCCCGTCGCCATGATCCCGATATAGGACGTCTGGACCGACAGGTTCCACAGGTTGCGTGGGGTCAAAAAGCCATTCGCCTCCGCTTGGCTGGCACCCAACAGCATCGACGGGCGGCCAAGGACAAGGGCCGAATACAGCTCGAACGCAAGCCAGATCAGCAGCAATGCGCCAACCATACCCAGAAGGCGGGGGTCGATTTCTGTTGTGCGCAGGAACCGGGCTATGCCGCTTTCATTGGGTGGATTGGAAATCGGGGAATGGGGAATGTCGGTCATGTCCTCGTCCAGCCTGAGAGGGAGATTGGGCTGTGCCGGCAGAGCATGGTTCAAACCACGCCTCAGGATCACCCCAGCATGGGACAATCGGCCACCCGCCATGAAAGAAAGCCGGCGCCACCTTTGGCGGGTGGCGCCGGAAGATCAGCCTAGATCACTGGCAAGCAGCGACGCCTTCCATGGCGCCTTCGCAAGCCTGCTCTTTGGTGATGTGGCCGGCATCGATCGCCAGGTTCAGCGTGTCCTTGGTGATCGGGGTCGGGTTCAGAAGGATTGCGTTCATTTCAACGCCCTTTTCGCCGCCCGAGAACTTGGTCGCGCCCGGAATGGCATCAATCGCGGTGCCATCGGCCATCGCCGAAGCGATTTCGCCAGCAGCCTTGCCCAGATCGCGCGCGTTCTTCCACACCGAAACGGTCTGGGTGCCACGCGCCACGCGGTTGATGGCGGCAAGGTCGCCGTCCTGGCCACCCAGCGGAACGTTCAGGCCCTGCGCGGCAAGCGCGGCGGCGGCGCCACCAGCCATGCCGTCGTTCTGCGACAGAACGGCGTCAACGGCGTTGTTGTTGGCGGTGAGGATCTGTTCCATGTTCTTCTGGGCGTTCTCGGGCTTCCAGCCGTCCGAGTTCGCTTCGCCGACGATCACGATGTCGCCCGAGGCAACAGCGGCGCCGATGACTTCTTCCATGCCCTGACGCAAGAAGCCGACGTTCGGGTCACCCGGATCGCCCTTGATGATCGCGTAGTTGCCCTTTGGTGCAACAGCGAAAACCGACTCGGCGATGATACGACCCACGCCGACGTTGTCGAAGGTCAGATAGAAGGTGCGCGCGTCTTCGATCAGGCGGTCATAGCCGACGACCGGGATACCTTCGGCAGCGGCCTTTTCGACGGCCGGGGCGATGGCGTCCTTGTCCCATGCGTTGATGATCAGGGCGTCCACGCCCTGAGCGATCAGCGCGTCGATGTCGGACAACTGCTTTTCAGCCGAAGACTGGGCGTCTGCCGAAACATATTCGTTGCCGGCGGCTTCGATGGCGGCCTTCATGGCTGCTTCGTCGATCTTCCAGCGTTCTTCCTGAAACTGCGCCCAGGACACGCCAATCTTTTTGCCTTCGGCCAGAGCGGCCGACGAGAAACCTGTCACCGCCATGACGGCGGCGAGAATTGCGATACGCATTATTATCCTCCCTATGGATGCGGCCAGCGTATGGCCGGTACGACGGATTCGCCGCTACGCGCGAAAATAGGCGCGAATAATTTCAGTTGTCAAAATAAATTTGTTCGTCAAATCTGGCATTGCTTGGAAAATTGGCGGTTGTATGCGGCGGTGCAGCAATTTTTGGGGTGCTTGCGAAGAATATGGCAGGCATTCTGCCTGTTTTTAGTTTGGAGACAAAATAAATGCAGCTACGGGGGCAGACGGAAGACGCCGGAGAGGTCCGCAGGGGATGTGGTCCGTTGATCCCGCCGCTTTCAGATACGTTGCGCCCCTTGCGGCAGCAGGTCTTTGAACGGGTCCGGGCGGCAGGGCTTATCCCGCGGGTGCAGGTGGCCAAGGATCTGGGGGTCAGCCCTGCATCGGTGACCACGATCACGCAGGAATTGATCGAGGCGGGGCTGATCGAAGAGGTCGCCGCGCCACGTGATCTGGATCAGGGGCGGGGGCGGCCGGCCGTGTCGTTGGGGGTGCGCGCCAATGCGCATCGCGTGGCGGGGATGAAGCTGTCGGATCGGGAACACACGGCGGTTATCGTTGATTTTGCAGGGAATCTTATCGCGGATGATGTGATCCCGCGGCGTCCGGGGCCGATGTCGATGGACGAGATACTTGATGCTGTCGAGACGCTTCTGGACCGCGTTTGCGCCAAGGCACAGATCCGGCGGCATGAACTTTCGGCCGTGGGGATCGGTGTTCCCGGCTTTGTGGATTCGGCGGCGGGCATGGTGATGTGGTCATCTGTGCTGACCGAAAGGGCGATGCCTTTGGCGGCAGCGGCGCAGGCGCGGGTGGGGTTGCCAGTTACCATCGACAATGACGCGAACCTTGTGACGCTGGCCGAACTTTGGTTCGGGGCGGGGCGGCGGTTGGCGGATTTTGCAGTGGTGACGATCGAGCATGGGGTGGGGATGGGCTATGTGATCAACCACCGGATTTATAGGGGAACTCAAGGGCTTGGGATGGAGTTGGGCCATACGAAGGTGCAACTGGACGGGGCTTTGTGCCGCTGCGGGCAGCGGGGATGCCTTGAGGCCTATATCGCCGACTATGCGCTGGCGCGGGAGGCGACGACGGCGCTGAACTGGACCCACCGCGAAGGGCAGTCGATCAGCATCCTGCTGGAATCGCTTTACGACCACGCCAAAGCCGGGAATACGGCGGCGCGGTCGATCTTTCGCCGGGCGGGGCGCTATTTGGCGGTTGGATTGTCGAATGTTATCAACCTGTTCGACCCTGCACTGATCATCCTGTCGGGTGAACGGATGCGGTATGATTACCTGTATGCGCAAGAGACGCTGGCCGAGATGGACATGCTGGCCATCCAGACCGGACGCCCCCGCCCGCCCATCGAAATTCATGCCTGGGGCGATCTTTTGTGGGCGCATGGCGCGGCGGCGCTGGCGCTTTCCTTCGTCAGCGAAGGGCTTTTGGTGCCGGTGCGGGATATCGCGGCGCAGTAGCAAACGGAAGCAATCGGGCCGTGCAGCACATGGTGCAGCACCGCAGTGCAGCACAGCGTGCATACGCAGCGAACGGTGCGGAACGATTTCCTTTGCGGCGCGTTGATCCCGAAATTCTGCCCCCGCACCGGAACGTGATCGGGGTTGGCGCGAATCAGTGGCGGATTATGGCAGTTGCCTCGCACGGGTGATTGCGCCCGCGAAGTTAGGTTGCGATAGTCATTTTCATTGATTTCGGAGGTTGCCTTGCCGCCCTTTTCCATCCGGCCCCTGCGCCGCTGCTGCGGGGTGGCGTTTATCGCGCTGGCAGCCCTGAGCGGGCCTGCGCTGGCGTTGGAGCGGCTGGAATTCCGCACACCCGGCGCGAGCGAGGATCTGGCAAAGGCGCTGCGGGCATCATCGCTTTTGGTGGGGTCACAGCGCGATGGCCAGACCAACGCGCAAGACCTGTTTGCTGCGGCGCGGGCGGAATATGGCACGCTGCTGGGCGCGCTGTATGCCAAGGGGCATTATTCAGGTGTGATCACCATTCGGGTCGATGGGCGCGAGGCCGCGTCGATTGCGCCGCTGGATGCGCCAGACCGCATTGACCTGATCGAGGTGACGGTGCAGCCGGGGCCAGCCTTTCGCCTGTCACAGGCACAGATCGCGCCTTTGGCACCGGGAACGGAACTGCCGTCGGGGTTCGCCATAGGCCAACCCGCCTTTTCCGGCGTGGTGCGCGAGGCGGCGGTGGCGGGGGTGTCAGGTTGGCGGGATCAGGGCCATGCCAAGGCAGCCGTGGCCGGGCAGGATGTGACGGCGAACCACCGCGATGCAACGCTGGCGGCGCAGATCGCGCTGAACCCCGGCCCGCGCCTGCGTTTTGGCCCGCTGACGGTAGAGGGCGCAGAACGGATGCGGCTTCGGCGCGTGGTGAAGATTGCCGGTCTGCCAGAGGGCGAGGTGTTTTCCCCTGCCGAACTGGAACGGGCGGCAAACCGGTTGCGGCGGACGGGTGTGTTCAAATCGGTCGCCCTGACGGAAGGGGATGTTCTGAACCCCGATCTGGTGCCGATCACCGCGACGGTGGTTGAGGAAAAGCCGCGCCGTTACAGTTTCGGGGCCGAGATTGCCAGCCAGGAGGGGTTTTCGCTGACGGGGTATTGGCTGCACCGCAACCTTTTGGGCGGGGCCGAGCGGTTGCGCGTGGATGCCGCGGTGGAAAATGTCGGCGCACAGAACAGCGGGATAGATTATTCGCTGGGTCTGACGCTGGATCGGCCTGCCACTTTGACCCCGGATACAACGGTGGGGTTCGGGGCAGAGATCGGGCATCTGGATGAAGAAGATTACTTTGCCGATGTGGCGACGGTTGGCGTCAAGCTGACGCACTACTTCAATGAAACGCTGATCGGACGGCTGGGCGTTGATTACGAATATGCCAATGGCCGGGATCAGGTGGATGATTTTCTGTTTCGCAACGTGTCTATCCCCATTGGCGTGAACTGGGACCGCCGGAACAACAAGACCGATGCCACGGACGGCACCTATTTGGATGTGGAGGTGAAACCTTTCTTCGGCCTTGGCACCACAGGCAGCGGCACGCGGACCAAGGTGGATGCGCGGGGCTATCTGGGTTTGGGTGCCGAGGATCGGTTTGTGTTGGCGGGGCGCGTGCAGGTGGGGGCGATCTATGGGTCCAACCTGCTGCAAACCCCGCGCGACGACCTGTTCTACAGCGGCGGCGGCGGTTCGGTGCGGGGGCAACCCTATCAGTCGCTGGGGGTGGCGGTGTCGCGGGGGTTGTTGTCGACCAAGATTGGCGGCTCCCATTTCCTGGGCGCGCAGTTGGAGGCGCGGGCCAAGGTGACGGATAGGATCGGGGTCGTGGGGTTCTTTGATGCCGGTCGGATTGATGTGGGCGAGTTTTTCAGCAACGCCGGGGAATGGCATTCCGGGGCGGGTTTGGGCCTGCGCTATGACACCGGTTTTGGGCCGATCCGGTTGGATGTGGCAACGCCGGTTGGTGGGACCACGGGGGATGGCGTGCAATTCTATGTTGGACTGGGGCAGGCGTTTTGATGCGGACTCTCGCCGCCCTTGCCCTGTGTTGCCTGCCGCTGGCTGCGATGGCGCAGGAAGACGACCGCAGCTATTTGACCGCGCTGCTGGAGGATAACCTGTCAGGAGCGGGGCGTTCGGTGGTGATCACCGGATTTTCCGGGGCGTTGTCATCGCGGGCCACCATCGAACGGCTGACCATCGCGGATGATGCCGGTATCTGGATCACGCTGGAGGGTGTGACGCTGGATTGGAGCCGGTCTGCGCTGCTGCGCGGGATTGTGGATGTGTCCGAGCTGTCGGCGCAGGACATCATTCTGGAGCGGATACCGCAGGCCGAGGACAGCGCGCCATCGCCCGAAGCGGGGAGTTTTTCGCTGCCGGAGTTGCCGGTGTCGATCAACATCGGGCGGCTGGCGGCAGAGCGGATCGTTCTGGGCGAAGCGGTGCTGGGTGAGGCGCTGGAAGGGCGGCTTGAGGCATCGGCGACCTTGGAGGGCGGCGAAGGGCGGACCGAACTGTTGCTGGAGCGCACCGATGCGGGGCCAGCGGGGCGGTTGGACCTGACGGCGGCCTATGGGAATGCGACCGGGCAACTGATGCTGGACCTGCTGGCCGAGGAAGCGGCGGGCGGGATCGCGGTGGCGAAACTGGGCATCCCCGGCGCGCCTTCGGTGCGGCTTTCGGTGCAGGGTGAGGGGCCGATCACCGATTTTGTCGCAACGGTCGGTTTGCTCACGGATGGGCAGGAGCGGCTGGCGGGGACGGTGGAACTGCTGGGTGCAGAGGATGGCACGCGCGGATTTGATGTGAACCTGTCGGGCGACCTGGCCCCGCTTTGGATGCCGGAATATCGGGATTTTTTTGGCGACCGGATCGCCCTGACGGCGACGGGAAGCCGGTCGCCGGAAGGGGTGTTGCGGTTGCAGAGCTTTGCGCTGGACGCGCAGGCGATTGACCTGTCGGGGGCGGCAACGCTGGCGGCGGATGGCTTGCCGCTGGCCTTTGATGTGACAGGCCGGATCGGGCTTGAAAGCGGGGTGCCGGTTCTTTTGCCGCTGTCGGGCGAGGATCAGACCAGCGTGCAATCGGTACTGATGGACATCACCTATGATCGGGCGGCGGGCGAGGGTTGGACCGGAGATGTGATCATCGACGGGCTGGATCGCCGGGGTTTGGCGGCAGAGCGGTTGGCGCTGGACGGGGCGGGGCGGATCTGGCGGCGGGATGGTGCGGCGCATGTCGGCGCGACGCTGGATTTCACGGCGTCCGGGCTGGTGCCCGAGGATGCGGCGCTGGCGGCGGCGGTTGGGACGAACCTTGGCGGGCAGGTGATTCTGTCCTGGCAGCAGGGCGGGGACGGGCTGCGCCTGCCGCGGATCGTTCTGGAGGGCGAGGATTACGGGTTGACCGGGCGGGCCGTGGTGGCCGGGTTGGATGCGGCGCTGACGGTTTCGGGTGTGGCACGGGCGCGGGTGGATGATCTGGCGCGGTTTTCGGCCTTGGCGGGCCGTCCGCTTTCTGGCGCGGCGGGGATCGAGGTGACAGGAAGCGCCAGCCCGTTGACGGGGGCCTTTGACGTTGACGCAAACCTGATCGGCACTGATGTCGCGGTGGCGCAGGCAGAGTTGGACGGGCTGTTGCGCGGATCATCACGGATCGTGCTGTCTGCGGCGCGGACGGAAACCGGAACCGTGCTGCGCGATCTGACAGTGGTGGCGCAGACCTTGACCGCCAAGGCAAGCGGGACGGTGGCCAGCGGGCAAAGCGACCTGCGGGCGACGGTGGACTTCAGCGATCTGTCGGTATTGGGCGGCGGGTATCGCGGGGCGTTTGCGGGGGATCTGGGGTTCACCGGGGCGGCGGCGGACGGGCGGGTGACCGTGCAAGGCCGGGCGCAGGGATTAGCCATCGGGCAAGCCGAGGCGGACCGGTTGCTGCGTGGCGAGACGGTGCTGACCGGTGAGCTGACGCTGGCCGGGGGGCGGATGGTGCTGAACCGGGCGCTGGTCGAGAACCCCCAGGTGCGGATCACGGCGGATGGCACCGCCGAGGGTGCCGTGCGGCGGATCAACCTGAATGCGCGGTTGGCCGATCTGGCGCTGTTGCTGCCGGATTTTGGTGGGCCATTGACGGTCAGCGGGACGGCGACGGATGACGGGCGGGGCTATGATCTGAACCTGCGTGGGCAGGGGCCGGGCGGAATTGATGCGCAGGTGACAGGCCGCGTCCGGGGCGACGGGACGGGCGGCGATTTGGCCATCACCGGGACGGCGCAGGCGGGATTGGCGAATGCCTTCCTGTCGGGGCGGTTGATTTCCGGGCCGGTTCGGTTTGATCTGGGGCTGAACGGGCCGTTCACGCCTGCTTCGCTTTCGGGGCGGGTGGCGTTGACGGGCGGGCGGATCGCCGATCCGGGGTTGGCCTTTGCCTTGCAGGATGTGGCACTTACCGCCGATCTGGCGGGCGGGCGAGCGCAGCTTTCGGGCGGTGGCGCCCTGACGAGTGGCGGGCGGATTGACGTTGGTGGCGGTGTCGGGCTGACGGCACCGTTTCAGGCAGATGTCCGGGTTGCGCTGCTGGGCGCCGTGCTGCGCGATCCGCAGCTTTTCCAGACCACCGCGAATGGCGAGGTGACGATCCGGGGACCGCTGACCGGAGGCGGGGCCATTGCCGGGCAGATCGTGTTGTCGGAAACGGAACTGCAAATCCCGTCCACCGGATTGGGAGGAGCCGCGGACATTGCCAATTTGCAGCATGTGAACGAACCGGCAGATGTCCGGGCCACGCGGGCGCGGGCCGGGTTGTTGGGCATGGATGGCGCGGGCGGGCGCAACGGCGGGGCGCGACCTTTTGCATTGAACCTGCTGATTTCCGCGCCATCGCAGATCTATGTGCGCGGTCGCGGGCTGGATGCCGAACTGGGGGGGCAGTTGGCGTTGGGCGGGACAACGGCGGCGGTGGTGCCTTCGGGATCGTTCAACCTGATCCGGGGGCGTTTGAACATTCTGGGCAAGCGGCTGGATCTAGGCGAGGCGACGCTGACGCTTGCCGGGAATTTTGTGCCAGTGCTTTCCGTTTCGGCGTCAACGCAAAGCGATGGAATCACCAGTTTCATCCGCATTGACGGACCAGCAAATGAGCCGGTGGTCAGTTTTCAATCTACGCCCGAACTGCCTGAGGAGGAGGTGCTGTCGCGCCTGTTGTTCGGGCGGGGCATTGAAACGCTGTCGGTATTGCAGGCGGCGCAACTGGCCAATGCGGTAGCGACATTGGCCGGGCGCGGCGGTGTAGGGATCATTGGGCGGCTGCGGCAAGGATTCGGGCTGGACGATCTGGATGTGCAGACAGGGGCGGATGGCGGGGCCACCGTGCGGGCCGGGAAATACCTGTCAGAGAATGTCTATACCGAGGTGGAGGTGGATGATCGGGGTGAAAGCCAGATCAACCTGAACCTTGATGTGACAGATTCGGTCACCATCCGTGGCAGCACCGGGACGACGGGCGATACCGGATTGGGCGTCTATTTCGAAAAGGACTATTGAACCTTTTCTGCCAGACGGCGGGCGCGGGCGGCATCGACCGCCGCGCCCAAAAGGATGGCGTAGCCCGACAGATAGAGCCAGACCAAGAGCGCGGCGACAGCCCCGATAGACCCGTAAATGCGGTTATAGGTATCAAAATTCGCCAGATACAGCACCAGCCCGCGTGAGGCGGCGATCCAGATGATGACGGCCACGACAATACCGCGGGTGAACAGGCGATGTTCCAGTTTGCGGTTCAGGCCAAGGCGATAGGTCAGCGCCACGCCAAACACCACGATCATCAGGCTTAGGATCAGTTGCAGCGCCTCGAGCGCGGCGGTGGTGAAGCCACCGAGCGGTATGAAGGACAGGGCAAGCGGGCCGACGACGGCTGCAAGCAGCCCCGCGATGGCAAGGCCAACCATGACAAGCGTCAGGACAAGCGCGCGAAAGAAATGCCGGACGCCCCCACGATTGGGCAGGCCGTGAATGGCGTTCAGCCCCCGCATCAGCGCGGCAACCGAGGCGCGCGCCGTCCAGAGCGCAAGGAAAAGCGAGACGAAGGTGGCCACGCCAAGGCCACCGGGGGGGCCGGCAAGGATGGCCTCGATCTGTTGTGAGATCAGTTCCCAGGCATCGGGGGGCAGATAATCGCGCGCGAGTTCCAGTTCTTGCCGGATCAGGGTGGCATCGGAAAAGCTGCCCCAGATGGCGATGACGGCGGCAGCGGCGGGAAACAGGGCAAGGAAGCCGTAAAAGGCGATGCCTGCGGCGATCAGGTCAAGTTCCCGTTCGTCCGACAGATACCAGAGGTCTTTGATAATGGTTGGGATATTGGGAAATTTCATCGGGGAAAGGTAGGGGAAGTAGGGGGGTGGGGCAATGGGCCTGTGGAGCGCGGTCTGCTGCGCCAAAGGCTGGGAGCCGCGCCTTAGCCTTCGCCTTCCAGCCTTGTGCGCATTTCACGCAGAACCGGCAGGACGGCGCGGACACGATCGGCGCCAAGAGATTGGACAACTTCGGCGATGACGGGGGCGACGGCCTGAACCGCGGCATCGCGGGCGGCGCGGCCTGATGGGCTGATGGCCACGAATTTGCGGCGGGCGTCATCCCAATCGGGACGGATATGGATGTGGCCCGCCCATTCCAGCCGGGCCAAAGTGTTGGTCATTGCGCCGCGCGTGACGTGGAAGGCGCGGGCAAGTTGGGCGGGGGTGCGTTCGTCATTGGTGCGGGCAAGGTGGTTGAGAACGCCGAAATGTGACAATTCCATTCCCTTAGGCAGCACCTTGGAAATGCGGTTGCGGGCAAGCTGATCGGCCATGAACAATTCGCCGAACAGGGCGACGGCGATGTCTTCGGTCTTTTCGTCAGCTGGCCTGCCTGTCATCGTGCTGGCCTCATCCTGCTGGACCCGCGAAATCGCGGTCATGCGAGAGGGAGGGGACACGTTCACGGGCACGGGCCACCTCGGCCAGGTCCAGATCGGCGAAGGTGATGCCGGGTTCGGTTCCGGCGTCCGATAGGATTTCACCCCAGGGCGCGATGGCAAGGCTGTGGCCGTGGGTGCGGCGGCCTTTGCCTTCGGATTCCGCGTGAAAGCCGGTCTGGGCGGGGGCCAGGATGTAGCAGCCGTTTTCAATGGCGCGGGCGCGGAGAAGGGTTTCCCAATGCGCCGCGCCGGTGATGTGGTTGAAGGCGGCGGGGACGGTAAGAATCTCGGCCCCCGCCTTGGCGAGACGGCGGTAGAGGTGGGGGAAACGGATGTCGTAGCAGACGGTCATACCGATGCGGCCAAAGGGCGTTTCGGCGATGACCGCCTCTGTTCCGGGGCGGTAGCCCGAGGATTCACGATACACCTCGGTTTCCGAGACGTTCACATCGAACATGTGGATTTTGTCATATCGGGCGGCGATGGCGCCATCTGGACCGATCAGGAAGGAACGGTTGGCGAAACGGCCATCGGCATCGTCGGTCAGCAGGCCAAGAGAGCCAATCAGCAGCCAGATGCCCGCGCGGGCCGCCTCATCCCGCAGGGCGGCGAGGGTGGGATCATCGGATTCAGGGCGCAAAAGCGTGCGTTGGCGGGCGCGGTTGGATGACAGGGCGTTGGTGCATTCCGGCGTCAGGACAAACCCCGCGCCACCCGCAGCGGCAGCGCGGACGAGCGCCACGGTTTCCGGCAGGTTGGCGGCCGGGTCATCAGTGACGGTGAGTTGGACAAGGCCCGCGCGCATCAGGCCAGCATCGGATCAAGTTTGCCGGCATGGTCGAGGGCGTGCAGGTCATCGCTGCCACCGACATGGGTGCCGCCGATGAAAATCTGCGGCACGCTGCGGCGGCCCCCGGCGCGGGCTGTCATCGCGTCACGCAGGGCAGGATCGCGGCTGACATCCACCTCGGTGAAGGAGACGCCCTTCTTGGTGAGCAGGCGTTTGGCGGCGAGGCAGTAGGGGCAGATCGGGGTTGTGTAGATTTCGACAGATTTCACAGGATGCATCCTTGGCGGTGTTGCGCGGAACTATAGGGATTTAAGCATCCTTCGCAACGCGGGCCAGCACACAGACGGATACCCGCGTTGCGCCAGCCGCAAGGCAGGCATCAGAGCAGGCAGCAAGAGTGGCGCCGCTGGTCATGACATCATCAATCAGCAAAACCTCACGCCCCTTCAGGGTGGGGGCGTGGCGGGGGTGGGCGCGAATCGCGCCGGTGACATTGCGAAAACGGCCGTCACGATCGCGGCCATCCTGGGTGGGGGTGCGGCGGGACCGGGTGAGAAGGTCAGGGATGTGATCGAGCGCGGCAAGGCGGGCGAATGCGGCAGAGATCAGGGCGGACTGGTTATAGCGGCGGCGCAGGATGGGTGCGGCTGCGCGGTGCATCCAACGGGCGGCGGGGCGGGCCAGATCGCTGCGGTCGCCATGTTTCAGGGACAGCACAAGTTTGCGGCCCGTGTCGCGGTACAAAAGCGCGGCGCGGCCCTGATCCCAGGGGCGCGCGATGGTCAGACAGTCATCGCAATGGACATGAGCGGTGTCTTCGCCAGGAAGCGGCGTTCCACAGCCATCGCAGACTAACCCGGTGATGAAAGGCGTATCGCGCCAACAGGCGGGGCAAAGGGCGAAGTCGGTTTCCACCTGATCACCGCAGGACAGGCATTGCGAAGGATAGATCAGCCGGAGCAATACTTGCATTCCCACCCCTGCTTGCCCATGGTCCGCGCCATGCAGACACAGCCCTTGTTGACAGATCGCCAAGCCCTGCACCGGAACCGCGCCCGCGCCGAGCGGGGGTCGCTGTTCCTGCATGACGAGGTGGCCAGTGAAGTGCAGGAGAGACTGGCAGAGGTTAACAGGACGTTTACAGATGCTGCCCTGATCACGCCTTTTCCGGCGATCTGGGCGCTGGATGGCGCGAAGGTGGTGCCGGATGATGAGGTGCTGGCCTTGCAACCAGGCGGGCATGATCTGGTGATCCACGGGCTTTCACTGCACTGGGCGAATGATCCGGTGGGGCAGTTGGTGCAATCCAGGCGGGCGTTGCGGGCGGATGGGCTGTTCCTTGGGTTTCTGTTCGGGGGGCAGACGCTGGCGGAATTGCGGGCCTGTCTGGCGCAGGCCGAGGCCGAGGTGACGGGCGGGCTGTCGCCGCGCGTTTTGCCGATGGGCGAGATCCGCGATCTGGGGGCGCTGTTACAACGGGCGGGGTTTGCGTTGCCTGTGGCGGACAGTTTTACCAAGACCGTGATCTATGCCGACTTTTGGGCGTTGATGCGTGATCTGCGCCGGATGGGTGAAGGCAATGCACTGGCGGCGCGGTTGCGCCGCCCCACGGGGCGGGCGGTGTTTGCGCGGGCGGCAGAACTGTATGCGCAACACCACGGCCTGCCGGATGGCCGCATTTCGGCAACGTTCGAAATCATCGGGCTAACCGGATGGGCCCCAGATGACAGCCAGCAAAAGCCGCTGCGGCCCGGTTCGGCCAAACATCGCCTTGCCGATGCGCTGCTTACGCCAGAGGTGCGGCTTCGTGATACTGAACCGAATGGTTGACCGGGCCGTATAAGCCTTTATGTCCCGCGCGGTGAACCTGTGAAAACCGCTGTCGTTGTGACGAAAGAACAAGAAAAAAGGGATTTCGTGATGCTGGATGCCAAAGGTCAGACGATGGGCGCTGCAGAGGCCGCTGCGACGGCGGCGATGATTGCGCCGGGGCAGGGCCGTCTGGCCGCAGCCCCCGCCGACCATCCGCCCGTGCGGCGGGCCAAGATCGGGATTCTGGTCGCCAATCTGGGGACGCCGGACAATTACGACTATTGGTCGATGCGGCGGTATCTGAACGAGTTTTTATCGGACAAGCGGGTTGTCGATTATTCGGCCTGGATCTGGCAGCCGCTGTTGCAACTGGTGATCCTGTCAAAGCGGCCGTTTTCTTCGGGCGCGAATTACAAGCTGATCTGGAACCACGAAAAGGGTGAAAGCCCGCTGTTGACGATCACCAAGGACCAGACCCGCAAGATCGCCGAGGCGATGGCCGCCAAGCATGGCGATGAAGTCGTGGTGGATTTCTGCATGCGCTATGGCAATCCATCAACCGAATCCAAGGTGCGGGCGATGGTTGAGGCGGGATGTGAAAAGATCCTGTTTTTCCCGCTGTATCCGCATTACGCGGGGGCCACATCTGCCACGGCGAATGACCAGTTCTTTCGTGCGCTGATGAAGGAAAAACGCCAGCCTGCGGTGCGGACGGTGCCGGAATATTTTGAACATCCCGCCTATATTGAGGCTTTGGCGCAATCGGTGGAAAAGGCCTATGCGGCGCTGGATCACAAACCCGATGTGCTGGTGGCGTCCTATCACGGGATGCCGAAGCGGTATCTGATGTCGGGCGACCCCTATCATTGCCAATGCGCCAAAACCTCGCGCCTGGTGCGGGAACGGTTGGGATGGGAAAAGGGGTCGATCGATACGACGTTCCAGTCGGTGTTCGGGCCAGAGGAATGGCTGCGCCCCTATACGGTGGAACATGTGGCCGAGCTGGCCAAGCAGGGAAAGAAGAAGATTGCGGTAATGGCCCCGGCGTTTTCTGCCGATTGCATCGAAACGCTGGAAGAGATCAACGGCGAGATCCGTGAGGCGTTTGAACATGCAGGGGGGGAGGAGTTCACCTATATCCCCTGCCTGAACGATGATGACGCACACATCGACGCGCTGGTGGCGGTGATCGAGGAAAACCTGACGGGCTGGGTGCGCTGATACCCGGTGCTATGGCCGCCGAATGGGGGCAATGCGCAACGGAAAGATGCAGCACAAACGAAAAGGGTCGGTGGATGGAACCACCGACCCTTTCCTATTTTTGTGATCCAGAGATCAGTTCGAAGCAGCAGCCGCGATGACCAGCAGGAGCAGCAGCGGAACGATGATGCCACCAGCCGAAGACGACGTGTTTGCTTCAACGACTTCCGGTTCCATGATCGGTTCGACCATGCCGCCAGCGAAAGCGGTCGATGCGGCGACCGTCAGAGCGGCTGCGAGCGCAAGTTTCTTCATAATTAACCTCCAGTTATCGCATGACGCCGAATGTTGCAGAGGCGACGGCATGCACCCAAGATATTCCTCGTGGTTTCTGTTAAGCAGCAACTTTGCAGGATTGCAACTTGCTGCTGGGGCAAATTGCGCCGTTCCGGCGCAATTCGTCAAATTAGCAACACCTGAGTGCCTACTTTCGTAAGGGCGAACAATTCCTGGATGTGTTCGTTGTAGAGGCCCACGCAGCCATTGGAAGAGCGGCGGCCGATCTTGCGCGTGTCATGGGTGCCGTGGATACGGTAATAGGTCCAGGACAGATAGAGCGCGTGGGTGCCAAGCGGGTTGTCGGGCGAGCCGCCTTCAACCACTTCGGGCCATTCCGGGTTACGTTCGCGCATCGCGGGCGTCGGACGCCAGGACGGGGCCACGACCTTTTGCACGACTTCGGTTCGGCCCCGGCGGGTCAGGTCTTCGGACAGCGGGACGGAGGAGGGGTAGAGTTTGTAGATCGACTGATCTTCGGACCAGAAATGCAGCGCACGCGAGGTCAGGTCGACAAGGATCGCGCCGTTGCGGGTGTTGTCGAAATAATCCTGCCAGTCGAGCATGCGGAAGCTGCTGGCATTGTTGCGGACAGAACTGGAGGCGCCGGGAAGGATTTCGGTCGATCCCTCCATCGCAAAGGCGGGCATGGCGCCCGCGCCCAGCGCAACGGCGGCACCCGCCACGAAATGGCGGCGGTTCAGTCGGAATTTCACGTCGTCGGTCATTGTCTGCTTGCCTCTTCAGGTTTTCACGCCGCACTGGCACCTTTTGAGGCCCTGTTACCGATTTTTCGGCATTTCGGCAAATCAAAGACGCGTCAATCGGCAAAGGCGCGCAACTCTGTGATCCTGGCGCGGGTTGCGTTTGAACTGGCAAGCCGCTTTCGATAAGAGCGGTGGCAAGAGCAGGCGCAATGGCGCGACAGGGCCTTAACGGGGGCGAACAGGAAAATGAACAGACGAGTGATCCTGATGTTGGGCGGGGCGTCAGCCTTGTTGGCGGCCTGCGGGGCGACGGTAGGGGCCGGCGCACGGTTGGGACCGGACGGCAAGCCCTTGCCGCAGGTCTATAATACGGCTGCGCAGGGCGCAGGAACGATCGAGTATCGGTTGCTTGATTCCGTCAATGCGCTGCGGTCGGCACAGCGTTTGCGTCCCGTAACGCTGAACGCGCAGTTGAATGCGGCGGCGGCGACCCATGCACGGGATATGTCGGTGCAGAATCGGCCCTGGCATTTCGGGTCGGACGGTTCGTCACCGCTGGAGCGGGTGCAGCGGGTTGGATATACTGGAAAGCTGACCGGAGAGCTGATTTCCGAGACGTTCGAGACAGAGCTGGAAACGCTGGCAACCTGGATGGAAACGCCCGACATGCGGGGCGTTGTTCTGGACCCAAAGGCCACCGAATTGGGCTTTGCCTGGTTTCAGGAACCGAACGGCAAGATCTGGTGGACGCTGGTGATGGGCAGTTCAGGGTTTGTCTGACGCCAAGGCGAAGGCGGGATCAGGGGGCCGGTTGGCCCCCTTTTTGTTGCAGGATCAGGGCAGGATATGGATGACGGTGCCCGGTTCGACCATGGAATAAATCTGTTCCATTTCACGGTTCGATACAGCGATGCAGCCTTCGGTCCAGTCGCGGCGCGCGATGGGGCCAAGCGGGCCGCCGTGGATGAAGATGTCACCACCCGGCGATTTTTCCTGGGTCTTGGCAAATTCGGCATCCGCCACGTTCGGGTAGGAAATGCCCAGCGACAGATGAAAGCGTGAGCGGGGGTTCTTGTGGGTGATGTAATAGGTGCCTTCGGGCGTCTTGCCATCACCTTCGAATTGCTTATGCCCGTTCGGGGTAAAGCCCAGCGCGATGTCATAGGATTCAAGCACACGACCATTGTGCAGAAGATACATCTTGCGGTCGGCTTTGTGGACCTGAACCGATGTTACCTCTGGACCGTAGTATTTGCGGAACTTGCCGCCACAGGCAGACAGGCCGATGGCCAGCGCCAATATCAGGAATACCCGAAAAAATCGCATCTTACTGCCCGCCTCATCGCTTTTTGCCGTTGTTTTTCCAAGGCCATAGCGCAAATCCGCGCTTGTGGCTAGGCAGCGGTTCGGATGGGCCGCTCACGGGTGTGTCATCGGCTGAATCGGGCGGCCAGCTCGACATGGGGGGACCAGCGGAATTGATCCACCACCTGAACCCAATCCAGATGCCATCCCGCCTGCACCAGCATCCGCGCATCGCGGGCAAAGGTGGCGGGGTTGCAGGACACGGCGGCGATGATCGGAACCGTGCTGCGTGACAGGGTGGCAAACTGCGCTTCGGCCCCGGCGCGTGGCGGGTCGATGACCACGGCATCGATGCCCTTGAATTCATCGGGTTCCAGCGGGCGGCGGAACAGATCACGGGTTTCTGTTGCCATCTTTTTCAGGCCCGGCGTATTCCGCCATGCCTTTTCCAGCGCGGCGGTCATGGCGGGGTCGCCTTCGACGGCGCGCATCTCGGCCTGTTCGGCAAGGGGCAGGGCAAAGGTGCCGCAGCCGGAAAACAGGTCGGCGATGCGGCGGGCGGCGGGGCCGATGGCATCGGTCACGGCGGACAGGAGGGCGGCTTCGCCTTGTTCCGTCGCCTGCAAAAAGGCGGCGGGCGGCGGGGCGACCAGCGCCTTGCCGAAACGCTGCATCGGCGCGGTGCGCAGGGCGACAGTTTCGCCATCCCATGTCAGGCGGGACAGGCCGTGCTGTTCAGCCAGACGCGCAAGATCGAGTTGCAGGCCGGAATCGAGCGGTTTGCCCCCGGTGACGGCGATGTCGGGTCCAGCCAGGCTGCGGGTGACGGTCAGCGCCAGTTCGACGGTGCGGGAACCACCAAGGCGGGTGATCGCCTCTAGCACCGGGAAGGTGGCTATGATGTCGGTGTGCAGAAGTTGGCAGTTCGGGACCGGGATGATCAGGTCGGACCCGCGGGCGTGAAAACCCAGAAGGGCGCCACCCTTTGTCTTGCGCGCCGCAAGCGTGGCACGGCGGCGGGATTGCGGCGGAGAGGTGAGCGTGGGCCGGAACGGGGCATCCAGCCCCTGCCCCGCCAATGCGCCACGCACGATGCCTTGTTTCCAGTCTTCGACAAAGGGGTCGGCGGCGTGCTGCATCAGACAACCGCCACAGGTGCGGGCATGGGTGCAGGGCGGTTTCTTGCGGTCGGGCGAAGGGGTCAGGATGCGCGTATCAATCAGGTGGTCACCGGAGAGTGTGCCTTCGACCTTTTCACCCGGCAGGGTTTGGGGAACGTAGATCGGCCCATCGGGGCCTTGGGCGATGCCGTCGCCCAGATGGCCCAGCCGTTCGATGGAAAGGATCACTCTGCCGCTTCCTTTTCGTCTGTGCCTATGAACCCGCCAGACTGGCGGTTCCAGTAGCGGGCATAGAGGCCGCCTTTTTGCAGCAACTGGTCATGTGTGCCTTCTTCGACAATGCGGCCCGTGTCCAGCACGACGATGCGGTCCATCGCAGAAATGGTGGACAGGCGGTGCGCGATGGCCAGCACCGTCTTGCCCTGCATGACGCGATCAAGGGCTTGTTGGATATTCGCCTCGACCTCGGAATCCAGGGCCGACGTCGCCTCATCCAGCACAAGGATCGGCGCGTCCTTGAGGAAGGCGCGGGCAAGGGCGATGCGCTGGCGCTGACCGCCCGACAGTTTCACACCACGTTCGCCAAGGAAGGCGTCATAGCCTTTGCGGCCATTGTGATCGATCATGTTCGTGATGAAATCATGCGCCTCGGCGGCGCGGGCGGCGGCGATGATTTCCTCTTCGCTGGCACCCGGCTTGCCATAGGCGATGTTGTCACGGGCGGATCGGTTGAACATCGCGGTTTCCTGCGTGACCATGCCGATCTGGCGGCGCAGGGATTCCTGCGTGATGGTGCGGACATCGTGACCATCGACAAGGATTGCGCCTTTTTCGGTGTCATAGAGCCGCAGAAGAAGCGAGACGAGCGAGGATTTCCCTGCGCCGGATGCGCCGACGATGCCCAGCTTTTCGCCCGCGCGGATGGTCAGGTCGATGTCTTCGACACCACCGCGTTGGCGGCCATAGGCAAAGGTGGCGTGGTCATAGCGGATCTCGCCCCGGATGGGCGGCAGATCACGCGCGTCGGGCGCATCCGCAAGGGCGTGCGGGACGGCGAGGGTTTTCATGCCATCCTCAACCTCGCCCACGCTGGTATAGATCGACATGAGGGTAAAGCTGACCCAGCCCGACATCTGGGCGATACGCATGGCGATGGCACCGGAAGCGGCGATGTCGCCAGCGGTGGACAGACCCTGCATCCACAACAGAACTGCGCCGCCGATCAGGAGGACGGGCAGGATGCCCGCGATGGTCATCAGGGACAGACGGAACCAAGTGGAGATGACACCAAATTCAAGCGATCGGTCGCGGAACACCTCCATCGATTTGAGGGCGACGCGATCCTCGAACGCGGCATGGGCAAACAGCTTGACCGTCTTGATGTTGGTGATGGTGTCCACCACCTGCCCCGACACCATCGCGCGGGCCGAGGCGCGGGCGGCTGAATTCACGCGGACGCGGGGCATGAAAAAGCGGATCAAGAGGACATAGGCCACGAGCCAGACGGCCAGGGCGATGGCGATGCGGTAGTCGATCACCAAAAGGAACACGACCGAGCCGATGACAGAAGCCAGCGCGAAGCAGACGGTGTTGATGACTTCGGTCGCCACATCGGTGACGGCGCGGGCGGCCTGCATCTGTTTGGTGGCGATGCGTCCTGCGAAATCGTTGTCAAAGAAGGTGACGGCCTGACCCAGCGTCCAGCGATGCAGGCGCGACAGGACAAGCGGCAGGACGTTGGGGCCGACGATGATGGAGTTCGACGCCGAGGACACGCCAAAGGCGATGGGGCGCAAGACCATGTAGAAGGCGATGAAAGCAAGGATCAGTTGCCAGTGATCGGCAAAGAACCGATCCGGGCCGGAGCCGATGGCGGCATCTATCACCCAGCCAAGGATAAGGGCAGAAACAACTTCGGTGACCCCGGCCAGCGATGACAGGATGCCCGCGATGATAAGCATCGGCCAAGAGCCGCGCAGGGACCAGTTCATGAAGGCGCCAAGGCTGCGCGGGGGCGGGCCGTCTGCGGGGCGGAAGGCATCGATCATGCCCCCAAGGGTGCGAGCGAGGTTCATTCGGCAGCCTCTTCTTCCAACCCGATGAAGCCGCCCGATTGACGCGCCCAGAATCGGGCATAAAGCCCGTTCTGTGCCAGCAGTGCGGCATGGGTGCCTTGTTCGGCGATGTGGCCATCTTCCAGCACGACGATGCGGTCCATCGCGGCGATGGTGGACAGGCGGTGCGCGATGGCGATGACGGTCTTGCCCTGCATGACGCCATAAAGCGCGTCTTGAATGGCGGCCTCAGCCTCAGAATCCAGTGCCGATGTCGCCTCATCCAGAATCAGGATCGGCGCGTCCTTGAGGATGACGCGGGCCAGCGCCACGCGCTGACGTTGGCCGCCTGACAGTTTCACGCCGCGTTCACCGACATGGGCATCATAGCCCTGTCTGCCTTGGGGATCTTCTAGCGTGAGGATAAAATCGTGCGCCTCGGCCCGTTTGGCGGCGGCGATCATGTCGGCATCGGACGCATCGGGGCGGCCATAGAGGATGTTTTCCCGCACCGAGCGGTGGAGGAGGGAGCTGTCTTGCTGCACCATGCCGATCTGTTGGCGGAGCGAGGATTGGGTGACAGAGGCGATATCCTGACCGTCGATCAGGATACGGCCGGATTCCGTGTCGTAGAAGCGCAGCATCAGTTTGACGAGGGTGGATTTCCCCGCACCGGACCGGCCCACGACGCCGATTTTTTCCCCAGGCTGGATGGTCAGCGACAGGTTTTGCAGCCCGCCAGAGCCGCGCCCGTAATGGTGGCTGATGCCTTGGATGTCGATCTGGCCTGCGCGGAATTGCAGGGGCTTGGCCCCCGGCCTGTCCACCAGAGTGATGGGTTGGGCGATGGTTTCCATCCCCTCTTGCACAACGCCCAGCGCCTGCACGAGCGAGGAGAAGGCCCACATGATCCAATAGGTCATGTTGTTGAGCCGCAGCACCAATGCGGTGGCGGCGGCGACGGTGCCAAGCGTGGCCTGACCATTATACCACAAGAGGATCGCCCAGCCGGTGATGGCCACGATCAGGAAGCCGTTCAGCACCGTCAGCGCCAGGTCCATCTTGGTGATGATCCGCATTTCGGTTTGAAACGTCTTGCGGGCGTGTTCGATGGAGTCGCGCGCGTAATCGAGTTCGCGGGCGTCATGGGCGAAAAGTTTGACGGAGTGGATATTGGTATAGGCATCCACCACCCGGCCCGTAACGGCAGAGCGGGCATCGGAGCTGGCCTTTGACGCGGGGCCGGCGTGACGCACTGTCCAGCGGACAAGAAAGGCATAGAGCGCGAACCAAACAATCAGCGGCAGCAGAAGGCGGGGGTCGGCGTCGGCCAGCATGATGCCTGCGCCCACCACGGTGACCGAGGCGAAAGCCACGGCATCGAACGTCTGGAACACGGCATCACCCGCGGCAGGCGGGGTTTGCATGATGCGGTTGGCGATGCGACCCGCGAAATCGGATTCGAACCATCCGACGGGTTGGCGGATCACATGGGCATGCGCCCGCCAGCGGATCATGGTGCCGAAATTGGGCAGGATGGCATTGTGCAGCAGGGCCACATTTGCCACCAGCAGGATCGGACGCAGGATCAGAATGGCGAGAGCCACAAGGATCATTTCTGTTCCATAGATCGCCCAGGCCTGTTGCGGGCCGTTATCTGCCAGCAAATCCACCAGCCGCCCGACATACCAGATCAGCGCCACATCGGCGAAGGCGGTGATGACCGACAAGACAGCCGTGATCGAAAAGACGATCCGAAAGGGGCGGATATAGTCTTTCAGAAAAGGCCAAAGCCGCCGGGGCGGCGTATCGGTTTGCTCGTAAGGACCGTAGGGGTCAACGAGGCCTTCGAAATAGCGAAACACGGGTGAAGCCCCTTGCAATATGACCCTTGATATAGCCCTGCGCCGCGGAAAGGGAAACCGTCGGAAAAGATCAGCCCAGAAGATCGGCCCGTGACAGCCACAGATCAGACGCCAGCCAGCGTTTGCGCAGGCGCTTGAGTTCCTGTCCCAAGGCGGGACCAATCAGGTTGGGCAGATCCGTGGCCGTGACAGGGAAGGCGGTTGCCGCGCCGCGTGCAAGTTCGGCGCTGGCTTGTGGCGGCACGGGTTGACCCAGAACCGCCGCGCGCAGCAGAAGCGCGTCCATCCCACGCGACTGACCCAGTTGCCAGCCCAGAACGGCGGGCGTTTCCATGCTGGCCATCGCGTCGCGCAGAGCGGACAGATCGCGCGCTTCGGCCCGCGACAGGCGCAAACGAACGGCCACATCCGCGCCACCCAGTGCCGCGAGGCGGCGGAGCCAATCGGGGCTTGCCCCATCCTCAAGATGGACAAGCGGGGAAAGGGCGCGATCATCGGCGCCGGGCAAGATGGCCGCAAGAATGCCGGACTGTGCCATGCTGGCCACGGCGGGTGCCGGATCCGGGGCGGAAAGCAGCTTGCGCAGTTCTGCGCCCACCCGTTCACGGGACAACGTTTCCAAACCGTCTATGGCCGCGGCGCAGGCGGCCAGACCATCGGCATCAATCCCGTGATCGGGATCACCATACCATGCGTGAAACCGGAAAAACCGCAGGATGCGCAGATAATCTTCGCGGATGCGTTCGGCCGGATCGCCGACAAAGCGCAGGTGGCGGGCGCAGACATCCGGCAAGCCACCCAGCGGATCGACCACCCTGCCATCAGGACGGGCGTAAAGGGCGTTCATGGTGAAATCCCGGCGGCGCGCATCTTCGGCCACGTCGCCTGAGAATTGCACCGTGGCGTGGCGGCCATCGGTATCGACATCGCGGCGGAAGGTTGTCACCTCATGCGGGGTGCGCTTGACGATCAGGGTGACGGTGCCGTGATCGATGCCGGTTGGAACGGCCTTGATCCCGGCAAGGGCCGCCAGTGCCATCACCCGTTCGGGCGTAGCATCGGTGGCAATGTCGATATCGGTTACCGGTCTGTTCAGCAGCGCATTGCGGACACAGCCGCCCACCAAAAGCGCCTGATGCCCGCCTGCCGTCAGGGCGGCGCAGACGGCCTGGGTCTTTGGGTCGTGTAGCCAGTCACCCGTGATCTTCATTTCAGTGACGGTCATGGGTGTTGCGCCCTGTCGGCCAGACCCCGCAGAATGCGGGCGGTGGCACCCCATGTGTAATAAGGCCCCCACGGCACGGCGTAGTAACGCCGCCATTCATTGCGCCAACGGCGGCGTTCAATGCTGTAGCGCGCAGGGTTCAGAACGTGGGACAGGGGAACTGTGAACACCTCTTCCACCTCTCCCGCTTCGGGGATGGGAGAAAAAGGCGCGCGGACAAAACCAAGGACGGGTGTGACGCTGAACCCCGTAACCGTTTCATGCGCGGGCAGGGTTCCAGCAATATCGACAAGGTCGGGGGGAAGGGCGACTTCTTCCTGCGCCTCGCGCAGGGCGGTGGCGATGACGTCCGTGTCGCCCTGATCGACCTTGCCACCCGGAAAGGCAATTTGGCCGGGGTGGTGTTTCAGGTGCGAAGACCGCTTTGTAAGGATCAATTGTGGTGTTGCGGGATGCAGCCAGACCGCCAGCAGCACCGCCGCCGGGCGCAGGACGCGACCCGGCGGCAGGCTGATGGCGGGGTTCAGATCAAAATCCGACGATGGCCGCGCGGGGCGGTTCAGGGCCGCGCGCAACCGTTCTTCGGCGTCATGCATCCGGGGCCTTTGTCGCCTCAAACCCCACAGTGGCGGGGTCCAGTTCGTAGTGGGCAGAGCAGAACTGGCAATCCGCGGTGACCAAACCGGCGGCGGTGGTCATATAGGCGATGTCCTTGGCCGAATAGATGGACAGCGAATTGCGGACCTTTTCTTCGGAACACGAACACCCAAAGCGGACCGGTTGGGCATCAAAGACGCGCGGTTCTTCTTCGTGGAAAAGACGGACCAACAGATCGGTTGGTTGGACCGACGGGCCGATGAGTTCCATCTCTTCGACCGTGTCGAGCAGGAAATTGACGCGGTTCCAGTTTTCACCCTCTTCGCCCGACAGGATATCGGCATGGGTCAGCAGGCCGCCTTCGCCGGTGGCCCCGGCATTGGCAACAAAGGGCGATGCCTTTGGCATGTGTTGCAGCATCACGCCGCCCGCCCGCCAATGCAGCGGCTGACCCGGTGTCTGGCTTTTGCCGAAGGTGACGGCAAAACGCGTGGGCAACTGTTCGGACTGCGCGAAATAGGTTTCGGCGCAGGACGACAGTGACCCGCCCGCGATGGGGGTGATGCCGGAATAGGGGACGTTGCCTTCGCCCTGATCAATCAACACGGCGAGGTAGCCTTCGCCAATCTGGCTGAAGGGGTCGGCATCGGGATCGAGCCGGTCCTTGTCAAAACTGGCATAGGCGCGGATGCGGGCGCTTTGGCCATCTTCGCTGGGGCCATAATAATCGGTTGCGATCAGGCGGGCGGGGCCTTTGCCGCGCACTTGCAGCGACAGTTTCCAGCGCAGCTTGATCGTCTGGCCGATAAGGGCGGTCAGCAATGCGGCTTCGGCGACCAGTGCTTCGATCTGCGGGGGGTAGTCGTGCTGGCGCAGAACCTGATCCAATACGCCATCCAGCCGCGCCACGCGGCCGCGGATATCGGAGCGATCAAGTTGAAACGGCAGGACGGTATCGTCCCAGGCGAGTTGAGAGCCGATGGTCATTGGGTTTCCTGATTGTGCCTGTCCCGAATAGCGCGGCAATATGAGATGAGCAACTGTGGGGCAGAACAGATGATCCGTCGATATGGGGAGCCATTGCAGCAAGGTCAACGGTATCGGCGCAGGCCGGGTGTTTATGCAATATTGCTGGATCGCGGCGATCTGCTGGCGACACACCAGGCGGAGCCGGTGCCAGAGTATCAGCTTCCGGGTGGGGGGATCGACCCCGGCGAACATCCGATTGCCGCCCTGCACCGTGAGGTGTTCGAGGAAACCGGGTGGCGTATCGCGCTGGATCGGCGGTTGGGGGCGTTTCGGCGGTTCACCTATATGCCGGAATATGACCTTTGGGCCGAAAAGCTGTGTACGGTCTATCTGGCGCGGCCTGTGCGGCGGCTTGGCCCGCCGTCCGAGGCGGGGCATCGGGCCGTGTGGCTTTCGGTTCCGGCGGCGCTGGAGGTGCTGGGCAATCCCGGTGACAGGGCAATGCTGGCGCGGGCGGCGGGAATCACCCGTTGGGAGTAGCGCCGAAATAATCGAACACAACGGCAGAGATATCATCGGGAAAATCGGTTGCGCCGGCATGGGCGGCCAGACCATCCCGCAGGGCAGCATGCAGCGCCGGACCACGCAGGGCGCCGTTCCGGGCCATGATCCGGGAAAGCCCGTCTTCGCCCAGATCACCTGCGTGGCCGGGACATTCGGTAAAGCCGTCCGAGGGAATCACCAGCCGATCACCGGGCGAAAGGTGCAGGCTGATGGAATGGTAGGTGGCATCCGGGAACATCCCGACGGGAAAGCCGCCATCGCCAACCCAGACAGGGGGATGACGGGTGGACAGATGCAACGGATGGGGATGGCCGGCCTGCACCAGTTGCACGGTGCCATCCACCAGGTTGATGTCAGCATAGATCATGGTCAGGTACAGATCACCCTGCTGATCCGCGCAAAGGAGGCGATTGAGCCGTTCGACCACCGCTTCGGGCGGGAGCGGGATTCCATCCAGAAAGGCCACGTTCTGATCACGCGACCGCCCGGACAAAAGCGCGGCCAGCCGCGCAGCCATGAGGGCAGAGGCAACGCCGTGGCCCGACACATCAATCGAGAAAAGTGCGATTCGCCCGGACCCCAAGGGAAACCACCCGACCAGATCACCGCCCAGATGCCCGGAGGGTTGCATCAGAAACATCCCCTCGGCCCCATCAAATGGGACGACAGTTTCCGGGATCAGCGACAGTTGCAGGCGACGCGCCTCGGCCAGGTCGCGTTGCAGGGCGTTGTAAAGGTGTTGCAGATCATTGTTGCGCTGCCGCAGTTCGGATTGCATCTGAAGGATGCGTTCACCCGCGTGAAGGCGGGCCTGCAATTCCGCCGGATCGATGGGTTTGGTCAGAAAATCGTCGGCCCCGCTGGCCAGACCATCGGCCACGGCAGCGGTGCCGGATTTCGCGCTGATCAGGACAAAATAGCTGTATCCATCGCGGGGCAGGGCGCGGAAGGCACGGCAAAAATCAGGCCCCGACATGCCGGGCATGACCCAATCGCTAAGGACGAAATCAAAGTCGCCCTGCTGTGCCAGCGCCAGAGCCTGCGCACCGGAAGCGGCCTGCGCCACATCATACCCCCAACGGCCAAGCTGCATGGCCAGCATCTGCCGCTGTGCCGCGCTGTCATCTGTGACCAGAACACGCCGGGAACCCACCAGATTTTCAAAAGACCCCTGCACCGTCGAACTGCCCCTTTGCCCACGACCAATGCGTAGCGGCAAAGGTTTAACGCCAGGTCAAAGTGGCAAATTCTATGTATCGGGCCGGCGCGCCTTTACCCTTGATTGACCTATTCCGGGCCAGGATGGGCGGTGTGGGTAGTCTGGTTTTGGGTGATGCGATGCTGGTGAATACGGAAAGGTTGAATGCCCTGCGCGGCGAAATTGGTGAGGACGGGTTCGATCAGGTGATTGAGATGTTTCTTCAGGAAAGCGATGAGGTGGTCACACGATTGGCTGCGCAGGGAATGGGTCGCATGTCGGATGCCGATCTGCATTTCCTGAAAGGCAGCGCCCTGACGCTGGGCTTTGACGATCTGGCCGACCTGTGCCGCCAATCGGAAACCGGCGATCAGGTGCAGCCGGACCGTTTGCAGGATGTCTGGGAACGCAGCCGTGCGGCGGTTCAATCGCGTTGAAACCGCGCATTTCAGATCAGGAATTCTGCAAGAACATCATCGTTGGTGATGTCGCGGTAGGCAAATGCCGCGGCATCCAGTTTCTGGAACAGGTCGCGGAAATTCTCTGGCCGTTTCGTTTCGATGCCAATCAGGACAGAGCCGAAGTTGCGGGCCGATTTCTTGAGGTATTCGAAACGGGCAATATCGTCATCGGGACCAAGCATGCCCAAAAACTCGCGCAGCGCGCCGGGGCGTTGGGGCATGCGCAGGATGAAGTATTTCTTGATGCCGGAATAACGCTGGGCACGTTCCTTCACCTCGGGCAGGCGTTCGAAATCGAAGTTCCCGCCCGAGGTGACGCAGACCACCACTTTGCCACGAATTTCATCCGCCAGTTCCGGCAGCACGTCGACAGACAGCGCCCCTGCAGGTTCCAGGACGATGCCTTCGACGTTCAGCATTTCCAGCATGGTCACGCAGATCCGGTCTTCGGGGGCAAGAAGGACATTTTCAACGGGAACCCAATTCAGGTGGGCAAAGGTCTTGTCACCCAAACGCGCGACGGCGGCACCATCGACAAAGCTGTTGACGCGGGGAAGTTTGACAGGCGTGCCATCACGCAGGGCGGCCAGCAAGCTGGCCCCGCCCAAAGGTTCGACAAATCGGTAATCGGTCGCCGGGGACATTTCACGCAGATAGGCGGTGACACCAGATGACAGGCCACCGCCACCCACCGGAAGGATCACCAGATCAGGCGCGCGGCCAAGCTGATCCAGGATCTCTACGCCCACTGTGGCCTGGCCAAGAATGACGTCGGCATCATCAAACGGCGAAAGGAAATGCGCCGCCTGTTCGGTGCAGAATGTTTGGGCGGCGGATAGGGTTTGATCGAAATAGTCGCCGGTCAACACGATATGGACATGGTCGCCACCAAACGTGCGGGTCTTGTCTATCTTTTGCTGTGGTGTGGTGACGGGCATGAAAATAGTGCCCTGAACGCCGAAGTGTCGGCAGGCAAAGGCCACGCCCTGTGCGTGGTTTCCGGCGCTGGCGCAGACGAATTGGCGTTGGGTTGGATTGTCGGCCAGCACCTTGCCCATGGCGGTAAAGGCACCGCGAATTTTATAGCTGCGGACAGGGGTCAGGTCTTCGCGTTTCAGCCAGATGTCAGCGTCATAGCGTTGCGACAGGTGATCGTTGCGTTGTAGCGGCGTTTCGGGAAACAAATCGCGCAGGGCATCCGCAGTTGCCCGTGCTTTACTGGTGAAATCGGTCATTCGGCAGGATTCCCCGGTGCGAGAGCGGTCTTGTTGCGCCTGTGGCGTTCACATTCCTTAATGCTGCCACAGAAACGCCTTACGGCATCTGGCGAACTGCATTCCGTTATCCTTATGCGAGGACAGAACCATGATCCATCCCAAGAAGATGATCGTTGTGCTTGGTGTTTCTGCGTTGGCGCTTGGCCCTTTTTCTGGCGTTACGCCGATTTTCGGCGATGACGCGGCCTATGCCGGGAATGGCAATGGTGGCGGGAACGGTGGCGGTGGTGGCAACGGCGGCGGAAACGGTGGTGGGAACGGCGGCGGAAACAAGGGTGGAAACGGTGGAAACGCCGGGGCCAAGGGTGGCGAAAGATCATCTTCGGGCGGGACTTCCTTTAGCGGAAACAACAAGCAGGTCGCCGCTGCATCAAGGGCGAATGCCCCCAGATCGAAGGCACAGGTCGCGGCGACAGAAGATGAAGGCACCCGCGTTGCGGCGCGCGATCTGGGCAATATGAACGGCGCCCTGAATGCGAACATGAAGGCCGTCATGGCGCATGTTCGCAACGGCAACACCAACGGCCCGGTTGGTGCGCTGGCCGGTCTGATGATGGCTGATGCAGGGCTGGGCAACCTGAACGCCGAGGATGTTGTCGCGCGGGCCGAGGCCTGGGCTGCCTATGATGAAGAGGTGGCTGCGGCGTTGGGTGATTACGCGACAGTCGACGATTATCTTGCGGATCGCACCGCCGAAGCAGCCTATGGTGAATGGGAGAAGCGGTCGACGGAGTATCAGGACGCGCTGGCCAGTGGCGACCCGAATGCGGAATCCCTGAACCCCGGACCAGCGCCCGAAAACCCCGACTTTACGGCGAATCCTGAACTGGATGCGCTGCTGGACAGCCCCCCCGAAGGCAGCGTGCCGGATGAAGGTGAGCTGGCCGCTGTGGATGCCGTGACGGATGCAGAGCAGGCGGTGTTGGCCGAGTGGAACAAGAACCCCGATGCAACAGACGAGATCACCACGGAGGAACGGGCGCTGCTTGATTCGCTGCGCGCCCGGTATTCCGATGATGATCTTGCGGAGATTGCCGAGGCTTCGGGTTCCTGATCGGGAGCAGGCGGCAGGATTGAACAGGGGGCGGCCCAGCGCCGCCCCTTTGCATTGGCTGCCACCCTTGCCGCGCAGGACAAGACCCGATACACCGCGCGCCAATAATCCTTGGTGAAAGAGGCCGCTATGTTCACGCCCAAGAAAGTTGTCCTTGCCTATTCGGGCGGTCTGGATACCTCGATCATCCTGAAATGGTTGCAGACTGAATATGGCTGCGAAGTGGTGACATTCACCGCCGATCTGGGGCAGGGCGAAGAGCTTGATCCAGCGCGGGACAAGGCCATTCTGTTGGGGATCAAGCCAGAAAACATTCACATCGTCGACCTGCGCGAGGAATTTGTGCGGGATTTCGTGTTCCCGATGTTCCGGGCGAATGCCTTGTATGAAGGGCTGTATCTGCTGGGCACGTCGATCGCGCGGCCGTTGATTTCCAAGGAACTGGTGCGGATTGCGCAGGAAACCGGGGCCGATGCGGTGGCGCATGGGGCGACCGGCAAGGGCAATGATCAGGTGCGGTTCGAACTGGCTGTGGCGGCGCTGGACCCTTCTATCCGGGTGATCGCGCCGTGGCGGTTGTGGGATCTGACCAGCCGGACGCGGCTGTTGGAGTTTGCCGAGGCGAACCAGATTCCGATTGCCAAGGACAAGCGTGGCGAGGCGCCGTTTTCGGTGGATGCGAACCTGCTGCATACCTCTTCCGAGGGGAAGGTTCTGGAAAACCCCGCCGAAGAAGCGCCCGAATTTGTGTATCAGCGTGTGGTTCCGGTCGAAAAGGCCCCCGATACGCCGGAATTCGTGGAGATCACCTTTGAGCGCGGGGACGCTGTGGCCATCAATGGCGAGGCGCTGTCGCCTGCCACGATCCTGGCGCGGCTGAACGATATGGGCGGTCGGCATGGGGTTGGCCTGCTGGATCTGGTGGAAAACCGGTTCGTGGGGATGAAATCGCGCGGCCTTTATGAAACCCCCGGCGGGACGATCCTGTTGGAGGCACATCGCGGGATTGAGCAGATCACGCTGGATTCCGGTGCGGGCCACCTGAAGGATTCGATCATGCCGCGTTATGCGGAACTGATCTATAACGGGTTCTGGTTCAGCCCGGAGCGGGAAGCATTGCAGGCCCTGATCGACAAGACGCAGGAACATGTCACGGGCACGGTGCGGGTGAAGCTGTTCAAGGGATCGGCGCGGACGGTGGCGCGGTGGTCGGACCATTCGTTGTATTCGGAAAAGCATGTGACGTTCGAAGAGGACGCAGGCGCCTATGATCAGAAGGATGCCGAAGGGTTCATCCGGTTGAACGCGCTGCGGTTGAAGCTGATCGCCACGCGGAATGCGCGGGTGAAGTGAGTTGCGGCTAAGCCTATGAAATCGGGCGGGCTTTGGCCCGCCCTTTTTGTTTCAGGCGAGCTTTCTCGCGGCCTGCGCATCCAGCGCAGTGTTTAAGGCCGCTGGTTCCCAGTCGCCCGCCAACGCCTCATGCACCAATGCGGCCTGAGTCTTGGGGGCAAGGCCGCCCAAAGGTGGATCACGGTCGAGGTTGGTGGGAAAGCTGTAGCCTTCGGCGCTGGCGGCGATGGTGTTGGCGATCTGGTCGGGGGACAGGCTACCGTCGTGGCGGGCGGCGCGGAGGACCGGATAAAGCACCTTGACCATCGCAGTGCGATCCACGCTTTCCATCGCGCGGCCATAGGCGGACGAGACCTGAAACAGGTTCACCATACGGCGGATGTCAGTGCTGCGGTTGGTGCCTGCGGCGTGCAGAAGGGCGGGGGAAAAGAACAGCATGTCGCCCTTTTCCAGCGGAAGCTGCACGTTATACTGTTGAAAATATTCACGAAAGTCGGCGCGGCCCATTGCGAGATAACCCGCATCATAGGCCTGCGAGAAGGGGAGAAGTTGGGTAGGACCGGATTCTATGGTCGCATCGACATGGGCGATGGCCCCTTGCAGCGTAAGCATGGGGGAAAAAAGCTGAACATGGCGAGGGTAGCGTTCAATCTGCGCCGCCGACTGAAAGCCAAGGTGGTAATCGCGGTGCGGGGACTGCGCCGCGCCACCCGGATTGACCACGTTCAACTGGGCCGTCATCTGGTAATACGGGCCAAGCCACGCCTCGGATATCGCGGCCAGAAACGGGTTGGCGTAGTAGCGGGCGAAGTTGGCCGGATCGGCAAGGCAATGTTTTTCCAGCGAATTCCAAAGCCTGTCATTTGCACCCGGCTTGGCAAAGTGATCGCCACCCCCGCTGCCTGCCCGGTTTTGTTCTGCGATCAGGTTCCAGAAGACCGTGCTGGCGGCATCCAGCATGGCAAGGTCGGGTTCCGCCTGTTTCAGCACGACGACGCCGGGGCCGGTTCGCATCGCATCGGACCATTCGGCCATCAGGGCGCGGCGTTCGACCGGGTCTGACAAAGCAGACAGCAGGGACGGGCAATCATAAATGAGGACGTTCTTCTGCACACCTGCGGCAAAGGGATAATCAGCCTTTGAAACCGTTTGGGAACAGAGGGTTATGAGATCTTCGATCCGGCAATCTTCGGCCTTGAGATAGACGCGGTTCGCGCGTTGGGCGGCGGTGGAATGGTTGAGCATGGCATCCTCCCCGATGCTGGTTAAGGAGAGTTTGCTGTGCCGCGCGACGCGGGGCAAGGGCGGGCCTGATGGAAGATCGTCAGAGTTTGTAGGCGGCAAGCCGTTGATAATGCGGGGCGGCCTGTTCGAGCAGGGGTTGGTAGTCCGCAGGCAAGGTTGGCAGCGCGCCTTCGGCATCACCAAAGCCGGTGGAGGCGTGAACGGCATTATACCAATGCGGCGCCCAGACACCGTCATAGGGTTTGGAGCCGGGAGGCCAGTGGAGCATGTTTTCGGTGAAGGGGATTCCCAAGGCGGAGCAAAGTTTTTTCAGTGTTTCCCGTGGGTTGGCCCGGATGTCGGCGCTGTCGATGACGATGGGGGTGGCCCCGGTCCAATCGGCGACCTGATCAAACAGTTCGGCCTGCTGGGCAAAGCCGATGTCGTGGAAGGTGGGGGCTTCGCGTTTTTGTGCGTAGCTGGCGATGACGCGGGCGGGGTGGCGGATCAGAAAGACGTTTGTCAGGTGTCGCATGAAGCCCCGGTCAAATTCGGGGATCATGTGAAGGGTCATATGTTTCTGATAGTAAAGCGGTTTTCCGTCGGGGATCGGGCCTGTCAGATGCGTGGCGACATCCATCGGATCGGCGGGTTGAGAGGCGATGACCTCTTGCCGCATGGGATGGTCGATCCCGGTTCTGGACAGGTAGGCGCCGTAGAACGGTTCATCGATCACCGCGCAATCACCCCGTGCGGCGAAGGCATACATCATGGCGGTGGAAAGGTTCCGGGGGCCGGACCACATGGCGATTTTCATTCGATTTCCCTATGCAGAGGGTGGTGCAGCGCGTGGTGCAGACGGGTGTGCATACGCTACGATCGGGCGATAAGGGCTTTGTAAAGGTCGCGCAGGCGCTGGGTTACTGGCCCCATCTGGCCGGTTCCGATGACGCGGCCATCTAGGCTGCCAACGGGAGTTTGCGCGCCGAAGGTGCCGGTCAGGAACGCCTCATCCGCACCGTAGGTATCGACCAGGCTGAAGTTGCGTTCAAAGACCGGGATGCCGTTTTCGCGGCACAGGTCGATCACCTTTTGCCGCGTGATGCCGTTCATGCAGTAGTCGCCTGTGGACGTCCACACCTGGCCCTTGCGCACGATAAAGAAGTTGCAGGCGTTGGTGGTGTTCACGAAGCCATGAACATCCAGCATCAGCGCCTCATCCGCGCCGGCCTTTTGCGCGGCGATGCAGGCGAGGATGCAATTCAGTTTGGAATGGCTGTTGAGTTTGGGATCCTGCGTCATCGGCAAGCCGCGCAGGTGCGGCACAGTGGCAAGGGTGATGGGGCGGGGGATTTTGGGGCGCGAATGTTCCATGATGATGGCAACCGTCGGCCCCTGTTGCGACAGGCGAGGGTTCTGAAACGGCCGGGTCTTTACCCCGCGCGTGACCATCAGGCGGCAATGGGCATCTGTAACCATTGCATTCGCCTTTTGTGTCTCTAACACGGCGGAAATCATCTGATCCGGCGTCATGCCGATTTCAAGATCGATGGCCTTTGCGGCCTCATACAGTCGATCCATGTGTTCGGTGATGAAGGCCCATTTGCCATCATTAAGGCGGATGCCTTCCCAGACGCCGTCGCCCAGCATGAAGCCGGAATCGTAAACCGAGACGAGCGCATCCTTTTTCGGGACGATGCGGCCATTCACATAGATGAGGATGGATTCGTTGCGGACGTCTTCTTCGGCAGCGTGGGTGGAGACGTGGTCTGTCATGGGTGGCCCTGTTCTTTTGGCGGCAGGCTAGAGGCGACGGACGGGAAGGGAAAGGGGTGGTGTCACCTTGCCGTGAGATCACGGCAGGGTGAATTGCCGGATGCCCCGCCAGACGTGAGGGTTTGGCAAAAGGGAGTTTATCCATGCATCGTTTGTTTACCGTGTCCGCCATTGCCGTGACCTTGTTCCTGTCTGCCGTGTTGGGCAGCGCCAGCCATGCCGCCACAGAAAAGGCCGTTGTGGCGGGGGGGTGTTTCTGGTGCGTCGAGGCGGATTTCGAAAAGGTGCCGGGGGTGCGGTCAGTCGTGTCGGGCTATACCGGGGGTAACGTGGCGAACCCGACCTACAAGCAGGTGACAGCAGGCGGGACCGGGCATTATGAGGCGGTCGAGATCACCTTTGACAACGCACGGATCAGCTATGACCAGGTGATCCGTTTGTTCCTGCGGTCTGTCGATCCGCTGGATGCCGGGGGGCAGTTCTGTGATCGGGGCGACAGCTATCGGACAGCGATTTTCGTCTCTAACGCCGCGCAAAAGGCATCGGCGCAGGCGGCAGTGGCAGAGGCAACTGCCGCGCTGGGGCAGCGGGTTGTGACGCCGGTTCTGTCGGCTGGGCGGTTCTATGAGGCCGAGGACTATCATCAGGACTATTACAAAAGCCGGGACGTCATCCTGACGCGGGCGGGACCAAAGCAAAAGCGCAATGCCTATACGTTTTATCGGGATGCCTGCGGCCGGGATGCGCGGGTAAAGGCGGTTTGGGGAGGAGAGGCCGCTTTTGTGAAGTAACGTTCCGGGCTTTCGCGGGCGGGTTGGCTTTTGTAGGGTTTCCCCGGAACAGGGGGACCGATGACCGAAGACAGCGTGACGCCGATGATGGCGCAATATCTGGAGATCAAGGCGCAGAACCCCGGCGCGCTGCTGTTCTACCGGATGGGCGATTTTTACGAGATGTTCTTTGATGATGCGGTCGCGGCGGCGGCGGCATTGGATATTGCGTTGACAAAGCGGGGTTTTCATCTGGGTGAGCCGATCGCCATGTGCGGCGTGCCGGTTCACGCAGCCGAGGGCTATTTGCTAACGCTGATCCGCAAGGGGTTTCGCGTGGCGATTGCGGAACAACTGGAAGACCCGGCGGAAGCGAAGAAGCGCGGGTCAAAATCGGTTGTGAAACGCGATGTGGTGCGGCTGGTGACGCCCGGCACGCTGACCGAGGATGCCTTGCTGGAGGCGCGGCGACACAATTTTCTGTGCGCCTTTGCCGAGGTGCGGGATGAGGCTGCGCTGGCCTGGGCCGACATATCAACAGGGGAATTGCGGGTGATGCCGTGCCCTGCCGTGCGTCTGGGGCCAGAGCTGGCACGGCTGGGCCCGCGCGAGGTGTTGTTGAGCGAGGTGCTGGATGGGAATCTGGCCGGATTAGTGACTGAATCCGGTGCGGCACTGACGCGGCTGTCGCGGGGTTCCTTTGACAGCACCTCGGCGGAACGGCGGCTGTGCGCGTTATTCAATGTTACCACGCTGGAGGCTTTTGGTCTGTTTGACCGGGCGGAATTGTCGGCGATGGGGGCGTTGGTCGATTATCTGGATCTGACGCAAAAGGGAAAGTTGCCGCTGTTACGCCCGCCGATCAAGGAAGCGGCGGGTGGGGCAGTGCAGATTGACGCGGCGACGCGGCGCAATCTGGAACTGACCCAAGCCCTGAGCGGGGGGCGAGAAGGTTCGCTTTTGGCCGCCGTGGACCGGACGGTGACGGCGCCGGGGGCGCGGCTGTTAGAGCGGCGGATTTCGGCGCCGTCGCGGGATCTAACCGTCATCCATGAACGGCTGGAATCGGTGCGGTTTCTGCTGGACCAGAGCCGTTTGCGGACCGATTTGCGCGATGCGCTGCGGCGGGTGCCGGATATGGACAGGGCGCTGTCACGGATCGCGCTGGACCGGGGCGGTCCGCGCGACCTGACCGCCATTCGGGCGGGATTGACGCAAGCCGTGGCTGTGGCGGCGCGGCTGCGGGATGCGCCCGCGCTGCTGGCCGGGGCAGCGGCGGCCTTGGTGGGGCATGAGGTGCTGGTGGACCTGCTGGATCAGGCGCTTGTGGCGGAACCGCCGCTGCTGGCGCGGGATGGCGGGTTCATCGCGGCAGGGTTTGACGCAGACCTGGATGAGGCGCGGCGCTTGCGCGATGAAGGGCGCGGCGTGATTGCCGGGATGCAGGCCGATTTCATTGCCGAGACGGGCATTCAGAGCCTGAAAATCAAGCACAACAACGTTCTGGGCTATTTCATCGAAACGACATCCACCCATGCGGAACGGATGCTGTCGCCGCCTTTGTCAGAGCGGTTCATCCATCGGCAGACGACGGCGGGGCAGGTGCGGTTTACCACTGTGGCGCTGTCAGAGATGGAAACACGCATCCTGAACGCCGGGAACCACGCGCTGGAGATCGAGAAACGGCATTTCGAGGCGCTGCGTCAGGCGGTGCTGGCACAGGCGGGGCCGGTGGGGGCGGCGGCGCGGGCGCTGGCCGAGGTGGATTTGACGGCGGCCTGGGCCGATCTGGCGGCCGATGAAAACTGGGCCGAACCGGTGGTGGATGACAGCCGGGCCTTTGTGGTGACGGGCGGGCGGCATCCGGTGGTGGAGCGCGCACTGCGGCGGCAGGGGGCGGGGGCGTTCGTGGCCAATGACTGCGCGCTGACCGATGGGGGGACGCCGGCCATCTGGTTGCTGACAGGGCCGAACATGGCGGGGAAATCCACATTCTTGCGGCAAAACGCGCTGATCGCGCTGCTGGCGCAAGCGGGCAGCTATGTGCCTGCCACCGCCGCGCAAATCGGGCTGGTCAGCCAGTTGTTCAGCCGGGTGGGGGCAGCGGATGATCTGGCGCGGGGGCGATCAACCTTTATGGTCGAGATGGTGGAGACGGCGGCGATCTTGAACCAGGCAGATGATCGGGCGTTGGTCATATTGGATGAGATCGGGCGCGGGACGGCGACCTATGACGGGCTGTCGATTGCCTGGGCCACGATGGAACATCTGCATGGGCAGAACCGCTGCCGCGCGCTGTTTGCCACGCACTACCACGAGATGACGGCGCTGGCGGGCAAGCTGGAGGGGGTGGAAAACGCCACCGTGCGCGTGAAGGAATGGGAGGGCGACGTGATCTTCCTGCACGAGGTGCAGAAAGGCGCGGCGGACCGGTCCTATGGCGTGCAGGTGGCGCGACTGGCGGGGCTGCCGGCGGCGGTTGTGGACCGCGCCAAGGTCGTGCTGGAGGCGCTGGAATCGGGTGAACGGCAGGGTGGGGCGCGGCCAAAGGCGTTGATAGATGATCTGCCCCTGTTCAGCGTGGCGCAATCCGCGCCCCCTGCCCCACGTATCGCGGTGAAGGCGTCAGAGGTCGAGGCGCGGCTTAAAGAAGCACATCCGGATGAGATGACACCGATAGAGGCGCTGCGTTTGATTTATGAGCTTAAGGAACTTTTGAAACCTTAGGCCGCTTCATCTTGGAAAAAATACTCTCGGGGGGTCCGGGGGGCAGACAGCCCCCCGGTTCCGAAAGAGACATCAAGCGCCAGTATTGGACGAAACACCCACCTGTGCCGGGCGCAGCAAGCGGTCGTGCAGCATGAAGCCTTCGGTCATCACCTGGATGATCTGGCCGGCTTTGGTGCCCGGAAGTGCCGCTTCGAACATTGCTTCGTGATTTTGGGGATCGAACATGTCGCCCACCTTTGGGGTGATTGGCTTCATGCCGTGGCGTGTCATGACGTTGGTCAATTCCCGCAGCGTCAGTTGGACGCCATCGAACAGTGCAGCGGCGGCGGCTTTTTGTTCATCGGTCGCGGCGGCAAGGGCGCGGTTGAGGTTGTCGAACACCGGAAGCAGATCGCGGGCAAGACGGGTGCTGCCATACTGTTCCGCCTCGCGCCTGTCGCGTTCGCCGCGCTTGCGAGTGTTTTCGGCATCGGCAAGGGCGCGCATGAAACGATCACGCAATTCATCACGTTCGGCGCGAAGAGCCTCAATCTCGGACCCTTCGTTCAATGCTTCGAGACCCTCTTCCAGGGTGAATTCGTCGGAAACCATCTTGTCGTCAGCCATCTGTCAAAGCCTTCTCACTTGCCCCGTTCGGACATCAGCCGCCCCACGAGTTGCGCGGTGTAGTCCACGATCGGCACGATGCGCCCGTAATTGAGCCGGGTCGGCCCGATCACGCCCACGGCGCCGATGATCTTTCGGTCAGCGTTCATATAGGGGGAAACGACGAGACTTGAACCGGAAAGTGAAAAGAGCTTGTTCTCGGACCCGATAAAAATGCGCACGCCTTCGCCAGTTTCGGCAAGTTCGAGGAAATCGGCGATATCACGTTTGCGTTCCAGGTCATCAAACAAGGTTCGGACGCGGTCGATATCGGTGGATTCCTGTTCCAGCAGGTTGGCGCGGCCCCGCACGATCAGCCGTTCCGAGGTTTCGCCGGGGTTTTCCCAGACGGCCAGACCTGATTCGACAAGTTCGCGGGCGAGCGAATCGATTTCCTGACGGCGCTTTGACACCTCATCCGTCATGGTGCGGCGGAGTTCGGTCAGGGTTTTGCCTTCGGCCAGCGCGTTCAGGAAATTCGCCGCCTCGCGCATCGACGAAGGCGTTTGCCCCGGCGGCGGGGTGAAGATGCGGTTTTCGACATGGCCGTTGGCAAAGACCAGAACCACTAGGGCGCGATCCTGCGAGAGGGAGACGAATTCGATATGGCGGATCGGGGCTTCGACCTTGGGTGCCAGAACGAGGCTTGCCCCACGGGTGATGCCGGACAAGGCGGCGCCGATATGATCCAGCAGGGAAGAGACATCCTGATCGTTCTGGCCAAGGGTTGCGTCGATCCTTTCGCGGTCTTCTTCGGCGACGGTGCCCACTTCCAGCAAGCTGTCGACAAACATGCGCAGGCCCATTTGCGTGGGGATGCGCCCGGCGGAAATGTGCGGGCTGTCGAGCAGGCCGAGGAATTCCAGATCCTGCATCACGTTGCGGATGGTGGCGGCCGACAGCTTTTCCGACATGGACCGTGTCAGCGTGCGCGACCCTACGGGATCGCCGGATTCGAGGTAGCCTTCGACGACGCGGCGAAACACCTCGCGCGAGCGGTCGTTCATTTCAGAGAGGATCTTGGAACCGTCTGTCATCGTCCTGATACCCCATTGTTGCGCCCATTATCTGGGCCACGGGCGGGGCGTCAATCGGGGTTGCATCCGGGGGGCTGGCTTGCGTATCTGGCCTAAACCCAAAAAGGATGATCTGATGCGGCCCTCAGCACGACAATTAGGCGAAATGCGGTCTGTTTCCATTGAAACCGGCGTGATGAAACATGCGGAAGGATCTTGCCTTATCAAGATGGGCGAGACGCATGTCTTGTGTTCGGCAACGATCGAGGACAAGGCTCCGCCGTTTCTGAAGAATACAGGGCTGGGTTGGGTGACGGCGGAATACGGGATGTTGCCGCGCGCCACCAACAGCCGCACGCGGCGTGAGGCGGCGGCGGGCAAGCAATCGGGGCGGACACAGGAAATTCAGCGCCTGATCGGACGGGCGCTGCGCGCGGGAGTGGATCGGTCGGCGCTGGGTGAACGGCAGATCGTGATTGATTGCGACGTGATCCAGGCCGATGGCGGGACGCGCTGTGCATCCATCACCGGGGGTTGGGTGGCGTTGAAGATGGCGGTGGCCAAATTGATGAAAGCGGGCGTCATCGTGAGCGACCCGATGATCGACCATGTCGCCGCGGTATCCTGCGGGATTTATGCGGAGCAGGCGGTGCTGGACCTGGATTATGCCGAGGATTCGACAGCCGGGACGGATGGGAATTTCATCCTGACCGGACGCGGGCGGTTGATCGAGGTGCAGATGAGCGCCGAGGGCGCCACCTTTAGCCGGGCGGAGATGGGCGAATTGCTGGATCTGGCCGAAGCAGGATGTGCGCAGCTTGTGGCGGCACAGAAGGCAGCTTTGGGTTTGTGATGGGGCGCAGGTTTACCGGGGACAGGCTGATTGTTGCCACCCATAACAAGGGCAAGCTGGAAGAGATTTCAGCCTTGTTAGAGCCGTTTTCGGTGCAGGTGACGAGCGCCGGGGAACTGGGTCTGAGCGAGCCGGAAGAAACCGAGACGACGTTCATCGGCAATGCGCGGATCAAGGCACATTTTGCCGCGCAGGCAAGTGGGTTGCCTGCGCTGGCCGATGACAGCGGCATCAGCATTGACGGGCTTGGCGGTGCGCCGGGGGTGTATACCGCCGATTGGGCAGAAACGTCGCGGGGCCGGGATTTCGTGATGGCGATGACGCGTGCGTGGCGGGAACTGGAGGCGGTGGGGGCGCCCTATCCGCGCAAGGCGCAATTTCGCTGCACCCTGGTTCTGGCCTGGCCTGATGGACATGATGAGGTGTTTGAGGGCGTGATGCCGGGTCAGGTTGTCTGGCCGATGCGGGGGGATCAGGGGCATGGCTATGACCCGATCTTCCAACCGGACGGATTTGACGTAACATTTGGCGAGATGGATCGCTGGAAGAAGAACGAGATCAGCCATCGCGCGGATGCGTTCCGCAAGCTGGTGAAGGGATGTTTCACATGAAGCGTATTTCGACCGGATCGCCGTTTGAGGCGACGATGGGCTATAGCCGGGCCGTGGTGAAAGGTGGGTGGTGCTTTGTTTCCGGCGTAACCGGCTATGACTATGCCACGATGACCATGCCAGAGGATGTGGCGGATCAGGCGCGGAACTGTTTTCGCACCATCGGCAGCGTTCTGGAGCAGGGTGGGTTCACGATGGAAGATATCGTTCGGGTGCAATACACGGTGACGGATGTGGCGCTGGTGGACGCGCTGATCCCGGCCCTGGGCGAGGCGTTGGGTGAGATTCGCCCCGCCGCGACGATGGTGATCGCGGGGCTGATCCGGCCGGAGATGAAGATTGAGATCGAGGTGACGGCCTTCAAGGGGTGACGGGGATGGAAGATTGGCAAGCCGGGGGGTTTGGGCTGTATATCCATTGGCCCTTTTGCCAATCGAAGTGCCCCTATTGTGATTTCAACAGCCATGTTGCCGCCCGAATAGACCAGGGGCGGTGGCGAGATGCCTATCTGCGCGAGATTGCGCGCGTGGGGGCCGAGACACCAGGGCGGGTGTTGCAGACGGTTTTCTTTGGTGGGGGCACGCCGTCCTTGATGGAGCCCGAGATTGTGGCGGATGTGCTGGCCGCCGTTCGGGCGACCTGGCCCATGGTGAATGACCCCGAAATCACGCTGGAGGCCAACCCCGGATCGGTGGAGGCGGGGCGGTTTCGCGGATATCGTGATGCGGGGGTGAACCGCATTTCTATGGGTGTGCAGGCGTTGAATGACGCGGATCTTCGGCGGTTGGGACGGCTGCATTCCGTGGCAGAGGCACGACAAGCCTTTGATATTGCACGTTATTGTTTTGATCGGGTGAGTTTTGACCTGATCTATGCGCGGCAAGGCCAGACCTTAGCGGCGTGGCAGGCGGAATTGACAGAGGCGCTGTCGATGGCTGTGGATCATCTGTCGATGTATCAGTTGACCATTGAAGACGGCACGGCCTTTGGCGACCGTTTTGCAAAGGGCGGCTTGCGCGGGCTGCCGGATGAGGATGTGCAGGCGGACATGTATGCCGTGACACAGGAGGTTTGTGCCGCGCATGGGATGCCCGCTTATGAGGTTTCAAATCATGCACGGCCCGGAGCGGAGAGCCGGCACAACCTGATTTACTGGCGGATGGGGGATTACGTTGGGATTGGCCCCGGAGCGCATGGGAGAGTAACGCTGGGCGGGCGGCGCTGGGCCACGGTCGCGCCCAAGGCACCGGGGGCGTGGTTGGCACGGGTAGAGGCTGGAGGCGCCGGCGAAGAGCCGCGCGAAGAGGTTTCGCCAGACGAGCAGGCGACCGAATATCTGCTTATGAGCCTGCGACTGCGCGAGGGGGCCAAAATGGGCAGGTATGCAACCTTGGCCGGCCACCCACTGAATAGCCAGAAAATCGCCCATTTGGTAGAATTGGGATTGATTGCAACTAAATCTGGATATCTGGTTGCAACCGATCAGGGTCGTGCGGTTTTGAACGGTGTCCTGCGGGAATTGCTGACCTGATTGGCGAGCAAAGGATGTCAGTGGGATTATCCCTTGGGCACATCACGCGGGATAAGCGACAGAACCTGACACAGCAGATCCAGATCTTCGAGTGTGCGGTAACGGATCGACAGTGTTCCGCCATCCCCTGCGGCGCCGTGGTCGATCATGACGCGCATGTTCAGGTTGGCGGAAAGATCATTTTCAATGGCGCGGGTATCCGCGTCCTTTTCGGATTTGCCGCGCGGGCCGCTGGCTTTGCCCTTGGTCTGCGGAGTGCGGGTGAGCGCCTCTGTTTCGCGCACAGAGAGATTGCGCGCAATAACCTGCCGCGCGAGTTCCGAGGCGTTCGGAGCAGTGATGAGTGCGCGGGCATGGCCAGCGGTCAGTTTTCCTTCACGAACATGGCTTTGCACATCATCAGGAAGGTTGAGGAGGCGCAGCAGGTTTGCGATGTGGCTGCGGCTTTTCGATAAGGCTTCGGCCAGCTTTTCCTGGGTATGGCCAAAGCGATCCATGAGTTGGCGGAAGGCCAGCGCCTCTTCGATTGCGTTAAGATCAGCCCGCTGGATATTTTCGATGATCGCTACTTCGATCACCTCTGAATCGGTGAAATCGCGGATGATTGCGGGAAGTTCGTGAAGTTGGGCAAGCTGCGCGGCCCGCCAGCGCCGTTCCCCAGCGACAATTTCGAAACGGCCGTCGGGCATAGCGCGGACGATCAGGGGCTGGATCACACCCTTGGTTCGGATTGACGCGGCGAGTTCTTGCAACGCCTCTGGCTGGAAATCACGGCGGGGCTGGTTTGGGTTGGGAACAAGTTTTTCAACTGGAATCAACAGATCAGGCCGGCGTGGGCGATCCGCGCTTTGCGAATTGGCGTCGAGGGAGACATCTGCCATGAGGGCGGACAGGCCGCGACCAAGGCTGCGGCGTTCGGGTTTCTTATCCATCATGCAGGTTCCTCGGTCCGGTCAAGCGGGTGGCGTGCGGTGAGTTCTGTGGCAAGGGCGCGGTAAGCCTCGCTTCCTTTGGAGGCGGAGTCATAGGCGAGAACCGGGAGAGCGAAGCTGGGCGCTTCTGACACGCGGACGTTGCGGGGGATGATCGTTTGAAAGACCAGATCACCCAGATTTTCGCGGGCGTCATTTTCGACCTGCTGGCTAAGCCGATTGCGACCGTCATACATGGTCAGGACAATGCCTTCGATCCGAAGGGCGGGATTGGCGGTTTGGCGAACCTCTCGCACGGTAAGCATCAGTTGTGACAGACCTTCGAGGGCGAAGAATTCTGACTGCAATGGCACCAGGACCGAATGACACGCGATCATCGCGTTGACGGTGAGCAGGCTGAGGGAAGGGGGGCAGTCAATCAGCACAAAGTCCAGGGCGTATTGATCGATCGCTGGTTGGCGAAGGGCGTCGTGCAGCAAGAAGCTGCGCTTTTCATTGGCCACGAGTTCGATATCGGCAGATGACAGGTCTGCATTTGCAGGGCAGATCAAAAGGCCCGGAATTGTGGTTTTCTGAACCACCACATCCAGGGGGGCGTCATCAAGAAGAAGGTCGTAGGTGGTAAATTTGCGCTGCGCTGTTTCCACGCCCAGACCGGTTGACGCGTTGCCCTGAGGATCGAGATCAACCAACAACACACGCGCCCCGATTTCGACCAATGCGGCCGCCAGATTGATTGCGGTTGTTGTTTTGCCAACCCCACCTTTTTGATTGGCGATCGCAATGATGCGCGGTTGTTTTGGGCGGCTCGGATCAGACATGGGTGATGGCCTTCAAGGCAAGAATGGCACCCTGTGGATCAGTGACACTGGGGTGTGGCGCGATGTCGAAGTGCCAGTCTTTGCGGGCGAGTTCAACTTCTTCCCGCCAAGATGCGCCCTTTGGGAAGAGCGCGAGGCCGCCGGGCGCGAGATGTTGCCGAGTGAATTCAAGCAGGGCTGGAAGTTGCGCGAGCGCACGGGCCGAGACAACATCTGCCTTTTGCGGGTCTGTCAGTTCGATCCGCTGCGCAAGGATTGTAGGCGAAAGGCCAAGATCATGACTCGCCTGACGAAGAAATGTTGCCTTTCGTTGGTCTGATTCGATCATCGTCACCGCAAGATGCGGCCGCAGGTCCGCAGCCAGAGCAGCTATGACAAGGCCAGGAAAACCACCACCACTGCCCAGATCAACCCAGTGTCGTGCCGTTGGCGGCGCGAGATTGAAGATCTGAGCCGAGTCGAGGATATGCCTGGTCCATGACTGGTGGACCGTGGACTTAGCAACGAGATTTATCGCAGGATTCCACTTGGCGAGGAGTGATTCGAGAGCTTTCAGCCGATCCATCGTTTCACGTGAAACATCGTCTGGGAGAGCTACACTTGTCATGCGCTGGCCTTGCTGCGCTGTGCCTTTCTGATATGCGCGAGGATCAATGTCAGAGCTGCTGGAGTCATGCCCTCTATCCGGCCAGCATGTGCAAGCGTTGCCGGGCGCTGCCGGGCGAGTTTCAGCCCCAGTTCAGCGGACAGGCCCGGCATTGAGGAATAGTCGAAGTCATCGGGTATTAAGGTATCCTCTTCGCGCCGTAGAAGATGGGCATCTTGTTCCTGCCGGTGCAGGTATTGTGCATAAAGTGCATCCACAGCCGTTTGCACCTTGATTGGTTCAGGAAGAGCGGCAAATTCGGGAAACAGAAGATCAACGGCTGCGCGGGCATCTTCGCCAAAGCCCAGCAGATCATAACCGGAACGACGCACGCCATCCTGACTTACAGAAATGGTAGATTCAGCAAGGTCTTTTGAGGAGAGTTTTCGGCCTTCAAGAATGCTACGAGCGCTTCTAAGGGTAGACATCTTCCCTTCGAACATCTTCCTTCGGTCTTCGCGGACACAGCCAATGGCGATACCCAAAGGTGTAAGGCGCTGATCCGCATTGTCCGCCCGCAGGGCAAGGCGAAACTCTGCCCGCGACGTAAACATCCGGTAAGGTTCTGTCACACCGCGCGTAATCAGGTCATCGATCATAACGCCGATGTAACTGCTGGATCTGGAAAGTGTGACGGGTTCAGTATTCAGCGCCCGCGCGGCAGCATTCAATCCAGCGAGCAGACCTTGCGCGGCCGCCTCTTCGTAGCCGGTTGTGCCGTTTATCTGACCCGCAAAGAAGAGACCCTGAAAGTCACGCAATTCTAATGTTGGCCGAAGGCAGCGTGGATCAAAATAATCGTACTCAATTGCATAGCCCGGTTGAAGGATAGCAACATTTTCCAACCCTCGAATGGATCGAACATAGTCAGCCTGTACATCCGCCGGAAGAGACGTCGAAATCCCATTCGGGTAGACTGTGTCGTCATCAAGGCCTTCTGGCTCTAGAAAAATTTGATGGGAAGGTTTTTCGGAAAACCGGACAATCTTATCTTCGATCGAAGGGCAATATCGGGGACCAAAGCCATCGATATGGCCGCCATACATCGCAGACTTTCCAAGGTTCGCGCGGACTATGTCGTGCGTCTTTTCGTTTGTGTGCGTGATGCCGCAACTGATTTGCCGCGCCTTCGGTTCCGTGTTCAAGAACGAAAAGACGACCGGGCTATCGTCGCCAGGCTGCATCTCAAGGCGGCCCCAGTCAATCGTACGCCCAGACAAACGGGGCGGAGTGCCAGTTTTGAGCCTACCACGCGGCAGGTACATATCTGCCAACCGCAGAGCAAGCGGCAGCGACGGTCGGTCGCCCATTCGGCCCCCGGACTGTTTTTGATCGCCGATGTGAATGATGCCGTTCAAAAATGTGCCAGCGGTCAAGACAACTGACGAAGCGGTGATCTGGCTTCCATCCTGCAGGACCACACCGATTGCCCGCCCCCCATCAATCATGAGGTCCGTCACTTCGCCTTCTATAATGTCCAAACGCGGTTCTGCTGCCAATAGCTCTTGAATGGCACGGCGATACAGTTTTCGGTCGGCCTGTGCGCGGGGGCCCTGGACCGCTGGCCCTTTTCGGCGATTCAACAGCCGAAACTGGATGCCGGCGCTGTCAGCTGCCCGCGCCATCACACCATCAAGAGCGTCAATCTCTCTCACCAGATGGCCTTTTCCCAAGCCGCCAATAGCCGGGTTGCAGGACATCACTCCGATCGCATCGGCACGCAATGTGATCAGCGCCGTCTGTGCGCCCATGCGCGCAGCGGCGGCTGCAGCCTCGGATCCAGCATGGCCGCCACCGATAACGATGACATCAAAATGTTTCACGTGAAACGCCCTTATTTTCCGATACAGAAGCTGGAAAATATCTCATCCAGCAGATCTTCTACATCCACACGCCCTACCAGCGCCTCAAGCGCGCGCACTGCAACTCGCAATTCAGCGGCGGCAATTTCTGCCCGCTCACTGCCCTTCTCTACTTCAGTCAGAGCTGATTCCATAGCCCTGATCGCACGATCAGTTGCCAGCCGGTGGCGTTCCCGCGTCAGAATTCCAGCATCCGCCGTGCGACGCTGAAGTGTTTCGCCGATTGCTGCCAGCAGCTCTGGGATGCCCTGGCCGGTCTTCCCCGATACACCACTGCCCGTGATGTCCGCCTTGCCTGAAATAACTATATCCCCGGTCATGGGCTGAATACCGGGAACGTCTTCCCCGGTTTGCAAAAACACCCGCAAATCTGCAGCTTTGGCGCGAAGCAAGGCCCGATCAATGCCCATCTGCTCAACCGGATCAGTGGTTTGACGAAGGCCCGCAGTATCCAGCAAGGTGACCGCCAAGCCGCTTAATTCCATCCGGACTTCGATAACATCCCGCGTGGTGCCGGCGAATTCTGACGTGATGGCCGCCTCTCTCCCCGCCAAGGCGTTCAGCAGCGTTGATTTCCCGGCGTTTGGGGCGCCGACAATCGCAACCTCAAACCCATCGCGAATCCGCTCTGCGGCCTTGGCTCCCGCGGCTTCGCGTTTCAGATCACCAAGCACAGCCCTGGTCAGATCGGACACCTCAGGCGTTACATCAACCGGCACGTCTTCGTCAGCAAAATCAATCGTTGCTTCGATCAAGGCAGCCGCACGGACAAGTTTTTTCCGCCAGATTTCGGCACGCTGGCCAACTGCGCCAGACAACACACGCAGCGCTTGTCGGCGCTGTGCTTCGGTCTCTGCATCGATCAAATCGGCAAGACCTTCCACCTGTGCCAAATCAAGACGCCCATTTTCCAAAGCACGGCGGGTGAACTCGCCCGGCTCTGCCAAACGAAGCCCCTCTATCGCCGACAGCGCCCGCAAGACGGATTGCACGACAGCGATTGATCCGTGCAGGTGCAGTTCTGCCGAGGCTTCACCCGTAAAACTTTCGCCTTCTGGGAAAACCAGAACCAGCGCCGTATCGAGTTCCAGCCCCTCTGACACAAGCCGCCGAAGCGATGCCCGCCGAAATGCCGGCATGTCACCACACAACCGCCGGATTGCCGCATGCGAACCCGGACCGGAAAGACGCAAAACCGCCACTCCGGCCTTGCCGCGCGCGCTGGCCAAAGCATAGATCGTGTCCATCAGACTTAACCTATTGATTCAGAACACTTAAGTGTTCATCGAATCGAAAAATTCCGTGTTTGACTTGGTTTGCTTCAGCTTGGTCAGCAAGAATTCGATAGCATCCGTTGTGCCCATCGGATTCAGGATGCGGCGCAAGACATAGGTCTTTTGCAGATCCACCTTGTCCACCAGCAGGTCTTCTTTCCTGGTGCCAGACTTAAGAATGTCGATCGCGGGGAAGACACGCTTGTCGGCAACCTTGCGATCCAAAACAATCTCCGAGTTGCCGGTGCCCTTGAATTCTTCAAAGATCACCTCGTCCATGCGGCTGCCGGTATCGATCAGCGCGGTGGCGATAATGGTAAGCGATCCACCCTCTTCAATGTTCCGGGCGGCGCCGAAAAACCGTTTCGGGCGCTGCAATGCGTTCGCGTCGACACCGCCGGTCAACACCTTTCCCGAAGACGGGACAACCGTGTTGAAGGCCCGGCCAAGACGCGTGATGCTGTCCAGCAGGATCACCACGTCACGCTTGTGTTCCACAAGGCGTTTGGCCTTTTCGATCACCATTTCTGCAACGGCCACATGGCGTGTGGCGGGTTCGTCGAAGGTTGATGAAACAACCTCGCCCTTAACCGAACGCTGCATGTCGGTCACTTCTTCCGGGCGTTCATCGATCAGCAAAACGATCAGATAAATCTCGGGGTGGTTGGTTGCGATGCTATGCGCAATATTCTGCAGCAGAACTGTTTTCCCGGTGCGCGGCGGGGCGACAATCAGGGCACGCTGGCCCTTACCGATCGGACAGACCAGATCAATGATCCGCGCCGACCGATCCTTGATCGTGGGATCCTCGATCTCCATCTTCAGCCGTTCGTCCGGGTAAAGCGGCGTCAGGTTGTCGAAATGCACTTTGTGCCGGGCGCGTTCCGGATCATCGAAATTGATCTTCGTCGCCTTAACAAGGCTGAAATAGCGCTCATTCTCTCGCGGTGCCTGAATAACCCCTTCGATTGAATCCCCCGTGCGCAATGAAAACTGGCGGATCATTTCCGGGCTGACATAGATATCATCCGGGCCGGGCAGATAATTCGCCGAAGGGCTGCGCAGAAAACCGAAACCGTCCTGCAAAACTTCCAGAACACCATCACCGCCGATTTCAAACCCTTCCTCGGCATGTTCCTTCAGGATCTGGAACATCATCTCGCCCTTCCGCATCGAAGGGGCGTTCTCGATCTCCCATTCTTCGGCCATCGCCAGAAGATCGGCAGGGGTCTTTGCCTTGAGGTCGGACAGATTCAGGCGTTCGGTCGTCATGTGCGGATATATCCAAAGGCCCTGTGCGGCGGCACAGGTAAGCCAGTTGTGAAAAGGGAAGCGCATTGGACCGGACGGCCCTGCTGCCGCGCAAATACGTGGCAGCCGACCAAAAGTCAATCTGGCCGTGCCATCAATCTGAAAACCACTAATAAGCCTGCGGTTCAGAATTTCACGATCACGGAAAAGACGATCACCAGCATCAGTAGGGTCGGCACTTCGTTCATCATCCGGTAATGTCGCCCCGACAAGGTGTTCTTGCCAGCGGCAAAATCCTTGCGCCGTATCCCAAGCCAGCCATGAAACCACGTCATTCCAAGGACAGATACAGCCTTAAGCCAAGGCCAGATGGCCGACCAATCAACAATTCCAGGTGTCAGCACCAAGGCCAACCCGAACACCCATGTCGCAATCATGGCCGGGTTCATGATCGCCTTCAAAAGGCGCCGTTCCATCGTTTGAAACAGCGTATCTGTCGGGTTTCCGTGACCAACCACTTCCACATGATAAACAAACAATCGGGGAAGGTAGAACAGCCCTGCCATCCAGGCGATCACTGACACGACATGCAGCGATTTCGTCCAAGGATACCAGTTCGCCAGAAAATCGCCCATCACCCATCCTTTTCGCCAAGCATCCCCTTCTTCTTATCAATAAGGAATCTAAGAGAAAATGATGATGAAGGGGCTGTGGATAATCGAATTCACGCAATCATCCCGGTTTTCCCCCACAGGGTGCAGGGTGTGGAAAAAGATGGGATGAATATGAATTTTCGTGAAGAGAACGGAAATTACAACATAATAACAGAGACTTAGGTGTAACTTCGGATTGAACTTATCCACAAGGCACCAGGATGATCGGCATGGAACTTCCAGTCATCCCCATCCTTTGGAAAGTCAGACCCACAGGTGGACAAATCGCCCCATCTGGCCGATCTATCCCCTGGTTACAGCCTTGCGCCGGTTGCGGCCGGAACAGGCCACAAAGGTACAGCGGGAACAAAGAAAGACTGTCCACAGCTTCGCCCCCAAGGGATTGAATGTCATGACGCACCGCCTGATCCTTGCCTCAGCCTCGGCCATTCGTCGTCAATTGCTGGCGAATGCTGGTATAGCGGTCGAGGTCGTGCCCGCCCGCGTGGATGAAGAGGCAATCCGCGCCGCGTTGCAGCATGACGGCGCAACCCCCCGCGATGTGGCGGATGCCCTGGCCGAAATGAAGGCACGCAAGGTGGCCGAAAGGAACCCGGATGCCGTGGTCATCGGATGCGATCAGGTGCTGGAGTTTCAGGGTCAGACCTGGGGCAAGCCAGACCATCCTGATGCAGCGCGGGCACAGTTGCGCGCCCTTCGTGGGACAGACCACAGGCTGTTTTCCGCTGTGGTGCTATATCATCGCGCAGAACCGGTCTGGCGGAATATGGGGGAGGTTCGGCTGACGATGCGGCAGTTCTCGGATGACTATCTGGATACCTATCTATCCCGAAACTGGGAGGACGTCCGCCATGCAGCCGGATCCTATCAGCTTGAAGGTGAAGGTGCGCGGCTGTTTTCAGAGGTGCGGGGGGATTACTTCAGTGTGCTGGGTCTGCCTTTGCTGCCGCTCTTGAATTATCTGGGGCAGCGGGGTTTCATCGCGGCATGACTGACCATCACATCATCCCGCTTGTGGCTGTTATCGGATCGCCCATAGCGCATAGCCGGTCGCCGACGCTGCATGGCTATTGGCTGAAACGCTATGGGATCAAAGGCTATTACGTCCCGATGGATGTGGCGCAGGCAGATCTGGCTGCGGTGTTGCGGATGATGCCAAAGATGGGCTTTGTCGGCGCGAATGTGACGATTCCGCACAAGGAAGCGATCTTGCAGATTGCGGATGTCATTTCGGATCGGGCGGCGTTGATCGGGGCTGCGAACACGCTGATCTTTCGAAAGGATGGCAAGATACAGGCCGATAACACGGACGGCGCCGGTTTCATCGCAAACCTGCGGCAGAATGCGCCGCATTGGGTGCCGTCCTCCGGGCCTGCGGCGGTGTTCGGCGCGGGCGGCGCGGCGCGGGCGGTGATCGCCGCATTGATAGAGGTTGGTGTGCCAGAGATCCGTCTGGCCAATCGGACCCGCGCGCGCGCAGATGCACTGCGGTCCGATTTCGGGGCCAAGATACATGTCTATGAATGGGTTCAGGCGGACGCCATGATTGATGGCGCGGCAACGGTGGTGAATACCACGTCGCTGGGCATGACAGGTAAGCCAGATCTGGTGTTGCCGCTGGAATCGCTGTCGCCCCATGCTTTGGTGACGGATCTTGTCTATACACCGCTGAAAACCCAGTTCCTGATCGAGGCAGAAGTGCGCGGCGCGACTGTGGTGGATGGGTTGGGGATGCTGCTGCATCAGGCGGCGCCCGGTTTTGAACGCTGGTTCGGTCAGCGCCCCGATGTGGATGAGGCGACGCGCGCCGCCGTCATGTCGGCATGACCGCGTTTCGGCTTGGGCTGACCGGCTCTATCGGTATGGGCAAATCCACCACGGCGCAGATGTTCCGGGATGAAGGTATCCCGGTTTGGGATGCGGATGCTGCCGTGCATCGCCTTTATGCGCCCGGTGGGGCGGCGGTTGCGCCTTTGTCCGCGCTTTGCCCGGCTGCGCTGCGGGATGGCGGGATAGATCGGGCCGCGTTGAAGGATTGGATCGAAGCCGACCCTGCGGCGCTGTCACGGATAGAGGCGGTGGTGCATCCCCTTGTGGCCGCGGATCGGGCGGCGTTTCTGGCGCGGGCGACATCGGACATTGTTGTTCTGGACATCCCCCTGCTGTTTGAAAAGGGATCAGAGACAGAGATGGATGCCACGCTGCTGGTCACTGCCCCACCACAGGTGCAGCGCGCCCGTGTGATGGCGCGGCCGGGGATGACAGAGGCGCAGTTCGCCACCATCCTGGCCCGGCAAATGCCGGATGCCGAAAAACGGGCGCGGGCGACGCATATCATCGAAACGCTTGAACCCGACAGCGCGCGTGCCGCCGTGCGCGCCCTGATTGCCCATATACGGAGCCAGCCCCATGCGTGAAATCGTTCTGGATACGGAAACCACCGGGTTTGAGCCGACCGAAGGCCACCGGATCGTGGAAATCGGCGCTGTGGAACTGTTCAACCACCTGCCGACGGGGCGCACTTATCACCAATACATCAACCCCGAACGCCCCATGCCGCCCGAGGCATTCGAGGTGCATGGGTTGGGCGATGATTTTCTGCGCGACAAGCCGGTTTTCAAATCCGTGGGGCAGGCGTTTCTGGATTTCGTCGGGGATGCGCCGCTGGTCATTCACAATGCGGCCTTTGACATGAAATTCCTGAATGCAGAGCTGGAATGGGCCGGGTTGCCGCGTCTGCCATCCGATCGGGCGGTTGATACGTTGATGATCGCGCGCAAACGGTTTCCGGGATCGCCGGCGTCACTTGATGCGCTGTGCCGACGGTTCGGCGTCGACAATTCGTCGCGTGAAAAGCATGGGGCCTTGCTGGACAGCGAAATTCTGGCCGAGGTCTATCTGGAGCTGGTGGGCGGGCGGCAACCGGATTTCGGTCTGGCGACCTTGGCCGCTGGGCCGGGAGGCGATCAGGCGCGCGGTGGGGATGAGGTGTGGCGACCCCGCCCGAGGCCAGCGCCGCTGGCCCCACGGATCACCGAAGAGGAGGCCGCCGCCCATGCGGCATTTGTTGCCAAACTGGGCGACGGAGCGGTGTGGAAAAAGCGGGTGTGACCGGCGCGCGTGTTTCCGTCAGTTGACGGGGGTGGCGGGCGTCTGCGTGGCCTGTGCGCGGCGGGCAAGTTCCTGACGGTAGAGCGCCACGAAATCGACAGTGTCGATGTTCAACGGCGGGAAGCCACCATCACGCGTCACATCCGAAATGATCCGGCGCACGAAGGGGAAAACCAGCCGCGGGCATTCGATCAACAGGAAGGGGTGAAGCTGTTCTTCGGGCACGCCTTCGACGTGGAAGATTGCGCCATATTCGACCTCTAGCAAAAACAGGGTTTCGCCATTGGCCTTGTTCTTCGACGTGCAGCGGTATTTCGACACGACGTCATACTGATGGTCTACCGGGCGCTTGCGAGCATCAAGGCTGACAGCAACCTGAATGTCGGGCTGCACATCGGCACCCGATATGCCCTTTTTCGCCACCATGTTTTCAAACGACATATCGCGGATGAACTGCGCCAGCACCTGCATGCGGACTTGCGGTTGTGCCGGTTGCGCGGTGTCGGCTGCGGCGCCTGTTTCTGGGGCTGTGGTTTCGTCAGACATGCCGGACACTCCTCATCTTTTCGTGTTGGGCGTTTTCCTAGCAGGAAGGAGCTGATGCCTCAATGCCTCGTCCAGCCGGAGGGGTGGGTGGGGACGCGGGTGGGTTCGGGGTCTACCTCGACGAATTCGCCGTCGATCACGATCCCGTCACTGCGGCGGGCGGGTTGGTCGGATCGCATGGAAGCGGCCCCCACCTTGCGCGAGATGCGGGCAATCAAAATCGCGCGCAGAGGCGCAATCAGCAGGAGGGCGCCCAGAAAATCCGTCAGGAAACCTGGTAGAATCAACAGGATCGCGCCAAAGGCACGCAGCGCGCCATCGCCAGCCACGCCGAGTGGATCACGCATCTGATCCATCTGGCGGCGCAGCCTTTCGGCAGAGCGCAGCCCTTGGCGTTGCAAGAGCGCGATGCCAAGCATCGCCGTGCCGATGACAACAAGAAGGGTAAGCCAAAGCCCAATTGCGCCGCCAATGGTGACGAAAAGCGCAATTTCGATCAGCGGCCAGGCCAAGAGCAGAGCGAAAACAGGCATCAGAACGATCCTTGAGGCCAAATCAGGGGGCGTGCCGTAGACAGGGACGACCATGAACCCTACATAGGGGTCAAGCAAGCCAGTTACCAACCCCTGGCTTCAAACACGTTAGAAACCTGGCCCTTGTTCAGACAGGGGATCGCAATTCTGAGGTACCGATGAGCTCTTCCCTGATCCAGCTTCTAGTTCTGGCCGGGATCGCCGTTTTCCTGATTCTGAAACTGCGTTCCGTGTTGGGAACACGGGAAGGATTTGAAAAACCGCCCATCCCGCTTGATGACGTGCGCCCTTCGGCGAAACCGCGCCGGGATTTCGAGGTGATCGAAGGCGGGCCGGACCGTGACATCATCGATCATGTCGCTGATGGGTCTGATGCGGCAAAGGCACTGGGCGCGATGAAGTTGGCAGAGCCTGGTTTCAACGTGTCCGAATTCCTGTCGGGCGCGCGCGGCGCCTATGAGATGATCCTGATGGCCTATGAAAAGGGCGAGGTGGACAAGGTCCGCGCCTTCCTGTCGCCCGAGGTGGCCGATACGTTTGATGAGGCGATCCGCCTGCGCCACGAACAGGGCCTGACAGTTGAGGCGAGCTTTGTCGGTCTGCGCGAACTGGCGCTGCACAACGCAACCTTTGACCGCGACTCGCGCGAGGCCGAGGTTTCGGTGCGGTTCGTGGGGGAACTGACATCCGTCGTGAAGGATGCCAACGGCAAGATTGTCGAAGGCAGCCCGAATGAGATCAAGCGGCAGCGCGACGTTTGGACCTTTGCCCGCAAGATGGGATCGAACGATCCCAACTGGCAACTTGTCGCCACCGGAGACTGATGCGTTCGGCGTTGGCAGCGGCTATGCTGGCGGTCGTGATGACGACCGTGCCGAGCCATTCCGAAATTCTGCGATTTGCCGATCTTGATGGATGGGCCGCCGATGATCATCGGGCGGCCCTTGCGTCGTTTCGGGAAACCTGTGGGCTGTTGGACGGGCCGGATTGGGGGCCGCTTTGCGCGCTGGCGGCCGATGCTGGCGACAGCGCCGCAGGGGCGCGGCAGTTTTTTGAGCTGTTCTTTCGCCCGGTCATGATTGGTGCGCCGCCCGCGCTGTTTACCGGATACTATGAGCCGGAACTGGAAGGGTCGCAGGTGCGCACCCCGCGCTTTGCCTGGCCGATCTATCGCCGCCCGCCCGAATTGCAGGATGGCCAGGTGTTCCACACACGGGCCGAGATAGAGCGTGGCATTCTGCGCGGGCGGGGGCTTGAACTGGCCTGGCTGGATGATCCGGTGGATGTGTATTTCCTGCAGGTGCAGGGGTCGGGGCGCATCAGGATGCCCGATGGCAGCGTGATGCGCGTAGGATATGCCGGGCGGAACGGGCATGCCTATCGGTCGGTCGGGCAGGAAATGGTGCGGCGCGGCACGCATAGCATGGATCAGGTGTCGGCCCAGGAGATTGCCGCCCATGTCCGCAATCAGGCGGGGGCCGAGTTGTTGAACATCAACCCGTCCTATGTGTTCTTTCGCACGGTGAACGAAGTGCCCGCGGAAAAGGGGCCGATCGGGGCGATGGGCCGGTCGATCACGGCCTTTCGGTCGGTGGCGATTGACCCGGATTTCATGCCGCTTGGCGCGCCGGTCTGGGTGGAAAAGGATGGGGCGGCGCCGATCCGTGGGTTGATGGTGGCGCAAGATACCGGTGGCGCGATCAAGGGGCCGCAGCGGGCGGATATCTTTTATGGCACGGGCCGTGCGGCAGGTGATGCGGCGGGCACGGTCAAGGATGGTGGGCGGATGGTGGTTCTTCTGCCCATCGACCGGGCCTATGCGATGTTGCCGGACGGTTTGTGATGAGCCGCCGCCGCACCCTGCGCCCGGAAGAGGAAGAACTGTGGCAAGCGGTCGCCCGCACAGCGCGGCCCATGCATCCACGATCACATGCGCCCGTGAACCGGATTGAGGGGGCGGCGCACCCGCACCCGCTTGCAGACCTGAAGCCGCGTGAGGCAGAGATACCCAAAAGCTGGCTGGAGCCGTTTCGGTTGGGCCAGAAGGCGCGGGTGGCAAAGGGGCACGATCTGGCGCCGACATTGGCGGAAAGCCTGAACAATGGCCTGCGGATGGATGCCAAGCAACATGACAGGATGGTGCGTGGCAAGCTGGCCCCTGAGGCGCGGATCGACCTGCACGGCATGACATTGGCCGAGGCGCACCCGGAATTGATCCGTTTTGTCCTGAACGCGCATGCGGCGGGGCTGCGGCTTGTTCTGGTGATCACCGGCAAGGGCAAGCGGCGCGAGGATCTGGGGCCGATCCCGCAGCGGATGGGGGCGTTGCGCCATCAAGTCCCGCAATGGCTGCGTCTGTCGCCCCTTGGGCCTGTGGTTTTGCAGGTGACCGAGGCGCATTTGAAACATGGGGGCGCGGGGGCCTATTACGTTTATCTGCGCCGCCGCTAGGGGCGGGCGGGAAGGGCTGTGCGGTCAATTCCAAGCCGCCAGAACACCAGTGCAGAGGCCATTACGAACCAGCCTGCAAAAAAGGGCATCTGGGCAGGCAGATCATAGCCGCGGTCGATGAAGAACCCCGACAGGGCCGGGCCGATGGCGGTGGAAAGCACCATTGCAGAAGCGACGGTGGCACGGATCGCGCCAAGGTGGCGGGTGCCGTAGAATTCGGCCCAGAACGCCATCGGGATGGTGGTTTGTGCGCCAGAGGTCAGGCCCATCACCGCCATGCCCAATGCGGCAATCGGCAAGGTGTCGATCAGCGGGAACACCGCAAAGCACAGCCCCAATGGCAGGACATAGACCGGCATCAACCGCGCGGTGCCCCATTTGTCCAGCGCCCAGCCGCCCGCGAACATCGCGGTGACAGAAGCGGCGGTATAGGCGGGGAAGGTGGCGACAAGGCCAAGGTGGGACCAGCCCTTCACCTCGGCCAGATGGACCTGTTGAAAGAAGAATGCGGTGATGAAACAGGGCGGGCCAATCAGCGCGGGCAAGACGCACCAGAACAGCGGATGGCGCAGCATATCGCCGCGGGACCAGTGACGGTGGCCCATTCCGGCCACGTCATTTTCTGCGGCGATGGATTGCGGCGTGCGTTCCAATCGAAGGAGCCGCCAGATGATCGGCAGACAGGCCACGATGATGGCCGCGGCGATCAGCCAGAGCGTTTGCCAGTGCAGGAACGATTTCATCCAGACAAAGCCGAGGGGCATGGCCACCTCGCCCACCGAAAAGCCCAAAGCTGCGATGGCCAGCGCCCGGCCGCGTGAGGCGACGAACCAGCGTGCCATGGCAACGCTAGCGGTTTGCACGACCATACCCTGGCCAAACAGGCGCAGGGCAAAGATCCCGACGGGAAGAAGCCAGCCGCTGGGGCCGGTGGCCATCAGAAGGCATGCCAAGGTAAGCAAGGCAAGGACAGCCGAGCCAAGATGACGCACGCGGAACCTGTCGGTCAGCGCGCCAGACCAAAGCATGACCACAGCCGATGCCATAGTGCAGGCGGCATAAAGCGCGCCCCAATCGCCATGGCCAAGGCCGCTCAGCGTGCGGATTTCAGCGGCGAAGATGGAAATGAAATAGGTTTGCCCAAACCCGGACAGGAAGGACAGAAGGAAGCCCGCGAATAGAAAGGGCGCATTGGCGCGCAAGAAGGGCAAAAAGCGCATTTGTCGTTCATCGCACCCCGGCCGTGGAATGCCCATCCTGTTTGCGACAGGATGGGGTCGGCAAAGCCGTGGGAACGGTTCAGTTCAGCACATCACCCGTGATTTCGGCCACAGGGGCAAGGATCACGCGTGTTGCGCTGCGCGCCGTCAGGATCACGCCCGGCAAAAGGCCAGTGCGCCCAGCGGCATCATTGCCAAAGGCCTGATCCACGGACCCGATGCTGCCCAAGAGTTTGATAAGCGCCTCGGATGTGCCGGGAACAAAATGACCCGAGCCTTGAGAGAATGCGCCAACGTCCAGATATGTCACCTCAAGATCGGAAAGCTGATCCACGCTGTCCAGCGACCCAAGCCGTCCTTTTTGCCCGGTGATCAGCGCGGAAAGCCGCAGCACGCGGTCGCGGTCAGAGCCGAAGATCAGGAAGGGCTGTGGCAGGGTGCCGATTTCCTTGGCCTGGCTGCGGAACACCTCGACGTCGATGTCAGGTGAGATCAGAACCACGCCCTGAATTTGTGGCATGATCCGGCCATCGCGCAGGGCGATGGAGCGGAGCGTTTCCATTGACAGGAAGCCGCCCATTGAATGCGCGACAAGGGTAACGCGGGTGGCCCCGGCAGCGATGGTTTCGCGGATCAGTTCTTCCAGCCCGACACGTGCGAAAATCGCGGAATCGCGGTCATAAACATAGCCAAGCGGTTCTGCCGCGGATGGCCATGAATAATGCAGGGCAACGCCGGGAATTTCCAGATCGTGGCGTAACTGGGCGATGCGGTAGAGGCCCTCGGTGAAAGTGTTGTTGAAACCGTGGACAAAGATCATCGCCTCGCGCCCGTTGGCGTTAAGGGCTGTTTTCAGATCAGATTTGAAATCGGCGTCGGCGGCATAGATGCGTTGTTCGGTGGTCAGGAAATCTGTGGATACATTGGCGCTGCGGGGCTTGGCGTATTTGATTTCGCCCACTTCGCGCTGGGGCGGGATGGCCACGTCATAACGGGCAAAGCGCATTTCCTCGGACCGGCCGCCGCCAAAGACGCCGCTGCCTTCCAGCCCACGGGTGGTTCCGACAAAGACGGTTGTGATCGGGCCTTCGGCGGTTTCAGGGGGGACGACGACCATCGTTCCGCGCGGGGTGCAAGCGGCAAGAATAATGACCAGCACAAGGAAACGAATGGGGTGCAACGGGATGGTCCTTTAAATCGGTGGACCAGTGATCGGCTTCGCGTTCCAATCGGTCAAGCCCAGGCTTTTATTCAGAGGACGTAGCGCGAGATATCCGCCGAGCGCGCCAATTGGCCCACATTTGTTTCAACAAAGCCAGCATCAACGGTGACCTGATCCCCCGATCGGTCGGGGGCTGTGAAGGACAGCTCCTCGAACACGCGTTCCATGATGGTATAAAGCCTGCGCGCACCAATGTTTTCGACGCTTCCATTCACCTCGGCCGCGATCCGGGCGAGGGCGGCTATGCCGTCCTGGGTGAAGGTGACGGTGACCTCTTCGGTGGCCATCAGCGCAGAATACTGGCGGGTGAGGGCATTGTCGGTTTCCGTGAGGATGCGGACGAAATCACCTTCGGTCAGCGGCTGAAGTTCCACGCGGATGGGCAGTCGGCCCTGCAATTCGGGCAGCAGGTCGGATGGTTTGGCAATATGGAAGGCGCCAGAGGCGATGAACAGGATATGGTCGGTCTTTACCGGGCCATATTTAGTAGAAACAGTGGTGCCTTCGATCAAGGGCAGCAAATCGCGCTGCACGCCTTCGCGGCTGACATCGGCGCCGCGTGCATCGGAGCGGGCGCAGATCTTGTCGATTTCATCCAGAAAGACGATGCCGTTTTCCTGCACGGCTTCCAGTGCCGTAGCCTTGACGGCTTCGTCATCCAGCAGTTTGTCGGCCTCTTGCCCGATCAGGATGTCATAGCTTTCGGCCACGGTCATTTTCTTGCGGGTGGCGCGGCCACCAAAGGCCTTGAACAGGTCTTGCAGGCCCTGCATCTGCAATTCCATGCCGTTGCCACCGGGGAACATGCCCGTTTGGGGGGCGGTATCCGTGATCTCAAGCTCGATCACGGTTTGGTCCAGTTCGCCGCGTTTCAGTTTGCCGCGGAACATGTCGCGCGTTTGTTCGCGGGCGTCCTTGCCGGCGAGCGCGTCGATCACCCGTTCCTCTGCCGCTTTCTGGGCGCGGGCCTTTACGTCGTCGCGCATTCGGGTGCGGGTGTCGACCATTGCGGCATCCACCAGATCACGGATGATGCTGTCGACATCGCGGCCGACATAGCCCACCTCGGTGAATTTGGTTGCCTCGACCTTAAGGAAAGGCGCGCGGGCCAGTTTTGCCAGGCGGCGGCTGATTTCGGTTTTGCCCACGCCGGTGGGGCCGATCATCAGGATATTCTTGGGGTATACCTCATCGCGCAGATCATCGCCCAACTGCTTGCGCCGCCAGCGGTTGCGCAGGGCCACGGCGACGGCGCGTTTGGCATCGCGCTGGCCAATGATGAAACGGTCAAGTTCCGAGACGATTTCACGGGGGGTGAGGTTGGTCATTTCTTGCCCTCAGCTCTTTATCGTTTCAACGGTCAGATTGCCGTTCGTGTAGACACAGATGTCGGCGGCGATGGCCATCGCCTTGCGGGCGATTTCCTCGGCGGGCAGATCGCCATGCATCAACCCACGTGCGGCAGCGAGTGCGAAGTTGCCGCCTGATCCGATGGCGGCGACGTCATGTTCGGGTTCCAGCACATCACCGGCACCTGTGATGACAAACAGATCGCGCCCGTCGGTCACGATCAGCATCGCCTCAAGATTGCGAAGGTATTTGTCCATGCGCCAATCCTTGGCCAGGTCGACACAGGCGCGGGCGAGTTGGCCGGGGGCGGATTCCAGCTTTTTTTCAAGTCGTTCCAGCAGGGTGAAGGCATCGGCGGTGGACCCGGCAAAACCGCAGACAACATCGCGCCCGCCTGGGGACAGGCGGCGCACCTTGCGGGCGGTGCCTTTTATGACGGTTTGGCCAAGGCTGACCTGTCCATCACCTGCGACGACCACTTCGCCACCCTTGCGCACGGCAAGAATGGTGGTGCCGTGCCAGCCGGGGAATTTGTCGTTTTGCATCGCGGCCTCCTGCATATCTGCCGCCTATATGGGCATGGTGTGCGGCAAACGAAAAGGGCGGCCGCAAGGGGCCGCCCTGATGCGAATCGTGATAGGTGTCAGATCGCGGATTGAATCCAGTTGGCAAGCGCCGCCTTGGGTGCTGCGCCGGTCTTGTTGGAAACGACCTGGCCATCCTTGAACAGGAATAGGGCCGGGATACCCCGCACGCCAAGCTGGGCCGGGCTGTCGGGGTTTTCGTCGACGTTGACCTTTACGATCTTGACCTTGCCCGCATATTCGGCGGCCAGCTCTTCAAGCGCCGGGCCGATCTGGCGGCAGGGGCCACACCATTCGGCCCAGAAATCCACCACGACGGGAAGGTCCGATTTGCGGACTTCGGCATCGAACGTGGCGTCGGTGACGGCGAGGGTCGCAGCGCCCATCTGTCATATCTCCTGAATGGAATGTCAGCCAACGAAGCTAGGGATGGGCGAGGCAATCGTCAAGGGATCGTGGTTCGGGCAAGGGCCACACTCACGATATCGGGATCAAGGGGCATCAGGGTGGCGTGATGTGTCCAGAGGATCGCGGTTTCTATCCTGCGGCCGGGGTAGATTTGCGCCAATGCGTCTGCATAGGCCCCCAGCTGGCGCAAAATGCCTTCGGGGGTTTCCTGTGGCGATTTGGGTATGACGCGGTTTGATTTGTAATCAATCGCCAGGATGCGGTCCGGTTCCACGATCAATCGGTCGATGGTGCCGCGCATCGGCCTGCCCAGAAGGGTGGCCGTCAATTCAACCTCGGTCATTGCGGGAAGGCTGAACAGGGCGGAGTGGGCGGCGAGAACGGTCTGGACCTGTGCCAGAAGGTCGCTGCGCAGGGCGGGATCGGCGATCAGGGTCGTGGCGATGGAATCGTGCTGTGCCGGGTCGGTGCCGGGCAGGTGTTGAAGCAGAAGATGAAGCGCGGTGCCGCGTGCCTTGGCGGTTTCTTCATCCAGCCCATCGCCGGGGAGGGCCTTGGCACCGCCAAGGTCCGACGGCGAGAGTGGTTGCACCGGGCGGGCGGGGGTGAGGGCGGGCCGGGTGGCCCAATCGGGAAGGGATGGCAGAATTTGCGTCTGCGGCGGACGTGGCTGGGGGTCTGGCCAGATGCCGAATGCGTGGCGCAAGCTGCCATCGGGCATGGCTTCTGCCCCGGCTGCCCGCATCCCATCGGCTACAAGGCGATACCATGCCTGATCCTGCGTTGCGTCGCCCGCACCGCAAACGATCAGCCAGGATCGCGCGCGGGTCAGGGCCACGTAAAGCAGGCGGAGGCGTTCCTCCGCCTCGCGTTCCTTGCGGGCGGCGCGGGCGGTACCGATGGCAGGGGGGCTTTGATCGGCCGGTGTGCGCCAGACGGGGGTGGCGTTCACGGTCACCACCTCATCGCGTTCCTGGGGGCGAATGTCGCAGGTATCGGGCAGGATAACGATCGGTGCCTCCAGCCCCTTGGCGCCATGCACGGTCATCACGCGGATGCGATGGCCTTCGCTGTCCATCTGGCGTTTCACCTCGACCTCATCGGTCGAGAGCCAGACAAGGAACCCCGTCAGGCTTGGCACATCGCCGCGTTCGTAGGCCAATGCCTGCGAAAGCAGTTCGTCGATGCCATCCTCTGCCTCTGGCCCCAACCTTTGCAGCAGGCGGCGGCGGCCATCGTGGCGTGTAAGCAGGCGTTCGATCAGATCATAGGGGCGCAGGAAATCGGCCTGATTGCGCAGGTCTGTCAGCAGGGCATGGGTTGTCGGGAATTCCGCAGCGCGGTTTCGCAGTTCTTCCCACAGATACCCGCTGCGGGGCTGGGCGAGGGCATAGAGTTCGGCTTCGGTCCAACCACAGATGGGCGAGCGCAGGACAGCGGCAAGGGATAGATCATCTTCGGGCGTGGCAAGGAAGGTGAGCAGGGCAGAGATGTCCTTGACCGCGAGTTCCGCGCCAAGTTTAAGACGGTCCGCCCCCGCGATGGGCAGTTTTCGCGCCTTGCAGGCACGGATGATTTCGGAAAACAGGTCGGACCTGCGCTGCACGAGGATCAGGAAATCACCGGCATGAACCGGGCGTGAACCGTGTTTTTCCGGGATGGATGTGCCGACGCGGATCATCTGATCGATTTCCGCAGCGATCTTTTCGGCAAGGCGGGCGGTGTGATGTTCTTCGGTGATCAGATCGACAGGGTTGCGCCAGTCATCCGCATCCTTGCTGCTGGCTTTTTCGATCAACGGCCACAGGTCGACACGGCCCGGCATGGTATCGTAAAAGGCGATGTGCCGCGACTGACCGCCCAAGGCGGTGGGAAAACGGTCGCCGAATGTTTCATCCACCACGCGCAGGATGGCTGGCGAGGAGCGGAACGAATGTTCCAGTTCCAGGGATTGGAAGAACCGATCCACCGCGCGGAAGCCTGCGCCGAAGTGGTGCTGTTTTTCATCAAAGGCGGCGACATCTGCGCCTTGAAAGGAATAGATCGACTGCTTCTTGTCGCCCACGACAAACAGGGTGCGATCCACATCGCGCGCGCCGGATCCTGCGGTGAATTCGGCGGCAAGGGAGTCGATGACACGCCATTGTTCGGGGCTGGTGTCCTGTGCCTCATCCACCAGAATATGGTCGATGCCGCCATCCAGCCGGTACAGAACCCACGCGGCGACAGCGGGATCGGTGAGCAGGGCCGAAGCGCGGGTGATCAGGTCATCGAAATCAAGCCAACCGCGCTGCGCCTTGCGCCGTTCGTAAAGCGGAAGGAAGGCCGCGGCGAAACGGTGCAGCGTCAGGGCGCGGGCCATGGCGTTAAGGGCGATGCGCGTGGCACGGGCGGATTCAACACGACGCATGAGGTTTTCAAGCGGGTCGAGCAGGCCGCCCAGCGCGTTGCGGGTGGACTTGGTGGGAAAGCTGCCGATCTTGGCGGTGAAGGGTTCCTTTGCGGCAGGTCCGGTGAGGAATACGCCTTCCAGCGCGGCCAATGTGGCAAGCGTGGGCGCGGCAAGATCAATCCGGCGCAGGCGATCGGCGTTGGTGACATCCGTTGATGTGCCTTTGTCCAGCGCGGCGATGAGGGTGGGCATCCACGACGATTCATCGCCCAGAAAGACATCTGCCAACACGCTGTCGGCGCTTTCGCCCTGTTTCAGGCCGAACAGGCGACGGGCGGTTTCGGGGGTCAGCGGGGTGGCGAACCTGGCACGGTTGCCGGTGATTTGCTGGATGAGCGCGCCGAATTCTTCACCGGTCCAGGCGCGTGCGACATCAGCGATCACATCGGGGGCAAGGGTTTCGGCCAGTTCTTCAATGATGTCGTCCCGCAACAGGCGGGCGGTGCGGTCATCGAGTTCAACGAATTGGGGGGAGACGCCCGCTTCGAGCGGGAAGCGGCGCAGGAGGCTGGCGCAAAAGGAATGGATGGTCTGGATACGCAGACCACCCGGTGTTTCGATGGCGCGGGCGAACAGGCGGCGGGCCTGAGCCAGCGTTTCGCCATCCAGCCGCGCGCCTTCGCCCAGTTCGGCAAGGGCGGCGCGCAATTTCGGGTCAGGTTTCATCGCCCATTCGCCAAGGCGTTTGAACAGGCGGTTCTGCATCTCTGTCGCGGCAGCCTTGGTGTAGGTCAGGCACAAGATATGCTGGGGTTCCACCCCGCCCAGAAGCAGGCGGGCGACACGGTCCGTCAGCACGCGGGTCTTGCCCGATCCGGCATTTGCGGAAAGCCAGGTCGAGGCTTGGGGGCTGGCGGCCTGAACCTGCCGTTCCGAGGCAGAGGTTGTCATGGCGCATCCTTGATGGCTGTAGGCGCAATGGTGTCGGCCCCGACAGTTTCGCCCTTTGGCGGGGCGGTTGTATCCCATTCGCCATAGCGCGACAGGTGATCGTAATCGCCTTCGAACCGTTCCTTCTGCACCGCACGGCGGGCGGTATAGCCGGTGCCGTGATGGGTGTAATGGGCGATCAGGGCGTGCAGGCCTTCCCACACCTCGGCGGTCAGTTGCGGGGTGATGTCGGTTTCTTCGACCTTTGGGTTCGTGCCAAGGCCGACATAGGTGATCTTTGCCACTTCGGACCCTTCAAGCCCCTTGAAGGCATCACGTTCGGCCATGGCGGCGGCCAGAAGAAGTTGTTTGTCGAACGCCTTTTGCATGGCCTGCGTCGGGGGCGAGCCTGTCTTGTAGTCGATGATGTGCAGGCGACCATCAGGCAGGCGGTCGATCCGATCGGGAATACCGGACAGACGGAAGTTGAGGGGCGAAAGGTTGACCCCGCCCTTGCCTTCCAGCGCGACAGGGATGCCGCTGTCGCGCCCGTCAACCGACAGGAAGAAGTCAGCGGCGCGCGCAAGGCGGGCAAGCCAAAGGGCGCGGGCGGCAGGCCAGGGCACCTGTTCGGCAAGGATGCGGGTGGCTGTATCCATAAGGCGGGTCTTGGCGGCGGGGACAGATTCGCCCGCTGGGCGTTCTTTTACGAAGGCTTCCAGGATCAGGTGCAGGATCTGACCACGGAGCGCGGCATCGGGTTCATGGCGCAGCGGATCCAGCCGCCGCAAACGCAGCACATGGCTGCAATAGACGGCATAGGGGTCGCGGATCAGCAGGCTGATCCGGGTGAGCGACAGTTCCTTTGGCCTTGCCTGGATTGGCGGGCGGGGGGATGGGCGTTGCGCTGGCTTCAACCGCGGATCGGCCTGCATCTCTGCGCTGGGCTGTTCGAGTTTGGCAGAGAGGGTCAGCCATTCGCGCCCCCGGTTGCGCATTATTGCCAAGGCCTCTGGACCCTGCTTTTCGGGCAGGCCTTCCATCAGGTTGATCAGTCGGTTCACCCAGCGGGAAGGCACGGTTTCCGCATCGGCATCGCGCAGAGCGCGGGTAAGGATGACGCGCGGGGCGGCCATGGCGTTCTGGTAGTCATGGGCCGAAAGACCCACCTGCCGTTCGGGCAGCAAAAGCCCCGCATCCTTGCGCATCTTGCGGTTCAGCCACGGGTCCGGATCGGGCAGGCGGGGCCATGCGCCATCGTTCAGCCCACCAAGGATGACAAGGTCGGCGCTTTGTTCGCGCGCCTCGCGCGGGCCAAGAATCAGGATGCCGGGATGTGCGATAACGGTTTCGCGCACCTCGCCCTTGGCGATGATGGCATCGAACAGGTCACGATATTCAGCGGGGGTAAAGGTGCCGCCGGCATCTGCGTCGGCCATCAGGGCATCAATAAACGAAAGGGCGGTGGTCCCGGCCTCTTTGTCCCACAGCGTGCCGGTTCCAAAGGGGGCGGTGCCGCGGGCAATCGCCTCGGTCAGGGTGCGGTGGGCGATGACAAGGCCTGGCAGGGGGGCGGGCTGGATGGCGACGAGGCCGTCGATCAACCCGGCGAGCGTGGTGGCCCAAGGCAGGATACCGGTTTCCTTGCGCGCACCAGCCCAAGCCAGAAGGGCCGCCCCGGTGGGGAAAGCCGGGCCTTTGCGGCGAAGTTGCAGTTCCAGAAGACGGGTGAACAAAAGATGGTCGCCGCGATCCGCGCCGCTGAAGGCAAGCGGGTGTTTCAAAAGGGCAAGCAACGCATCGGATGTCAGCTTGTGGCCCATAAGGGCGGCCACCTGCCGCAAAAGGCGGCCGGGGGGTGACAGGGCCAGTGGGCGGCCCGCGCTGTCATCCGGGGTGATGCCCCAGCGGTCCAACGCGGCGGTGACCTGTCGGGTAAGCATCCTGTCGGGGCTGATCAGGGCGGCGGTTATGCCGTCGTCAGAGGCCTGTTGCAGGATCAGGGCGATGGCCAACGCCTCGGCCCTGGGGGTTTGCGCCTCGATCAGGGTCATTCCGGCGGTGGCGTCGGGCAGGTTGGGCAGGTCGGCCCCTTCGGTGAGCCACTGGTCAGTGACGGGTGCCGGGCGAAGGGAGAGAGAGATCAGGCGGTTGCGGTCTGGCGCGGGGGGTGTGGCGGCGATCCACGGGCGCAGGGCAGAGGGGGGGATGGCCAGCCGATCCATCAGGCGGCGAAAGCGGAACTGTGGGTGATCTTCGCCGGTCATGGCATCGGTCAGGCGATCCCATACCCAATCTGGCATGGAGGCATCGAGCCCCGGCAGCACGAGCGCACCCTGCGGCAAGGCGGCCACGGCCTGCATCAGCGCCGCCGTGGTGCCGCGCGATCCGGTGGACCCTGCCACAATCACCGGCCCAGCGGGGGGGTCGGCCTGCCAAAGCGCGGCGATCCGGTCCACCGCCATACGCTGGCGGCTTTCGGTGTCGGGGGGTTCGGTGGTGGTGAAGAAGGGTGTCACGATGGACAGGAAGGCACGGGTGCGCGCCCAGTGGGCAGAGTGATCCGATACATCCAGGGCGGCGATCGTTTCAGGCGCCACGCCTTCGCTTTGCATTTCATCCATCAGGCCGGCAAGGCTGTCGGCCAGATCAAACAGCGCGGCGCGGGGGGCAAGATCGGGCTGTGTATCCAGCAGGCGGGCGATGAGTTGCGACAGGTCCAGCCGGCGGCGCAGGGCAGAAACGGGTTGCGGCAAACCCGGCAAGACCAGCCCTTCGGTGAGGTCTGTCAGAACGTGGAGGCGCGGCAGAAAGCCGGGGCCTTGGGCAAGGAAGGCATCGACCACACGGGTGCGCATGCGGTTGGTGTTCAGATAAAGGGTGACATCTGCCATCGCTTCGGGCGGTTGGTCTGCCAGACGGGTGCGCAGGCCGGCCACCAGGGCCGTTGCGAAATCAACGCCGGGGGGAAGGTGAAAGACGCGGGGGGCGGGTTCGGGAAAGATCATGGCGCGGTCCGAACCATTGCCTCGGCCTGTGCGATGCCGTCGGGATGGCCCACATCGCACCAGCCGCCATTGTGGAGCAGGCCGTAAAGCCGCCCTGCTGCAATCATCCTGTCCCACAGACGATTGAGCGAAAATACGTCTTCGCCAATTTCAGCCAACCCTTCGGTGCGCAGAATCTGTGCGCCAAGGTAGACAAGACCGGGTCTGCCATTGGCGCGGCTGAGGCGGGCATCAGCCGCCATCAGGAAATCGCCCGTGCCGGAATGGCCGTTTGCCGTTTCAGCGGGAAGAAGCAGCATAAGGCCATCCATCCGTGCGCTATCCCAACTGTCCAAAAGCTGGGTCAGGGGGTTTTGCCCGGTCCAGACGGCATCCGTGTTCAGGGTGAGGACGGGGCTGGCGCCGAGGAGCGGACGCGCGACCTTTAGCCCGCCGCCGGTTTCCAGAATGCGGTCAACTTCATGCGAGATGGCGACCCCCCGCCCGGAAAGGTGGGCGGTGATCTGGTCGGGCAGGTAGTGCGTGTTGGCGACGATGCGGGAAATGCCCGCGCCATCGGCCAACAACAGGGCGTGGTCGATCAGCGGTTTGCCGGCAACCGGGATCAGGGGCTTTGGGCGTGTGGCTGTCAGCGCGCCCATGCGGGTGCCGAAGCCTGCGGCAAACAGCATCAGCGGTGGGGGTGCAGGCCGCATTGCGCACGTATCCTTTCCAGCGTTTCGGGTGTGGGTGCGGGCAGAAGATCGTTGCAGATCGCGGCCAGCGGTGCCAGCGCCGGATGCGCCAGGTTGTGCCAAAGTTGCGTCCAGACGCGGGGCATCAGGGAAAGGTAGCCGGGCTTTCCCCCTTTGAGGCAAAGCCGGGCAAAGATACCGAGGATGCGAAGCGCGCGCTGGGCACCCAAGGTGGCATAGGCGGGGGCAAAGGCGGTGGGGTCGGTTTGGGTGGCGGCGCAGAAGCGGGCGACCATCGCCGCCTCGGTTTCTGCCGCAACATCGCGGCGGGCGTCTTGTAGAAGCGACACCAGATCATAGCCGGGTTGGCCCATCTGGGCGAGTTGGAAATCCAGTAGGCCCACCCGTGCAACGCCAGTTCGCCCTGGCAACCAGAGCAGGTTTTCAGCGTGGTAATCGCGCAGGATCATCACGCGCGGGCCATCGGCACAGGTTCGCATAAGATCTGACAAAACTGTCACGAACATTGCGGAATCGGGTGCTTTTCCGGTGGCAGCGAAAGCATACCAATCGGGTGCAAAGGCGGCCGCAGCGGCCCAATCCTGCGCCGAGAGGTTGGGCAGGTCATGCGGCGCGGGGTGGCGTTGCAGGTGGACCAGAACGTCGGTCGCAGCGGCGTAAAGCGGAATTTCCAGCGCGGAATCAGCGGCGACCAGCCGGGCGAACAGCCCGTCACCAAGATCTTCGATCAGCAGAAAGCCGTTGACGTAATCTTCGGCGAGGATTGCAGGAGGCGACAGCCCAAGGGCGGAAAGATGCCGTGCGATTGCGGCAAAAGCGGCGGGATCGTCACCTTTGCCAGGGGGCGCGTCCATCAGAACGGCGGTCTGGTCACCCAGTGTCAGCCGATCATAGCTTCGGTCAGACGCATCGCCTGCCAAAAAGTGGCGGCTGGCGCTTCCCCATCCGGCGTGACGCAGAAAGGCATCGGATAACGCGCGACGGCTGGTCATGCGATGGCCTTGGCAAGGGCGGCCCGCAAATCGGGGCGACCACCGGTAAGTTGAACCATCCGCCCATCCCCCTGCGCCATCAGCCGGACGCGCAGGGCATCCGGGGGCAGATGCCCCCCCAACCGATCTGGCCATTCGACAAGGCAGATCGCACTGGCGAAAGCGTCATCCAGCCCAAGCTCCAGAACCTCATCCGGGTGGGACAGGCGGTAAAGATCGGCATGCCAGATTTCCACATCGTCTGCCTGATAGGTTTGGACAAGGGTGAATGTGGGTGAGGGAACATCTTCCATCCGGCCAAGGCGCGCACGGATAAGGGCGCGGGCAAGATGGGATTTTCCGGCCCCGATCGGACCTTCGAGAAGGACGCAATCCCCGGCCCGAAGCTGACCAGCCAGCGCCACCCCAAGGGCGGCAGTTGCATCTTCGTTTGCGAGGAAGACTGTGGTTTCTGATGAATCTGTGCCGGACATGGGCACAGTCTTACCGCCGCGCCCAACCGCCGCAAGCAGATCGGTTAGGTGCCGTGGCGTGTTCCGGCAAGGGCGCGGGGCAGCACCTCGGCCATGATGGGGCTGAAACCCACAAGGGTGGCACCATCCGACAGGGGCGCAAAGCGGCAGGTGATCAAGCGCCCGTCCAGAAGCCGCGCCTCGGCCTGCCAGGGAATGCGATCTTCAAGCCGGGCCGAAAACTCCTCGGCTTCGGACCAGAGCATTGAGGGTGCCGACATCGCGCGCCAATGCGCGGCGATCTGGCCGAACGCGATAGGGGCAAGCTGTTCACCGGGATCGTGGCCCCAAAGGGCGGCATAGGCCGTGTTCGACATCACAAGCTGGCCCGTGGCGGCAAAGACGGCAATGCCTTCGTCCATCGTATCCACGACACGCTGGCATAGTTCCAGATCGGCACGATAGCGGCGGCTGCGGATGATTTCGGTCGAAATATCGTCGATCATCAGCGCAAGGCTGCCATCCAGGTGCCGCCGCCCACTGATGCGGTAGGTCTGACCACCGGGAAGGGCCCAGGTATCTTCAAACTGTCCGCTAGCAGCGGCGCGTTCCATATCGGCAAGCTGTTGCCGCCAACCTTTCCAATCTTTTGGTTCCGGGATCATGTTCCGGTCGCGCATCCCATCCAGCATGGCAATCAGCGATGGGCGGCGCGACAGAAATTCCGGGGAAAGGCCTGTCAAATCGGCCAAGGCCGGATTGAAACTTTGCAAATGGCGGCTGTGATCAAAAACCGCGAGTCCGGTCGCCAGTTGGGCAAACGTCTTGGCCATTGCCTGAACCATGTCGCGCAGGTTGGATTCGGCCCGGACAAGGTCATCGACGGGCTGCGCATAGCCGACATCGCCCCGGATCGTTACGTTGAACCATCGCGTGCCATCCTTGGTTTCCAGACAGGCCCGCCCCTCCACCAAGGGCAGACCTTTGCCGTAGTTTCCATCCGTCAGTGCCTTGTAGGCCGGATTTGACCAGATCACATTTCCAGCAAGGTCGGTTTTCCAAAGCGGCAGCGGCATTTGATCTGCCGAAGATGCAACAAAACACGTCGCGTCTGCCGCATTTCGCGCCGGAATTCGGGGTATGGCGGACAGGACAACAAGACCCAGCGCCGCGCCAAGCACAGCGAGGGCAAGGAATTCCAGCCAGATCACAGGTGTCACGTGCATTCCGCCGAGTTGGTGCTGCTCAACCCTTGCGAGAGTAACCTTAACAATTTGTTAACGCGCCGCGCCTGTTTCGCGGCGACCCTGCCAAGACACGGCTTGCGCGGTTCAGGCTTCGAACCTGCGGTTGTCGCCCAATTGGGACGCGCCTGGGGCAACAAGATCGGCGGATTTCCAGACCAGTTCTACGATCGCGCCGCAGCGTTCTGGCCGTTCGTCGGGCGCGAGGAAAGGGTCCGAGGCGTTGGCAAAGGAAAGTTCCGCCCCTGTGCGTTCCAGCAGGGTCTTTGCGATGAACAAACCCAGACCCATGCCTTCGTATTCTGGCCGACGGTGCAAATCCTGCGCCGAGCGGCGGGACCGGACGAAGGGATCGCCAATGCGCCCAATCACCTGCGAGGGGTAGCCTTCGCCATCATCCACGATGCGGATGGTGATGCTGCCATCCGTCCATTCACCATCAACCCAGACGGTGCTGCGCGCAAAATCGACGGCATTCTGGATCAGGTTGCGTAGACCGTGAATCACTTCGGGTCGCCGCAGGATGGTGGGCTGGCGTTCGCCGCCACCCGGCCCTTGGGACAGGGTGAATTCCACCTGTTTTCCCCGGCCCATATGCGGTTCTGCCGCCTCACGCAGGACAGAGCCAAGAGGGGCCTGACGCAGATGCAGGTCATCTTTGCCAGCCCGCCCCATACCGCGCAGGATGTCGCGGCAGCGATCGGCCTGATCACGGATCAGGGCCGCGTCCTCCAGTAAATGGGGGTGATCCTTCAACTCCTCCATCAATTCGGTGCTGACGAGTTTGATGGTGGCCAGGGGCGTTCCCAATTCATGCGCCGCCGCGGCGACCACGCCACCCAGATCCGTCAGTTTTTGTTCGCGCGCCAGCGCCATCTGGGTGGCCAGAAGCGCATCGGACATTGACCGGATTTCCGTAGCGATCCGGCGCGAATAGAGGCCGAGGAACACGATCCCGATGACGATGGCCAACCAATAGCCAAATTCAAATACCAGCGGGACGGCCAACCGATCACCGTTGGCAAAGTAAAGCGGGACATTCACGAAGGCGATAATTGAGGTGAACAGGATCGCCAGCACGCCCAGCAGGATCGTTGTCCGCAATTCCAGCGCCGAGGCCGAGATGGTTACCGGTGCCAGTATCAGCAGGGCAAAGGGGTTCGTCAGCCCGCCGGTCAAGTAAAGCAGAAAGCACAACTGGGACAGATCGAACAGCAGGGTCAGCATCGCCTCGAATTCCGAAAGCCGTTTGTTTTCGGGATAGACGAAGCTGGAAATCAGGTTCGCAATGATCGACGCGCCAACCGCCATATAGCAAAGGCCCAGCGGCAACTGTATGCCATAGACCCTGTCGGCGACGGTTATCGCGGCAAGTTGCCCGGTGATCGCCATCCAGCGCAACAGGATAAGCGTCCGCAACCGGACCCAATCGCTGCGTGTGTCGCGGGACAGAAGGCCGAAGCCGGAATCCATCATGTCAGGGCTGTGCCTTGCGTGACCATATTTCGCATTGTTAAGGGGCGGTTCATCCGCGATTTATGTGTTCAAAGTTAGAAGGATTACCGCGATGAGCAAGCTTTACGCAGGTCTGGCCGCAGCGGCCGTTGTCGGGATGGTGGGCGGCCTGTTCGCCTATGCCCAACTGGCGCAATCGGATGATGTCTTTGCCGAATGCCGGGCCGGGGCCGTGGGGGGCGATATTGGGGGGCCGTTCACCCTGCAAAGCACGACAGGGGCACTGGTTACGGAAAAGGATGTGATCACAAAGCCCAGCCTTGTCTATTTCGGATATACGTTCTGCCCCGATGTCTGCCCATTGGACAATGCCCGCAACGCCGAGGCAGTGGATATTCTGGAAGAGCGCGGATTTGACGTGAACCCCGTTTTCATCACCATTGATCCGGCACGCGATACGCCAGAGGTAATGGGGGATTTTGCGGCCAATATGCACCCCAAGATGATTGGCCTTACCGGCACGGAAGAACAGGTGAAGGCCGCATCGCAGGCTTACAAGACCTATTACAGAAAGCAGAATTCGGATGACCCAGAGTATTATTTGATGGATCATTCCACATTTACCTATCTTGTCCTGCCTGAAACCGGCTTTGTCGACTTCTTCAAGCGGGATGATACGGCAGAGCAGATGGCAGATCGCACAGCCTGTTTCCTGTCGCAGTAACGGCAGGAAATTTGACCAGACCCCCAAAGCCGCCTACTTCATAGGCACGTTGATGATGAAGGGGAACACGATGGCTGACGACCTGATTGTCGATCTTGGCGCGGATCGGACGCTGCTGCTTGTTGATGATGATGAACCCTTTGTTAAAAGATTGGCAAAGGCGATGGAAAAGCGCGGATTTCTGCCGGAAACGGCAGAAAGCGTGGCGGCGGGGCGGGCAATCGCTGTGGCGCGGCCACCGGCCTATGCCGTGGTGGACCTGCGGCTTGAGGATGGAAATGGCCTGGACGTGGTCGAGGCGTTGCGCGAACGCAGGCCCGATTGCAGGATCGTGGTGCTGACTGGGTATGGCGCGATTGCCACTGCAGTGGCCGCGGTAAAGATTGGCGCGACGGATTATCTGTCAAAACCCGCTGATGCCAATGATGTGATGAATGCCCTTTTGTCGCGGACGGAAACCTTGCCGGGGCCGCCGGAAAACCCGATGTCGGCGGATCGGGTGCGGTGGGAACACATTCAACGGGTTTATGAAATGTGCGACAGGAACGTGTCTGAAACCGCCCGGCGCCTAAGTATGCACCGACGCACTTTGCAACGTATTCTGGCAAAACGCAGTCCAAAATAATCAGCTTGTTGAATTAAGGGCGCGTATTCCGTAAAAGATCGATATCCCGGTTAATGGAGTATGCAGGAATGAGCGTCGATCTTAATTCAATGTCGCTGAAGGAGCTGAAAGACCTTCAGGCTCAGGTGGCAAAAGCGATAGCAAGTTTTGAGGATCGCAAGAAGAAGGCAGCTTTGGCAGAGCTGGAAGAAAAGGCCCGTGAAATGGGCTTTTCCTTGGCGGAATTGACCGGAACTGCGGTGCCGCGCAAGCGTTCGCCCGCGACCGCGAAATACGTCAATCCGGCCAATGCAGCAGAAACCTGGTCCGGGCGTGGGCGCAAGCCCCGTTGGTTTGCCGAGGCTTTGGCCAAAGGTCGCAAACCCGAAGATATGGCGCTGTAATCAGGCTGCGGATTCAAGCCATTTGACAAAGGCCCGGGTTGCCGCGCGCTGCGGCCCCGGCGTTGTAACGATGAAATAGGCGGGAAGGTGATCCTTGCTGTCATGCAGCAGGACCAAACGTCCTTCTTCAAGATCATCTTCCATCAGGGCCAGACTTTCTACCACAAGGCCAAGTCCCTGCCGTGCCGCGGCAAGAGAAAGCTCTTCGCTGGTGAAATCGGTTCGGCTGACTGTTTCAGGGTTCAGCCCCAGGCTTTTCAGATAGTTTTCCTGTTCCGGCCAATCGCGGGCAAGAATCCATTCCATTTCCTGCATTTCCGCGATGGTCAGTGAGAAGCGCCCGCCCAGCAGATCGGGCGCTGCGGCCACGGCCATGCGGGCAGAGGCCAGAAACCGTGATGTGACGCCAGGCCAGTCGCCGTTGCCATAACGGATGCCAAGGTCCATGCCATCGCGCCGCAGATCGGACACGCGCGCATCAGGGTGCAGCGTTAGGGCGATGTCAGGGAAGCGGTCCCAGAAATCCTTGAGCCGGGGCATAAGCCATTGTGTGGCGAAACTGGCCGTCAGGGTAATGCGGACAGGCCGGTCAGAACCGCCCGCCCTAAGTGCTGCAACGCCAGAGGCAATCGAGCCGAACCCGTCGGCCAGCGCCTGCGCCAATTGTTGCCCTTCGACCGTCAACGCCATGCCGCGCCCATCCCTTGTGACAAGCGGCGTTTCCAACGTGGATTCGAGGGCGCGCACCTGCTGCGCCACAGCGGCATGGGTGACATTCAGCGTGCGGGCCGCCTGTGAAAACCCCCCAAGCTCTGCCACCGCAGCAAAAGCGCGGAGCGAGGAAAGAGAGGGCAGGTCGCGCCAGTTCAGCGTCATATGTTAGCTGTGATTACATGTATGAAAGTTTTCTGACTCGGAAACTTCAACAGAAAAGCCTAGGAAAGCCAAGTTGAAGCTGATGAGAGGATCAGAAAATGTTACAGATATTCGCCGAAGCCCTGCTTCTTGCCACCGGTCAGCGGCCACATGGGCAGACCAACCAAAAACGCCACCCTGCCGTGCAGACATCGCCGGCTCAGGTTGGTGGCTGAACTGTGAAGGCCAAGAGCAATTCTTCATGTCGTGACACATAGTCCGCCCGCACCACTGCGGGCGGGCGAAGTTTGATTTCCAGACCGCGCAGGATCAGCGCATCGGGTTTGCCGAACAAACGATCCGCCTCTTTTTCGGAAAACCCAGCGATTTGCACCGCCTCGAGCCAGGCCGACAGCCGATCGGCGGCTTTGATCGCCTTCTTGATCGCCACGGGAAGGATGATCGGCAAGCCAAACCGCAGATGGACTGCCGCCGTAAGCCGGTCGTCCAGCGCGCCATAATCGGGGCCGATGGCGGCTTTGACCGGGCTGATCATGTCGCCGATCACATATTCCGGCGCATCGTGCAGCAGTGCGGCCAATTGCCACCGCGCGGCAATTCCGGGATTGGCGCGGGTGAATATCTGTTCAACCAGCAGAGAATGTTCGGCCACGGAATAGGGCCAATCCCCCCGCGTCTGACCATTCCACCGGGCGACAAAAGCAAGGCCATGCGCGATATCAGCAATTTCGATATCCATCGGCGTGGGATCAAGCAGATCGAGCCTGCGACCCGAAAGCATCCTTTGCCAAGCGCGGGGCTGTTTCATCCCTAGGCGGCCTTTCCCATGTGTAACGATGCTTAACCACCGTTCCATTGTCGGAGGCTGCGTCACATGCTATCTCGCGGCTCAAACAAAGGTTCAAGGAGCATCGGCACATGCCGCAGGATTACATCGTCAAGGATATCGGTCTGGCAGAATATGGCCGCAAGGAACTTGTCATCGCGGAAACGGAAATGCCTGGTCTTATGGCGTGCCGCGAAGAGTTTGGGGCATCGCAGCCGTTGAAAGGTGCGCGGATCGTTGGATCGCTGCACATGACGATTCAGACAGCCGTGCTGATCGAAACCCTGACCGCCTTGGGTGCTGATGTCCGCTGGGCCTCGTGCAACATCTTTTCAACGCAGGATCACGCGGCGGCGGCGATTGCCGCAGGCGGCACGCCGGTCTTTGCGGTAAAGGGCCAGACGCTGACAGAGCATTGGGACTACCTGGACAAATCCTTCATGTTCCCCGAAGGCGCGAACATGATCTTGGATGATGGCGGCGACGCAACGCTGTATGTGTTGCTTGGTGCGCGCGCCGAAGCGGGCGAAGAGATCATTCCTGTTCCGGCTTCGGAAGAGGAAGAGGTGATCAAACTTCAGATCCACAAGCGCATGAAGGAAAGCCCCGGTTGGTTCACCAAAACCAAGGCCGCCATTCGTGGGGTGTCCGAGGAAACCACCACAGGCGTGCATCGCCTGTATGAGCTGCACAAGAATGGCGCACTGCCTTTCCCGGCCATCAACGTGAACGATTCTGTCACCAAGTCGAAGTTCGACAACAAATATGGCTGCAAGGAATCGCTGGTAGACGGCATTCGCCGTGCCACGGATACGATGATGGCTGGCAAGGTGGCCGTTGTCTGCGGGTATGGCGATGTGGGTAAGGGATCGGCGGCGTCGTTGCGCGGTGCGGGCGCACGCGTGAAGGTGACCGAAGTTGACCCGATCTGCGCATTGCAGGCCGCAATGGACGGCTTTGAGGTGACGATCCTTGAGGATGAGGTGAAAACCGCCGACATCTTTATCACGACCACCGGCAACAAGGACGTGATCCGCATCGAACATATCCGCGAGATGAAGGATATGGCGATCGTTGGCAACATCGGCCACTTCGATAACGAAATTCAGGTGGCCGCGCTGCGGAACCACAAATGGACAAACATCAAGGAACAGGTGGACATGATCGAAATGCCTTCGGGCAATCGTATCATCCTTTTGTCCGAAGGGCGTTTGTTGAACCTTGGCAATGCGACGGGTCACCCGTCATTCGTGATGTCGGCTTCCTTTACCAACCAGGTTCTGGCGCAGATCGAACTGTGGACAAAGGCTGCTGAATACAAGCCGGGCGTTTATATCCTGCCCAAGCATCTGGATGAAAAGGTTGCCCGCCTGCACCTGAAAAAGATCGGCGTAAAGCTGACCGAACTGAAGCCGGATCAGGCCGCCTATATCGGGGTAAAGCCCGAAGGCCCGTTCAAGCCGGAACATTATCGCTATTGATCCATCGGCTTTGTTAGATTGGCCCCGCGCGCCCTGTGGCATGCGGGGCTTTTTCATTCGCCGGAAAGGCGATCCGCCAGCGCCGCACGGTCAAAGCCTTGCAAAAGCGCGATGGCAGCGCCCGGTTTTGCTGTTCCCAGAATTTCCACGACTGCGCGGGAATGCAGCGCAACCGAAAGGTCCAGCGCCGTGATGCCACCGCGCTGGGCGGCACCAACCTGGCCCTGCGCCGCCCGATTGAAAACGGTCATTCCATCCAGATCGAATGCCTCGACCGTGTCGCCCAACTGGGCAGCGGTTTCGACCTCTGGCCGCAGTGCGGCCGCCCAACTGTCGGCATCACCAGCGGAACCAAGCGCATCGTCACCACTGCGAAACAAAAGCCGCAAGGAAAGCGTCTGACCATCAGGCCCCAGATAGATCGCCCGGGTTCGCGTATCTGACAGCGCCTGTTGTTCCATATCCGGGTTGTCATAGATGCGAACGAATTCCAGCAAATCGCCGTGGCCTGGATGGCTGTCGATCGGGTCATTTGCGGTGGGCCAGCTGATGGAAAGCTGGGCAATGGCATCAGGCTTCTGTGCATCCGCCGTGGTCATGCGCAGCCAGCCGGGCGGCGCTGCGGGCAAAAAGGATAGCGGGTCGCCGTCTGCATTGGCGGCAAGCCCGGTGCCAAACAAACGATCCAGCCAACCAGCCTGCACAGCCTGGGACAGAGTTCCAGCTAGGTTGGCCCCAACTTCGCCGCTTGCCGCAAAAGGGACTGTCAGGCCAAGTTTGGCAACGAAATGAAGCGCCACAAAGCCGGTCAACCCCAGGCTGACAACGCCCGCTGCCACGATGGAGAAAGGAAAACCACCCTTTCGCCCTGCGCGCGTGGGCATCTGCCAATCGGCATGATCGCCGGTTTGGGGCGCAGGAATTGACACCCCGCCGCGGGTTTGCTGGATGCGTTTCAACCGCGCCTCGAAATCATCCTTGGAACTCATCCACGGACCCCTTTTGTTTGCCGCATCCGCAGGATCGTGCCCAAATCCGGCGGGGATGGGGTGAAAAGTCGGGGATTTGTTGGCAGAGTATCGGTGCGGCGTCACGAAAACCTGTTGCAGCGACAGGTTTCGTCCTTAACCATGTTTCCCAGGCGGACGGACAATCGCCGACACTCAGGGAGAGATTGAATACCATGAGCAAAAGAGCCGAACTGATCGCAAAGTATGCCGAGGATCTGAAAACCAAATGCAAGATGACGCCCGATATGGCGTTGTTGGAAAAGGTGACGATCGGCTGCGGCCCGGCCATCTATAGCGCGGATAGTGAAACGGTTGCCGGGTCGGATGCGGCAGAACTTGAAACGGTGAAGAAGAATTTCCTGATGAAAAAGCTGGGCCTGGCAGATTCGCCCAAGCTGATGGAGGCGATCAACGCCGTGATCGATACCTATGGCCGGTCAGAGCGGAACAAGTATCGCCCGGTTGTCTATTATATGCTGGTCAAGCATTTCGGGAAAGAAAAGGTCTACGGCTGATCCGGCCATAGGCAGCAAGCGACACCTGCCCGATCCTTCGGGCGGGTGCCTTTGAATAAAATGCCAAGGGCTTTGCCTTTGGCAAATCGGCGGCACTGTGTCAGGTTCTGTATTGGGCAGTATGTCCAGAACCCTTTTTTCAGGTCACGCGTGGTGCAAGGGGAGCGCGTGGGGTGGATGGAGGGTTCCGTAGGGGTGCGGGGCCCTCCATTTTATTTAAATCTCCAGCCCGCCCATTTCGCAAACGATCTGCCATTCCGCATCTGTCACCGGTTGAACTGACAGACGTGTGTTGTTGACCAAAGCCATCTTTTCCAGCCCCGGTTGCACCTTGCAGGCATCAAGGCTGACGGGTTTCGGCAGGGGCCGCACGGCCCGAACCATCACGCAATCCCATCGTGGATCATCTGTGGTGCTGTCGGGCGCGCTTTCGCGGATCACCTCGACAACGCCCACGATCTCTTTCCCGATGTTGGAATGGTAGAAAAACCCCTGATCGCCCACCTTCATCGCGCGCATGTTGTTGCGGGCCTGATAATTCCGCACACCCGTCCATTCTTCGCCAGCGTCACCCTTGGCTGTCTGATGCGGCCAGCCAAAAACGTCGGGTTCTGATTTGAACAGCCAATAGGCCATCAGCCGATCACCTTTTTCCATTCCCTGATATCGACCGACTGAAACAGCCCGGCCTTGGCATAGGGGTCGTTCGCCGCCCATTCCTGCGCCTGTTCAAGCGTGTCCACGGTCAGGATGACCAACGAACCCGCCATTTCACCGGCGGATGTCAGAAACGGGCCGGCCATTTCCACGATGCCAGAGTTCTGAATATGGTCCAGATGGGCCGGGCGGTTTTCCTGCCGGATATGCAGATGGCCGGGTTTGTCGATACAGATAAGCGCCACGCGCATGGATCATTCCTTTTTCAGGGGCCGGGAAAGAAGGGACTGGATTGCAACGGAAAGGTCAATCTTGCCATCGATGAGGGAGGCAATCATCTGCGTGATCGGCACATCAATTCCCCGGTTTTGGGCAAGGTTAGAGACTGCCTTGGCCGTGGCAACGCCTTCGACCGTGATCGAGGCGTCAAAGGATTTGCCGGACCCAAGCGCCTGACCAAAGCGAAAGTTGCGTGATTGCGCCGAAGTGCAGGTTAGCACCAGATCACCAAGCCCGGCCAGACCGGCCATGGTTTCCGCGCGCGCGCCAAGCGATTGGGCAAGACGGACCATTTCGGCATAACCGCGCGTCATCAGGGCCGCACGGGCGCTGTCGCCCAGACCTGCGCCGATGACCACGCCTGCGGCAATTGCGATGACATTCTTCAATGCGCCGCCCAATTCGGCCCCAATCACATCATCGCTGCGATAAAGCCGCAGAACGGGGGTGGCGAGCAGGTGTTGCAACTGTTCCCCCGCCGCATGATCGGTGCAGGCAAGGGTAAGGGCAGTTGGAAAGCCCCGCGCGATATCGGCCGCAAAACTTGGCCCAGTCAGCACAGCGATGACAGAGGCAGGGCATTGTGATCGCAGCACGGCCGAAGGGCCGGTCAAGGTGGCCAGATCAATGCCCTTGCAGCAGGCGACCAAGCATTTTCCGTCAAGGATGGGCTTATGGGATGAAAGAAAGCCGCGCAGCGACTGCATCGGAAGGGCAAGGAGCACGGCATCAGAGTGTCTGATTTCCGCAATTTCTGCTGTGATAGTGACGTTTTCGGGAAATGTAACGCCTGGCAGACGGGTTGAATTTTCGCGCAGAGCCTGCATCTGCGCGACCTGCGCTGTGTCCCGTGCCCAAAGGGTGACAATCAGGCCGTTGCGCGCCAAAGCAACCGCCAGCGCCGTGCCAAACGCCCCTGCACCGACAACTGCAATCATGCTTTGGCCCCTTTTTTACCAGACCCGATCATTGGCGCAGCGGTGGAATCCAATGGCCAGCGGGGGCGGGCGACAAGATCGCCGCTATCACCCAGACCAGCACGAAAGCGTTCGATCCCGGCCCAGGCGATCATCGCGGCGTTATCGGTGCAAAGCCGCAATGGGGGGGCCAGGAACAGCACGGCGCTTTGTTGCGAAACAGTCTCTAACGCGGCCCGAATCGCGCCGTTGGCGGCCACCCCCCCTGCAACGGCAAGGGTGGGCTGTGCGGGTTGCCCCAGCATGTAAACAGCCAGGGCGCGGCGCGTCTTTTCCGCAAGAACTGCGGCGACCGCTGCCTGAAACCCGGCGCAAAGATCACGGCGATCCTGGGCCGTTATCCCCCCCTTTTCGGCCACCAGCGCATCCCGCGCCCGCAGAAGCGCGGTTTTCAATCCCGAAAAACTGAGATCGCATCCAGGACGGTCCAGCAGGGGGCGCGGGAAATGGAAGCGCGCAGAATTGCCCAGCTTTGCCTCTGCCTCTACCGCAGGACCGCCGGGTTGCGGCAGACCAAGCAGCCTGGCCGTTTTGTCAAAAGCCTCGCCCGGTGCGTCATCGATGGTTCCGCCAAGACGGCGGAAGCGGTCCGGGGCTTCCACAATCAGGAATTGGCAATGCCCGCCTGACACAAGCAGTATCAGATAAGGAAACGCCAACCCGTCTGTCAGCCGCGGCGTCAGGGCATGGCCTGCAAGATGGTTGACACCCAGCAAGGGTTTGCCAGACCCGGCTGCAAGACCCTTGGCCAGCATCACGCCCGACAGGACGCCACCAATCAGCCCCGGACCAGAGGTTACGGCAATGCCATCCAGATCTGTCAGGGCCACACCCGCCTGTAACAGCGCCCGCTCGACGCAGGCATCCAGCCGTTCGGCATGGGCGCGGGCGGCGATTTCGGGAACGACACCGCCAAACGCCGCGTGAAGGGATGTTTGCCCTTCGACCACCGAGGAAAGGATTTCCGGGGGCGCGTTAGTGCGATGGCGCACCACGGCAGCGGCGCTGTCATCGCAGCTTGATTCAATCCCAAGGAAAGTAAGCGTTGCCATATTCGTTGCCCGCAGGGTTCAAGCCGGGGTAACACCCTGTGCATGGCCCCGCAACACCACGCCCTTCCCGTTCTGCTGACCCGGCCCGCCGAGCAGGCGCACCGTTTTGCGAAAGAGATTGCCGCGCGCTTTGGCGACAGGCTGCAAACGATCATCAGCCCGCTGATGGTTGCGGAATACCTTGCACCGGATTGGCCGGATCTTGCCTATACGACTGCGATCCTGACATCGGAAACCGGGGTTGCGGCGGCGGTTCGGTTGCGGAACCTTGGCCGCGTGTTGCCGGACCGTGCGATCTGTGTTGGCGACAGAACGGCCAGTGTCGCGCAGGCGGCAGGATTTCAAGCCGTTTCCGCAAAGGGCGATGCCGAAGTGTTGCTGGACCTGATTCTGGCATCCGATGATCCCGGCCCCTTTCTGCATCTTCGCGGGCGCGAGGCGCGGGGTGATATTGCCCCACGCCTTGCCGCAAAGGGCCGCCCTGCGCAGTCTGCCATTGTCTATCAGCAAAGGCCCCAACCGCTGACAGCACGGGCGCGGGCTATTCTGGACGGGCCTGATCCGGTGATCATCCCGCTGTTTTCCCCGCGCAGCGTTACTTTGCTGGCAGAGAGCGGGCCATTTCGCGCGCCCCTTCTGATTGCAGCTATCAGCGCGACAGTTGCGGAAAAGGCCAAATCTCTGGCCCCGGCGCGGTTGGAACAATCGGCTACCCCTGATGGGGGTGGAATGCTGGATGCGGTTGGCTTGCTCATTCCTGATGCGGCTTCTTGAACCTGCAACCTTCCGGGGATTAGGGTAAGATCAGCAGCCGCCCTGTCCGGCGGACGGAAGGAGCCGATAATGGCCAAAGGAAAAAGCGACCAGTCCACCCTGCAAGAGGACGCCGATCTGATGGCCGTTGTGGAAGCGACCGATCCGCAGACTGCCCAAACAGGCGACGTGGTTTCGGCGGACGCTGTGCCGGATGACCGGGAAATGCCTGAAAAGGTGACAGAGGCACCCGTAGCGCCGCCACCACCCGCATCACCACGCCAAGGTGGGGCCGGGGCGTTCTTTGGCATGGTGCTGGGCGGCATTGTCGCCGCAGGGGCGGGGTTCGGGCTGGCGCGCTTCATGCCGGACCTGCTGCCGATGGGCGGGGATACTCCGCTTGCCGCCACTGTGGCTGCGCAGGCCGATGAAATTACTGCCTTGCGTGCGGAGCTGGCGGCAATGCCCGGCACCGATCCGCAAATTGATGCACGTCTGTCGGCGCTGGAATCAGCGGCGGATACATCAGACACATCCGCGCTTGATACCCGACTTGCCGCCCTGGAGGCACAGGTTGCCACGATTCAATCGCAGCCTGCCTCTGGGGGGGCGGCAGTGCCACCCCAAGTTATGGCAGAGCTGGCGGCCTTGAAACAACAGGTGGCTGCGCTGGGGACCGGCGGCAGCGTGCCTGCCGATGTGATTGCGGCCGCAGATGCCGCCGAGGCACGGTTGAAGGCTGCGGAGGCCAGTGCCACAGCGATGGCCGAACAGGCCGAAGCAGCGGCCGCCGCCGCGCGCCGTGGGGCGGCGCTTGATCGGGTTGCGGCATCGCTGGACAGCGGCGCCCCTTATGCATCGGCCCTTGAGGAACTGGGCGGGGCGGACTTGCCTGCTGTGCTGGTGGACAACGCGGCTGTGGGCCTGCCCACCGTGGCCGACCTTGCCGACAGCTTTCCAGATGCGGCGCGGGCTGCGCTGGAAGATGCGTTGCGCGCCAATATGGGCGAAAGCTGGACCGACCGGGTATCCAGCTTTTTGCGCAGCCAGACCGGGTTACGGTCGCTGACCCCACGCGAAGGGGATGATCCCGATGCCGTTCTGTCGCGGGCCGAGGCCGCTTTGGCGCGGGGTCAGGTGGCGGATGCGATCAACGAACTGGCCGCAATGCCAGAGGCTGGCAAGCCCGCGCTGGCGGATTGGCTTGCACAGGCGCAGACGCGCGTGGATGCCGAGGCGGCCGTTGCCGCCTTGGCCGCGAACTGAAGGGGCGGGGTATGATCTGGTCGCTCGCCAAGGTTTTGCTGTTTCTTCTGATCGTTGCCACTCTGACGATGGCGGCGGGCATCCTGATGGACACCGGGGGCGGTATCCGCGTTGCGATGGCGGGGTATGAATTTACGTTGGGGCCATTGCAGGCGCTGATCACCTTTCTGGTGATGGTTGTTCTGGTCTGGCTGCTGATGCGTCTGGTTGGCCTTTTGGTGGCCATTCTTCGTTTTCTGAACGGCGATGAAACCGCGATCAGCCGTTATTTTGACCGGAACCGCGAACGCAAGGGGTATCAGGCCCTGTCCGAAGGGTTGCTGGCACTGGCCGCGGGTGAGGGGCGATTGGCGCTCAACCGGGCGATGAAGGCCGAAAAATATTTGGCAGAGCCGCATCTGACGACGCTTTTGGTGGCCCAGGCGGCCGAAGCTGCCGGCGATACACGCCGTGCAACCGAAGCCTACAAGGAATTGCTGGCGTCAGACACGACCCGTTTCGTTGCCATTCGCGGCCTGTTGAAACAGAAACTGTCCGAAGGTGACACGGACACTGCGCAGAAACTGGCGGCAAAGGCGTTGGAGTTGAAGCCACGCCATCTGGAAACCCAGGACATCTTGCTGAAGCTGCAGGCCGAAAGTCGGGATTGGAAAGGCGCGCGTTCCACCCTTGGCGCCAAGTTGAAGGCGGGGGCACTGCCCCGTGATGTCTATCGCCGCCGCGATGCCGTGCTGGCGCTGCAACAGGCGCAGGGCATATTGGCCGATGGGGCCAGTATCGAAGCACGCGAAGCCGCGATCGAGGCCAATCGCCAATCGCCCGACCTTATCCCCGCAGCGGCATTGGCCGCCCGTGCCTTGGCGGACAAGGGTGACAAGAAGGGGGCGACGCGGGTTCTGAAAAAGGCATGGGATGCCAAGCCGCACCCAGAACTCGCTGCAGCATTCGCAGATATAGAACCGGCCGAAACACCATCACAACGCCTGAAACGGTTCCGCACACTGGTGGCCAATCACCCCCAGCACGAAGAAACCCGCCTGCTGTTGGCCGAATTGCACATCGCTGCCGAAGATTTCCCCGAAGCGCGGCGCGCCTTGGGCGACACGGTCGACACGCATCCCACGCAGCGGGCACTGGCGATCATGGCGGCCATCGAACGCGGTGAGGGCGCAGATGAAGCTGTGGTGCGCGGTTGGTTGGCGCGGGCGCTGACGGCACCGCGTGGGCCACAATGGTGCTGCGACAAATGTCAGGCGGTCCATGCGATCTGGGATCCGATCTGCGACAATTGCGGCGGCTTTGACACGCTTTCCTGGCGCGAACCACCCGAACGCAGTGGCCCATCCTCGACCGGGGCAGAACTGTTGCCCTTGATCGTATCGCCGCCAAAACCCGCGCCGCAAGAAGCCGCAGAAACCGTGGATGATCCGGTCGATCAACCCGAGCCGGAGCCGGAAGTCATCGACCTTGAAGCAATCGTCAGGCGGGGCGGCTGAACATCGTGCCGCAAAGCGGGCAAATGCTCAAAACTATTGCGTTTACCTAAGGTTAACCTTTTTTACTCACGTCGGTTTTTTCAACCTGGACGACATTAAGTCTTGCGTGATGCCCTGCTTGCAGAAATAAAATTTCGTCATACGTGAGAGCAACAAACAAAAATCGGGAGGATTTTTATGGATCGTCGCTCATTTCTGACCAAGGCCACTGTTGGTGGTGTTGGTGCCGCCGCATTGGCCGCCCCGGCCCTTGCCCAGACCGCGCCAAAGGTGACCTGGCGTCTGACATCGTCATTCCCCAAATCGCTGGATACGATTTATGGTGCCGCAGAAGTGCTGTCACGCATGGTGTCCGAGGCGTCCGAGGGCAACTTTACCATCCAGGTCTTTGCCGCAGGGGAACTGGTCCCCGGCCTGCAAGCCGCCGATGAAGTGACGGCTGGCAACATCGAAGCCTGTCACACCGTCGGTTACTATTACTGGGGTAAGGATCCGACCTGGGCTCTCGCGGCAGCTGTGCCGTTCTCGCTTTCTGCGCGGGGGATCAACGCGTGGCACTACCACGGCGGCGGCATCGATCTGTACAACGAATTCATGGCAACCCAGAACATCGTCGCCCTGCCGGGTGGCAACACCGGCGTGCAGATGGGCGGCTGGTTCCGCAAGGAAATCAACACCGTGGCCGATCTTCAGGGGCTTAAGTTCCGGGTCGGCGGTTTTGCGGGTAAGGTGATGGAAAAGCTGGGCGTCGTGCCGCAGCAGATCGCCGGTGGCGATATTTACCCTGCGCTTGAAAAGGGCACCATCGACGCTGCGGAATGGGTTGGCCCCTATGACGATGAAAAGCTGGGCTTCAACAAGGTAGCGCCCTACTACTACTATCCCGGCTGGTGGGAAGGCGGACCGACCGTCCACTTCATGTTCAACAAGGCACAGTATGACTCGCTGCCGCCGCACTATCAGTCGCTGCTGCGCACAGCGTGCCAAGCGGCAGATGCGAACATGTTGCAGATGTACGACTACAAGAACCCGACCGCCATCAAGTCTCTGGTTGGCGGCGGCGCGCAGCTTCGCCCGTTCTCGCCCGAAATCCTTGAGGCATGCTTCAACGCCGCCAACGAGGTTTACGCCGAGATGGAAGCAACCAATCCTGCCTTTGCCAAGATCTGGGGGTCGATCAAGGCGTTCCGTAGCGAGAATTACACCTGGGCACAGGTGGCGGAATACAACTATGACACCTTCATGATGCTGCAACAGAACGCCGGAAAGCTGTAATCGCTTTTCCGTCGGGTCAAAGAAAAACCCCCGGTCGCAAGACCGGGGGTTTTTTTATTGTCGCCGTGGGCCAGTTCACCCACCCGATGCCGGGGCTTGCAGGCTTGCCGGGGGTTGGCCCAATCCGCCCGGTTGCAGTGCGGGCGGTTGGCCCAGCCCGCCACCGGGGGCCGGCGCGGGGGCAGGAGCAACGCCTTCGGGTTGCAGCCCGCCACCCAAGCCACCGGGTTGGCCCAAACCACCACCCAATCCGCCACCACCCAGCCCGCCGCCCAAACCACCACCCAGCGGTTGGAGCGTCGGCATTTCGATCGTCACGGTCGACGGGTCAACCACCGGCCCCTTGTAATGCATCACGATCTGCGGGAACACGATCACTATCACCACCATGAACAGTTGGATCATTATGTAAGGGATCGACCCGGCATAAATCTGGTCCGTGCGAACCGGCTCTTCGATCCTGCCTGTCACCGTATCCTTGTAGCGCGATTTAGGCGCAACGGATCGCAGGTAGAACAGCGCGAATCCGAAAGGCGGTGTCAGGAACGAGGTCTGCATGTTCATGGCAAGGATCACGCCCAGCCAGACCAGATCAATCCCCAAGGCATCTGCCGCAGGCACGATCAGCGGCACGATGATGAACACCAGTTCAAAGAAATCGAGGAAGAACCCAAGAACGAACAAAAGCAGGTTCACCACGAACAGGAACCCGTATTCCCCACCCGGAACCGATGTCAGCAGATGTTCTACCCAGACATGGCCGTTCACGCCATAGAACGTCAGCGAAAACACACGCGCGCCGATCAGGATGAACATGACAAAAGCGGAAAGACGGGTGGTCGCGGTCAGCGCCCCTGTGATGACCGACAGGGTCAACCGCCGCTTCATGAACGCCAGCACAACCGCCCCAACCGCGCCCATTGCCCCAGCCTCGGTCGGGGTGGCAAGGCCAATGAAGATGGTTCCCAACACCAGAAAGATAAGCGCGAGAGGCGGGATCAGAACGATGATCACCTGCTGTGCCAGACGCGACATGATGTTCAACCCAAGCGCCCGGTCGATCAGCGTAAAGACAAAGATCACCACAACCCCAACGACCGCACCAAGGATATCGGCATTGGCGCCCTGCGTCGGGTAAAGCCAGACATGTGCGCCATAGCCGATGGCCATAAGCGCGGCGATGGCCACCATCAGCGATGTCACGCCACGCCCAAGCGTCCGCACTTCGGGCGGCAGGGCAGGCACCAGATGCGGCTTAAAGATCGACAGCAGGAAGATGTAGACCATGTACAGCCCGGTCAGGATCAGGGCTGGCAGGATGGCACCTGTGTACATATCACCTACCGACCGCCCCAATTGATCGGCCAATACGATCAGCACCAGCGACGGCGGCACGATCTGTGCCAATGTGCCGCTGGCCGCAATGGTGCCCGCTGCCACCCGCCGATCATAGCCATAGCGCAGCATGATCGGGAGGCTGATCAGCCCCATTGCGATCACCGATGCCGCGACAACGCCTGTCGTCGCCGCCAGCAACGCCCCCACCAGGATCACCGCATAGGCCACGCCACCCCGGATCGGGCCAAAAAGCTGACCGATGGTATCCAACAGGTCTTCCGCCATGCCGGACCGTTCAAGCACGATTCCCATAAAGGTAAAGAACGGAATGGCCAGCAAGGTTTCGTTCGACATCACCCCCCAGATGCGGTTCGGCAAGGTGTTCAGAAGCGGCCAGTCAAGTGTGATCGAGCCGTTGGAAAGCGGCGCAAGTTCCACCCCGATGAAAAAGAAAAGCAACCCGTTCGCGGCCAGCGCAAAGGCCACCGGATAGCCAAGGATCAGAAAGATCACGAGGCTGGCGAACATGATCGGGGCAAGGTTAATGGCGATGAATTCGATCACTTCCGCACCTCTTGCAGCAAAGCCTGCGCCTCAAGCTCGGCCTGTTCCTTGGCGTTGTGGAACGGTGAAGGATCTTCGATAAGCCCTTGCATGATAGCGATTTTCTTAATGATTTCGGACAGCCCCTGAAGGGTAAGCAGGATGAACCCAATCAGCATGAATGCCTTGGCGGGCCAGATGATCAGGCCGCCGGAATTGGTCGATACCTCGCCGCTGTTGTAGGACTGGGTGACATAGGGAACCAGATACCAGATCATCAGAACCGCAAAGGGCATCAAGAAGAACAGATGCCCCAACAGATCGATCCACTGGCGTGTCCGGTCGCTGACCCGGCCATAAAGGACGTCGATACGGACATGACCGTTTTCGCGCAGGGTATAGGCCGCAGCCAGCAGGAAGGCAGCCCCGAACAGATACCACTGCAATTCAAGCCAGGCGTTCGACGAGATGGAAAACAGCTTGCGACTGACGGCATTTGTGGCGCTGACAACCACAGCGATAAGGATCAGCCAACCCATACTGCGTCCGACCAGTTCGTTGAACCGATCAATGATCGACGAGAGTCCCAAAAGGCTCCGCATCTTTTCCCCCCTGACAGTATGTCTTTGTTTGTGGACTTTTTATCTGTGTTCTAGGTAGGGGTCTTGGTGGCCATCCGTCAACGCCACATGTCGGAAATGATGCACTACGTGGCGCAATTCGCCGTCTTTTCGGGCGGGCTTTGGCGCGCGAAAGGGCAATGTGCGAATGCCACGGGTCAGACGCCATCTGTTCTGCCTAAGCCATAAGCACACAAGACTTTTTGGTCCGTGGAAAAGCCTTTAATCAACCTTAAGAGGTCCAAGTTTTGCCGTTATTCTTGGGCAGTTTCAGGGGTGGGGCGTAACAAGAATTAACGCGAGACCTTCCCAATCAAAGGCTCGGCGTGACCAAACTATAGGACGTTGAACATGAGAATACTGGCGATCGACGACGATCCTGTGTTTCTCGAATTGCTGGCCGGCATGCTGAAGATGATCGGCTACGGACAGGTCACGACCATGCCCTCTGGCGAAGAGGCGCTGCACGAACTGGATTTTTCCGGGGTTCTGTATGATTGCATCCTGTCTGACATGCAGATGCCCGATATGAACGGCGCGGCGCTGACCACGGCCATTCGGCAGCGGACAGCCTATCGCCAGACGCCTGTTCTGATGATTACGGCGATGTCGGGCAAGAACACGGTCGATGATGCCTTTGCCGCAGGCGCGACCGACTATATCACCAAACCACTGGACATCATCGAATTGCGCGCCCGGATCGGGATGGTGGATCGGCTGCTTGCCGAACGCCGTCGCTTGGCGGAATTCGCCCGGCTGGTCGGCCAGCGCGCCGCCGCAGCCGAGATCAAGGCAGAGTTCGAAACGCCGATCCTGATCCCTGGTTTTGAACGCGGGATCGAATTTCTGGCTATGGAGAACTATCTGCTGACGCTGGGCGTCAAGCGGATGTATTCCACATCTGCTTTTGCGATCCACATCAAGAATGCTGGCATCATCTTTAACAAGGCGTCGGGTTCGACCTATGTGCAGATGTTGGGTGATGTCGGGGCGCAGATCGTGGATGCGCTGAAGACGGAAGATGTGATGATCTCTTATGCAGGCAGCGGCACCTTTGTCTGCATGGTGGAACGCGATCCCGGTCAGTCCCCCGACGATCTGGAAATCCTGATCAACATCGGCCTGATGGATTTTGAAACGATCTATGCGGCCGATCGCCTGCCTGTTCCGCAGGTCAGGGTTGGCGAAGCGGCCCGTAGTGCGTTTCTTTCACCAACAAAGCCGACACGCATTCTGGAACGGGCGATTCAATCTGCTATAACTCCGCCTGAAAAACGGTCCAAGAACGGTCAGATGGTCGCATGACAAGCATGAATGTCTTGGGTGGTCGGCAAGCCGACCATCCGCTTGCAAGAGCCGAGCGCATGTTCCGCAGCATGGCTGTGGAACGGCTGGATACGCTCAGTTCTGCCTGGGTTCGGCTGGACAGCGGGCAAAACATCCGCGAGGCGTTGGACGATATACGTATGGTGGCGCACAAGATCGCTGGAACGGCGGCATCGCTTGGCCACAGCAATCTTGGCACCCAAGCGGCCGAAGTGGAACGGCTGTCTATCGAAGGCGCGGGTCGCACCGCGTTGATGAAGGCGCTGCGCCCGTTGATTGCGGGGCTTGCCGAACTGCTGGACGATTAACCCTTTGGCAGCATAGAGCGGATGGCCTTTGTCACATCGCTCATAGTCAGGGGTTTGGACACGCAGCTATCAAAACCCCAGATCAGGTATTCGACGATCTGATGCGACATCGCATTCGCCGTGACGGCGATGATCGGCACGCGACCGGACCCGGTGGACGCCTCCATCGCGCGGATCGCCTCAAGCGCGCCTTTGCCATCCATGACGGGCATGGCAATATCCAGAAGAACGGCGTCAAATTTACCCGGTTCCCATGCGGTTACCGCCTGAAGGCCGTCATCAACCGTTGTCACCTGCGCGCCGCAGCGCGTGAGCATCAGTTCAAGAACGGAACGGTTCGTGCCATTGTCATCGGCCGCAAGGATGCGCAACCCATCCAACCGCCCCGGATCGGCAAAGACAGGCGCCGGGGCCATCATTTCGCTTTCCGCCGCCACGGGCAACGGCAGCGTGACACGTACAGTGGTGCCGACGCCCGGCGTAGATTGCACCGCTATTTCACCGCCCATGCGCTGCACCAGGGTGCGCGTGATCGCCATGCCAAGACCGGTGCCGCCAAAGCGGCGCGTGACTGAACTGTCGGCCTGTCGAAATTCTTCGTGCAGGCGTTCAATTTCCTGCGGACTCATGCCGATGCCGGTGTCGCGCACCTCAAGCACCAATGGCTTGCCTGATCGGCCCGACACCTCCACCGTCACCTCACCACGGTCGGTGAACTTGATCGCGTTGGACACCAGGTTGTGCAAAATCTGCTGCACGCGGAAGGGGTCGCCCCGGCGCCGCGTGTCGGCCCCGGTTGATACCAGAACTTCGAAATCCAGCCCCTTTTCCTCGGCCATCAGACGGTGCAGCTCTTCGACGCGCTCTGCCAGATCGACCGGGCTGAAAGGCACATCCTCCAGCTCCATCTTGCCCGCCTCGATCTTGGACATATCAAGGATATCGTTCAGGATGTTCAGCAGCGTTTCGCCCGATTTGCGAATGGTCCCGATCATGCGCTTGTGTTCAGGATCGGTCAAAGCGGCCTCAAGTACCTCGGCCATGCCAAGTACGCCGTTCATTGGCGTCCGTATCTCGTGGCTCATGTTCGCAAGGAACATGGATTTCGTCCGGCTCGCCTCTTCCGCGCGGGCTTTGGACAGGTAAAGCTCTGTCACGTCGGACCCTACACCGCGATAGCCCAGAAAAACCCCGGCCTGGTCAAAGACCGGCTGGCCGGAAATGCGGAACCAGCGTTCCACACCATCCGGTGCATTCGGGGCGCGATAGACAAAGTTGCGAAACGGCACCCTTTCGCGTTGGGCGTTCAGAACACTGTTCCAATCGGCGCTGCTGCGCACCTCTGGATGCGAGGCAAGCCATTCTTCCCGCGTCTTGCCAATGACGCTGCCACCGGTCAGGCCAAGCTGTTCAACATGGTTGGTGCCGGAAAGATAGGAAAAGCGCAGATCCTGATCCTGTTCCCAAAGCCAGCCATCGGTGACTGCGGCAATATCGGAAAACCGCTGCTCTGCGCTGGCCCGTTGTGCCAGCGCCTTTTCCAGATCGGCCTTGGCCCGGATCAGCGCAGCTTCGCGCGACTTCAGCTCTGAAATTTCGATCTGGATGCCTGCCATGACCTTGGGCGATCCATCCGGCTTGCGCCGCACGACGCGCGCGCGATCCAGAACCCAGATCCAATGCCCCTTGCGGTGGCGCATCCGGTATTCGGCCTCATAGCTTTCATCTTCGCCGGATGTGCAACGGCGCAGTTCCTCTTCGACCCACTCCTTGTCATCCGGGTGGATGATCGCGCTCCACGTCTCATAGGTGATCGTGGACATTTCCTTCAGCTCATAGCCAAGCATTTCGGCCCAGACGTCGTTGACGATCTGTCCGACCGCATCAAGATCCCATGTCCAGGTGCCGACCTGTGCGCCTTCGATGACGTCGCGCAACCGACGTTCGGCCAAAAGCAGGGCTTCGGGCGTGACCACCGCAGAACCGGGTTCGGCACCGTCGCGGATGTCAATGTCTCGCTCTTGTTTCATCTGCCCTTCCCCTGACCGATGATCGGCCCCGGTCATCCGCGCTGCAGGATGGTTTCAATTGTGGACAGAAATGTTTCGGCTTTCAGCGGCTTTGGCAGGGTCGCATCAATCAACCCGCCCGAGGTTCTGATGTCTGCGCGATCGGCATCGGCGGTAAAGCGAATCACGGGTGTGGTGGCGTTGCTTGAATTGCCCGACCGAAGATAGCGGATCACCCGGTCACCGGTGATGTGCGGCATGTTGTGATCAAACAGCATAAGGTCGAATTTTGACCCAAGCGCCGCTTCCAGCGCACTGCGGCCATCGCCAACTACAGTCAGTTCGATATTGGTCGTCCCGGACAGGAACGCCATCACGATCTGCTGGTTGACCTCGTCATCCTCGGCCAAGAGAACGCGATACTTCTGGTGCTGTGCGGCTTCGCTCATACTCGATCCTACCTGCGATCTCTCGCCCGATATCACCGGACCACAACTCGTGGGCGAGAATGTGGTTAAAAAAGGGATAGAAACGTTTCCTAATGGTGAAGCAGAAAATGCGCATCAATCAAGCAGGAACTGCCATACGCTGAATTCAGCCCCGCAGCAGTGATTTCAACGCATGTAGCAGTTCCTTTCGCTTGAACGGCTTTGCCAGATGCGTATCAAACCCGCCCATGATGTAGTCAGCCACCTGATTGGGCATGGCATTTGCCGTGACCGCAATAGCCGGAACCGGGGAAACGGACAGGGCCGATTCGTGCCCGCGGATGGTGGCCAGCGCCCGCATCCCATCCAGAACAGGCATCGTGATATCCAGCAGCAAAAGGTCGAAAGGCTCCCGGCTTGCCATCGCGCTTTGCCAGGCGTCGATCGCCTCTTGGCCGTTTTCGACCATTGTTATGGCAACGCCTGTGGTTGCAAGCATTTCCGAAAGCACCATTCGATTTGTCAAATTATCGTCTGCAATCAACAGCTTGCGACCTGACAACACAGACACGTCAAGCTCGGCTTCCGGTTCGGGTGGGGCAAAGGCATCCGGCGCCGCTTCGGGCAGCGGAATGATGACGCGCACATCGGTTCCGGCACCTGGCGTGCTGTTCATGGTGATCATCCCGCCCATGAGAAGCACCAGTTGTCGCACGATGGACAGGCCAAGACCTGTGCCGCCAAACCGACGCGTCATTGACCCGTCAGCCTGTTCAAAACTTTCGAACACCCGCGACAATTGCGATTCGGTCATGCCGACGCCGGTGTCGCTGATGTCGATTGTCACGGGCTTTCCCGGACGACAGGACAGCTTTAGTCGCACACGCCCGGATTCGGTGAACTTGATCGCATTGCTCAGAAGGTTGTTCAGAACCTGAGTCAACCTGTGCGGGTCACCCATGCGCGGAAGGTCGGCCCCCGCGCTAAGCAGAACTTGCAGATCCAGTCCCTTCTCCTCGGCCTTTACGCGATGCAGCGCCTCGACCTGCATCAACACATCCGACAGGATGATGGGCACGACCTCCAGCTCCATCTTGCCCGCTTCGATTTTTGACATGTCCAGGATCGAATTCAGCACCGTCAGCAGGGTTTCACCCGATTGCCGGATTGTCGTGACCATGCGCTGTTTTTCCGGGGTCTTGATCAGACCCTGCAGAATTTCGGCCATGCCCAGCACGCCGTTCAATGGCGTGCGGATTTCATGGCTCATGTTGGCAAGGAAAATTGATTTCGCACGGCTCATCTCTTCTGCCTTGGCGCGTGCCTCTTCCAGCCGTGTGGTCGATGCCAGTTCATCCGTAATGTCGGAAAAGGACACAACGACATGCTGTTCACTATCCGCCGGCGTCAAAGGCACGGCATTTGCGGAAAGCACGCGCCGCTGCCCATCGCTCAGATGCAAGGCAAAGCGGATGTCACGCACGATCCCGCCTTTGGTCAAGGCCTGCTGGAATGGCAATTCCTCTTCTGGCAGGGGGGTTCCGTCGACGCATTGCAGGTTCCAGGTCGGATCGTTGTAGGTTCGCCCTCGTAACAGCGACCGTTCCAGATGCAGGATGCGTTCTGCTTCCTGGTTGGCGTAGGTGATTTCGCCCCGTTCGTTCAATACGGTCAGCGCAGCGATGGACGTATCCATCACCTCTGAAAGATAGGCCCGTCCGGCCTGCAACTGACGTTCAAGCCGTTTGCGCTCTGACAGGTCCAGATGCACGCCGGCCATCACCATTGGTTCGCCATTCGGCCCCCATTCGGTGATGCGGGACCGCGACAGAATCCAGATGTAATGGCCGTCATCGTGCCGCATCCGAAATTCAATCTGGCTGAAGCCGCCGCCCAGATCGGCCAACTGTTCCTTGGTATCCGGCAGTTTCGCCAGATCATCAGGATGGACAAGCTCCAGAAAATCCGAAAATTCGAAATCAGCTGGCGCATCCGCGCTCCGGCCCAGCATTTCGGCCCACTTTCCGCCGACATGCAGGGTATTCGTCTGCATATTCCATTCCCATATGCCGACATCTGCCCCTTCCATGATGCCGCGAAGGTGCCGTTCCGCGCGATCCCGTTCGTTCAGGGCGGCAGAAAGTTCCCGGTTCGCCGCATCCAGAGCCTCTATCTGGTTGCGGCGTGCGGTGACATCGATGCCCAGCGCAACCACGCCGCCATCCGACGTGCGCGTGTGAATGCGGCGCACCCATCGGCCCGACGGCAGCCGCACTTCATCGGCGAAATAGGGTTTGCGGAAATCGTTTAGCCGGTTTGCCACCCATTCCGCAGCGCCTTCCGAAGGATCTTCAGGGCCGAACAGACCAAGTTCCACGCCTTTTGCCAGAATGGCACCCAGCCGTTCACCCGGCTGCGCAAAAGGGGCAAGTTGCGGAAACATCTCGAAATATCGCGGGTTGGCGATGACCAGACAATCCTTGTCATCCAGGATGATCACACTGTCCGGCAGCGCAAAAACCGCATTCTTCAACCGCTCGCGTGCCTTTGTCGCGCTTTCGGCAAGCTGCGCCATGGCCGCTTCTTGTTCTTTCAACTGCGTCACGACGGTTTCGATCGTAACGAAACCCGCCAGTTCCCCTGCGGCGTCGTGCAGGGGGATCACGTTGAAATCAATCCAGTATCGGTTGCCGTGCCGGTCCTGATTGACGGTCTGGCCAGAATAGGCAACGCGCTTGCGGATGGCTTCGGCGACGGCCGAGGCATTGCTGCGATCTTCGCCAGCCACCCGAACAACATCCCCCAGATAGCGGCCACGAATTTCATCAAGCCGCCAGCCAGTCTGCTTTTCAAAGGCCGCGTTGCACCAGACGATATTTTCTTCCAGGTCGGTGATGCAGACCAGGTTCGACATCGTTTCGACGATCTTGCCCAACTGGACCAGTTCATCGCGCATCCGCATGTCGGACGTGACGTCGCGCACAAGGAAAATGACGGTCGACCGTTGATCCACGGCATCAGCAGGCTTTAGCGCGCCGGTCAGTTCAAACCAATGCGGGCCATCTGCCAGGTCCAGTCGATACCGCACACCTTCGACGCGCCCCTGATCCAATGCCGTATCCAGTGCCTTTTGCACGATGCGGGTCACGTCGGGTGGCAACAGGGATGCAAAGTGGCGACCACGCAGGCTTTCTGGTGGTGCGGCCATCAACTGCGGTGGCCCGGCGGCAAATTCGGCAAAGTATCCGTCTGCGGTCACCTCGAACAACAGATCGGGCAGGGCGGCCAAGGTCGCCTCTAGCCGGCGCGCGGTATCCAGATGGGCGCGTTCCACATCACGCCGGGCGATCACGGTTTCCAGAACCTCGGCTGCGGCTTTCATCTGGTCTTGAACAAAAGGCGGCAGATCAGGCTTTGACTCGGCAAAGGCAAAGGCCAGAACACCGATCAACCCCGCATCGCCATTGATGGGAAGCGCCAAAAGCGCCTTGGCCAAATCCTGCGCCCGCAGCGGTGAATCGGCGGGTTGTTTGGCGATATCGTCAATCAGCAGCGGCCGGTTCTGTTCCAGCACCGCACGACCCGCACCCATCATGTAATCCGGGGGGCAGGGCAATTCCTGAAAGCCATCGGCAACATGTCTGTGTGTGGCGATCAGCTTTGTGCCATCCAGACGAAACAAGGTTCCCCATCCGGCCCCGACATGGGCGGCAAGCGTGCCAATGGCACGGGATACCTCCTTGTCCAGATCGGCAAGTGGTGTTCGCACAAGCTCATTGAGCATGCGAAGCAGAGAGATTTCGTCGGGCAAAAATGACCTCCCGAATCGCGGACAAGGTGCATCCCCGGCCGCTTCACCCCCATCGCCCTTATTTATTAACAAACCAGAAAGCACAATATCCCCAAGGTTGCATATGTCGATCAGTGCTGGGACAAAGCAATCTTGTCGCAGGTGCCGTTATGGGTATGTTCACCCCATGCAGGAAGACAGCGTTCATGATCGCCTCGGTTCATGGTTGACCGCAGCAACCCTTGGCGGGATGGCGGTTGTTCTGGTCGATGCATTTCTTGTGCCACTGTCGCCGGGCATTTCCGTGGTTGCGCTGTGGGTCGTGTTTATTGCGGGCGGGTTGCCTGCGGCTGTATCGGCGCTGCGTGAGCTTTGGACAGACCGCATTCTGGACATTGATCTGCTTATGGTCGTTGCCGCTTTGGCGGCGGCCGCTGTGGGTGCCGCGCTGGAAGGGGCGGTTCTTCTGACACTGTTTTCCCTGTCATCAACGCTGGAACACCGCGCAATGGGCAAGGCCCGCCGCGCCGTCGAGGCGCTGATGGCCCTGCGCCCGGAAAGCGCCGTCCTGCGGCGTCCCGATGGCCAAACCGATGAGGTTTCTGTCACCGCGTTGGTGCCCGGTGACGTGGTCATCCTGCGGCCCGGTGCGCGGATCCCGGTTGATGGCACGCTGATCGAAGGTGACGGCGCGGTGGACGAATCCTCCATCACCGGTGAATCGGTTCCGGTGCATAAAACCCCCGGCGCAAGGATGAGCGAGGCAACCGTCAACCTGAACGCCATTCTTGCCATGCGGGTTGAACGCGCATTGGGCGAATCCACGGTTGCCCGCATGATCACGCTGGTGACGGCAGCACAGGCGATGAAGGCCCCGTCCGAGCGTTTCTCGGAATGGTTTGGCCAACGCTATACCATCGTCGTCCTGCTGGGATCGGTGTTGCTGTTCCTGCTTTTCATCCGTCTTGGCTGGCCCATCGACGACGCGCTCTATCGCGCAGCCACCATTCTGGTAGCGGCAAGTCCCTGCGCTGTTGTCATATCGGTCCCTGCGGCAATTCTATCGGCGCTGTCGGCGGCGGCGCGTGGCGGTGTGCTGTTCAAAGGCGGGGCTGCGCTGGAAACCCTGGCAGAGGTGCGCACCTTCGCCTTTGACAAGACCGGCACCCTGACGAACGGCAAGGCCGCGGTAACACGCATCCTGCCCTTGCAGGGCGAAGAAGAGGCGCTTCTGGCCCTTGCTGCGGGGATTGAATCGCAATCCGAACACCCCATCGCTGCGGCAATCCGCGATGAGGCGGGCCGGCGCGGTGTGGTCCCGCACACCATGCGGGATGTCACCGCCAGCCCAAGCGAAGGCATCGTCGGCACCGATGGCGGCGGCGAAGTCTGGGCTGGCAATCCGCGCATGGCCGCCCGTATGGGCGCAGACATCGGCCACGGCGCTTTGGCCACCATGCAGGATGGGGCGGAAACCGTGGTCTATTTCGGCCGGGGGGCGCAGGTGATTGGCGCGATCACGGTTGCAGACCAGGCACGCGAAACATCGCGTACCGGATTGCAAGCCCTGCAAAAAGCCGGAATTTCAAGGCTCTTCATGATGACAGGTGACCGACGCCCTGTCGCTTTGGCCGTTGGCACAAAGCTGGGCTTCAGGCCCGAAGACATTCACGCCGACCTGTTGCCGGGCGACAAGGTGCGGCTTGTTGATGATCTGGCCAAATCCGGGCGCGTCGCTTTTGTCGGGGATGGTGTGAACGACGCAGCGGCCTTGGCGCGGGCGGATGTCGGCATCGCCATGGGCGCCGCCGGCAGCGAGGTTGCATTGCAAGCCGCCGAGGTTGCGCTGCTGTCCGACAACATGGAACGGCTTGCCGCCGCGCATCACCTTGCCCGTCGCACCGCCCGGATCATCCGCCAGAACCTGTTGTTTTCATTGGGTGCAATGCTTCTGCTGGTGATCGGCGGGGCGTTTTTCAACCTGCCGCTGCCGCTCGCTGTTCTGGGGCATGAAGGCGGCACGCTTCTGGTTGTGCTGAACGGCCTTCGCCTGCTGTTCGACCCGATCAGAAGTGATCGTCAACGCTGATCAGCGCGGGTTTTCTGGTTGCAACTGTTTGCCTGTCGGGCAGGCGTAGCATTTACCTCTGTTGACCAAATTGCCCTTACCAGACTCTATGCATGTCAGACCCAAAAAGATGGAAACCCAAGTGACGACACTTCAAGCGGACCTTGAAGACAGGCTCGAAGACGCCCAGGAAGACGAAGAGGATGGCCGCTATGAACGCGCGCTTATCCTGTGCGAAGACATACTGCGCACCGATCCGCGCCTGAACGCCGCATGGAAAACCCGCATTCGGGCCTTGATCGGTCTGAACCAGCTTGACCTTGCATTCGACACCGCAGCGCAGGCGGCCCGGCTCTTCCCGGATTCAGTTTCGCATCGGCTGATGCAGGCGCGAATTCACGTCATGTTGCGTCGCTGGGACGAAGCCGCCGCAGCCTATGGCGCGATCCTGCGCGATCATCCGCTGCATCTGAACACGATCCGCGAGATGATGGATTTCGTCCCAATCCAGCCGCAAGATGACATCAGCCGCAGGCTGAATGCCGCGTCGACAGACCTGTCGATGAAACCCTATGACCGCGCCTCCACGTGGTTTCTGCAAGGGCAGATCTACATGAATGCGGGTCGGGATACCGAGGCCTTTGCCTTTTACGACGAAGGCAACCGCCAGATGCGCGATGTGCATGAAAACAACCGATTGGAATATTCCTTCAGCCGTCTGCTGCCCGAACTCGATGCCGCCTTTCAGCGCCGCCATGCCCCGCTGCAACCACCTGAACCTTGCCCGCTATTGCTGATTGCCGGTCTGCCACGATCGGGCAAGACGCTGATGGAAAAGCTGCTCGCCTCGCAGCCGGGGATGCAGGGGGTGGGCGAAACCTCGGCTTTGTATAACCTGTTTCTGGATGTCGATCGGTCGGGCGGGGCGGACCGCACCATGGCAATCCTGCGGTCCTTGCCGACAGAACCGATCCGCGGCCACTTTGCCGGGCGCATCAAGCATGGTCCGAAAAAGCAATCACAACGCTGCATTGATACAACGCCGGGCAATCTGGAACAGCTTGGCCTTCTTGGCCCGCTTCACCCGGATGTGCCCATCGTCTTTGTCCGTCGTGACACGCGGGATCTGGCTGCGTCGCTGTATTTCAAACAGTTCAACAAGGCGCACCGCTATACCTATGAACTTGGCTGCGCAGCGCGCGCCATCGCACGGACAGAATACCTTGCCCGGCGCTGGCAGGACACGATGCCTAATCCGATGATCGAAGTGACCTACGAATCCATCGTTGCCGATCCCGTGGGGGTGGCAACGCGGGTTCTGAATCATTTCGGGCTTGCGATTGATGACGCCGCGCTTCGCAAAGCCGCGAACGATGATGGCAAGACGCTCAACATCGCCCCCGGACGGTCGCTGGACGGCGTCGGGGGAATCCGGGCCGACTTGGTTGGGTTTTCGGAACGGTTCGCGCCGCAGTTGAAGCACGTTCTGCCCGCTTATCATGCAGAGCGGGCCAATCTTTGATCTGCTGACCGTCACAGACCATGAAATTGCCTGCCTTTGTGCCAAATGCTGCCGTTGAGCCTGTTCAATCCTTGTCCGTGACCGGATGAAGGAAAAAAGAATTTCACTTGACGTAACGTTGCCGCGCAGTATGTGTGAATGAACGTTCATTCTCAGAAATTGTAGCACCGTGAATCAACCTGACCGCACTCCCCCGCAGGCAGAACATCGCGCTGTGGAAATACTTGAAGGCGTGCGCATGGCCTTTGCCGAAAAAGGGTTCGATGGCGCGTCGATGCAAGACCTCGCCCGTGCCTGCGGCATGAGCGTTGGCAATTTCTATCGCTATTTCCCTTCAAAAGCCGCCATCGTGGCCGCCTTGATCACACGCGACCTGACCGAGGTTGAACAGGACTTCAGCCAGATCATCGAAAGCCCCGATCCAATGGGTGCGCTTCGCGCCGCACTCTGCCACCGGATCGAAGTGGACCAATGCGCCACCGACGGCCAGATCTGGGCCGAAATGACGGCGGCATCGCTGCGCAAACCCGAAATCGCCGAAATCACCCGCCAGATGGAAACCGAGGTCACGCGTTATCTGACCATCGTCTTTGCCCGTGTGCGCGGGATCGCTGCCGAAGAGGCGCGTGAACGATATGCCCCTCATGCCAGCCTGCTGGTGATGATGATCAAGGCAAGCGCCATGCACCGCGCCCAAAGCCCCGTGGAACGTGACCGCTTGTCCGCGCTTGTCGTTCGCACGATGAACCACGTCCTTGATGAAATAGTAGCTGACGGTCTGAAAGGTTAATTCATGCGTAGCGCACTTATCCTTCCTGCCTTTCTTTCTTTTGTTCTGGCGGTGCCACTTCATGCCCAAGAGGCCGAGGTGGCCGCTGCCGCACCAACCCTTCCGGCAATCACGGTATCGACCGCCGAGATGCGTTTGTTACAAGACCGGGTCATCGTCTCCGGCCTCGTCAACCCCGTTGAGGCTGTTCAGGTTGCCCCGTTGATCGAAGGTCAGCCCATCGAAACCCTGCTTGCCGATGTGGGTGACCGGGTCGAGGCGGGGCAAGTTCTGGCAACGCTGTCCAAAACCACCCTGGAACTGCAAAAAAGCCAATTCAACGCCTCTCTCGCCTCTGCGCGCGCGACCATTGCCCAGGCCGAAGCCCAGCTTCTTGAGGCGCAGGCCGCTGCGGATGAGGCCGCTCGCGTCAACGAACGCACTGCCGCCCTGCGCGCACAAGGCACCGCATCGCAGGCCGCCGCCGATCAGGCCAGCGCCAATGCCATAGGCAGCACGGCCCGTGTGACCGTGGCCCGTCAATCGCTTGAGGCCGCCCGTGCGCAGGTGGAACTGGTCGAGGCGCAGCTTGCCAACCTCGACCTGCAACTTTCACGGACTGATGTAAAAGCCCCTGTCGCCGGTGAAATCACCCATCGGAACGCTGTGGTGGGCGCAATCGCGTCTGCGGCCGGACAACCGATGTTCACCATGAACCGTGATGGCGCTTTGGAACTTTCTGCCGATGTGGCCGAAATTGATCTGATGCGCCTCGCCCCCGGCCAAAAGGTCAGCATGATCGCTGTCGGCGCACCCGATCGGCTGACCGGGTCTGTTCGACTGGTCGAACCAACCATTGACACCACAACACGGCTTGGCCGTGCCCGAGTGACAATCGACACACCGGCCGGTGTGCGCGCCGGTATGTTCATGGATGCCGATATCCTTGTGGCAGAGCGGGAAACCATTGCCGTTCCCGTAACCGCTGTGGGGTCATCGCCCCAAGGCAGCACGGTTATGAAAGTGACCAATGGCGAAGTCAGCCGCACGGTTGTGAAAACCGGCATACGTGACGGTGGCTGGGTCGAAATTGTCGAAGGCATCACCGCGGGCGACACTGTGGTGACAAAGGCCGGTGCCTTTGTCCGCGATGGCGATCGCATAAACCCTGTCGCCGCAGCGACAAACTAAAGGGGCCGCGCCATGAACTTTTCCGCTTGGTCCATCCGAAACCCTGTCGCGCCACTGCTGGCTTTTGTTCTGTTGCTGGTTCTGGGCTGGCAAAGTTTCAACAGCCTGCCGATCACCCGTTTTCCAAATATCGACGTGCCCCTTGTGGCGGTCACGGTCAATCAATCGGGCGCCGCCCCGGCCGAAATGGAAACCCAGATCACCAAGGAAATCGAAGACGCTGTCGCCGGGATCACTGGGGTAAAGAACGTCGTGTCCACGGTGACAGATGGCACATCGACCACCGTCGTCGAATACCGCATGGAAGTGCCCACCGACAAGGCGGTGCAAGATACCAAGGACGCCATCGACCAGATCCGTGGCGATTTGCCAGGGTCGATCGAAGCGCCAATCGTCACGCGGATCGACGTCGAAGGCCAGGCCATCATGACCTTTGCCGTCAGCGCCCCCAACATGACCATCGAGGAACTGTCCTGGTTCGTTGACGACACAGTGATCCGTGGCCTGCAAGGCCGCCCCGGCATTGGCCGCGTAGATCGCTATGGCGGGGCAGACCGCGAAATTCGCATCGAACTCGATCCTGTAAAACTTGACAGTTATGGCATCACCGCCAGCGCCGTGAATGCGCAGTTGCGCGCCACCAACGCGAACCTTGGGTCCGGTCGGTCAGAACTGGGCGCAGGCGAACAGGCCATCCGCACGCTGGGCGATGCCAAGACGGTTGAAAACCTTGCCAACACAACGATTGCCCTGCCATCGGGTCGGCATGTCCGACTTTCCGAACTTGGGCAAGTGAATGACACTTACGAAGAACTGCGGTCCTTTTCGCGCCTGAACGACGAACAGGTGGTCACCTTTGCCGTGTTCCGCGCAAAGGGCGCATCCGAGGTGTCGGTTGCAGAAGTGGTCAACGAACAGTTGGACAACCTGCGCAACGAAAACCCCGATGTGCAGATCAAGCTGGTCGATGAAACCGTCTTTTACACATACGGCAACTACGAATCCGCCCTGCATACGTTGATCGAAGGGGCGATCCTTGCCGTTCTGGTGGTGCTGGCCTTCCTCAAGAACTGGCGGGCCACGCTGATCTCGGCGGTGGCGCTGCCGTTGTCGGCAATTCCCACCTTCTTTGTGATGGACCTGCTGGGTTTCTCGCTGAACCTTGTCAGCTTTCTTGCCATCACCCTGGCGACCGGGATCCTGGTCGATGACGCGATTGTCGAGGTGGAAAACATCGCCCGACATATCCGCATGGGAAAAACCCCCTATCGCGCGGCAATTGAAGCTGCCGATGAAATCGGCCTTGCCGTGATCGCCACGTCCTTCACCATCGTGGCGGTGTTTGTGCCGGTTTCCTTCATGCCGGGCATTCCGGGGCAGTATTTCCGACAATTCGGCCTGACCGTGGCGATTGCCGTGATCTTCTCGCTGATCGTGGCGCGTCTTATCACGCCTATGATGGCCGCCTATCTGATGCGCGCCAAGGATGCCGAAGAAAAACACAGCGAAGACGGCCCTTTGATGAAAGGCTATCTCAAAGTGGTCAGCACGACCACGACAGGCCACTTCCTGAAAATCCCGGCTCGCTATCTGACGCTGCTGGGCGCCATCGCCGTGCTGGCTGTGTCGGTGCATTTCATGCTCAAGGTGCCGGGCAGTTTCATCCCACCCGAAGATGTCAGCCGCATCCCGATCTCGGTTGAACTCCCTCCCGGCACAACGCTTGAAGAAACGGATCGCACCACACAGGCGATGGTTGCCGCCATCCGCGAGGTGGAGTGGGTCGAGAATGTCTTTGTCCTTGGTGGGTCTTCCCCGACCGGCGACCGTGACATTCGTCGTGCATCGGTGACGGTTCTGCTGACACGCCTGGATCATTCACTGCTGTTGAAACTGTCACAGATCGGCAATTCCATCCCGCTTCTGAACATCCTGGTCCCGGATGTTGAAAACACGGGCCGTCCGATCCCGCAAAACGTGATCGAAGCGGAAATTTTTGAAAGACTGGCCCGGATTCCAGACATCCGCGCGTTCAAGCTGAATGATCGTGGCGAACGTGACCTGTCCTTCTCGATCCTTGCGAACAATGAGGCGGACCTGAATACTGCCGTGGCCCGGTTGGAAGAGGCGCTGTCCGGCGACCCGCTGCTGGCCAACGTGGCATCCGAAGGCGCATTGCCGCGCCCAGAGATCCAGATCACCCCGCGGGCGAATGAAGCGGCGCGCTTGGGCATCACCACCGCCCAAATCGCCGAAGTGGTTCGCGTTGCCACCATCGGTGATGTTGATGCGGCCTTGGCGAAACTTTCCATCGACAACCGGCTTATCCCGGTTCGCGTGCGCCTGAACAATGCCAGCCGCGAAGACCTGGGCCGCATCGGTGCGCTGAAACTGACCACCGCATCAGGAGCAGCGGTTCCCCTGTCCGCCGTGGCCGACATCGCCATTGCCGAAGGGCCGTCAATGGTGGATCGCCTGAACCGCGAACGCCGCGCCACCATCGGTGCCAACCTGCCCGTCGGCGTGGCCCTTGGCACCGCCGCTGCCCGCTTCAACGAGGTGATCACCAGCGTCGAACTGCCCCCTGGTGTGCGCGTGCAAGAGGCAGGCGATGCCGAGGTGCAGCAGGAACTGATGGCCGCCTTTGGCAATGCCATGATCATGGGCCTGATGCTGGTGCTGACCGTGTTGATCCTGCTGTTCAAATCGGTGATCCAGCCGTTCACGATCCTTTTCTCACTGCCGCTTGCCATCGGTGGTGTGGCGGCGGCGCTGATCCTGACCAACTCGGCCCTGTCGATGCCGGTGTTGATCGGCATCCTGATGCTGATGGGGATCGTGACCAAGAACGCCATCCTGCTGATCGACTTCGCTATCGAAATGCGCAATCAGGGCATGTCGCGCGCCGCTGCGGTGATCGAGGCTGGCCATAAACGGGCGCGCCCGATCGTGATGACCTCTATCGCCATGTCGGCGGGGATGCTGCCTTCGGCGCTGGGTGTGGGTGAAGGCGGATCATTCCGCGCGCCAATGGCCACGGCCGTGATCGGTGGCATCATCGTGTCCACCGTGCTGTCGCTGGTGATTGTCCCGGCCTTCTTCCTGATCATGGACGATCTGTCGGGTCTGCTTGCGCGCTTCTTCAACCGGTTCATCGGCCCGAAAGAGGCCGAACCCGCAGAACCCGCCGCCAGCATTCTGGCCGGACGCATCGACGAGTTGGAGGCCCGGCTTGATGGCCGTCCGCCACAAAGAACCACGCCCACGCTGCACGTTGCAGAATAAAGAAAGGCCCGGTTCACCACCGGGCCTTTTTCCTGAAGCGTTTCGGCGTCGCTAGAATGTCAGCCCTGAAAAACGCGACGGGCGCTGTGGCACACCCGGCAGAACGCACAGCATTTCATACAGCAGGTTCGCCCCGATCAACGCGGTATTCCCCGACGGGTCATAGGGCGGCGACACTTCGACCAGATCACCCCCCACGATGTTCAACCCGGCGCAACCGCGCACAATCTCCAACCCTTGCCACGTGCTCAATCCGCCGGGTTCCACCGTGCCTGTGCCGGGGGCAAAGGCAGGATCAAGGCTGTCGATGTCATAGGTGATATAGACCGGCGCATCGCCAACCTTTTCCCGGACGATCGCCATCAGCCCTGCCAATGACTTGTGCCAGCATTCCTCGGCCTGCACGACTGTCCAGCCTTTGTCGCGCGCCCAGTCGAAATCTTCGGCGGCATAGCCCGTTCCGCGCAGCCCGATCTGGAACACCTTGTCATTGATCAGGCAGCCATCCTCCCACGCGCGGCGGAACGGGCAGCCATGCGCCACCTTTTCACCGAACATCGTGTCATTGATGTCCGCATGGGCATCGACATGGATCAACGCCACAGGCCCATGCTTTTCCTTCATCGCCCGCAGGATCGGCCAGGTCAGCGTGTGGTCGCCCCCCAGCGTCAGCGGAACCGCCCCATCCGCCAGCACCTGACGATAGAAGTCGGTGATGATGTCGACAGTCTTTTTCAGATCAAAGGTGTTGATCGGCACATCCCCGATATCGGCCACCTGCAAATGGTCAAACGGTGCCGCCCCGGTCGCCATGTTATAGGGGCGCAGCATCCGCGACTCGTCGCGTATCTGCCGCGGACCCAGCCGCGTGCCCGACCGGTTCGATGTGCCGTGATCCATTGGAATGCCAATGAACGCCACATCCAACCCCTTGGCGCTGGTCGCCGCAGGCAGGCGCATCATCGTGGCAGGCCCGCCAAAACGCGCCATCTCGTTGCCGCCCAAAGGTTGGTTGAACCCTGTCATCTGCCTTTTCCTTCCAGCCAGTCGCGTACGATCGTCTTGTGTCGCTCGCCTGAATAACTTGGGAAATGCCCGCCATGCACCACTCGCACCGGCAGCGCCAACAACCGTTCCATAGACCGGATATACTGCGCCTGTTCCAGCGCGCTAGTGCCTTCGATCAGCTCGCCATCATAGACGATGTCACCCGAAAACAGCACACCCGTCGCCGCCTCCCACAGCGCGATGCCGCCCGGTGAATGGCCGGGGGTGTGGATCACCTCAAACCGGCGATCCCCCAGATCGACCATATCCCCATCCCACAACAGCCGTGTCGCCGGTGCCGCCGCCACGGCATAGGTTTCTGACCGATAGGGTTCCGGCGGCAGTGCGGTGAAGATGTCATCCGTCACATACTTGTCGGCATAGGTGTTCTCGCGCGTTGGCGCGCGCAGCAGATGCGCCTCGGCCCCGTGGCAGGACCGGCAGGGAAATTCGTGATGGCATCCCACATGGTCAAAATGCGTGTGGCTCGCCACTGCCTCCAGCGGCCGCTCTGTTACCATCGGCACCCAATCCCGCAGGCTGACCACGCCCATCCCGCTATCCACCAGCATGTCACGATCCCGCCCCCGCACATGCCAGACATTGCAGCGATAGAATTCCCGCACATGCGGCTCATCGATCCAGGTCACACCGTCGCCGACCGACCGCACACGCCACCAATCCCCCGGCCCCATTCGATCCATTATGCCTCCAGCACCACGAAATCCTGCGCCCCCAGGTCCATCACCGCCCCCACCTCTGGTGCTGCACCCTGCGCAAGATGCACCACCAGCCGCAGGTCCGGCTCGGCCAAAGGCGACACATGGGCGCGCAGATAGGTGCCAAAGAAGGTTGTCTCCTCCACTCGGCAGGGACCAATCCGCAACGCGCCCCCTTCGGAAATCGCCTCTGGCCGGACGCACAGCACCCCATCCGGCACCGCCAAAGGCCCCAGCGCCGATTGGCCCGCACTGACGGCAATCTTGTTCACCTCACCCATGAACCCGGCGGAAAACAGGCTTTTGGGCCGCAGATACACGTCACGCGGGGGGCCGATATCGGCAATCTTGCCGCCATTCATCACCACGATCCGGTCGGCAATCGCCATCGCCTCTTCCTGATCATGGGTCACATGCACAAACGTCGTGCCCACCCGCCGCTGGATCGCCTTCAATTCATCCTGCATCGCGCGCCGCAGCTTCAAATCCAGCGCCCCCAGCGGTTCATCCAAGAGCAGCACATCCGGCTCCACCGCCAAGGCCCGCGCCAGCGCCACCCGCTGTCGCTGCCCGCCGCTCAACTCATGCGGCCGCCGCGCCCCGCGCCCCTCCAGCCCCACCAAGGCCAGCATCTCGTCGGCCTTCGCATCGCGCGCGGCCTTCGCCACGCCCCGCATCCGCAACCCGAACCCCACGTTTTCGGCCAATGTCATATGCGGAAACAGCGCGTAATCCTGAAACACCGTCGTCGTGGGGCGGTCCTTGGCTGCCACGCCCGCCATATCCCGACCGCCGATCAGAACCACCCCTGCCGTCGGCTCGGCAAACCCGCCGATGATATTCAACAGCGTGGTCTTGCCGCAACCCGACGGCCCCAACAGCACCACGAACTCCCCCGCCGCAATCTCCAGATCAACGGCATCCAGCGCCAAGGCACTGCCATAGCGTTGGCTTACGCTGCGAATGGATACGCCCGCTGTCATTTCACCCTCCGGAACACGAATACTTCAAGCACCACGACCAGCGTGACAGACACCAGAAACACCAGCGACCCCACGGCATTCGTCGCCGGCGAAAGCCCAGACCGCAGCATCGACCAGATTTCCACCGGCAACGTCACATCGAACCGGGTCAGCAGGAATGCGATGATGAATTCATCCCAACTGAAGGTGACAGACAGAAAGAACGCCGCCGCCAGCGGTGCCGCCAACATTGGTGCCGATACCAGGACCAACACCTTCCACTCCGGCGCCCCCAGATCGCGCGCCGCACGTTCGGCATTCTTCTGATGGTCCCCCATCGCCGCATAGGTGATGGCAAAGCACAAAGGCAGGTTGATCACCACATGCCCCACCGCCGCCGTCCACAGCGACAGCCGCACGCCGGTCTGATTGAACAGTGTCAGCAGGCCCAGCGCGATGATCAGGTAACTCACTGTCATTGGCGCAATCAGTACGCCGCGCAACAACACAGACCCCGGCAACCGCACACGCGCCAACGCATGCGCCGCCAGAAACCCAAGGACCAGCGCGATCAGCGACGACACCACCGCCACCAGCGCCGAATTCGCCAGCGCCGCCATCAGATCGCGGTCGCCCAGAACCTTTGCATACCAGTCCAGCGTCACACCCTGAAACGGCGGCACGGGCAGACGGCCATCCTGAAAGGAAAACGCCACCAGAACCGCCACCGGCAGAAAGACAAAGGCATAGGCCAGCGCCAGATAGACCCAGGACAGGACACGCATCGCTCTACACCCGATCCAGTCGCAGCCATCGGCTGCTGGCGAAATAGGCCAACGTCACCACCGCCATCAGCACCACCGACAGCGCCGAGGCCAGCGGGAAATTCCCGCTTCTCCCCAGTTGCAGCATGATCAGTTGCGGCAGCGTCAATTCCGCATTCCCGCCCAGGATCTGTGGCGTGATGTAATCCCCGATGCACAGCACGAATGTCAGGAATGCCCCCGTCACCACCCCCGGCAATGTCAGCGGCAGGATCACGTGCCGGAACACCGCCCACCGCCCGGCCCCCAGGTCTGCCGCGGCACGGGCATAATTGGGCGACAGTTGGATCAGGTTCGCATAGATCGTCAGCGTCAGAAGCATCACAAAGAAATGGACAAACCCAATCACCGTGGCCGTTCGTGTCGCGGCAATCTCCAACGGTTCAGCAATCACCCCCAACCCCAGCAGCGCCTTGTTGACCACCCCGTTTTGGCCCAACACCAGAAGCCACGCATAGGATCGCACAACGTAGGACGTCCAGAACGGCAGCACAGCCAATAACAGGGCCAACCGTTGCCACCGCGCAGGCACCCGAAAGGCAATGATCGCCGCCAAAGGATAGGCCAACACGACTGACACCACCGTCACCACCAGCGTGATCTCAAGGCTGTTGATCAGCGCCTTCAGCATCGTCCAGTCGGTAAAGATGCGGATGTAATTGCCGGGATCAAAGCCCTGCACCACCTCGCGCCCCTCCATCCGCGCAAAGGACAGGGCCAGCATGGCAAGGAAAGGCAGCACGAAAAAAGCGCCAGTCCAAAGCAGGGCAGGGGCCACAAGGCCCCAACCCAACCGTTTTTCAGATCGTGCCAGTGTCACGCTGTCACTGGTTCAGCATTTCGGTCCACATGTCCTGCATCGCTGTATCCAGCTCTGCATCCGGGATCGGGTAAAGCTGCGCCCGCTTCAGGAATTCGGGCTGTTCATTCCAGCGCAGCACCGCCCGCTGTTCCATGCTCAGTGCATCGCCTGTCTTGGCATTCGCGGGCATCCCCCAATAGCAGGACGATGTCGCCAGCTTCGCCTGTCCCTCGGGCGACACGATGTATTTCACGAACTCCAGCGCCAGATCAGGCTGGGTGGACCCGGCCACCACCCCAATCGACTGCGCCCAGCGCAACCCGCCCTGCTTCGGGATCGTCCAATCCAGGTTCGGGTTATCGGCGGCCAGCACGGCGGTCAGCCATTCGCCACCGCCCACCACGATATCAACCTCGCCCGTGGCCAGCGCCGTCTGCGCGGATACCACATCTGATACCTGCTTGGATGCCGCGCGCAGTTTCATCAGCGGATCTTTCAGGCTGGGCAGGGTTTCCGCCGTGATGTCCGCAGTATTGACGCCCTGTCCCAACGCCACCAGACCCAGAACCGGAAGGTAATAGTCATAGATGCCGATCCGCCCATCATACTTGCCGCTGGTCAGCGCGGCCATATCCTCCATATCGGCCGGATCAACCTTGGTCTTGTCGTAGGAAATGGTGTTGTAGCCAAACTTTTCGGTCACGGCATAGGTCTTGCCATCGACGGTGTTGTTTTCGGCCATCACCAGTTCGGGAAAGAAATTTGCGGTCGGCAACTGATCGGCTGGCAGTTCCGCCAGATACCCCGCCTCGACAGCACGGCCCACATCCACCGAATCAATCACCAGAACATCCCAATCACCTGGCTGCGACTGATCCAGGATCGCCAGCCCTGCTGCGGTGCCTTCATACTCCTTCAGGTTCACCGTAACGCCGAACTTTTCCTCGAACGGTTCAATCAGCGCGGGATCGGTATGGTCACACCAGACCAGCGCATTCAACTCTTGTGCAAAGGACGGGCTTGTCACCGCCAAAAGCGCAAGGGCAGTCAGTGGAAGGGTCGAAAACTGGGCCATTCTTCTCTCCATGTCGGGTTCGGGACGCGCTTCTGCACGGCGCGATCACAAAAATAATTGAGTTCGTTCATTTTTGAAGTCAATGTCAAAAAACGGGCATTATGTGAATGGTGATCATGACTGGACTGCGCGAAAGACAAAAGGCCGACCGCACCCACCGCATCCTCGAGGCGGCCTCACGCCTGTTCCGGGATCAGGGGTATGGTGCGATCCGTATCGAAGATATCGCCCAAGCAGCCGAAGTTTCTGTCGGCACACTTTACAACTATTTCACCAACAAGGGTGATCTCCTCCTCGCCATCGTGTCGATGGAGGTGGAAGAGGTGCTGGAATCCGGCAAATCTGTCGTCGCCAATCCACCATCAGACATCGCCCGTGCGCTGCGCGTGTTGTTGGGCATCTACTACGACCATTCACTTTTCTACCTGTCCAAGGAAATGTGGCGCACCGCGATGGCCATTTCCATCGAGGCGCCGGGAACCCCCTTTTCGGCCCGCTACACCGAACTCGACAGCCTGCTTGCGGCCCAGGTTTGCGATCTGATCCACGAATTGCAGCACCGGGGTTACGCCCGCGCAGATGTGGATTCTGCGGCGGTGGGGCAGCTTTTGTTCAACAACCTGAACCAGATGTTCACCGAATTTGTGAAACAGGATTCGATGTCGCTTTCCGCCCTGCATGCCGCAACTGCGCGTCAGAATGCACCCATCGCCGATCTTCTGGCCCGGCGCTGAACCGTTCACCTTGGGCCAAATATCCAAATCCACCCATGCAACCGACCGCCAAGTCGCCTGAAGGTGGACTTTCCTCTTCCATCATTACGGGCTTGGCGGTCTAGATATCCTTCATCAACCGCAGCGCATCATAAATCGCCGCATGGGTATTGCGCGCCTCGACCGCGTCGCCGATGCGGAACAACTGAAACCCCGTAGGCCCACCCTTCCCTGTCTGTGCGCGGCCGCCGATCAGCGCGTCATAATCCACCGCCCCAAGGTTTTCCGACAGCGGTTTCAGGTCGAAATAGATCTGCGCCAACGGTTGTGTGCCGTGGTTCACGATGATCTGGTCGAAATGCCGTTCCTGCCGCAACTCGCGGCTGTAATCCGACCCGATCACTGCCTTCAATCGGTTACCGTCCCGCGCCACGGCCAGCAACCGATAGGTCACGGTAAACGTCACCGCCTTGTCCTGCATGGCCCGCATATAGGGGACCAGATTCATCCCCATCACCTCGGGCGCAAAGGTGCGGTCCGGCGTCATCACCTCGACCACCGCCCCCGCCTCGGCCAGCATTTGCGCCGCCTGCATAGCGGTATGATCACCCGCATCATCATACAGCAGGACATTCGCCCCCGGTTTCACATCGCCCGACAGAATATCCCAGGCGCTGACCACCAGATCGTTCCCCGACTCCAGCACCGCTGTCTCTGGCAGACCCCCGGTCGCCACGATCACCACATCGGGTGCCTCGGCCAGCACATCGCCCGCCTCGGCCCAGGTGTTGAACCGAAACTCCACATCCCGCGCCGCGCATTGCGCCATGCGCCAGTCGATGATCCCGATCATTTCGGCCCGCCGTTTGGATTTCGCCGTCAGCCGCACCTGCCCGCCCGGCTGATCCGCCGCCTCGAACACCACGACGCGATGCCCCCGCTCTGCCGCCACCCGCGCCGCCTCCAGCCCCGCAGGCCCGGCCCCGACAACCACCACCTTGCGCGGCACGGCTGCAGGCGCAATGACATGCGGCATCGTCTCTTCCCGCCCCGTCGCCGGGTTGTGGATACACAGTGCCATCCCACCCTGATAGATCCGGTCCAGGCAATAGGTTGCCCCCACGCAAGGACGAATATCCTCTTCGCGCCCTTCCACGATCTTTTGCACGATATGCGGATCGGCCATATGCGCCCGCGTCATCCCCACCATGTCCAATTGCCCGGTCGCCACCGCATGCCGCGCGGTTGCCACATCGGGAATGCGTGCCGCGTGGAATGTCGGCATCCCCACCTCGGCCCGCACCCGCCCCGCAAAATCCAGATGTGGGGCCGATCGCATCCCCTGCACGGGGATGACATCGGTCAGCGCAGCATCGGTATGGATGCGCCCCTTGATGATGTTCAGGAAATCGACCAGCCCCGAATCCCGGAACCGCCGCGCCATCTCGATCCCCTCTTCCGGGGGGATGCCGCCCTTTTCATCCTCATCCGCCACATAGCGCACACCCAACAGGAAATCCGGGCCCACCCGTTCCCGACAGGCCGCCAGAACCTCCATCGCAAAGCGCAACCGGTTGTCCAGACTGCCCGAATACGGCCCATCCGCCGCCGCCGTTAGCGGGCTGATGAACTGGTCCATAAGATGGCCATAACATTCAAACTCCATCCCATCCAATCCACCCGCCTTGATCCGCTCGGCGGCATCGGCATAGTCGGCGATGATCCGGGTGATGTCCCAATCTTCGATGACCTTGGGAAACGCGCGATGCGATGGTTCGCGCTGTTTGCCGGGGGCCACCACGGGCAGCCAGTCGCCCTTGTCCCACCGCGTGCGTCGGCCCAGATGGCTCACTTGAATCATCACCGCGGCGCCGGCCTCATGGCAATCATCCGCCATCCGGCGCAGCCACGGCACCACCTCATCCTTCCAGACCAGCAGGTTGTTGAAGACCGGCGGGCTGTCGCGGCTGACACTGGCCGAACCCGCCGTCATCACCATCGCCACCCCGGCCTTGGCCCGCTCGACGTGATACAGCCGATACCGATCCTTTGGCATCCCATCCTCGCCATAGGCGGGTTCATGGCTGGTGGTCATGATCCGGTTGCGCAGGGTCAGATGTTTCAACTGGTAAGGCTGCAACAGCGGATCGTTCGACATCGGGCCATCCTCGGGCAATGTGGGCTGGATCGGGTTTCCAAAAATGTTCACTACTGTCAAGTTTACATTCACAGATGAACATTTCCTTGCGGCACCGGCGCACCCGCGTTAGCCTTTCGCCATGACAGACCACCCTCAACCCGACTCTGGATGGCGCGGATCGCCTGATGTCTGGCTTCAGGCCGCGCATGATCTGCTGGTCGAAAGCGGCGTCGATGCCGTGCGCATCCAGCCGCTTGCCAAACGGCTGAACATCGCGCGCACCAGTTTCTACTGGCACTTCAAAGACCGGGAAACGCTGCTGGCCGCGCTGGCCGACCGGTGGGCGGCCCGCACCACAACGGGCCTGATCGCCGCCTGCGCCGCTTATGCCGACACCAAGGCAGAGGCGATGCTGAACGTCATTTCCTGCTTTCTTGATGAAGCCGCCTTTGACAGCCGCCTTGAATTCGCCATCCGCTCCTGGGCGCTGCAAGACGGCTCTATCATGGCCCGTTTGCATGTTGAGGATGCCGCCCGCATCGCCGCGCTGATCGACCTTTACCACCGTTGGGGCTATGCCGGGGTGGATGCCGATACCCGCGCGCGCGCGGTCTACCTTACCCAGATCGGCTATATCTCCACCCAGGCCCGCGAAGACATTGGCATCCGCATGGCGCGCATCCCAGCCTATGTCGAATTGTTCACCGACCTTGCCCCCACGCCCCGCGAAATCGCCCGTTTTCACGCCCAACACGGTTTTCCCGCCTGACGCCCCGCTTTACCGCCGCGCCCCGCCCGCATAGCGTGCCGCAACCGCAAACAGCCCGGATGCCCAAATGCTTGCCGCCTATGTCGAAGTTGATGGCCGGCTCCAGCGCCTGCCGCCGGATGCAGACCTGACCACCGCCATCTGGATCGACCTTCTCCGCCCCTCAGACGCGGAAACTGCCGCCGTCATGGCGCTGGGCGCAGATGTCCCCACGTTGGAGGATATGGAAGAGATCGAGGTGTCAAACCGCCTCTACCGTGAAGGCGGCACCGATTACATGACCGTGCAACTGACCGGGCATTCGGACACCAACCAACCCATCGCCGGGCCCGTCACCTTTATCCTGTCGCAGGCCCGCCTTGTCACCGTGCGTCACCACGATACCCGCCCCTTTGAAACCTATCCCACCCGTGCCGAAAAAGTTGGCCCCGGCTGTGCCACCGCCAATGGCATCTTCCTGTCGCTGATCGAAGAGATTATCGGCCGTCTTGCCGATCTGCTGGAATCATCGGGCCGCAGCCTCGATCACACGGCGCGTTCTGTGTATGTCCCCGGTAAACGTGGCCGAAACCAGCTTCGCCTTGATGTCGCCCTACGCCAGATCGGGCGTGAGGCGGAGTTGCTGGGCCACATCCGACTTGCGCTCCTGACACTCAGCCGTGCGCTGGGCTTTTACGGCCAAACCGCCCGCGAACGCATGGGCGATGAAGGGATGGGTCCGGTCACCGCCGATCTTATGCGCGACATCGACTCGCTCGAGGTGCATACCGATTTTCTGTCGCAGCGGGTTGGTCTTACATCGGATGCCACGCTTGGCATGATCAACCTGTCGCAGAACGCAACCGTGAGGATCGTTTCGGTGGTCGCTGTTTTGTTCTCGCCACCCACCCTGATCGCGTCGATCTATGGGATGAACTTCGACATCATGCCCGAACTGGCCCAGCCGTGGGGCTATCCTGCCGCCTTGATTGCGATGGTCGTTTCCTCGCTTGCGGCCTTCCTCTACTTCCGCTGGAAAACGTGGCTCTAAACCGCCACCCCGCCCCGCCATACCCCGCGAAGCGCCCAATCCGCGCCCAGATGTACCATATCCGCCCGCGCGCCGGTTCGCAGATGGCCCAGATCGCCGCGCCCGATCACCGCTGCCGGAACGGCGCTCGCCATAGCCAGCGCCCGCTCCGCCGGAATGCCCACATCCTGCACCAACACCTGCACGGCGCGCGGCAGCGTCAAATCCGCCCCCGCCAGCGTGCCATCTTCCAGCGTCAATCGACCCTGTGACCGCAGAATACGCCGCCCTCCAAGGAAAAACTCTGTCCGGTCCGTCCCCGCCAGTGCCATGCAATCCGACACCAGGAAAATCCCCTCACGCTTGGCCGCCAACGCAACCCGCATGCTGACCGCGTCCACATGGATGCCATCCGCGATCAACCCGGCAAAACCATCCGCCGCCAGCACCGCCCCCACCATTCCCGGTTCGCGGTTGCCCATCTGGCTCATGGCGTTGAACAGATGTGTGGCGCACCGCGCCCCCGCCGCCATCGCCGCCCCCGCCTGACGTGCGCTGCAATCGGTATGGCCTAACGACACGATCACCCCTGCCGCCGCCATCGCCGCCATCTGATCCTCGGTCACGGATTCCGGTGCAACCGTCACCATCAGCGCCGGCAATTCCGCCGCCGCCTCGATGATCAGCGCCAGATCGCGCGGCTCCATCGGGCGGATCAGGCCCGCGTCATGCGCCCCCTTGCGCCGCACATCCAGATGCGGCCCCTCTAGATGCAGACCCAAAAACCCGGGCACCTGCGCCTTGGTGGCCGCAATCCCGGCCTCGACCACCCGATGCGTCGCGTCATAGGTATCGGTGATCAGCGTGGGCAGGCACCCGGTCGCACCCAACGGCCCTTGAATCGCACAAATCGTTTCTAACACGGCCAAATCGGTGTTCTGATCCACCGCCAGACCACCCGACCCATTCACCTGCAAATCCAAAAACCCCGGCGCAATCACACCGCCATCCAGCCCAACAACCCGCCCCTGTGCAGGGCCAACCCCCAGCACGACGCCATCCTCAACCACCAGGGCACCGTCCAGAAACGCCGCCCCGTCAAACACCCGCGCCCCGGTATATGAGGTAACTGCCATCACACCGTCTCCGTCACCTTGCGCAAATGGGGGGGCGTGTCGGGATCAAACCCCCGGCGCCAGGCCAGCGCCTCGACAAATCCGTAAAAACCCACCACCAACACCAACGGTGCCACCAACGGATGCAGCCCGGAAACCGAAGGCAGCGTGATACACCCATCTGCCCGCGCGCCCGTTACAAAAACATCCGCCCCCTGCGCCGCCAACCGCTCTGCCGTCTGCACAACGCCGGGCTGTGCCATATCCTCGACCGCCAACGCCAGCACCGGAAACTGGGCTTGCACAATCGCGCTTGGCCCGTGCAGCACCTCGGCGGCCGAAAACGCCTCGGCATGCACGCCGCAGATTTCCTTAAGTTTCAGGGCGCATTCATTGGCAATCGCAAAGGCCGGACCGCGCCCCAGCACATAACCCTGCTGCGCGCGGGACATGCGCGCCGCCAACGGTGCCCAATCCAGCGCCAAAGCCGCCTCAAACGTATCGGGCAGGCCTGCCACGGCGGCGCGCAGATCTTCATCCTCTTGCCACTCCGCCAGCAGCGCCAACCCTGCCAACACTGATGTGACAAAGGTCTTGGTCGCCGCCACCGACTGCTCCACCCCCGCCTGCAACGGCAAACAATGTTCTGACGCTGCCGCCATCGGGCTGTCGGCAAAGTTGGTGATCGCCACCGAAAGCGCCCCACCCACCCCCGCCGCGCGCATCATCTCCACAATGTCCGGGCTGCGGCCTGATTGCGAAATCCCCACACAGGCCGCCCCCGCCAGGCGCAAAGGCCGCCCATACACCGATGCCACCGATGGCCCGACAGATGCCACCGGCACCCCCGCCAACAATTCCACCGCGTATTTCAGATAGGTCGCCGCATGGTCCGATGACCCCCGCGCCACCGTCACGATCAAACCCGGATCGGCCGCCCGCATCGCCGCCGCCGCCGCCTCCAGCGCAGCACGCGAATCCGCTAAAAATCGTCTCGAAGCCTGCGGAATCTCGGCCACTTCGCGGGCCATATGGCTTGTCATGGGTCTTTCCTTTCCGTGTCCGGCGCCAGCTTCAGCTCCACCGCAAAATCATAGGCGTCGCCCCGATAAAGCGACCGTGTAAATTCAACCACTCGCCCATCCGGCAAGTATCCGATCCGTTCGATCCGCAGCCCCGCCGCCCCTTGCGGCACGCCCAGCAGTTCCGCATCCCGCGCGCCCAGATTGGCCGCCGAAATTCGCTGCACCGCGCGCACCGGGCGCATCCCCCGCGCCTCCAACACTGCATAAAGCGACCCCACCACCGCCTCCGGCTCCGGTAAGACCTGGGCCGAGATGGAGGCCCGCTCAATCGCCAGCGGCACCCCGTCCGACCGTCGCACCCGCTCCAGCCGCGCAACCCTGTCCCCCGCCCCAAGGCCCAGCGCCATCACCTCTTCCGGTGCAGGCGAATGAATGGCCCGGCTCAACCAGACCGATTCCACGCTCTTGCCCCGCCGCGCCATATCTTCGGTAAAGCTGGTCAGCAGGCTTAGTGCCTGTTCCAACCGCTCTACCCGCTGCGCCACAAAGGTGCCCGACCCGCGCTTCTGCACCAGTTGGCCAGTCCCGACCAAACCCTCAACCGCCTTGCGCACGGTCACACGGCTAAGTCCGGTCATCGCCGCCATGTCGCGTTCGGGCGGAAGGCTGTCCCCAGGTCGCAACCGCCCCGATGCCACCGCCTCGGCAATCCGGCGTTGCAGTTGCAGGTAAAGCGGCCCCGCCCCGGTTTCGTCAAACCCGCCGGGTGCAAAGATCCTGTCCATCATTGCGTCTCCCGCGCCAAAAGCAACGCACCGTCCAGCGCCGTCCCCAAGGCCGCCTGAATCACAAACCGCTTGGCAAGGAGATCCGCAAAAACAGTCCCTAATCCACCTAGAAACACTACTGGCAGGCCATCTTCACCTTGCAGAACCGCCACCGCTGCACCGACATCCGCCACCGCTTCGTTCATCACAACCACAGCAGCAGGATCATCGCTTTCCACCACCTGTGGGGCCAGCGCCGCAAAATCCATCGGCCGCGCCTGCAACGAAAAGGCCACCACGGCATCCGCGCCGCCGGCATCCTGCACCAAACCTGCCAGCAAGGGTGTCATCGGTTCCAGCCCGTCCAACGCCCGAAGGGCGCGGCGCAGGATCGCCCGCCCGATCCAGGCCCCGCTCGCCTCATCCCCCAGAACCAACCCGCGCCCGCCGATCTGCCGGATCACACCCCCCCGTTTCACTGCAAAGACGGACCCGGTGCCCAGCGCCGCAACCACGCCATCTTGCGCGCCAAGCGCCCCTTTCACCGCCGTGATCGCATCCGTCACCACAGCGACCCGGTCAAAGGGCAGCACATCGCGCAACCGATCCGCCGCCCCCGCCGCATTGGCCCCGGCCAAACCCAGCCCCGCCGCGACAACCCTGCCACCACCGGCCTCATCCACCGCCCGCGCCGCCGCCTTCAGGATATTCGCGGCCGCCCCCTCGGGATCAGAGGCAATGTTTGCCGGCCCCGCCTCGCTGCGGCCCAGAACACGCCCCGATGCATCGGCCACAGCCGCGCGGCACCCCGTGCCGCCCCCATCGATGCCCAAGAAAAGCTGCATGGCGAATCCCTTCGAACTATAGAATACCAAAACAATACCAAATAGAAAGAGACTTCCCGAAAGAGCCAGAAAACGGCCTGTGATGGCAGGGAAAAGAAAGTTACTTTACAATTGGTATTATTTTGGCATTGTCGTGGGAACCGGAGGAATCACATGGCAGAACGCCCGACAGAGGCCCGTCATCCCCACTCTGCAGGCCTTCACAGTCTGCCGGGCGCTGACGCCTTGTCGCATCTGCTGGATGCCCAGCTTGCCGCGCTGGCCATTGTGCGCTCTGCCATTCCCGACATTGACCGCGCCGCCACCGCCGCCGCGAAAAGCCTGCAAGCCGGTCGCAAATTGGCCTATGCCGGGGCGGGGTCGTCCGGCCTGATGGCCCTTGCCGATGGTCTGGAACTGGCTGGCACCTTCGGCATCCCGCCCGATCGCACGCCGATCCTTTTCGCAGGCGGGGCCGACGCCCTGCTGCACATGACCGGCGCGGTTGAAGATGACCCCGCGCTTGCGCAGGCCGATTTTCGCAATGCGGGTCTGTCCGGGGGCGATACCATCCTGTGCCTGTCGGCTTCCGGCTCCACGCCCTACACTTGCCTCATCGCAGACCTGGCCCGCGCAGCTGGGCTTACAGTTGTTGGGTTTGCCAATGTTGCAGGCTCAAAACTTCTGGAACAGAGCCACATTCCTGTTCTTCTGGATACCGGACCCGAGGTTGTGAACGGCTCTACCCGCATGGGGGCGGCGACGGCGCAAAAGGTTGCGCTTAATATGTTGTCGGTGCGGATGGGCATTCTCTTGGGTCATGTGCATGATGGCTATATGGTCAATGTCGTGGCCGATAATGCCAAACTGGCTGACCGCGCCGCGCGGATCGTTGCTGGCATTTCTGGCCGCGACATCGCCACTGCAACAGCCGCACTCGCCCAGACCGGCGGGGCGGTAAAACCGGCGATCCTGATCGCCGCAGGTGCCACGGTCGCACAGGCCGAAGCACTGCTCAGGAACAGCGACGGGGCCGTCGGCCCGGCCCTCGCCGCCGTGACAACACAAGGCCACCAACAGGGAGTATCTCTATGACCAAAACCTTCCGCTTTGCCCTTCTCGCCTCTACCCTTCTGGGGGGTGCGGCCTCGGCGCAGGACGTGACGCTGACCATCGAAAGCTGGCGCAACGATGACCTGACCATCTGGCAGGACACGCTGATCCCCGCGTTCGAGGCGCAGAATCCCGGCATCAAGGTGGTGTTTGCCCCCACCGCCCCAGCAGAATACAACGCCGCACTGAACTCCAAGCTGGCCGCCGGCAGCGCAGGCGATCTGATCACTTGCCGCCCTTTCGACGCCTCTCTGGAACTGTATAATCAGGGCCATCTCGCCGATTTGACCAACCTCGCCTCAATGGCCAATTTCTCGCCCGTGGCGAAATCGGCTTGGCAGACAGATGATGGCGCAGCCACCTTCTGCGTGCCGATGGCATCGGTGATCCACGGCTTCATTTACAACAAGGATGCCTTCGATGCGCTGGGCCTCGCGGTGCCCACGACGAATGCCGAATTCTATGCCGCGCTGGACGCGATCAAGGCCGATGGCACCTATATCCCGATGGCGATGGGCACCAACGACCAGTGGGAAGCCGCGACCATGGGCTATAACAACATCGGTCCGAACTACTGGAAAGGCGAAGAAGGCCGCCTGGCCCTGATCAAGGGCGAACAAAAGCTGACTGATCCGGCATGGGTCGCCCCGTTCGAAGAACTCGCCCGCTGGAAAGACTATCTGGGCGACGGGTTCGAAGCACAAACCTACCCCGACAGCCAGAACCTGTTCACCCTGGGCCGTGCCGCCATTTATCCGGCCGGATCGTGGGAAATTGCAGGCTTTAACGCTCAGGCCACCTTTGCGATGGGCGCGTTCCCGCCCCCGGTCGCCGCTGCGGGTGATACCTGCTACATCAGCGACCACACCGACATTGCCATTGGCCTGAACGCCAAATCACCCAATGCCGAGGCGGCGACAAAGTTCCTGGAATGGGTTGGCAGCGCGGAATTCGCAACGATGTATGCCAACGCCCTGCCCGGCTTCTTCAGCCTGAATTCGACCCCCGTCGAAATGCAGGATCCTCTGGCACAGGAATTCGTATCTTGGCGCGGCAAATGCCAATCGACGATCCGGTCCACCTATCAGATCCTGTCGCGTGGCACGCCGAACCTGGAAAACGAAACCTGGAACGCCAGCGCCAACGTGATCCGCGGCAGCGAAACCCCCGCTGACGCCGCCAAGCGCCTGCAAGACGGTCTGGCCAGCTGGTACGACCCGCAGAAGTGACCTGATCACCCGGGGGGCCAACAGGCCCCCCGGACCCCCCCTTTTCTCTGAACCTCTTGCGCATCGCTCGTGTCGGGCCGGGCATTGGGTATTTTCCACCAAGATGAAGGAGACAGGCAGATGGCTGCGCGAAAGCCCGTCCGTTGGCATATCGGCGTGTTCCTGGCGCCTGCTGTGCTGGTCTACACCGCCATCATGATCATCCCACTTTTCGGGACGCTCAACCTGTCGCTTTACAACCTCGATGGTCAGAACCGCATCTTCGTGGGTTTGGCCAATTTCGTGACGCTTTTTGGCGATCCGCGCTGGTCCGGCGCCTTCTGGAACGCGCTTTACAACAATTTCTGGTTCTTTCTGATCCACATGATCGTGCAGAACCCCATCGGCATCCTGCTGGCGGCCCTGCTCTCCAGCCCGAAACTGCGGATGTCGGCCTTTTACCGCACCGCCATTTTCATCCCGACCATCCTGTCCTTCGTGATCGTGGGCTTTGTGTGGAAGCTGATCCTGTCGCCCATCTGGGGCATTGCGCCCGGGATGCTGGATGCCGTCGGGCTAAAGGCGCTCTTTGCCCCTTGGCTTGGGAAAGAGGAATATGCGCTGACCACCCTCGCCCTTATCTCGGTCTGGCAATTCGTGGGTATCCCCATGATGCTGATCTATGCGGCGCTTCTGTCCATCCCCGATGACGTGATCGAGGCGGCGGAAATGGACGGGTTGGGTGGCTGGGCCCAATTCTGGAAGATCAAGCTGCCGCTGATCCTGCCCAGTATCGGCATCATCTCGATCCTGACCTTCGTGGGGAACTTCAACGCCTTTGACCTGATCTATGTGGCGCAAGGAGCGTTGGCCGGGCCGGATTTCAGCACGGATATCCTTGGCACCTTCCTCTATCGCACCTTCTTTGGGTTCCAGCTGCAACTGGGCGATCCGCATATGGGCGCGGCCATCGCCACCGCCATGTTCGGCATCATTCTGGTGGGGGTCTGCCTTTACTTGTTCGGCATCCAGACGCGGCTGCGCCGCTATCAGTTCTAGGGGCACGCCATGACCATCGCCCGCACCCACCTTGGCCGTTCCATCGCCGCCCATGCGATATTGATGACCTACACCGTCATTGCCTTGTTCCCGGTCTTTGTCATCGTCATCAACAGCTTCAAATCCCGCCGTGCGATCTTTGCCGAACCTTTGATGCCGCCGATGCCGGGAAATTTCGATTTCGTCGGATACACCACGGTGATGAAGCAGGGAGATTTCTTTCAATACTTCCTGAACTCCATGACCGTGACGGTGGGTAGCCTGTTCTTCGTGCTGCTGTTCGGTGCGATGGCGGCTTTTGCGCTGTCGGAATACCGCTTTCGCGGCAACATGCTGATGGGGCTTTACCTGGCCCTTGGCATCATGATCCCCATCCGCCTTGGCACTGTGGCGATCCTGGAACTGATGGTTTCGGCCGGTTTAGTGAACACTTTGACTGCATTGGTCCTTGTCTACACCGCGCAGGGCTTGCCCTTGGCCGTGTTCATACTGTCGGAATTCATGCGCTCTGTATCCGACGACCTGAAGAACGCGGGCCGCATCGACGGCCTGTCGGAATACCGCATCTTCTTCACGCTTGTCCTGCCGCTTGTCCGCCCGGCTATGGCGACCGTCGCGGTCTTTACCATGATCCCGATCTGGAATGACCTGTGGTTCCCCCTGATCCTCGCGCCATCCGAAGAGACAAAGACCATCACCCTGGGCAGCCAGGTCTTTATCGGTCAGTTCGTCACCAACTGGAACGCCGTCCTTTCCGCCCTCTCTCTCGCCATCGTGCCGGTGCTGGTGCTTTACCTCATCTTCTCGCGCCAATTGATCCGGGGCATCACCGCAGGAGCCGTCAAATGATCCGCACACTTGTCGCTGGCCTTGGCACTATGGGCCGCAGCCACGCGCTGGCCTATCACCGCAATCCGGCCTTTGATCTGGTGGGTCTGGTCAATCGGTCCGACCCCCGGCTTGATCCCGAACTGGCAGGATACACCATCGAACCTGACTACAAACAGGCTCTAACACGGCTAAATCCAGATCTTGTGAACATCTCCACCTATTCCGACAGCCATGCCGATTACGCAGTCATGGCGATGGAACAGGGCGCCCATGTCTTTGTCGAAAAGCCGCTGGCAACCACAGTCGAAGATGCCCGCCGCGTGGTGGATTGCGCCCGTGCCCACAACCGCAAGGTTGTGGTGGGCTATATCCTGCGCCACCACCCGTCATGGATGCGCCTGATCAGCGAGGCGCGCGCCTTGGGTGGCCCCTATGTCTTTCGCCTGAACCTTAACCAGCAATCGTCGGGCCCAACATGGGAGGTGCACAAAACCCTCATGCAGACCACATCCCCGATCGTCGATTGCGGGGTCCATTACGTCGATGTCATGTGCCAGATCACCGATGCCCAACCGGTAGAGGTGCGGGGCATGGGTCTGCGCCTGTCCAACGAAATCGCTCCCGACATGTACAACTATGGCCATTTCCAGGTGCTGTTCGATGATGGATCGGTGGGCTGGTATGAGGCAGGCTGGGGCCCGATGATGTCTGACACCGCCTTTTTCGTGAAGGATGTCGTCTCCCCCAACGGCGCCGTCTCCATCCGTATGCCCGAAAGCGCGCGGTCGGATGACCATGATACGCATACCAAAACCTCGACCATTCGCATCCACCGTGTGGGCCAGCCGGATGAAGACCTGTCGATGGCCGATGAACCGGGCCATCAGGACCTGTGCGAACGCGAACAGGCCTTCATGGCCCGGGCCATCAGCGAAAATCTGGATCTGTCCCGCCACATGAATGATGCGGTCCAATCGCTCGCCATATGCCTTGCCGCCGACGAAAGCGTCCGGTCCGGCCAGCCCGTCAAACTGTAAAGGGATCGCCAATGGGTGCGCTCACGCTGTCGCAAGTCACGAAATCCTTCGGCAAGACCGAAGTGATCAAGGGCGTCGATCTGCAGGTCGAACATGGTGAATTCTGCGTGTTCGTCGGTCCCTCCGGCTGCGGCAAATCCACCCTTCTGCGCATGATCGCGGGGCTGGAGGATGTAACTTCCGGCGATGTCACCCTTGATGGCGTCCGCATCAATGATGTCGCCCCGGCCAAGCGCGAAATCGCTATGGTGTTTCAGACCTATGCCCTCTACCCCCACCTCACCGTGCGCGACAACATGAGCTTGGCACTGAAACAGGCCGGTGAATCAAAGGCCAGGATTGACCAATCCACCGCCCGCGCCGCCGCCATGCTGGCGCTGGAACCCTACCTTGATCGCCGCCCCGCCGAACTGTCGGGCGGTCAGCGCCAGCGCGTTGCCATTGGCCGCGCCATCGTGCGGACACCCAAACTGTTCCTGTTTGACGAACCGCTGTCGAACCTTGACGCCGCCCTGCGCGTGGCCACCCGCATCGAAATTGCCCGCCTGCACCGCGAACTGGGCGCGACCATGGTCTATGTCACCCATGACCAGGTCGAGGCGATGACCCTCGCCGACAAGATCGTCGTCCTGCGCGCGGGCATCGTGGAACAGACAGGCAGCCCGATGGAACTGTATAACAACCCCGCCAATACCTTCGTCGCGGGCTTCATCGGCAGTCCGCAGATGAATTTCCTGAAATCTGCTGCGCTTGGCCTGCGCGGCGAAACCACAGGGATCCGCCCCGAACATCTGGCCCTGTCGCGCGACGCTGGTCGCATCCCCGGCCGCATCAGCCACGTTGAAAAACTGGGGGGTGAAACGCTGGTCTATGCCCATACAGAACCGCACGGCCTGCTGACCGTGCGCCTGTTCGGCGAACATGACTATACCGTAGATGAGGCGGTCCATCTTTCCCCGGATGAAGCCCGCGCTTTCCACTTTGATGCAGCGGGCCAACGCCTGCGCTGATCGCGCCTTTCGCCGGGGACTGAGTCTTTTTCGTCATATCGGGGGCCGTGGCACAACCATCCCGCGCAGGATGGTTCGAAAAGTGCTGGAATTCACACGGATTTGAGGCTATGCGTTTTTGCAAGGCCCACCAAAAAGGGCCAATCAAGAGCGGTGCGCCGGCACATTTCCGGCGGTTGAGGCGGAGTATTTAGTATGAGTTCGGCGATTGATTTCGCCGTCCGCACATCTGCGGGCGGAACCACTTATGGCGACGTGGCAGGCCCCGGCCAAAGCACTTTCATTCAGGCTGGTCTGGGCGACAAGCTGTCGCTGAACCTCACACCACAAAGCGTCATCGGCTATACTCGGTCTGGCAACGATCTGCTGATCGAACTGTCCGACGGGCGCACGATCACGGTGGCCGACTGGTTCGATGCCCCTGTGGACAACCCCAATCAACTCTATCTCTCCAGCGACGGCATGGTGACAGAGGTCGCCCTTGCAGATCCGGGCGATGGCATCCTCGTGGCGAATTTCTCGCTCGCCGCAGGCCACGAAAAGTGGAGCCCGCTTGGCGATCTGCGCTTTGACAATGGCGATCCGGTGGTCACCCTTGCGGGAACGGGTGAAGATGATCCTGCCGGAATGGGCATTTTTGCTCCCGCACTGCTTGGATGGGGCGGGGCAGGTGCCGCAGGTGCCGCGGTCATAGGTGGCGCTGCCCTGCTGGGTGGCGGCAGCGGCGGTGGCGGCGCAGGTGGCGGTGATACGGGCGGCGGTGATACGGGTGGCGGTGATACGGGTGGCGGCGGCCCAACCTTTTCCCGCAGCATTGATGGTGCCGGTACCAGCACGACCATCACCACGAATACCGCCCAACCCGCAATCACCGTAAGCGGCACCGGCATTCCCGGCGACAGCGTGGCCGTTTCCATCGGCACACAAACCCGAACCGTAACAGTGGCGGCCGACGGAACCTGGACAGCAGGCTTCTCTGGCCCCACACTTCCCGCTGATGGCACCCATACCGCAACCGCCGTCTTCACGGGCGGCGGCGCAACCGACACGTTGACCGGCGGCGGTTTCATCATCGACATGACGCCCCCCACCCTCGCCGCAACCGAAGGCACGCAATCCACGGGCGCTGTGGAAAACCTTGCCGAATACGCCAACGGCGTCACCATCGGCGTCACCAGCGAACCAGGCGCCACGGTCAATGTCACGCTTGGCACCCCCGGCACTCCGGGCGCGATCACCCGTCCCGCCACGATGAACCCCGATGGCACATGGACCATCACCTTCACCCCGCAGGAAATCGCAGGGGGTGAACGCACGCAGTCGGTGACCATCGTGGCAAGCGACCGCCTTGGCAACACACGCAGCCTGACCGAAACCATCGTGCTGGATACCATCGCCCCGCCGCTCGCCGTGAACAACGTGTCTGGCGACAACCTGGTCAACCGCGAAGAAAGCCAGTCACAGGTTCTGATCAGCGGCACCGCAACGGCCAATACAACTGTTACCCTGTCCATCCAGGGCATCCCCGGCACCATTTCGGTCACAGCGAATGGCAACGGTGTCTGGTCCCACCCCATCGCGGCAAACACCCTGACGGATGGCACCTACACCTTTACCGCCACCACGGTTGATGCCGCAGGCAACCCGACCCAGCGGCCCGGCTCTTTCCGCGTCGATACCCAGATGTCGGTCGCCATCGATCCCGCCGACTTCGCAGGTAACAACGTGGTGAACCTGTCGGAATCAAACGGCACCCTCACCCTTACCGGCACAGTCCCCGCAGATGCCACGCGGGTCGAGGTGCAGTGGCTTGGCCAACCCGTCCCCGCTATCCTGAACGGCAACGGCACCTGGTCCATCCAGTTCCCCGCCGGGTCCGCAGGCACAATCACACGCGACAGCACGATCACCGTCACCGCCTGGGATGCCGCAGGCAACAAGGCCGAAAGCCCGCCACGCCCGGTGCGGATCGACCTGGAAACCAACCTTTCCGTCGAAGCATCCCCTGTTGGCACCGAACGCATCCTGTCCAGTTCCGAACAGCGTGCCGGTTTCACCCTGGACGGTGAAGGCGAGGTTGGCGCCCGTGTATTCCTTAACCTCAACGGCACAGATCATGGCCCGGCTATCGTGGGCAATGATGGCAAATGGGCCTATACTTTCACCCCCGCCTCATTGGCCGGGCTGACAGACGGGCAGGCTGGCACCATCACCGCCTATGCTGTGGATACTGCCAACAACCGCAGCGCCACGGAAACACGCACCTTCACGGTGGACACATCGGTCGGCAACTTCACCTTTGCCGCCCCTGATCTGGTCGGCACCGCCAACGATGGCCCCCGCGATGCCACGGTGCTGAACGCCGCTGAACGCAACGCTGGCGTCCTTGTGGAAGGCACCGTAGAACCCGGCTCAAGCGTCGTTGTTGCGGTTGCAGGAAGCACCTGGTCCTTCACCATCCCCGGCAGCGCCACGCAGGGCGGCACCTGGTCCACCACGGTTCCCGCAAGCGCCTTGCCACAAGGCAACGCCGCCAGCGCGACCATCACCGCCACAGCCACCGATGCACAGGGCAACACGGCCTTGCCGCAACAGCGGACCATCGGCATCGACACCGTCGTCGCAGATTTCAACGCCGCCGACATCCGCCTTGGCACCGGCACCGACACCATCCTGAACGCCCGCGAACATGCCATCGGCCTGCCCGTCGAAGGCCGGGCCGAGGTCGGATCAACCGTCAACGTCACGATGAACGGCCACGCCCGCAGCGTGCTTGTCGGCGATAGCGGCACATGGACCGTCACCTTCACGCCCGATCAGATCCCCACAGGCGAACGCAGCGGCATTCCAGTTTCTATCACTGCCACAGACACGGCAGGCAACATCAGCGGTCCCTTCACCCAGAATTTTGCCGTCGATACGATCCTTCCCGGAACGCCCATCGTTATCGAAACGCAGGATGTGGCGGGGGCGATGCGTGGGCTGACAACCACCGCGACAAATGATCAATACAGCTTCCACCGCGTGGATGCGATGGGCGCACCGACAGCCCTGAACTCCACCGAAACGCATGACAGCTTCTTCAACGAAGATGCCTACCGCTTCCAGAACGGTCAGACCGTCCCCGATGGCAGCTACCTCGTCATCAACACACGCGATGTCGCGGGGAATGAGGCGACCACCCTTTTCATCAAGAATACCGCCACGGGTGCCACCGTCGACCTGACCCGCGATGGGCTGGACAATTTTGACTTCACCGCAATCGACCTGACCCGTGCGCCCGATGCCCGCCTCACCCTTTCGGCGCAGCAACTCGAACAGCTGACCGGCCCGGATCAGACCTTGGTGATAAAGGGCGAATCGACCGATCAGGTCACGCTGGAAAACGTGACCAACGTCCAGCATAACCAAACGATCAACGGCGCGCTCTATGACATCTACACTCTGGGCGATAGCGGCGCGCGCGTGATGATCGAAGATGATGTGACCCGGACCGTGATCTAAGGGCATCCCCCATGATCCCCGCCCGCCGTCCAACTGCATCGGCCAGAGCGGCACCGCTCCTCCACCCCCGCGTTGTTTCCGGGGCGCTTCTGGCCGTGGCGGTGCTGCTTTCCGGGTGTCAGGGCGGGTTGCAGCCGCCCTCGATGCTGGCTTTCGGCAGGGCGCAGGCCCCCGCCGATCCCGCATTGCGCCAGCGTCTCGCCTCGGACCACGGCACCGCCTCCCCCATCATCGCCGATCTGGCTGCGCGCCGATCGGTTCTTCCACCCCAAGGCAGCTATGCCCGCGTGGCCGATGCCGTTCTTGCCGCAAATCCCGGTGCCGATGCCGCTGAACTGGGTCTTGCCCGCCTGCGGGCCGAGGCGGCTTCCCGAAATGGCTGGCCCACCATCGCGCCCGCCCTCACCCTCAACAGCCTTGCCGGGCTTGCCGCGCAACTGGTGGTCGATCAACCCCTTCTGGATCATGGCCGCCGTCAGGCCGAACGCGCCCGTGCCGCGGCAGAGGTTGATCTGGCCGCCATCACCCTTGCCACCCGCCAGAACGCCCGCCTCCACGAAGGTCTTTCGCTTTACCTCACCGCCGAACAGGCCCGCGCGCAATCTGCCATCGCCGCCCGCGCCAATGCCCGCCTGTTGGCTCTGCATGACATCGTGCAGGCCCGCATTGACGGCGGCCTTTCAGACCGCAGCGAAGCACAGATCATCGCGCAGACCATCGCCGAAATGCAGGCCACCCTTGCCGCCGATAGCCAGACCCGCGCACAGGCTCTGGCCGATCTTGCCGCCCTGGCTGGCCATACCCCACCCGACAATCTGACCGGTCTTGACCCCCTGCCCTTCACCCCGGACACAGACGCCCTGTCGGTCCTCAAGGCCAAGGCCGAAGGTTCCACCGCCCTTGCCAATGCCCGGATCGCCCGCGCCAATGCCCTGCCGGGCCTGTCCGCCAATGCAACTCTGTCCGAAGATGGCATCACACCTGGCCTTGGCCTCGGTGGCGTGCGGCTTGGACTGGGCAGCCCTGCCACCCTGGCCGCCGCCAACGCGACCCCCGATCTTGTCGCCCGCCAGACGGCCGAACAGCAGCAAACCGCCAACCGCCGCCGCACCGAACTGCAGGGCCGCATCGCACAACTGCGCACCCGCCAGTCACAGGGGGCCGACGTTTTGCGCCAAACCCTGGGCAACCTTGATCTCTATACCGAACAATACACCGTTGGCCGCCGCAGCCTGACCGACCTCACCGCCCAAACTGCCGCCGCCGCGCGGCTTGAACGGGATCAGGCCGCCTTCCCCTTTGAAATTGCGCGGCTGGAACTTGAACTTGCCCGCGATGCCGGGGCTTTGGTGGATGGGGGCCGTCTATGACGGCACCGCAGGCCCCGCGCGTCGTATCCTTCGACATGCACCCTGCACGCAGCGGGCAAGGCCCGACTGTTCCCTTTGCCCCCGCAACTTCGGCACCCGTCGCCACCCCCTTGCGCGCCCGTGCAGAACTGGCCGCTGTCCTGTCCTCACGCCTTGGCGGTCGCCTCCTCACGTCGGATGTGGTTGATCTGCTGACCACCACTGGCGCACCTGAACGCCCCGGCCTTGACCACCTTTCTGCCGCCTTCCGCCGCGCCGGTTATTCCGTGGCGCTTGACCATGATCCCGCCCTTGGCGCATTGCCCGCACTGGCCGAAATGGCCACTGGCCAGATCGTGCTTGTCCTGTCGCGTGATGCGGGCACACTTTCGATCTACGACCCCACCACCGATGACCACAGCGCCGATGTGCCGCTTGCCGATTTCACCGCCCATCACAGCGGCTGGGTGCTGCGCGTCCGCCTCCCCTTTGCCGAGGTCGTGGCCCGCCACGCCGAACCCGAAGAAGCCCCGCACTGGTTCTGGTCCGAATTCCGCCACCACCGCCGACCGATGATAGAGGTTGCCGCCGCCTCCCTTACCGCCAACATCCTCGCCACCGCCATCGCCCTCTATGCCCTGCAAATCTATGACCGGGTGATCCCCAACCAATCCGAACCCACGCTTTGGGTGCTCACCTTTGGCGCATTGTTGGCAATCCTGTTCGACGGCGCACTCCGCATTGCCCGCGCCGCGCTGATGGACAATACCGGGCGCAAGATCGAACTCGCCGTGCAAGACCGCCTGATGCAGCGCCTTCTGGGGATGCGCGCCGCCCCCGGCGAACGCCGGCCGTCTCAGGTGTTCGGCGCGATGCGCGATTTCGGCTCTGTGCGCGAATTCTTTACCGCGTCCACCATCGGCACCTTGGCCGATCTGCCCTTCCTGGTGATTTTCCTGGCCCTCGTGGCGATGATCGGCGGCAACCTTGTCTGGGTGCTGGTGCTTGGTGGTATCCTCATGGTGGCCCCCGGCTTTCTGCTTCAATCCCGCATGGTCGCACTGACGAACTCTACCCAGGGCGCGAATACCAAAGCTGCCAAACTGCTGTATGAGGCTGTTTTCGAACATGAAACCCTCACCACCCAGCGGGGGCAAGATCGCGTCCGCCGGCTTTGGGGCGAACTTGTCGCACTCTCCGCCCTGCGCGCCTCGGATCAGCGTCATCTGACCACGCTTCTCGGCTCATGGGCGCAGTCCGTGCAACAGGCCACCTATATCGCCGTCATCCTGATCGGCACCTATATGGTCTTTGCCGGCAACTTCACGGTGGGCACCATCATCGCCGTCTCCATGCTCACTGCCCGCACCCTTGCGCCCCTGACCCAGCTTTCCGCAACCCTCGCCCGCTGGTCACAGGTCAAGGCCGCGCTGACAGGGCTAGAGGCCATCGCTGGCTCCCAACAGGCCGAAGACCCGGCCCGCCGCTACCTGCGCCGCGAAACGGTTTCCGGCCAATTCGACCTGCGCGAACTCAGCTTCCGCTACAGCCCCGATGCCGCCCCCACCGTCGATGTCCCGGCCCTGGCCATCCCCGCAGGCCAGCACGCTGCCATCCTCGGTGCCAACGGCTCGGGCAAATCCACCCTGCTGAAACTCCTCGCGGGCCTTTACGAACCGGGGGCAGGGCGCATCATGCTTGATGGGGTGGACCTGTCACAAATCCACCCCCGCGATCTGCGCCGCCATGTCGGCTATCTGGGGCAAGAGGTCCGGCTGTTTTCCGGCACCCTGCGCGACAACCTGTCGATGTCCGATCTGGAACGGGATGATGACCGCCTCCTTGCCGCGCTGGATTTCGCTGGCCTCGGCCCCTTCGTGCGCGGCCACCCGCGTGGCCTTGATCTGGAAATCCGTGAAATGGGCGAAGGCCTGTCCGTCGGCCAGCGCCAGTCAATGGGATGGGCGCGGCTCTGGCTGCAAAATCCGCGCGTTGTGCTGCTGGATGAACCCACCGCCGCACTGGACCAGACGCTGGAGGCGACCCTCGTCTCGCGCCTGTCGCATTGGCTGCATGGACGCACCGCCATCATCGCCACCCACCGCGTGCCCATCCTGCAACTCACCACCCGCACGCTGATCCTGCAAAACGGCCGCCTCGCCGTCGATGGCCCCCGCGATGCCGTGCTGGCCCATTTGGCAAAGTCTGCAAGATGACCCATGCCACCTTCGACCCCCCGCTGGATCGCCGCAGCCACCACCCATCTTGGACTGTGCGCCTGATCGCCGCCACCGTCGCCGCCTTCCTCCTCTGGGCCGCCTTTGCCTGGGTCGAGGAAATCGTCCGCGCCCCCGGCCAGATCGTCCCGTCCTCGCGCCCCCAGATCATCCAGAACCTTGAAGGCGGCATCCTCGCCGAACTCAACGTGACAGAGGGCGACACGGTCGATGCGGGCCACATCCTCGCCCGTCTTTACGGCACGCAATATCAATCCACCGTCGATGACCTGACCGATCAAATCGCCGCCCATGACATCCGCCGCCTGCGCCTTGAGGCAGAGCTGGCCGAACAGGACAGCTTTTCCCCGCCCCCCGAATTGGCGGCCCGCGTCCCCGATATCGTGGCCTCGGAACAGACCCTGCTCACCGCCCGCCGCAGCGACCTGTCCTCCCGTATTGCCGGGGCGCGTGCGGTGCTGGATCAGGCCGCGCAGGAACAGGATATGGTCCGCCGCATGGCCGACCGTGGCCTTGCCCCGGAAATCGAACTGACCCGCGCCGAAAAGGCCCTTGCCGATGCCCGCGCAAGGCTGGATGAAGTCACGACACAGGCCGAACTCGCCCGCGCCGACGACTATGCCAAGACCCAAGCCGAACTCGCCTCCCTTCGCCAGCGCCTGAAATTGTCCCAGGATCAGCTTTCCCGAACCACTCTCACCGCCCCGATGCGCGGCATCGTCAACCGCATCGCGGTAACAACCATCGGCGGCGTTGTGCGACCGGGCGAAGAAATCCTTCAGATCATCCCCCTCGACACCGGCCTTTTTGTCGAGGCAAAGGTCAAACCCGCCGACATCGCCCCACTGCGCGAAGGGCAGAAGGCCACCGTAAAACTGTCGGCCTATGATTATGCCATCTGGGGCACCCTGCCCGCGACAGTCACCTTCATCTCGGCCGATACCTTCCGCGACGAACGCGCCCGCGATGCCGAACCACATTACCGTGTCACCCTGCGCGTCGATCTGGATGCCCTGACCGACCGCCAGAAATCCATAGCCATCCGCCCCGGCATGCAGGCCGAGGTGGAATTTCAGACCGGCGGCAAGACCATCCTGACCTACCTCACCAAACCGCTTTGGCGTGGGACCGAGGCATTGCGCGAACGCTGACCATCCCTTTGGACCGAACCACGCCAAAGCTGACCAAATCTTCCGCACCCGCCCCTTACGTGCGGCCCGCCCGGCATTTTTCGCGCGACAATGCCGCCGCCCCGATGCAAAAACCGCCATGACAGCGCGGCAAACCGCTTGTGAACCGCCCGGAATTGGCTACTTTCTGCCTCCCCGGACACTGCACGATGTCGGGGCAAGAGCATGGGGATAGTGACATGAAACTCTCGATCGAACGCGGCACGCTGCTCAAGGCGCTGGCACAGGCGCAATCCGTTGTCGAACGCCGCAACACGATCCCGATCCTTGCCAACGTGCTGATCGAAGCGGATGGAAATCAGGTCAGCTTCCGCGCCACCGATCTGGATATCGAGGTGTTGGATCGCGCGCCCGCAATGGTGGAACGCGGCGGCGCAACCACCGTTTCCGCGGTGATGCTGCATGAAATCGTGCGCAAACTGCCCGATGGTGCATTGGTCAACCTGACCGAAGACGGGGCTTCCGGCCGCCTGACCATCACCGCAGGCCGCTCCACCTTCAGCCTTGCGACGCTGCCGAAAGAAGACTTCCCCGTCATGGCATCGTCGGAATATTCGACCAATTTCTCTGCCCCCGCAGGCGTGCTGCGCCGCCTGTTCGACAAAGCGAAATTTGCCATATCGACGGAAGAAACCCGCTATTACCTGAACGGCGTCTACATGCACACCGCCACGGGCGAAGACGGCCCTGTCCTGCGCTGCGTGGCCACCGATGGCCACCGCCTTGCCCGTATCGACGCCCCCCTTCCTGAAGGCGCGCAGGGCATGGCCGGCGTGATCGTCCCGCGCAAGACGGTGGGCGAATTGCGCAAACTGCTGGATGATGACGATGCCGCCATTGCGGTGTCGGTGTCGGAAACCAAGGTCCGCTTCGCCACCCCGGCGATCACCCTGACCTCCAAGGTCATCGACGGCACCTTCCCCGACTACACCCGCGTTATCCCCACCGGCAACACCAAGCGGCTTGAGGTGGACGCCTCCGAATTTGCCAAAGCCGTGGACCGCGTCGCCACCGTGTCGTCGGAACGTTCGCGCGCCGTGAAACTCAGCCTGGACGAAGACCGCCTGATCCTCTCTGTCAACGCCCCCGACAGCGGCGCCGCCGAAGAGGAACTCGCCGTCGCCTATGGCGATGAACGGCTGGAAATTGGCTTCAACGCCAAATACCTGCTGGAAATCGCCAGCCAGGTAGACCGCGAAAACGCCGTATTCCTGTTCAACTCCTCCGGCGACCCCACCCTGATGCGCGAAGGCAATGACATGTCGGCGGTCTATGTCGTCATGCCGATGCGGGTGTGACGGCCACCGTTGTTCTGGCTCTGGGAAACCATCCAATTCAAGACCCTTCGGGGCCATCCGGAATGCCCGATGCAGACAAGCCCTCGCCAAAGGCGGGGGCTTTCTTGTTTGTCCCCCCTCTTGCCGCTAATCCGGGCGTATGGGCCTGACCATCGCCACCCTCACCCTGTCCCACTTCCGCAGTCACCGCGCGGCGCGGCTGGCCTTTGACGGCCGCCCTGTCGCCATTTCCGGCCCCAATGGTGCGGGCAAGACCAATATCTTGGAGGCCGTCTCCCTGCTCTCCCCCGGCCGTGGCCTGCGCCGCGCAGGGTCGGATGAACTCGCGCGCAAACCGGAATCCCTCGGCTGGAAGATCCGCGCCGAAACCGCATCCCCTTTCCATGACCTTGAAACCTTCGCCGAAGGCGCCACCCCCCGTCAGGTCCGCATTGACGGCAAACCCGCCACCCAGGTGGCCCTTGGCCGTATCCTCCGCATCCTCTGGCTTGTCCCCGCGATGGACAGGCTGTGGATCGAGGCCGCCGAAGGCCGCCGCCGCTTTCTTGACCGCATGACGCTTAGCTTTGCGCCCGATCATGCGGATGCGGTGCTGGCCTATGAAAAGGCGATGCGCGACCGAAACCGCCTGCTCAAGGACATGGTCACCGACGCGCATTGGTATTCGGCGCTGGAATCCCAGATGGCCGAGGCCGCGTCGCAAATCACGTCCAACCGCCACCACGCCCTTAACCGCATCGCCGCCGCGCAATCCGGTGCCGAAACCGCCTTCCCCGCCGCCGCCCTGTCGCTGATCGGGCCAGAGGGGCACGATACGCCCAAAGACCTTGCCCCTGCGCTGGCCGACAATCGCCGCCGCGACATGGCAGCAGGCCGCACCCTGATCGGCCCCCACCGCGCCGACCTGTCCGCCGTTTACACCGCCAAAGGCGTTCCCGCCGATCAATGCTCGACTGGCGAACAAAAGGCGCTGTTGATCTCGCTTATCCTGTCCAACGCCCGCGCCCTTGCTGCTGATCTGGGCACCCCCCCGATCCTGCTGCTGGATGAGGTGGCCGCCCATCTCGATCAAAACCGCCGCGCCGCGCTGTATGATGAAATTTGCGCGCTGGGCGCACAGGCTTTGATGACAGGCACCGAACCGGGGCTGTTTGACAGTCTGGGCGCGCGGGCGCAGAACGTCACCGTCGTCGAACAGGGCGGCTTGTCCAAGGTCACCCTAACATGACACCCCAGCGCGTTACCCTGATCACCCTTGGCGTGGCCGACCTGCCCGCTGCCCGCGCCTTCTATGCGCGTCTGGGTTGGCAGGAACACAGCCAAAGCCAACCCTCCACCGCCTTCTTCCAGCTTCACGGTCAGGCACTCGCCCTATTCGGCCTGTCCGACCTTGCCGCCGATCAGGGTCGCCCCGACACCCTACTTGGGACCGGTGCCGTCACCCTCGCCCAGAACTTTGCGACCGAGGCCGAGGTGGACCAAGCCTTCGCCGCCGCTCTCGCCGCAGGTGGCACCGCGCTGAAAGCCCCGGAAAAGGTGTTCTGGGGCGGCTATTCCGGCTATTGGGCCGATCCCGATGGCCATGTCTGGGAAGTGGCCTGCAATCCCTTCTGGCCGTTGGCAGCAGACGGCACCCTTACCCTGCCGGATGCACCATGACCGTCACCGCCTACCAACTCCTCCTTTACGCGGGCGGCATGGCCGCGCTCTGGGCCGTTCCCGGCCCGGTCTGGGTGGCACTCACCGCCCGCGCGTTGTCGGGTGGCATGGCGGGGGCATGGCCGCTGGCCGTGGGCGTCGCGCTGGGCGATCTGATCTGGCCCCTTGCCGCCATCCTCGGCCTGACCTGGATCGAAAGCGCCTGGGGCGATTACCTGGCCGCCCTGCGCTGGGTTGCGGCGGGTATCTTCATTTTCATGGGCGTGATGCTCATCCGCAAACCCGCCGCCACACTGAACGCAGATTCCCGCCTCACCAAACCGGGTCTCTGGGCGGGCTTTTCGGTCGGCGTCGCCGCCGTGATCGGCAACCCCAAGGCCATCCTCTTCTACATGGGCGCGCTGCCGGGGTTCTTCGATCTGGGCAGCCTGCAAACCCCCGACATCATCGCCATCATCGCCATTTCCGCCTTCATCCCGATGCTTGGCAACCTTGGCCTCGCCTGGTTCCTTGACCGCGCGCGCCGCCTGCTTTCCAGCCCCGAAAGCGTCCGCCGCCTGAATATCGGCTCGGGTATCCTGCTGATCCTCGTGGGCCTCATCATCCCCTTCACCTGACGCAATATCTTGTGTCCAAGGCGTGACATTCCCACCCCCAGCCGCTATAAATCGCGGGCAATTCAAGGGATCACCAACCTATGGCCGAAGCCGCGAAGAAACCCGCCGAATACGGCGCCGATTCCATCAAGGTTCTCAAAGGGTTAGAGGCGGTTCGCAAACGCCCCGGCATGTATATAGGCGACACCGACGATGGGTCGGGCCTGCACCACATGGTCTACGAAGTCGTCGACAACGGCATTGATGAGGCATTGGCCGGCCACGCCACCGCCGTTTCGGTGAAAATCCACGCGGATTCCAGCGTATCGGTCCGCGACAATGGCCGCGGCATCCCCGTCGACATCCATCAGGAAGAGGGCGTCTCCGCGGCCGAGGTCATCATGACCCAGCTTCACGCAGGCGGCAAATTCAACAACACCGATGACAGTGGCAATGCCTACAAGGTGTCGGGCGGCCTGCACGGCGTGGGCGTGTCCGTCGTCAACGCCCTGTCGGAATGGCTGGAACTTACCGTTTGGCGGGATGAAACCGAATACCGCGCCCGCTTTGAACATGGGGAATGCGTCACCCATGTCCATCCTGTCGGCCCCGCCCCCGGCATGCGCGGCACGCAGGTGCGCTTTCTGGCCAGCGCCAAGACCAACATCCCCGATGGCACGTTTTCCAACCTCGATTACAGCTTCAAGACGCTGGAAAACCGCCTGCGCGAACTGGCCTTCCTCAATTCTGGTGTGCGGATCATCGTCGAAGACGAACGCCCCGCCGAACCCCTGCATACGGAACTGTTCTACGAAGGCGGCGTCCGCGAATACGTAAAATACCTTGATCGCTCCAAATCCTCGATCATGCCGGAACCGATCTACATGGTCGGTGAAAAGAACGGCATCGGCGTCGAAGTGGCGATGTGGTGGAATGACAGCTATCACGAAAACGTCCTTCCCTTCACCAACAACATCCCGCAACGCGACGGCGGCACCCATATGGCGGGCTTTCGCGGCGCGCTGACCCGCACGATCAACGCCTATGCCCAATCCTCTGGCATTGCGAAAAAGGAAAAGGTCGATTTCACCGGCGACGACGCCCGCGAAGGGCTGACCTGCGTCCTGTCGGTCAAGGTGCCCGATCCCAAATTCTCCAGCCAGACCAAGGATAAGCTTGTCTCGTCCGAGGTGCGGCCCGCCGTCGAAAACCTGGTCAACGAAAAGCTGGCCGAATGGTTCGAAGAAAACCCGGCCAACGCCCGCATCATCGTGGGCAAGATCATCGAGGCGGCGCTGGCCCGCGAAGCCGCCCGCAAGGCGCGCGAACTCACCCGCCGCAAGACCGCGCTGGATGTGGCCTCCCTCCCCGGCAAACTGGCCGATTGCCAGGAACGCGATCCGGCTAAGTCCGAACTGTTCCTGGTCGAGGGTGACTCCGCAGGTGGCTCCGCCAAACAGGGCCGCTCGCGCGCCAATCAGGCTGTCTTGCCCCTGCGCGGCAAAATCCTGAACGTCGAACGCGCCCGCTTTGACCGGATGCTTGCCAGCCAGGAAATCGGCACCCTTATCACGGCGATGGGCACTGGCATCGGGCGTGACGAATTCGATGTGAAAAAACTGCGCTACCACAAGATCGTCATCATGACCGATGCCGATGTCGACGGCGCACATATCCGCACGCTGTTGTTGACCTTCTTCTTCCGCCAGATGCCCGAAATCATCGAAGGTGGTTATCTCTACATCGCCCAACCGCCGCTTTACAAAGTCGCGCGTGGCAAATCCGAGGTGTATCTGAAGGATCAGGCCGCGCTAGAGGATTACCTTGTCGAAATGGGCACGCAGGATGCTGTCCTGCGCCTGAATGACGGTCAGGAAATCGCCGGGAACGATCTTGCCCGCGTGCTAGAAGGCGCGCGGTCCTTCCGCCGCGTTCTGGATGCCTTTCCAACCCATTACCCCCGCAATATCCTGGAACAGGCGGCCATCGCCGGGGCCTTTGATCCGGGCCGCGCCGACGCCGATCTTCAGGCCGTGGCCGATACGGTCGCCCGTCGCCTTGATCTGGTGGCCGCCGAATATGAAAAGGGCTGGACCGGCCGCATCACCCAGGACCACGGGATCCGCCTGTCGCGCATTCTGCGCGGGGTCGAAGAATTGCGCACCCTTGACGGTGCGGTCCTGCGGTCGGGCGAGGCGCGCAAACTTTCCTCCATCTCTGGCCCGCAGCGTGAATTCTACCGCGATCCCGCCCGCCTTGTGCGCAAGGACCGTGAACAGATCGTCCACGGCCCCACCGATCTGCTGAAAACCGTGCTGGCCGAAGGCGAAAAGGGCCTCTCGCTGCAACGCTACAAGGGGTTGGGCGAAATGAACCCGGAACAGCTTTGGGAAACCACGCTCGATCCCGATGCCCGCACCCTGTTGCAGGTCAAGGTGGACGATCTGGCCGAAGCCGATGACATCTTCACCAAACTGATGGGCGATGTCGTGGAACCCCGCCGCGAATTCATCCAGCAGAACGCGCTGAACGTCGAAAACCTCGACTTCTAACAGTTCACCAATATCCGGGCGGCGCGGTCAAAAGCCGCGTCGATCCGCCCCCGCGCCGGCCCCTGGATGCCTATGTCATCCAGCGCGCGGCCCATGCAGGCCAGCCAATCCTCGGCATCCCTCTCACGGATCGGCACATGGGCATGAATCTCGCGCAGGTTCATATGCCCGTGTCGCTCTGCATAATACCGCCGCCCGCCAAAGAACCCGCTCAGGAAATCAAACTGTTCGGCCCGCACATGGGCAATCCCATGCCCCTGAAAATGCAGGTCCAGGATCCGCGCCCCCTCTGGTGCCGTCTCGATCAGGTCATAAAACCGCTCCACCAGCGCCCGCACGACCGGCTCTCCGCCGATCTCCTCCACCACGCTCGCCATGCCAGCCTCCATCGCTGTTCCATAAGGCACGCAGGGCAGGGCGCTGGTCAATGCGACACCCGCCCACGGCTCCGTTGAAACCGACATCTGTAAAACTGGCGATCCCGGCAGGACTTGAACCTGCAACCTTCCCCTTAGGAGGGGGACGCTCTATCCGTTGAGCTACGGGACCAACCGCCGCCTTGATGCGCGAAAACAGATTCCCGTGCAACCGTCGCGGTCAGGTGCGTTAAAAAAGAAAAAGGGGGAAGCGAATTTTTGGCCCACCGCTTCCCCCTTCATGTCCCTTGCGTCAGGTTTGAGAGCTTGCAGGACGCGCAGGATATCGCCAGCACTGAAACAGCGGCTGTTAGCGGTAACATAACCCGGCATCGGCCCTTGGACAAGTCCCTTGTTTAGGTCTAACAATGGGTGCAACACGCGATTGCAGGACACCGCCCCGTGACAACCCCCCCCCGCTTCGATCCCCGCCGCACCCTTACCCTCCGCGACGTGTCCGAAGCCTCGGGTGTCAGCGAAATGACCGTAAGCCGCGTCCTGCGCAACCGGGGCGACGTATCGGATGCCACCCGCGAACGGGTGTTAGAGGCGGCGCGCACCCTCGGCTACGTTCCCAACAAGATCGCCGGGGCGTTGGCCTCCCAACGTGTCAACCTTGTGGGCGTCATCATCCCTTCGCTCTCCAACATGGTTTTCCCCGAAGTGTTGACCGGCATCTCTGACACGTTGGAAGACACCGGCCTGCAACCCGTCGTCGGCGTCACCAATTACTCGCCCGAACGCGAGGAAACGGTGATCTATGAAATGCTGTCCTGGCGCCCCTCCGGCATGATCGTCGCGGGGCTGGAACACACCGATGCTGCCCGCGCCATGCTGGCCCAGGCTGGTATTCCGATCGTGGAAATCATGGATATTGACGGCACCCCCGTCGACAGCGCGGTAGGCATCTCCCACCGCCGCGCCGGGCGCCAGATGGCAGAGGCGATCATCGCAGCAGGCTACCGCCGCATCGCTTTTCTTGGCACCATGATGCCCTACGACCATCGCGCGAAAAAGCGGCTTGAAGGGTTCGAAGATGCGCTGTCAAAAGCGGGCCTCACGCTTGCCGACCGCGAATTCTATTCCGGCGGTTCTGCCCTTCTGAAGGGCCGCGAAATGACCGAGGCCGTCCTGAAACGCAGCCCGGACGTCGATTTCCTGTATTTCTCCAACGATATGATCGGGGCAGGGGGACTGCTCTACTGCTTGGCCCAGGGCATCGACGTGCCGGGAAAGATCGGCCTTGCCGGTTTCAACGGTGTCGAACTCCTCGACGGTCTGCCCCGCCGCCTTGCCACGATGGATGCATGCCGCCTTGAAATCGGCCGCCGCTCTGCCGAAATCATCGCAGGCAAGCACGAAGGCACCATCGGGGGCGAGGTGATCGAACTTTTCCCAACCCTGCAACCGGGCGACACGATCCGCCGTTAGGCCACCAGCCGCCCGCCCGCGAACCCCGCAATCCGCGTCGTCACGATCTGCCCCTCCGGCTGATCCGTGCCGAAATCCACCTCCGCGAACTGCTCCGTCCGCCCCATGCGCGGCCCTTCCATCAGCACGCGATGCGAAACCCCCACCTGCGCCGCCAGATGCGCGGCCAGCGCCGCATCCCCCGCCGCCCGCAACCGCGCCGCGCGCTCCTTGATCACAGGCCCACGAACCTGTGGCATCCGCGCGGCAGGCGTCCCCTTGCGGGGCGAAAACGGAAACACATGCAGGAACGTCAGCCCGCAATCCCGCACCAGGTCGACAGACCGCTGGAACATTTCTTCCGTCTCGGTTGGAAAGCCCGCGATGATATCCGCCCCGAACACCATGTCGGGCCGCAACCGCCGCGCTTCCTCACAAAACCGGATCGCGTCATCCCGCAGATGCCGCCGCTTCATCCGCTTCAGGATCAGGTCATCGCCCGCCTGCAACGACAGGTGCAGATGCGGCATCAATCGCGGCTCTGTCGCAATCGCCCCCATCAACGCCTCATCCGCCTCGATGCTGTCGATCGACGAAATCCTGAGCCGCGCCAGATCGGGCACCAGCCGCAGGATGCGCATCACCAGATCGCCCAGACGCGGCGTCGCAGGCAAATCCGCCCCCCAGGACGTCAGGTCAACCCCGGTCAGCACCACCTCGTTGAACCCCTTGCCGACCAGCCGCTTGATCTGTTCCACCACCACGCCCGCAGGCACAGACCGCGAATTCCCACGGCCATAAGGGATGATGCAGAACGTGCAGCGATGGTCACACCCATTCTGCACCTGAACATAGGCCCGATGCCGCCCGAACCCGTCAATCAGATGCCCCGCCGTCTCACGCACCGACATGATGTCATCGACCTGCACCTTCTCGGTCACGCCAATCAGGTCTGCGCCGGGAACGGGCGCGCGCAACCCCTGCCATGTGGCAGCCTGCATCTTTTCGGTATTCCCGATCACCCGCGCCACTTCGGGCATGGCGGCGAATGTCTCCGGCTCTGTCTGCGCGGCGCATCCCGTCACGATGATCGTCGCCCCCGGATGCTCCCGTGACAGTCGCCGAATTTCCTGCTTTGCCTTGCGCACGGCTTCCGCCGTCACCGCGCAGGTGTTCACCACGACGGCATTCTCCACCCCAGCAGCGGCGGAAAGCTCCTTCATCGCTTCCGTCTCATAGGCGTTCAGACGGCAGCCCAGCGTGGCAAAGACGGGCGCGTTCATCCGACCGCCGCCACAAAATCCGCCGTCAAACGGCCATCAAACACATGCGCCACCGGCCCGGTCATCCAGACGCCATCCGCGCGCCAGTCGATCTCCAGACGCCCGCCATCCACATCCATCACCACCCGCCGCCCGGTCAGCCCGCGCCGATGTGCCGCTACCGCCACCGCACAGGCGCCCGACCCACAGGCCAGCGTGATCCCCGTCCCCCGCTCCCACACCCGCATCCGCAGATGATCGGGCGCAATGACCGAAACGAATTCCACATTCGTGCGTGCCGGAAACAGCGGGTCATGCTCCACCATCGGCCCCCGCGCCGCCACATCCACCGCCTCGGCATCCGGCACAAAAAACACCGCATGGGGGTTGCCCATCCCCACCGCCACCGGATCACCCTCCAGCGGCAGATGCAGCGTATCCATCTCCCGCGCCAGCGGCACCTCATCCCACTTCACTTGCGGCGCACCCATGTTGACGGACACCAGCCCATCCCCCCGCCGCACCGCCGACAGCCCGCCGCGCGCGGTGATCAACGTCACCGCCTCGCGCCCCAACTGCCGCATCATGTAGTCTGATACACAGCGCGTCGCGTTGCCACAGGCCCCGGCCCGCGTCCCGTCACTGTTCCAGAAATCCAGTGCGAAATCGGCCCCCTCCGCATCGCGGATCTCGGCCAACTGGTCAAACCCGACCCCCCGGTTCCGGTCGCCCAGCGCCCGCGCCAGCCCAGCCGTAACCATCGCCCCGCCCCCGCGCGAGTCGATGATGACAAAGTCATTGCCCAGCCCATGCATTTTCATAAAGGCCAGGCCACCGAGGGGCCGTTGTTCCAACATGCCCGCCATATACGCCCGAGCCTCGGATTTATCCAGACCCACACGGATTTTGCCCTTGACCCCCCCGCGCGTCGTCACTAATGACCGCCCTCGTGGGGCCGGTAGCTCAGTTGGTAGAGCAGCTGACTTTTAATCAGCGGGTCACAGGTTCGAATCCTGTCCGGCTCACCACTCACTCCCGAAACAGAGTCGACCAACGGCTTGTGGCAGATCATCGCCGCTGCGCGTTTCCTCGCTCGACAGCGCCGCGCCCCTGCGCCACACCCGATGGCATGGCAATTTTCCTCGGCCTCGGAACGTTCCTCCTTGCCGCCTTCATGGCGATCCGGCTCTTGCCAAAACTGGTTGGGCTGGCCTTCTGGCTTGGGTCATCTGCCATCACCGGTGGTGCGGCCTTGGCCATCCTCTACCTGCTGTCGCAGGGCCGTTAAGTGGTCGCCACCACCACATCCGGCACGATCCCCGACCGCGTGATGTAATCCCGCACATCCCGCCCCGCGAACAGCCCGTGATCGGCCACCAGCACCGCCCCCATCCCTGCCGCTTTGCCACCCAGCACATCGGTATGCAGCGTATCGCCCACCATCGCCAACCGTTCGGGCGGCAACCCCATCTGCGCGCAGACATCTGCGAAACCATCGGCAAAGGGCTTGCCATACCAAAGCACCTTGCCCCCGATGGCATCCAGCAGGTCATGCGCAAACAGCCCCGGCTCCTGCGAAAACCCGTCCTCGCGCGGGGCCACCAGATCGGGGTTCGCCACCACCACCGGGACAGGCCGCCGCGACAATGCCGCGATCAACCGCGCCTGCAACGCTGCCGTCCACCGCACCGATGACAGGAACAGCACCCCATCCGCCACCTCGAACAGCGCAGGGTCCGCCACCGCATCCCCCACCCGCCCCGGAATATCGGCAAACCCGTCGCCCGCCGCCGCAATCGCCGCCCAATGCGCCCCCGGCATCAGCGCCCCGATCCGCGCCACGGCCACATCCCGACTGGACACCACCTCATGCGCCGCGAAATCGAACCCCAGCCGCCGGTATTTCTCCAACGCCTCGGCCCGCGTATAGCTCGCCGCATTGGTCAGCACGCACAGCCGCTTGCCCCGCGCCCGCAACGCGGCCATCCGGGCCACCGCGCCGGGAATCGGCGTATCCCCCACGTTCAGCACTCCAAACGCATCCAGCACAAACCCATCCCACCGGTCCGCCACCGCGCCCAGATCGGGCGCAAACGCCGCCTCTGCCGCGAATCGTGCAACCGGTAAACGGCCCCGCACCGCCTCATAGCGCCGAAACGCCGCCTCTGCGTCCTGCATCCCGATCATTCCAGATTCGTGTGCCGCGCCCGCATCGCCTGCGGCGAAACCCCAAGCCGTTCACGCAGCATCAGGATCAGCATCTCGAACACCAAAAACTGCGCCCCCTCGAACACCGATCCCATCGGCAAGACACTCGTCACCGTCGGTCCCGTATCATCCGCCATCGTCTGCGCCGGGATCACCAGCGCCAGGTCGCTCGCCACCGGCACCGGCCCGTCCGGTTGCGCCGTGACGCACGCCACCCGTGCGCCATCCCGCCGCGCCACCCCGACCAGCGCCGCCACAGTTGACAAATCCCCCGGCCCCGCGCTGACCACCAGCAGGTCACCCACCCCCACCGGCGGGCAGGACATATCCCCCACCACATGCGCATCCAGCCCCAGATGATACAGTCGCATCGCCAGCGCCCGCATCATCAACCCTTCGCGCCCCACGCCAAAGCACACCACCCGCCGCGCCGCCGCCATCTCCGCAACCCAGCCGGTCAGCGCCGCAGGGTCCACCCCCGCCGCCGCGGTCCGCAACTCCTCGGCTGCCCGCGCAACCTGTTCGACATAGCTCATGCCAACCCCTCGCCATCCCGCGGCAGGCACGACTCCACCGCAGCCTCCAGCATCCCGCATTCTTCCAGCAGGTCCAAAACCGTATACCGGCTTCGCAGGAATCGCGCGTTCAGCGTGCTGCGCCGCAGATAGTCCCGGCCCACGCCAATTTCCGCCGCCTCGGCAGGGGCGCCCGCCCGATGCAGTGCCGCCACCATATCGGCGGGCGGCATCACCTGCGCCCGCAACCGCGCCGCCAGCTCCGGCCAACCTGCCCGAAGCCGCTGCAACCTGTCGTGCAGCACCGCCCCCTCCACATGCTTTGCCCGCACTTCCTGCACCGCGCGCGCTGCAATCTCGCCCGGCCCAAAGGCCGTCTCTACCGCCCCGATCTTCTGGTCCAGCGTCGCCGCCCGCCCTACAACCGCCGCCACATCCAGCCGCGTCAGATCCTGCGCCAACAGCCAGTCAAACAGCCGCAACGCCATCACACAGCCGACGGCAACACAGGCACCGTGGCTTACCCGTTCGCCACCCAGCACCAGATCATCCATTTCCCAAAGATGCGCGATCTGGTGATCCGCCCCCGATGCGGGGCGCGATGACCCATGCAACTCCATCGCCAGCCCAACCACCGTCAGCCCGCCGAACAGCCCCTCCAGCGCCGCAGGGTCGCCCGCTGCAATCCGCTCTGGCATGCCCAGCCAGTCCCGCAACCCGCCCTGCACCAAAGGCCAGGCCACGTCATCCACCGCCTCGATCCCCAGGGCATCCGCGATGATCCAGTCACCCCCCGCCGGCACTTTTCCCGCCAGATCACCATAGCCCCACCCCGTCATCTCGGTGGGCGCCGCCGCGATTACATCCAGATCGCCCAGCACCGCCCGCGCCGGACGGCACGGAATGGTTTTCTTGAACCCCCGCTCCGAAAGCGGCGCCCCAGCCGAGGTATAGCCATCCATGCTCGCCGCCGTTCCAACGCACAGATAGGGCCGGTCCAGGGCAAAGGCCGCATGTTTCACCACATCATTGATCACACCCGACCCAACCGCCACCGGCACCGCCAGATCCAGGGCCAGCACGTCGCGCAGCGCCTCGGCCAGATCGACCGTCGGTTTCGGCCTTGGTCGCCCCGGCAGAACATGCCGCCGCACCCGCACCCCCGCCGCCTGCAAGGATGCCTCTACCGCCGCCCCTGCCGCCGCCCAGGTGTTTTCATCCGCGATGATGCAGGCCAGATCGCCGCCGAACCTCCGCCGGAACAGCGCCCCGGCCTCGGCCAGCACTCCGCGCCCCACCAACACCTCCGCCACCGTGGCCGACCGCACCACCGCCCCGGAAATCAACGCAGCCGTGTCCATGTCCCGCCCCCCTCACCCATAGCCCGCACCCAAACTTGCAAGGCTTCCACCGCAAAGGCCACCCCCGAAACACCAGCCGTCCACAACACTGGCCCCCAATATTCACCCCGATACCCACATTCACCTTCATCGAACAACCAGCCCTGCTATAACCTTGGCTATGGCCCGCGTGATCCTGCACCGCTTCCCGTCCCTGATCCCTCTTCGGGGCGCTTCACCCCACATCCGGTCAAGACAGGCCACCGCATGACCCGCACCATCGGCATCGACCTGGGCACATCGGGCGTAAAGGCCGTGATCCTGCAAGACGCCGAAACCGTCCTGGCCGAAGCATCCCACCCCATCACCATATCCATTCCCCATATCGGCTGGTCGGAACAGAACGCCGATGATTGGGTCGCCGCCGTCTGGTCCTGCCTCGACCAACTCACGGCCACCGCGCCACAACCGATGTCGGCCGTCGCTGCCATCGGCCTGTCGGGCCAGATGCTCTGCGCCCTTCTCCTTGACCCTGCGCACAAACCCCTTCGCCCTGCGATCCTCTGGAATGACCAGCGCAGCATTGCCGAATGCGCCGATCTCCTCGTCCGCTGCCCCGATATCGGCCAACGCACCAACGGCACCCCCGACCCAGGCATCACCGCACCCAAACTCCTGTGGCTTGCGCGGCACGAACCACAGGTCATGCGCGATGCGCGGATGCTGCTGCTGACCAAGGATTATGTCCGCCTTGCCCTGACAGGTGATCTGGCCTCGGAACCCAGCGATGCGGGCGGCACGCAGTTGATGGATTGCCGCACCGGGCTATGGGACCACCAGCTATGCGAAATCGCAGGCTGGAATCCCGATCATCTTCCCCCGCTGACCCAACCCTGGCTGGCCGCAGGCGGCCTGCGCCCTGCGCTTGCCCATCGCTGGGGCCTGAAACCCGGTATCCCCGTCGCCGCAGGCGCCGGTGACAATATGGCCGCCACCCTTGGCGCAGGGGCCGCGCGGCCCGGTGACGCTGTCGTAACCCTTGGCACCTCCAGCGTTACCTGCATTGTCGACGCCGCCTTCCACCCCGGCCCCCAACACGCCCTTCTTACCTCGGCCCACGCTGCGCCCGATACATTCCTGTCGATGGGCGTCGTCATGTCGGCCACCGCCGCGCTGGATTGGACAGCCCGCCTGTCCGGCACCACCGCCGCCGCTCTGGCGACAGAGGCGGCTGCACTCACCACCCCCAAACAGGCCGCGTCCCCCGTTTTCCTGCCCTGCCTGAACGGCATCCGCACCCCCGCCAACCTGCCCACTGCCACAGCCCGGATCGAAGGGCTGCATCCCGGCGTTGATCGTGCCATGCTGGGCTATGCCACGATGGAAGGCGTCGCTTTTCAGATCGCCGATTGCATCACCGCGCAGCACGCGGTCGGCGCAAGGCCCCGCCGCTTCATCGCCGTGGGTGGCGGCACCCGGTCCACGCTTTGGACCACCCTCATTGCCACCGCCATCGGCGCGCCTGTCGCTCTCCCTGCCCGGTCCGATATCGGCGGCCCCGCAGGCGCGGCCCGCCTTGCCGCCGTCGCCGCTGGGGCGCCGCTTGACGTGCTGTCTGCCCCTCTGCCGATCCGTGCCACCATCGACCCAGACCCCGCCCTTGGCGACATCCTCGCCCCGCGCAAAGCCCGCTTTGATGCACTGGTGCAAAACGCGCGGCACGGCTAGCCTGCCGCCATGATCGTCACCAGCTTCAACATCCAGTATGGCTTTGGCAGCGATGGCCGCTACGATCTGCCGCGTGTGGCCGCCACCCTGCGCCACAGCGACCTGATCGCGTGCCAAGAGGTGGATCGCCATTGGTCCCGCACCAACCACGATGATCAGCCCGCGCTGCTTGCCGACCTGCTTCCCGATCATCATGGCGTCTACGCACCGGCCTTTGACATGGCCCTTCCCGGCCATCGCACGAAACGCCGCCAGTTCGGCCCCATGATCCTGTCACGCTGGCCGATCCTGTGGTCGCGCACATGGCCCCTGCCCAAACGCCGGATGATCGACCCCATCAACACCCAGACCGCCGCGCTTGAGGCCGTCATCGACCACCCCTCCGGGCCGCTCAAATTCATCTCCCTCCACCTCGCCCATGTGGGCGTAGAGGAACGCCTTGATCAGATCGCCTTTCTCAAACAGATGCTCGCCAATCCCACCACCGAAGGCGGCCCGTGGAGCGGCACAGACGATGAACCGCAACGCAACTGGACCGAAGGCCAAGCCGAACCCCCTAATCCCGCCCGCGCCATCTGGGCGGGTGATTTCAACATGGAACCCGGCAGCGCCGAATACCGTGCCCTGACAGGGGATGCCCCCTATCACCCCGGCGCCCGCTATGCCGATGGCCTGATCGACCCCGCCGCAGGTCTGGGCCTGCACACCCATGTCAAGGTCATCGCCGGCGAAACCCGCCGCCGGCAGCTTGACCATATCTTCCTGACCCCCGACCTCGCGCCCTGTGTCAGCCGCGTCTGGGCCGATACCGCCAACCCCGCCTCCGATCACTTCCCCCTTCACCTCGATCTGATGCTCTGAACGAAAAAAGGCGCACCCGAAGGCGCGCCCCAACCCATCGAATACATCCAGCCTCAGAACGTCAGCGCCCGGTCCCCCGCCGCATCCTTTACGCGGTTCGGCAATCCCATCCCGTTCAGCAGGTTCATGAACGGCTTGGGGTCCAACTCCTCGACATTCACCATCGTCCCCACATCCCACACGCCATCAGCCACCAGCAACGCTGCGGCAACTGGCGGCACACCCGCCGTATACGAAATCCCCTGCGACCCGACCTCGGCGTAAGCCTCCTTATGATCGGCCACGTTATACAGCATCACCTCCACCGGCTTGCCGTCCTTGACACCCTTCACAATCGTGGCGATGCAGGTCTTGCCCGTATAGCCGGGCGCCAAAGATGCCGGATCGGGCAGCACCGCCTTCACCACCTTCAATGGCACCACTTCCAACCCCTCGGCTGTTTTCACCGGCTTCTCGGACAGCAACCCCAGGTTCTTCAGCACCGTGAACACGTTGATGTAATGGTCGCCAAACCCCATCCAGAACCGCACATCCGCACCGCTATAGCGGGCCGATAGCGAATGCACCTCGTCATGTCCCGTCAGATAGGCCTTCTGTTCGCCCACAACCGGCATGTCCCAGGTCTTGCCCACCTCGAACATCCGGTTTTCCTGCCAACCGCCATTCTGCCACGAATAGACCGTCCCCGTGAATTCCCGGAAATTGATCTCTGGGTCAAAGTTCGTGGCAAAATACTTGCCATGCGATCCGGCATTGATGTCCACGATGTCGATCGACGTGATCTGATCGACAAACTCCTCCTCCGCCACCCGCGCCCAGGCATTCACGACGCCGGGGTCAAACCCCACACCCAGAATGGCCGTCACGCCCGCCGCCTTGCACCGTTCCCGCCGCTGCCATTCGTAATTGCCATACCACGGCGGCGTCTCGCAGATCTTGCCTGGGTCTTCGTGAATGGCCGTGTCCATGTATGCCGCGCCTGTTTCGATACAGGCCTCCAGCACCGTCATGTTCACGAACGATGATCCCACATTGATCACGATCTGCACGCCCAGCCGCCGGATCAGCGCCGCCACCGCCGCGCTGTCCATCGCATCCACCGCATGCGCCGCAAACACGCCCGGCACCTTCATGGCGCCCTTTTCATGCACCGACGCGATCACCGCCTCGCACTTGCCCACCGTCCGGCTGGCAATATGCAAATCCCCCAGCCGGTCATTGTTCTGCGCGCATTTATGCGCCACGACCTGCGCCACACCGCCTGCGCCAATGATCAAAACGTTGCGTTTCATGCGAAACCGCCTCCTCTTCTTCGGAAGGGCCGGATCAACCGGCCCAAATCAGCCCAGGTTTTAGCCAAGGTTGGCGGCAAAATCGGCATAGCCGAATTCCCGCGCCACGGTCATCGACCCGTCCAATTCCTTGATGACGATGCTCGGCATCTTCACCCCATTGAACCAGTTCTTTTTGACCATCGTATATCCCGCCGCATCCGCGATGCTCAGCCGGTCGCCCACATGCAGCGGCTTGGGAAAGCTGAACTCGCCGAACACATCCCCCGCAAGGCAGGACTTGCCACAGATCATATAGGGGTGGTCGCCCGCCACCTCCATCTTGCCCGAAATCCGATAGATCAACAGATCAAGCATATGCGCCTCGACCGATGAATCCACGATGGCCAGATCCTTGCCATTGTTCAGCACGTCCAGCACCGTCACCTCAAGGCTGGCCGCCCCGGTGATCGCCGCCTCGCCGGGTTCCAGATAGACCTGCACCCCGAACCGGTCGGAAAACGCCCGCAACCGCGCCGCCAGTTTGTCCACCGGATAGCCTTCGCCGGTGAAATGAATCCCGCCGCCCAGGCTGACCCATTTCAACCGCTTCAGCAGTTCGCCAAATTCATCCTCGATCCGCGTCAACTGCCGGTCGAACAGATCGAAATCGTCATTCTCGCAATTGTAATGGATCATGAACCCGGAAATCCGGTCCATCACCCGTTCGATCTTGCCCGCATCCCATTCGCCCAACCGCGAAAACGGCCTCGCCGGATCGGCCAGATCAAAGCCGCTGGTCGAAAACCGCGGATTCAGCCGCAGGCCACGTGCAATGCTGGCCGATTGGTTGTCGAACCGCTCCAGCTGGCCCACGGAATTGAAGATGATCTTGTCGGCATAACTGACGGCATCCGCAATCTCGTCATCCGCCCAGGCCACCGAATAGGCATGGGTTTCCTTGCCAAACTTCTCGCGCCCCAACCGCAATTCATACAAGGACGATGACGTCGTCCCGTCCATATGCGCGCGCATCTGGTCAAACACCGGCCATGTCGCAAAACATTTCAACGCCAGAAGGGTCTTTGCCCCTGACCCCTGCCGAAGCTGGTCCATGATGGCCATGTTGCGGGAAAGTTTCGCCCGGTCGATCAGGTAGAACGGCGTCTGGATCATCGAAATCCCCCAAGGATCACAGGGAAACAAGAACGCGGGTATGTAGGGCCAGACCCAAAGCCACGCAAGCCCCGACTGAACCACCCCCAACTGCACGCACCCCGCCTATCGCCGGATCATGTCAGCCCGGTAACAAAGCGGTGCGCTCACCATCCGGTGATTTCCCTGTGCCGTCGCCAAACGGCAACCATCACGCCGATCCAGATTACCACGACAGGAGTTTTCCATGAAGAAACCCGCATCGTTCCGTGTCCTCCTCCTCACCTCCGCCTTGGCGGCGACCTCGGTCACGCTCGCCATGCCCGCAAGCGCCCATCACGGCTGGTCCTGGGCCGAAGCAAAAGAGGTGGCGATGGACGCCACCATCACAGCCATCTCCCTGAACCCCCCACACCCGGAACTGACGGTGACAGATGCCGAAGGTAATGAATGGGTGATCGAACTGGGCAATCCCGGTCGCACCACCCGCGCGGGCTTTGTCGATGGCGTGGCCAAGGCGGGCGATACCGTGACCATCCTTGGCAATCGCTCGCTCGATCCGGCGGAACGGGTGATGAAGGCCGTCCGCATCACGCTTGCGGGCACGAATTACGATTTCTATCCCGAACGCATCGACGCCTGATGCCCGCCGCGCCCGATGCTTGATCTTCTGGCCGCCTCCCCGATCGCCGCACTGCTGCGCGGTTCGGGGACGGCGTATCTTCTGGTCAATGCCAGCCACATCCTTGGCATCGCGCTGCTGATCGGGTCCATTCTGCCGCTTGACCTGCGCCTTGCCGGGGCTTTCCCCCGCACACCGCTTCCCGCCATTGCGCCGTTGCTTCGCGCCACGGCTCTGGCGGGAATCGCGCTTGCCGTCATCACCGGCTTCGCCCTCTTTACCGTCAACCCGACGGATTACGCCACCAACCCCGCCTTCCGCATCAAACTGCTGCTGCTGGTGCTTGCCGTCCTGAACGCCGCGCTCGTCACCCGTTCCCCCGCATGGTCGCAGGTGCTGGCGGGGGCCGCGCCCACACCTGGCCTGCGCCTCATGGCCGCTCTATCGGCGTTGCTCTGGCTGTCCATCCTGCTGGCGGGCCGCTGGATCGGCTTCCTCTGAACGCCCGCAAAACGATTCGCCGCATCATGGTTAACGCCCGGTGTTACACCCGCGCGTATGCACACCCTGCTGCACTGGCGTGCTGCACCGGGCGCTGCATCGGTCTTTCCCCAAAATCCCAAAAGTAAATGCAGCGCCCCCAAGCACTTAGACCATCCTGATCTTGTCCTTGCCCACCGCCAGAACATACCCCCGCCGCGCAATCGTCTTGACCAGCAATTCGCTGACCATCTGGTTGCCCAGCGCATCGCGCAGCCGCTTTACCCGCGTCGCCCCCGCCGCCTCGTCACAGTCGGCCTCGCTCCGGCCCGAAATCACGGCCTCGATCTGCGCGCCGGTCAGCACCTCGTCATCCATCCGTGCCTCGGCCAGAACCGCCATGGTTTCCAGCGCCGCTTCGGTCAACTGAAACTCCATATCGTTGATATAAACCGCCCGCCCCTCCCGGCTGATAAGCAGACTCGCCACCTGTATCCCCGATCGCTGGATCGCCGATATGCGCCGGTTCAACGCGATGATCGTCACCAGAAACACCAGCGCAGCCAACAAAAGCGCCGTGGAAAACACCAGCAAGACAAAGATCACCATGCGGTAACTGGCCAGCACCTCGGAAAACGCCGTTCCCGATTGTGCCAGTATTTCCAACAGCTTGATGTCGGCGAAACTGGTCAGGTCGTCATTTTCGACGAACAGGGTTTCCACCTTGGCATTGAACGCATTTGCATCCGGCAGGTTCACGAACAGAAACACCGCCGCCCCCAGCAGGATCAGCACGATGGCCGCAATCCCCCCGGCAACAACACGGTTTCCCGCCTTCAGGCTCTCAGAAGCGGAGGAAGTACTCTCCTGCACTCGATTTCCTTTCCCCAAGCCCCTCAGGGCCAAAGACCGACAGCACATTCAACAACGTCCAGCCCCCGGATGCCAGCCGCGGGGCCAATTCCCCCGCCGCCGCCCCCGGCCCGCCTGAACAGGCCGCATCGCTGACTTGCGCTACCCCATAATGCAGGCGCAACGGATCGTCCTGCTTGGCCTTGTAATCGGCAAAGCACTCGGCAGAAGCCTGCTGCCCAAGGGCCAGCAGCACCGCTACAGCAATGAAAAGGCGTGTCATCGGATGTCCCCTTCGTTCACGCCCCGCACATTGCCCGCCCCCCGCGCGCTAGGCAATGACAATGCCCGCCGCCCCACCATCAGCACCGCTGATATGCGATAACAAAGCCGCGTTATTGCCTGTCCATGCCCCCCCGCCGCACGGTTGACGCATCGAAACGGACAGGCCCAAGCGTTTACCGCAACAGCCGCCCCAAACGCCGAAACCCAGACAGGAGGCCACCATGCATCGCTCGGAAACACTGGCCGAAACCATCGCCATCACCCGGACCCTGCCACGCCCCACCGGCCGCGACACGCGCAGCCTCAGCCGCCGCCTTGTGGCAACCGTGGCTGCCGCCGCCACCGCGCTGGGCCTTCTGGCGTCTACTGCCATCCCGGCCCGCGCCGATAACGACGATCTGGCCAAGGCGCTCGCCGCCCTCGCCATTGTGGGCATCATCGTGAACGAATCGCAGAAAAGCCGCCAACGCAACCGCGTGCAGCAACACCAGAACCCCTATCCGCATTACAAACCGCAACCCACCCGGCACCCCCGCGTGCCATCGGTTTGTGCCATTGAAATATCGGGAAATTCCGGCACCGCCACGGTCTATGGCGAAAGCTGCCTGCGCGATCAGGGGTTCAACTTCCGGCTCCCGGAATACTGCGCCCGCTCGGCGCGCATCTATGGCCGGAACGACAGGATCTACTCGGATCAATGTCTGCGCGACGCAGGCTTCCGTGTAGGCGGTTCCCGGTATTGACCGGGGCCGTTCTCGGACACGGCTTTTCTTGCCCCAGCCGTGTCCACTTCGGGGGTGGGGGGGTGAGCAGCCCCCACCCCCACCCTTTTCCTGCTTTCCCGCCGGAAACCGATCCGCTACGCCATCGACATGGCCCCCAGATCGCGCCCTGATTTCACCCTTGAAACCGCCGCCCTCGCCCGCGGCTTCACCGTGATTGCCGGGGTGGATGAGGTGGGCCGCGGCCCCCTTGCCGGCCCCGTCACCGCCGCCGCGGTCAGGTTGGACCCCGCCCGGATCCCCGATGGCCTGAACGATTCCAAGGCCCTCACCCCCACCCGGCGCGAGGCGCTGTTCACCGTCATCATGGACAGCGCCGATGTCTGCGTCGCCCACGCCTCTGTCGAAGAAATCGACACCCTCAACATCCTGCGCGCCAGCCACCTGGCGATGGAACGCGCCGTTACCGGACTGCTAACCTTTCCCGACCATGCTCTCATCGATGGCAACATGATCCCGAAAAACATCGGGTGCAGCGCCGAAGCGGTAGTCAAGGGCGATGCCCGCAGCCTGTCCATCGCCGCCGCGTCGATCATCGCCAAGGTGACACGGGATCGGATCATGGTGGATTTGGCGCAACAATACCCCGGCTACGGCTGGGAGGTTAACGCAGGCTACCCGACTCCCGCGCATCTTCGCGCGCTTCTAGATTTTGGAATAACCCCACACCATAGGCGCAGCTTCAAGCCCGTCCACAATATCTTGTATCAAGAACATTCTATAAGTGGTTGATTCAAAAAAGAATTTGACGGCGAATCGCTCCTGACTCATCTTTGTCCACAACAAGCACGGCGAAAAACCGCCGGCAGCAGAGGCAGAGATGAAGATCAAATCGACCCCGAAAGAGGCGGCATCGCTGCCCCTCAACCAGATACTTGCCGGTGACTGCATCGAGGTGATGAACAGCCTTCCCCCAGGCAGCATCGACCTGATCTTTGCTGACCCCCCCTATAACCTGCAACTAAAGGGCGATCTGCACCGCCCCGACAACTCCAAGGTCGACGCCGTCGATGACCACTGGGATCAGTTCAGCAGTTTTACCACTTATGACCATTTCACCCGCCAATGGCTTGCCGCCGCGCGCCGCCTGCTGAAACCGAATGGTGCGATCTGGGTGATCGGCAGCTATCACAACATCTTTCGCGTCGGCACGGCCTTGCAGGATGCAGGCTTCTGGATGTTGAACGATGTCATCTGGCGCAAATCGAACCCGATGCCGAATTTCAAAGGCAAGCGCCTGACCAACGCCCACGAAACCCTGCTCTGGGCCAGCCGGGACGAGGCGGCAAAGTACACCTTCAACTATGAGGCGCTCAAGGCGCTGAACGACGGCGTGCAGATGCGGTCCGACTGGGTAATCCCACTTTGCACCGGCCATGAACGGCTAAAGGACGAAAACGGCGACAAGGCCCACCCGACGCAAAAGCCCGAGGCGCTTTTGCACCGCGTCCTGGTTGCCACCACCAATCCCGGCGATGTGGTGCTTGACCCATTCTTCGGCACCGGCACCACAGGGGCCGTGGCCAAGATGCTGGGCCGCGATTTCATCGGCATCGAACGCGAAGAGGCCTACCGCAAGGCCGCGGCCGAACGTCTGGCCCGCACCCGCAAATTCGATGCCTCTGCGCTGGAAATCACCGGTTCAAAACGGGCCGAACCGCGCGTCCCCTTTGGACAGGTCGTCGAACGCGGCATGTTGCGCCCCGGCGAAGAACTGTTCTCCATCGGCAGCCGCTTCAAGGCCAAGGTCCGCGCCGACGGCACCCTGATCGGCAATGATGTAAAGGGCTCCATCCATCAGGTTGGCGCACATTACGAAGGCGCGCCTTCGTGCAACGGCTGGACCTACTGGCATTTCAAGCGCGATGGAAAGATGATTCCCATCGACATCCTGCGCCAGCAGATCAGGGCCGAGATGGAGGCCGATCAGGGCCGCCCCCACTGATCCCGCCCATATGAATTGTTACGCCTGCGCCGTGGTCCGCCCGCGGCGCCACTGCCCCGCCATGTCCGCATGGCGGGGTTTTTTCTATGCAAACGCCGTATTTACGGGGCATTTACCGGCCTGATCCACCCTTGCCAGATCAAAGTCGCGGGCCAACACCTGCGCGTTGTGCGGCGCATTCACATCGTCAAGAGTGGCGCAGCCAAATATAATGAACGGTTTCGTATGGTTTTTATATTGCGTACGTTACCGTTCAGTATATATCTGTCTCATCAAAGAAACGAAGGCAGACCAGAATGAAGTGCTGATCCCGCGACACCAACCAATTGCTCCCTGATCGGGGCCGACGCCCCGATGGCCGTTCTGGCCCAGATGATCTGATCCAAACCGCATCACCGCACTGATGACCGGGCAGGGCTCTGCACGGAACGGCAGATGCATGTCGACACACACCAATCCCACGAAAGGGAAACACCATGATCCGCAACCTGACCGCTTCCGCCCTGATCCTTGCCGCCTTGACGGGTGCCGCAGCCGCCTCCAGCGCCCAGCCGCGCCTGAACGCAGGCGATGTGCAACTGGCCCATAGCGCGGGGGTGGAACCAGGCCGCTATAGCCGTGCCGAACTGATCAACATCATCGATGCCCGGCAAGACGGCGAAACCAGCCGGCTCAACTACGTCCTGTCGGGTGCCAACCGCACATCCGGCGCGGCCACCGGCACTGCAGGGCTTGATCAACTTGCCGCTTCCGCCGGTGTTGAACCCGGTCAGTTCACCGCAAACGAATTGCAGCGCCTGATCATCGCAAAAGCCGACGGCGATACCAACGAAGTCCGCTTCGTCCTGTCGGGCAACGCCCGCGCCGCCGCCAACCCGGCTGCCGTTGTCACCCCAGGCGAAGCACAGCTTGCCGCTGCCATCGGTGTTGATCCTGCACAATATACCTTGGCTGAACTGATCGCGTTGCAACCACAATTCGATTGATCGCAGTCTGGCCAGCCGCGCCATTCTTGCGGCTGGCCACCCATTGTCGAAAGAAGCCCCGATGCCTTGTTTCGAAACGGATCCCCGCGTAGCGTGCCCCCCGACGGAATTGCTTCCGTGCGGGGGACAAGCCATGGCATTGCGGTCGCCGGGACGACCGAAGGATATGGAAAAGCGCGAGGCCATCCTCGACGCCGCCCAAGCCTTGTTTTCAGAACGCGGTATCGACGGCGTCCCGATCGAGGCGATTGCCGCAAGGTCCGGTGTGTCCAAGGTTACCGTTTATGGCCATTTCGGCGACAAGGCGTCGATTTTTGATTCTGTCGTCCAGCGTGAAACCGAACGGCTGAAGAATGCATTGTGCCAGACACCCGGTGGCACCGGCCTGGAAGATACGCTGAACCGGTTTGGCATGGCGCTGATCGACATGCTGACCCAACCCTGCCACCTCGCGCTTGACCGTGCCATCAGCCTTGAGGCCCAGCGCAACCCCGATCTTGGCCGCCGCTTTTTTGAGGCAGGTCCAGGTCAGGTGCGAAAGATGCTGACTTACCTGATTGCGCAGGCACAAGATCAGGGCCAGGTCGTGGTCGATGATCCCATATGCGCTGCCGAAGATCTGCTTGCCCTCTGGCTTGGCTTCAACGCGATCGAAAGCCGCTTTTGCGGCCTTGGCCTTCCCGATGAACAGGGTCTACGCACGCATGTTGCCCGCGCGGTGCGCCTGTTTCTAAAGGCCAACGCCCCCGAAACCTGACAACCTCAAAGACCGGGGGTCGGGTTCATCGCCTTGCTATAGGGGTGCCAATCCGTGATGTCGGGATAGAATTTCCGCCGCCACGCCTTGACCCGCGGATTCATCACCCTTTTCCACACCGGCGGAATCATCGCAGCAATCGTCATCACCGGATAGCCAAGCGGCAATTGCGGGGCCTCTTCCTCGTCATAGGTCTGCAATAGCGGGAACCGACGGTCAGGCTTGTAATGATGATCCGAATGCCGCTGCAAATTGATCAACAGCCAGTTCGACGCCCTGTAGGTCGCATTCCAGGAATGGCGCGGCTGCACGTGTTCATACCGCCCATCGCCCAGATGCCGTCGCGTCAGGCCATAATGTTCAATGTAATTCACCAACTCCAGTTGCCAGATCGCCACTGCCGCCTGAACCAGGAACAGCCCCACCCCAGCCCACCCGGCAATGCCCAGCGCAAGCAGCAAAATCCCGCCTTGCAATGCCGCATAGCGCCAATAGGGATTTGTCTGGTGCCACCACGGCAAGCCGCGCCGCGCCAGCATCGCCACTTCTGCCGCCCAGGCCGATTTATGGCATTGCACCAGAACGCGCGGCAGGAACCGATGAAATCCTTCGTTGTATCGGGCCGTTACCGGATCACGCGGCGTGCCAACCCACAGGTGATGCACCCGCAGATGTTCGGAACGGAAGTGGCTATACAGCACAGTTGCCAATAGTAAATCGGCCAGCCACCGTTCCAGCCGCGATTTCTGATGCATCAGTTCATGGCTGTAATTGATCCCCACCGCGCCGGAAATCACACCCATCCCAAAGAACACACCAACCTGTTCCAGCCCGTCCAGATGCGCCGCCCGCGGCACATACCACAACAGCCAGCACAGCAGCCCGAACTGCACAGGAAACCAGATCAGCGTGATCGCCCGATACCATCCCAGCGCCGTTTCGGGTGTCATCGGGTCTGCATTGCGTTCTTCCTTGCCGGTCAGCCGGTCCAGGATCATGAACAGCCACCACGTTGCCGCTGGCACCAGCAGAATGGTCCACCCACCCTGCAAAGCCGCCAGCGCCGCCAAAGGAACCAGCGCCAACGACAGCCAGAACGGCAGCGCCTGCGTCACCTTGCCTAAATCAATGGCCGCGGTCTTCATTCACCCACCCACGCTACTCAAACAACACCCCCAACATATCGCAGCGGGATAATCCCTCAAGGTGACGCAAGGACGCTGTTTCCCAGATCAAACCCCTTGCGCATCACCGTAGGCAGGTCCGAAGGGCGGAACGTGGACTGCGCAACAAATTCACCTCGCAAGGGAACGGCATCCAACGCCGCAGTTGTAACCTGCAAACGCAGGATCAGATGGAAATGGGTAAAGGTGTGGCGCACCTCTCCAACGTCTTTCCAATCTGCAATCAAGGGCGCATCGCCGCCCAAGCCATCCCAATCCGATCCCGGAAATCCAAGCATCCCTCCCAACAATCCCCGTTCGGACCGTCGTTCCAGCAGCCATGCGCCATCAGCCCGCCGCGCCACCCATAACATCCCTTGCCGCACCGGTTTGGCCGCTTTTTCCGCTTTGCGCGGCAGGCTGGCCTGCACGCCTTCCGCACAGGCGCGGCAATCCATTCGCCAAGGACAAATCCCGCAGGCAGGATTGCGCGGAGTGCAGATCGTGGCACCAAGGTCCATCACCGCCTGCGCATAATCGCCAGGCCGGTCGGCAGGTGTCAGCAGTGCCGCAAGGCGCGTCAGTTCCGCCTTCGCCCCCGGCAATGGCGCCTCGACCAGCCACAGCCGCGCCATCACCCGTTCGACATTGCCGTCAACCACCACCGCCGCCTCATCATGGGCAATCGCCGCAATGGCCGACGCGGTATAAGGCCCAATCCCTGGCAACCCCAGCAAACCTTCCCGCGTGGACGGAAAAACGCCGCCATGATCGCGCACCACCGCCCGCGCACAGGCCAGCAAGTTTCGCGCCCGCGCGTAATAGCCAAGACCCGCCCATTCCCCCATCACAGCCGAATCCTCGGCTGCGGCAAGGTCGGCCACTGTCGGCCAGCGTGCGATGAACCGGTGGAAATACGCGCGGACCGCCGCAACGGTCGTTTGCTGCAACATCACCTCGGACAGCCAGACACGATAGGGATCAGGCCGCACCCCCGCCTGTTTCTGGTCGGGCGGCACCCGCCACGGCATCAGCCGCGCATGCCGATCATACCAATCCAGCAACTCTGTCGACATCTCGCTCGCAGTGCTGTCACGCATTCTTTACGCCTTTTGTATCGCCTGCGTTTGCACCGCCGCGCCCCTCCGCTAGAATAGCGGCGAACGCCAGAAGGACCAGATGACCCGCAAGCCGCTCTCTCCCCCTGATCCCAACCGCCGGATGCGCGGGTTCGAGGCGGCTTCCGGCTTCCTGCGCGATCCTATCCGGAGTGCAACCGAAACTCGGGGTTTTGCCGTCACCCGACTTCTGACCCATTGGCCCGAAGTGGTGGGTGAAGACCTCGCCCGCATGACGCGCCCGGTCAAGATCGGCCACACACGCGAAGGTATGGGGGCCACGTTGACACTTCTGGTGGCCTCGGCCCATGCACCGATGGTGCAGATGCAGCTTCCCCGCATCGTGGAAAAGGTCAACGCCGTCTACGGCTATCGCGCCATATCGCGCATCTCGCTGACGCAGACCGCCGCCACCGGATTCGCTGAAGGACAGGCTGAATTCATCGCTGCCCCGAAAGCCACCCCCGCGCCGCGCCCCGAAATCGTGGCAGAGGCACGGGAAACCACGGCACCCATCGCCGATCCCGGCCTCAGGGCAGCCCTTGAAGCCCTTGCCCAAAACATCTTAACTCGCCGCAGAAAATGAGAAGGCCGAAACCCATGTTCCAGAAATTTGCCGCAGCCGCCGCCATCACCCTTGCCGGGCTGTTCCCGCTGTCGGCCACTGCCCAAGAGGCCGAAACGACGGCCCCGGTCGAAATCTCCGATTTCTCGCTTGGCCCCGCCGATGCCAAGGTGCAGATCACCGAGTACGCATCCTTCACCTGCCCGCATTGCGCGACCTTTCATGCCAATGTCTGGCCGCAGTTGAAGTCGGAATATGTCGATACCGGCAAGGTCCGCTTCACCTATCGTGAGGTGTATTTTGATCGCTACGGTCTGTGGGCCGCGATGGTCGCCCGCTGCGGCGGTGAAATGCGCTATTTCGGGATCGTCGACATGATCTTTGAACAGCAGCAGGAATGGGCCGCATCCGATGACCCGAATGTCGTGATCGGCAACCTGCGCACCATCGCCAAGACCGCCGGTCTGGATGACGCATCGCTGGATGTCTGCCTGAAAGACGGGGCCAAGGCCGAAGCCATGGTCGCGCATTTCGAGGCGAACATGGCCGCCGACGAAATCGAAGGCACGCCCAGCTTTATCATCAACGGCGAAAAGCATTCCAACATGTCGTTCGATGACATGAAGGCAATCATCGACGCCAAACTGGCCGAGTGACATGTCCGCGCCGCTTCAGGGCATAAAGGTCATTGAACTGGCGCGCATATTGGCCGGCCCCTGGGCCGGCCAAACGCTGGCTGATCTGGGCGCCGACGTGATCAAGGTCGAGGCGCCGGAAGGCGATGACACCCGCCGCTGGGGCCCCCCCTTCATCGACCGCGATGGTGACCGGTCCGCCGCCTATTTCCATGCCACCAACCGTGGCAAACGCTCCATCACCTGCGATTTCCGCACGTCTGAGGGGCAAGAGGTTGTCCGCAAGCTGATCACCGATGCCGATGTGGTGATCGAGAATTTCAAGGTCGGTGGCCTTGCAAAATACGGGCTGGACTGGCCGTCCTTGCAGGCCATCAACCCCCGCCTGATCTATTGCTCCATCACCGGTTTTGGCCAAACCGGCCCCTACGCCCACCGCGCCGGATATGATTTCATCATTCAGGGCATGGCTGGCGTTATGAGCGTGACAGGCGAACCCGATGGCCAGCCGCAAAAGGTGGGCGTCGCCGTCACCGATGTTTTCACCGGCGTCTATGCCGCCACGGCCATCCTTGCCGCGCTGGTGCAGCGCGGTGTCACAGGCCGGGGCCAACAGATCGACATGGCGCTGATGGACGTGGCCACCGCCATCATGGCGAACCAGAACATGAACTACCTGACCACCGGCAATGCCCCGGCCAAGATGGGCAATGCCCACCCGAACCTTGCCCCCTATGCGGTGTTTGATTGCGCGGATGGCTGGATCATCCTGGCCACCGGAAATGACGGTCAATTCCGCAAACTTTGCGCCATCCTTGGCCTTGATCACATGGCCGACCATCCCGATTACCTGACCAACGCAGATCGCGTCCGCAACCGCGAACCGATGACTGCGGCCATCACCGCCGCCACGCTGAAATGGAAAAAGTCCGATCTGCTGCAAGCCTGCGAAGACAACGGCGTTCCCGCAGGCCCGATCAACAACTTGGCCGAAGTCTTTGCCGACCCGCAGGTCATCGCCCGCAAGATGCAGCTTGATCTGGGCGGCATCCCCGGTGTCCGGTCGCCCTTTACCTTTTCGGATGCCGACCTTGCGCTGGATCGCCCCGCCCCGAAACTGGGCGAACATCAGGACGAGGTTCTGGGTTAAACCCCGATCCGCGCCAGCGCAGTGTCCAGCGGCGCGGCATCTGCAATCCGCAGCCGCACCGGAAGGGTCAGCACCTTCATCCGAAACGCCGCAGGCAGGCGCACGGCATCCTTTTCGGTCGTCACCAGTTGCGCCCCCAATCCCCGCGCCTCCAACTCCAGCCGCGCCATCAGCGCATCGGTCAGCGGTTGGTGATCATCCAGCGCCACCGTTCGCATCACTTCGGCCCCTTCGGCGCGCAGGGTGGTAAAGAACTTTTCGGGGTTGCCGATCCCGGCAAAGGCAATGACACGCGCCCCCTGCCAATCCATACCCATCTGCAACGGCACCAACTGCCCGGTCAGATGCGGCACCTGGATGTTCGCGCCCCATTGCGCCGCAAACCCGGCCTGCGCCGCCGCATCGCCGATGGACAGCAGCAGATCAGCCCGCGCTAAGCCCACTGCCACAGGCTCACGCAATGGCCCGGCAGGCAGGCATCGCCCATTGCCAAAGCCCTGCCGCGCATCCACCACAATCAGGTTCAGGGATTTTTCGACAGACGGGTTTTGAAACCCGTCATCCAGCACGATCACCCGCGCCCCCGCCGCCTCGGCCGCCCGCACGCCCGCCGCACGGTCCTCCGCCACCCAGACCGGTGCGAAAGCCGACAGCAGCAGCGGCTCATCCCCCACATCAGCCGCACGATGCGCCCGTTCCTCAACGCGCACCGGCCCCTCCAGCCGCCCGCCATGACCGCGCGAAACGACATGCGCTACCACGCCCCTTGCCGCCAAACGATCTAGCAGGGCGATCACCGTGGGTGTCTTGCCCGTCCCCCCGGCATTCAGGTTGCCAACGCAGATCACCGGCACACCCGCCCGATAGCCCGCCGCGCGCAACCGCCGCGCGGTGCCCGCCGCATAGGCCACCCCCAGCGGGGCCAACAGCCGCGCCGTCAGGGCAGGGCGGTCGGGCGCGGTAAACCAGAATGCCGGCGCGCGCATCAGCCGTCACCGTCCATGATGCGACGGATCATGGTCAGCACACGTTCTGTCACCTCGGCCCCGTCCGATGCCACGGCCCAGGCCGCCTGCGCCAACCGTGCCGCACGGTCGGGTGACAACAGGTCGCCCAAAGCCTCGGCCAGATCGGTTGCCGATCCCACGGCCCGCGCCGCCCGCGCCGCACCCAGCCGCCCGAAAGTGGTGCCGTAAGGCCCGGGTCGCGGCCCATACAAAATGGCCGAACCCAGCGCCGCAGGTTCCAGCGGGTCACGCAAACAGCCGCTTCCACCCAGACTGCCGCCCATGAATGTGATGGGGGCCAGCCGATACCACAGCCCGAACTCGCTGCCCGCATCCGCGATATAGACTTCGGTTTCCGTATCCAGCTCTTCATCCTCGGCGCGGCGTGCGACGGACCAGCCTTCTTCCTTTTCCATCCGCTGCATCAGTGGCCCCACGCGCGTCGCATCCTGCGGCACAACAATCAGCAGCAAACGATGCGCCAGCCGCAGTGCCGTGCGATGGGCTGCAATAATCGCGCCCTCCTCGGCCTCTGGCAAGGCGGCCGCCAACCAGACAGGCCGCGTCGCCAATTGCCGTGTCAACGCCTCACGTTCGGCCTCAAGGCAGGGCAGGGCGGCACTTTCCTCTTCCAGCTTTCCAGTAACTTCCACCGCCGAAGGGCTTGCCCCGGCCTTGCGAAAGGCACGCGCCGAAGGTTCGTCCAGCGTCAGAACAGCACGAAACTCGGCCAGCAATCCGCGCATCAGGCCGGGAAACCACCCATCCCCACCGCGTGGAAAACTGGGGTTCCGCGCACCCACCATCAACAAAGGCAGCTTTCGCAGAATCACCTCATGCAACAGCGCGGGCCGCAGTTCACCATCCGCCATGATCGCAATTTCCGGCCGCCAATGATCCAGAAATGCCGCAGCCAAAGCAGGTAGGTCGGAGGGGGGGGGCTGAACCACAATGCCCGTCCGCCCCGGCAATGGATCGGCGCAGGTCAGCAGCACCGTCACGCCATCCTCTTCATACAGCCGTCGGGATAACTCCATCAAGGACCGCGCCGCATCGCGCCCCGGCGCATGCATCCAGACCAACCGCCCAGCAGGTCGGGCCGGACGGTCCGGCACCGCCACCGCTTCGCGCCGGTTCGCCAGGTTGTAAAGCGTAAGGCCGAGTGAATAGGCCATCAGGTGCGGCGCTTACATGCCCAACGCTTCAGTCGCCGATCCTGCCTGCTCTTCATCCCGCAGACGGTGAATATGCGCGATGAAATAGCGCATATGTGCATTGTCCACTGTTCGTTGCGCCTCGGACTTCCAGGCCGAAAAGGCGCTGGCATAGTCGGGATACATCCCGACGATATGAATCTGGCTGACATCCCTGAACACGTTCTTTTCAGGTGTTACCAACTCGCCGCCGAAGACAAGGTGAAGGCGCTGCGTCATGGTTTTCCGCTCCGGGAGATAAGGGTCGTCTTGTTCGCGCGCAGGGTAACGCCCCCCACCGCAGGGTCAAGCCAGCGCCGCCCCAACCTGCCTGCAATGCTGCACTGCAAAACCATTGCTATACAAATCCACGATTTTGCCCTATGCCCCGCTGACGGCCCGACGATTCCGGGGCAGGCGGCGGTTTTGGGAGGCCGGTCCTGCGAAGGGGAATGAGGTGCCGGTATAAGGTACTTCACGGGCGCAATACGCCGCCCCTTCAGGATATGACATGACAGATACGACGATTGCCGCGCCTCTGGCTGCGGCCCTTTCGGCCAAGGGATATAAAACCCTTACGGCCGTTCAAACCGCCATGCTTGGTGAAGAAGTCGCCGGCCGCGATCTGCTGGTTTCGGCCCAGACGGGTTCGGGCAAGACGGTGGCCTTTGGCCTTGCCATAGCCCCAGATGTTCTTGGCACGCAGGATCGCCTGCTGTTTGCCGACCGCCCCCTTGCCCTGATTGTCGCCCCGACGCGGGAACTGGCGCAGCAGGTGCAGCGCGAATTTGAATGGCTTTATGCCGATGCCGGGGCAGTTCTTGCCTCTTGTGTCGGTGGTATGGATTACCGCAACGAACGCCGCGCACTTGATCGTGGCGCGCATATCGTGGTCGGCACGCCCGGCCGTCTGCGCGACCATATCGAACGCAAGTCGCTTGATCTGTCGGGGATCAAGGCCGTTGTTCTGGACGAAGCCGATGAAATGCTTGACCTGGGCTTTGCCGAGGATCTGGAATTCATCCTTGCCGCCGCGTCCGAGGAACGGCGCACCCTGATGTTTTCGGCAACTGTGCCGAAAGAAATCGAAAAGCTGGCGGGCACCTTCCAGAAGGATGCCCTTCGCATCGCCGCCCAGGGCGAAGCGAAACAGCACGTCGATATCGAATATCGCGCCCTGTCGGTTCAGGCCCGCGACAAGGAACACGCGATCTTCAACGTGCTGCGGTTCTACGAATCGCAGACGGCCATCGTTTTTTGCAAGACGCGGGCAAACGTGAACCACCTTTACGCCCGCATGGCGAACCGTGGATTTCAGGCCGTGGCCCTGTCTGGCGAACTTAGCCAGCAGGAACGGATGCATGCGTTGCAGGCACTGCGTGATGGGCGCGCCCGTGTTTGCATCGCCACCGATGTCGCCGCGCGCGGGATCGACCTTCCGGGTCTGGAACTGGTGATTCACGCTGACTTGCCGTCCAATTCGGAAACCATGCTGCACCGATCGGGCCGCACGGGCCGTGCTGGGCGCAAGGGCGTTTCAGCCCTGATCGTTCCGCCCGCCGAATTCCGCAAGGCACAGCGCCTGCTGCAAGGCGCCAAGGTCGTCGCCGAATGGGGCAAGGCCCCCAGCGCCGAAGAAGTGCAGGAAAAGGATGATCTGCGCCTGATCGAACACCCCGCGCTTGCGCAGGATGTGGGCGATGAGGCGGACATGGCCGCCACTCTGCTGGCCGAATACGGTGCCGACAAGGTTGCCGCCGCCTTCATCCGCCTTTGGCGCGAAGGCCGCTCGGCGCCTGAGGTTCTGTCCGATGCCGTCACCCCTGCCGCCTCTGCCCCGCGTGAACGTGGCGAGTTTGGCCCGTCGGTCTGGTTTAAACTGTCGGTTGGTCACACTGGCCGGGCCGAGGCGCGTTGGCTGCTGCCCAAGATTTGCGAAACCGGGTCCATCTCCAAAGATGGCATCGGCGCGATCCGGGTGCAGCAGGACCATACCCTTGTGCAAATCGCGGAACCGCTTGCTGGCAAATTCGGCGCAATGGTTGAAATCGAACCGGGCCTTATGATGGAACGGATCGAAGGCGAACCGTCGATGGAACGCCCGGAACGCCCCACGGCACGGCCAACTGCGCGGCCAAATTCACGTCCGGCCCCGACTGCGCGTCCTGAACGCCGCGAGACGCCAAAACCGGTGCGCGAAGAGCAGGCAGAAAAGCCCGCCTATTCCGGCAAACCGCCGCGTATCGTCGAAGATGACGCCCCCGCATGGTCGCCGTTGGAGGCATCACAATCCGCCCCCGCCGCCGCGCCCGCACCGCGTGAAGAGCGTCCGCGCAAACCCTATGCCCCACGCGATGACGCACCGCGCAAGCCCTATGCACCCCGTGTCGAAGGCGACCGAAAGCCCTATGCGCCGCGTGGTGATGCGGAACGCAAGCCCTATGCACCCCGTGCTGAAGGCGATCGCAAGCCCTATGCGCCGCGTGGTGATGCGGAACGCAAGCCCTATGCACCCCGTGCCGAAGGTGACCGCAAACCCTATGCGCCGCGCGAAGATCGCGGAACGGATGACCGCAAACCCCGCTGGAAGGCTGAAGGCGCGCCAAAATCGGCTGGCTTCAAATCTCATGGCGGCAGCGCAGATCGCCCTGCCAAGGCGACGGGATACAAATCCCACGCCACCGCATCTGCGGGTGACAAGCCCAAAGGTGACTGGGCACCCCGCAAGCCGCGCGCTGAAGGTGATGCCCCCGCCCGCGCACCGCGCGCCGCTGGTGCAAAGCCAGAATGGAAACCCAAGGGTGAAGGTAAACCTGCCTACAAACCGCGCAGCGCCGAAGGGCCGGATCAACGGCCCTTCCGGGGCAAGCCGGCAGGCGGAAAACCCGCCCCGCGCGCCAAACCCGCCGCACCCAGAACGGATGCCAAGGACACGTCAAAGCGCTTTGTTCCGCCAAAGAAGAAGTGATCTGACAGAATGACGAAAAGGCCGCCCATCGGGGCGGCCTTTTTCATGAAGGTTGTGTCTGATCGTCTAGACTGTTGCCAAACGTGCCATCAGCGCACGGTGCAACCCCGGTGCCGCGACGACCAACCCATCGGCCTTTGGCACAGCCTCGTTGAACCGCAGCGCCATGCCATGCCGATCCGAAACCATCGCCCCGGCACGGGACGCGATCAGGCTGCCTGCCGCGATGTCCCATTCCCAGCCCTGCCGAAAGCTCAGCATCCCGTCAAACCGCCCCTGACCGACCAGCGCCAGCCTATAGGCCACCGATGCACGGAAGCTGCGTTTCACATCCGGCACCCCGCCCGGCCAATGCTCCGGCCTCAGGTTCACCGCAGGCGTCAGGATATTCGCCCCCTCGGTGCCCGCAATCGTACTGGCCCGGATCGGTTCGCCGTTCAACATGGCAGGCCCGTCATGGCGTGCTGCGAACATCCGGTCCAGCGCGGGCAGGAAAACCACCCCTGCCGTCACCTTGCCGTTGCGGGCAATGGCCAGCGAATGGCTGAAACTGTCCTCGCCTGCGATAAAGGCCCGTGTCCCGTCAATCGGATCAAGGATAAAGACAAACTCCCGCTCCAGCCGTGCCAGATCATCTGGCGTCTCTTCGGACAGCCAGCCGTAGTCTGGACGCGCCCCCCGCAGGGTTTTCGCCAGCGCGTCATTGACCGCGTGATCCGCCTCTGTCACCGGGCCTTCATCGCCCTTGTCCCAGACCTTGGGGTTACGCTTCCAGAAGCGCAGGGCGATCTTGCCCGCCTCGCGCGCCGCGCGGGTCAGAAGGGCAAGGTCATCTTCGGCCGAAGAATCAGGCACCGGCAAGGGTAAGCCCGTCAATCAGGCAGGATGGCACCCGCGTCGAAAGATGCGCCCGTGCGTCATTCGCCGGGATTAACCGCAGCAGCATGTCGCGCAGGTTGCCCGCGATGGTGCATTCATTCACGGGGTGCGAAATCACCCCATCCTGCACCCAGAACCCCGCCGCCCCGCGCGAATAATCCCCCGTCGTCGGATTGATCGTCGATCCGATCATCGACGTCACATAAAGCCCCGTCCCCATATCGCGGATCAGGTCTTCACGTGTCCGCGTGCCTTGGGTCAGGTCGATGTTCGATGTCGAAGGCGACGGCGGCGAAGATGTCCCGCGCGACGCATTCGCCGTGCTGGCCATTCCCAGCTTGCGCCCTGTGGCAAGGTCCAGCGTCCAGCCCGTCAGGATGCCGTTCTCCACGATCGCCCGTCGCTGCGTCGGCAACCCTTCGCCATCGAACGGACGGGATGAAGATATGCGCGGCCGGTGCGGATCTTCGATCACCGACAGCCCTTCAGGCAAAACCTGGCTTCCAAGCGCATCGCGCAGCCAGCTTGCCCCCCGCGCAATCGCCGCGCCGTTCACGGCAGAAAGCAGATGCCCGATCAGCGACGATGCCACCCGTTCGTCAAACAAAACCGGATAGGTTCCCGTCACCGGCTTTACCGCCCCGGCACGCGCCAACGCCCGTTCTGCGGCCAGCGCACCGATTCCATCAGCCCCCGGAAGATCGGATTGATAGGTCCGCGACTCGCCCGCCCAATCCCGCTCCATCCCCGTGCCTTCGCCAGTAAAGGCCACAGCCGAAATAGACCGCGAGGTGCGGGCATAGCCGCCGGAAAACCCGTTCGACGCGGCCAGATGCATGGATCGGCTGGAATAGCCGGCCGATGCTTCAACCTGCGTGATCCCCTTTGACGCCATTGCCGCGGCTTCGACGGCGCGGCAATCGGCCTCCAGCATGGCGGCGTCCGGCTCTGCCGCCGGATCTGTCAGGTCCAACGCCGCCAGATCCCAGCCGCGCGCAATCTGCCCCGCATCGGCCAGCCCGGCATATGGGTCATTCGGGGCTTCGCGCGCCATGGCGACGGCCCGTTCCGCCAGTGCCGCAATCGTCCGATCCGAAAGATCAGAGGCCGAAACACAGGCCTGCCGTCCACCGAACAGCACCCGCAACCCGATTTCCGTTCCTTCGGCGCGCTCCGCCTGTTCCAGTTTGCCCGCCCGCACATCAATGGTCAGCGATGTGCCCTGCACGGCCAGAGCATCCGCCGCCTCGGCCCCTGCCTTTTTGGCAGCATCCAGCAATCGGTCGGTCAGTTCGGCAAGCGAGGCTGTCATGGCAATTCCTTCGTCCCTACGCGGTGGAGGTAGTCCGCCACGCCCCCCTGTGCAAGCCGCCGCCAAAGCCCCTGCCATGAAAAAGCCCCCGCAAATCCTGCGGGGGCCGGTCTTCATGGCTTTGGCCTATTGCAGTTGCTGCCCGTTTGCAAAGAACCCGCCATCCTTGAATTCCAGCGTGGAAGACAGTTCATCCTCGCCGGTCGCATTGGCAAACATCGACAGCATCATACGGAAACCCATCACCTGATCTTCGGGCAGCAGGCCCATGGCCACCAGCTTGTCCATCAGGGTATTGCCTCCGACCAGCTTCAGATCGACCTTGCCGGTAGGCGCGGGCATCCCGCCATAGGTCACCAGATCGCTGTTATCAAAGGTCAGCGCACCGCTGCCTGTCAGCTCGGCCCCCGCAATCTTGGCCTGCAGCGCGGTGATATCAAGCGAATGCAATTCCCCAGGGGGCTGTTCTCCCGCCGCTTCCATCGCCGCAGGGTCCATGATGTCGACCAGCAACTTGGCCGTGCCTTTCGTGTCGATCACCAGCGTTGCCGGATCACGCGGCAACTGGTTGGTCGGGTCGATGATCCCCCAAATCTCATCCGATACGGTCAGATCGACAATGCGGGTCAACAGCGAAAAGTCAGCCGGTTCCTCTGTCACGCCAACCGGCATCTTGAACCCGAAACTTGCCTCGCCATAGGCCAGATTGACCTGTGGGAATGGAATGGTGGGGGCGGACAGTGCCATGGTCACCCCTGTGGCCCCGACGGAATAGGCAAGCTGCGTCGCATCCATCGCAAAGCCGATCGTGTTGCTTGCGCCCGCGCCGGTGATTTTGGTCACGCCCGTCGCATCGGTCACTTCCATGTCATAGGTGATCGCGCCGGTGTTGATCGTGCCGTCCGATGCAAAGCCTGCCTTCAAGGCCGCCGCCATGTCGGCCATCGCCGCCGCGCCAAGGAAGGTGCCGTTCGTCGTGCCTGTCAGGTCTTTGATCGACAGATTCACCTTTACGGTCGACGGTCCCGCAACCTCACCCTCGGCGGGGGTCGGGTCTGGGTCGGTGCCGTCGATGACCAATGACATTGTCTCTGCCGCAAAGCTGGAATTCAGGGCGGATGTCTCACCCTCGCCCGTCACCACCAGATATTTGCCCGTCACATTTCCCAAGACGGCTTCTGCCGTAACATCCACCGCCTCGGCCTCAACGCCCTCAACGCTGGTCAGGGCAAGGGTGATTTCGGGGCCGTTGAAATCATAGGCCGTCTCGGACTCGTCACCGCTGGCCGTGATCACCAGACCGGGCTGACGCACCTCCATGGTCAGGGTGGTCGGATCACCATCCGCTTCGGGTGGATCAATCGTCATTTCAAAGGGATAGCTGTCGGACATGGTCACCGAAACGGTACCATCGCCATTATCCTGAAACCGGATCTCCTCGACCGTTCCGTTGCCGGTGACGCCTTCCTGATCAATCGCCATCTGCATGCCGGTTACGACCAGCGTATCGCCATCGCGTACCACGCTTTCGGTCGTTATGGTCTGGCCGCTGCTTGTGGCAAAGGAAAGCCAGTTTTCCCAAACCTGTTCCGGTGTCACGTCGGCAAGCACGGGTGCGGCGGAAAACAAGGCTATGGCCGTGCTGCAAGCCAGCATGCGATTGATCATAATGAACCTCTTTGCGATGCGATAAATTCTGTCGGGGCGGAGCATCCTCCCCCTGCCGTGCGGGGTCAAGGGTTTCCAACGCCGGTGTGCATGCGTTAACTCGGTGGCGAAATTGTGGACACCCCATACGGGTCAAGGAGGAATAGCGTGCAAGGCAAGGTCGTCGTCATCACCGGGGCCAGCAAGGGAATCGGTGCCGCCGCCATGCGGGCCTTTGGAGGGGCAGGGGCGCACGTCGCAGGGCTGGCCCGCAGTCGCACACAGCTGGATGCGCTGGTTGGCGACATCGGACCTGCGGCGATGGCGCAGGAATGTGACGTGGCAGATTGGGCATCGGTCAGTGCGGCCATTGCCGCTGTCCAGGCGCGTTTTGGCCGGATCGACGTGCTGATCAACAACGCGGGCGTCATCGACCCCATCGCAAGGCTGGCCGAAGCCGACCCTGCCGCCTGGGGGGCAAACATCGACATCAACCTAAAGGGCGTTTTTCACGGAATGAAGGCCGTCCTTCCCGTCATGCGGGCGCAGGATGGCGGCACGATCATCACCGTCTCTTCCGGGGCGGCAACTAACCCGCTGGAAGGGTGGAGCAGTTATTGCGCAGGCAAGGCAGGCGCGCTGATGCTGACCCGCGCCGCCCATCTGGAAGAAGGTCCGCATGGCATCCGCGTTCTTGGCCTGTCGCCCGGAACTGTCGCAACCGACATGCAGGTCAAGATCAAGGCATCCGGCGTTAATCCGGTCAGCCAGATTGACTTTGCCACCCATATCCCGGCCGATTGGCCGGCCCGCGCGCTGGTCTGGATGTGTGGCCCGGCCGCCGATGAATGGCTTGGGCGCGACATTTCCCTGCGCGATGAAGCGATCCGCCGCGCCGTTGGGTTGATCGCATGATCCGGGTCCAAGATCGTGAGGGCGCCCGCCTTCTGGTGCTGGACCGGCCCGACAAGGCCAATGCCCTGACGCAGGATATGCTGGCCGCGCTGGATGATGCTGTCGCGCGGGCGGCGGCAGATGGTGTTGCCGTGCTGATCCTGACGGGTGAAGGCCGCGTATTTTGCGCAGGGGCCGATCTGGAAGGCATGACCCAGGGCCTGGGTCACGCCCCGGAATGGGAGGTGCTGTCGCGCCGCATCGCCGCCTATCCCGGCCTGACCATAGCCGCACTGAACGGCACGCTGGCGGGTGGCGCCTTTGGGATGGCGCTGGCCTGCGATTTGCGGGTGGCAGTGCCGGGGGCCGAATTCTTCTATCCAGTGATGAAGCGCGGCTACCTGCCACAACCATCCGATCCCGCCCGCCTTGCCGCGCTGATCGGCCCTGCGCGTGCCAAACAGATCGTTCTTTCCGGTCAGCGTATCCCGGCCACAACGGCGCTGGGATGGGGGCTGATCGACCTTGTGTCGGATGACGCGGTCGCAGGTGCCATTGCCTTGGCCGCCGATGCGCTGGGCGCAGACCCGCGCCATGTCCGCCGCATGAAGTCGATGTTCTGACCGCTCGCCTACCGCTTGCGATGCCCGCCCGGAACCCGTGACAGGAATCCGGGTGGGCGTTTGGCGATCCAGGTCAGAAACCCCTCCATCCGCCCATCCGCGCGGATCGCATCGGCGGTGTTGAACTGCCGCGCCAGCTCTGCCTCTGTGAACCGGGCGTGAATTTCCTTGTGGCAGACGTGATGCAACAAAACCGTTGGCCCACCCTTGCCACCCTTCAGCTTTGGCACAAGGTGATGCAGGCTTTGCGGCACATCCGGCGGGATCGGACGCAGGCAAATGGGGCAGGTCGGGTTCATGTTGTCCTGTAGTGGCATTCCGGGCAAAGGATGGCCGGGCAAAGGATGGCTGTGCAAAGGATCACTGGGCAAAGGATGGCGCAACAGGCGGCGGGGGCAAGATGGATGCGCTGGTGATCGGGGCTGGCCCTGCGGGGTTGATGGCGGCGGAAATGCTGGCCGCCGCAGGCCGCCAGGTCGTGGTCTGCGAGGCAAAGCCCTCGGCCGGACGCAAGTTTCTGATGGCAGGGAAATCCGGTCTGAACGTGACAAAGGATGAACCCGCCCCCTCCTTTGCCCGTGCCTATAATGCGGGCTGGCTCTCACCAATGCTTGCCGAATTCGGCCCGGCGCAGGTGCAGGATTGGTGCCGAGCCCTGGGGCAAGAGGTGTTCACCGGATCGTCTGGTCGCGTCTTTCCCGTGTCGATGAAGGGATCACCGCTTCTGCGGGCTTGGCTGACCCGTTTGGGTGGCGCCGGCGTTGAGGTGCGCCTTCGCTGGCGTTGGACTGGGTTTCAGGGTGATGGATGGCAGTTCGACACGCCCGATGGCCCTGTCACCCTGTCGCCCCGTGTCGTTGTGCTGGCCCTTGGCGGGGCTAGTTGGGCGCGGCTGGGGTCTGACGCGGCGTGGGTGCCGTGGCTGCGGGCAAGGGGGGTGGAAATTGCGCCGTTCAAACCTGCAAACATGGGGTTTTCGGTAAACTGGTCACCGCATATGGCCAAATATTTCGGCCAACCCGTAAAGGGCGTGGCCCTGATCGCCGGGCAACGCCGCGAACGCGGTGAATTCGTTCTATCGGCGCACGGCGTGGAAGGTGGCGGCATCTACGCCATCAGCCGCGATCTGCGCGAAGGCGCACCATTGCGGCTGGATCTGATGCCAGACATCCCCGCGCGCGAGGTGGAGTCCCGCCTCGCCCGGATGAAACCCGCCGAGACGATGGCCAACCGCTTGCGAAAGCTGGGCCTGCCACCAGTTTCCATCGCCCTGGTGATGGAGTTTGGACGAACCCGGCCACTCCTTGAGGCCATCAAGGCGTTGCCAGTCCCCCTGACCGGCCCCCGCCCATTGGACGAGGCCATTTCCACCGCAGGCGGCATGGCCCGTGCCGCCCTGACCGACGATCTGGAACTGCGCGCCCTGCCTGGTGTTTTTGCCTGCGGTGAGATGCTGGATTGGGAGGCGCCGACAGGCGGCTACCTGCTCACAGCCTGCTGGGCCACGGGGCGCTGGGCGGGGCGGGCGGCGGCAAAGGCGGGATGAACCCAGCCCTATCCGTGCTTCACCATCACATGCCGCACAACGGTGTAATCTTCCAGGGCATAGGCGCTCATGTCCTTGCCATACCCGGATTGCTTCAGCCCGCCATGCGGCATCTCGTTGACCAGCATGAAATGCGTGTTGATCCAGGTGCAGCCATAGCGCAACCGTGCCGCCGTCGCCATTGCGCGGCCCACATCCTTTGTCCAGACCGATGAGGCAAGGCCGTAGTCGCTGTCATTTGCCCATCCCACGGCGGTATCCACATCGGTAAAGGGCGTGATGGAAACCACAGGGCCAAAGACTTCGCGGCGGACAATCTCATCTTCTTGCCGGGCACCGGCGATGACGGTGGGGCGATAGTAAAAGCCTTGATCCATCACCTCGCCGCCCGTCGTCACCTCGATATGGTTCAACTCGCGCGCGCGGTTGACGAAACTTGCCACCCGATCCCTTTGGCGCAGGCTGATCAGGGGGCCGATTTCGTTGGCGCTGTCATCGTCATGGGCCAGCGTAATGGACGACACCGCCGATGTCAGATCCGCCACCAACCGATCATAGACCTTTTTCCCCGCATAAATCCGGCAGGCCGCCGTGCAATCCTGCCCTGCATTGTAATAGCCGAATGCGCGCAGCCCTTCGACCACCTCGCCCACATCAGCATCATCAAACACCAGAACGGGTGCTTTGCCGCCCAGTTCCAGATGCGTGCGCTTTACCGTCTTGGCGGCGGCGTCCAGCATCTTCTTGCCCGTGGCCACATCCCCGGTCAGCGAAATCATGTCGACCAGCGGATGGTTGATCAGATAGTTCCCAACCGTCTGTCCGCGACCGGCCACGATGTTGACCACGCCTTCCGGCAGTTCTTCGGCCATGATGCGCGCCATTTTCAGTGCGGTCAGCGGTGTCTGTTCCGAAGGTTTGAACACCACCGTATTCCCGCCGCCAATGGCAGGCCCCAACTTCCACGCCATCATCATCAGCGGATAGTTCCACGGTGCGATTGACGCGATCACCCCCACCGGATCACGGCGGATCATGCTGGTATGCCCGGCCAGATATTCCCCCGCCAAAGCACCCTGCTGGCAGCGCACGGCACCTGCAAAGAACCGATAGCAATCGACAATCGCGGGAATTTCGTCATTCCGTGCCGCGTTGATCGGCTTGCCGCAGTTCAACGCCTCCAGCGCGGCAAAGCTGTCAGCCTCCGCCTCAACCCGATCGGCGATCCGCAAAAGCGCCGCCGACCGTTCGGCAGGGGTGGTGCGGCTCCAGCCCTCAAACGCTTTGCGCGCGGCGGCAACCGCCCTGTCCACCTGTCCGGTTGATGCCTCTGGCACCTCAAGGATCAGGCCGCCGGTGCGCGGGTTCAGGATTTGCTCACGCGCCTCTTGTCCGGCCTCAAACGCCGATCCGATCAGCAACTGGGTGTCGATGGTTGTCAGAACACTGTCCATGGGAACCTCCCTTTTTCATTTGCCCGCGCCAGCGGTCTCAGATCCGCTGCGGGTCAGGTAATAGGCGATCAGGATGGGGATGAAGGTGGCTGTAAAGACCACGATGGCGACCACGTTTGTCACCGGTCGTTGCCGCGGGCGCACCAGTTCCTGCAACATCCAGATGGGAAGGGTGCTTTGCTGGCCCGCTGTAAAGGTGGTGACGATCACCTCATCAAACGATAGCGCAAAGGCCAGCATTCCCCCTGCCAGCAGCGCCGTGCCAAGGTTTGGCAGCAGCACATAGCGAAAGGTCTGGAAACTGTTTGCGCCCAGGTCTGCTGACGCCTCCAGTATTCCGCCCGACAGGCGGCGAAAGCGGGCAACCGCGTTGTTATAGACAATCACGATGCAAAACGTCGCGTGACCCAGGATGATGGTCCATGTCGAAAACGGGATGTCCATGATCGAAAAGGCCGACCGCAGCGACATGCCAGTGATCACGCCAGGCAGGGCGATAGGCAGGATAATCAATAGGCTGATCTGTTCCCGCCCAAAAAACGACGTCCGCGCCATCGCAGCAGAAACCAGCGTGCCAAGGATCATTGCAATGAACGTCGCAATCGTTGCCACCGAAAGTGACAGGTAAAGGGGCGGCCAGATATCCTCACGGTTCCAGGCCACGCCAAACCACTGGGTCGTCAGGCCAGGGGGTGGGAACTGATAGGATTTGTCCTCTGTCGTGAAGGCGTAAAGAAAGATCAGCAGGATCGGCAGGTGCAGGAACAGCAGGCCGCCGACGGCCGCAATCTTCAGTCCAAGGGAGGCGCGGTCAGAGTGCATCGAACGCCCCCTTCCGCTTTGCGATCGTCAGATAGATCAGCATGATGATGATCGGCACCACCGCGAATGCGGCGGCCAAAGGAATGTTGCCCGCCGTTCCCTGCAATTGATACACGGCCAGCCCGATGAACCGGGCCGAAGTGCCGACAATCTGTGGGATGATGTAATCGCCCATTGTCAGCGAAAAAGTGAAGATTGACCCGGCGATCATTCCCGGCATGGCCAGCGGCAGGATCACCGTTCGGAACGTCTGGGCCTTGGATGCACCAAGGTCTGCCGATGCCTCCAGCATGGAATTTGGCACCCGCTCCAATGATGCCTGCATGGGCAGGATCATATAAGGCAGCCAGACATAGACAAAGACGATGAAGGTTCCCATCGGGCTGGTGGACAGGCTGTTGCCGCCAATGCCCGGAATGGCAAGGATGGCGTTCAGGATCATCGACAGGCCCACGCCTTCAGCCGCCCAAGTGATGATCCCTTCCTTGGCAAGGATCAGTTTCCACGCATAGACCTTGACCAGATAGGATGACCACAGCGGCAGCATGACGCCCAGGTAGAATACGGCCTTCCATCTTCCCCGCGCGAAACGCGCCGCGAAGTAAGCGATCGGAAAGGCAATGATGGCGCAACCGATGGTCACCGCCGCCGACATCAGAAGGGTCCGCAGGATGATGTCCAGGTTCTGCGCACGGAACAATTCCGCATAGGTTTTCAGGGTGAATTCTTCCTTCACCACGCCCGAAAAATCATCAATCGAATAGAAGCTTTGCAGCAGCAGCGCCAGCAGTGACCCCAGATACACAACACCCAGCCACAACAAGGGCGGGGTCAGCAGAACAAACAGAAGCAATCGGGGGTGACGCCAGAAGATGGCCGTCAGCCTGTCCGCGATGCCCCGTTCGGGCAGAATGGCGGGGGCGCTGGTCATGCCTCGTCCATCACATGCAGGGCGGTGGGGTCAAAGGACAGGCCAACCGTCGCGCCCGGTTCGGGCGCGGTCTGCCCGGCGGGCAACAGGGCGGCCACTTCGGTGCCAAGCAGGTTCACGGACACCCGGCTGTTGGCACCCAGATAGCGAATCGTCGTCACCGTTCCGGCCAGCGCCAGGCCATCCGCAGGCACAAGGCGCAAGGTTTCTGGCCGCAGCGATGACCACTTCGACGGACCACCAAAAGCGCGTGTGACATCAGGCGACAGAACATTGGATGACCCGACAAAATCCGCCACGAACCGGGTGCGCGGCTGGGCGTAAACCTGGGCCGGGGTGCCGATCTGGGCGATCCTGCCCTCGTTGAACACGGCCAGACTGTCGGCCATGCTCAGGGCTTCGCTTTGGTCATGCGTCACAAAAACAAAGGTGATGCCAAGCCGCATTTGCAGCGCCTTCAGTTCATCCTGCATCGCCTCGCGCAGCTTAAGGTCCAACGCACCTAACGGTTCATCCAGCAGCAACACCTTGGGTTCATTGACCAAAGCCCGCGCCAGGGCGACGCGCTGACGTTGCCCGCCGGACAGTTGCGCCGGTTTCCGGTCGCCATAGCCATCCAGTTTCACCAGCGCCAACATATCTTCGGCCCGCGCCTCACGGGTGCGCCGGTCCACGCCCTTGACCATCAGGCCATAGGCGACGTTGTCACGCACGTTCATGTGGGGGAACAGGGCGTAATCCTGAAACACGGTGTTCACGTTGCGCCGGTTCGGGGGGACGTTGCTGACATCCTGGCCGAAGATGCGGATCGCCCCGCCGGTCGGTTTTTCAAACCCCGAAATCAGGCGCAGGCAGGTCGTCTTACCGGAACCCGAAGGGCCAAGCATCGCAAAGAACGACCCTTCCGCAATGGTCAGGTCGACGCCATCCACCGCCTTGACCGGTGCAGAGGCGGGGCCGAAATGGCGGGAAACGCCAATGAATTCAACGGCTGCGGTCATAAAGGAGATGGCTCCGGCAGGCAAAGGAATGGGGTGGGTGCGCGGGGTTGCGCGCACCCTGTGCGGATTGGATCGGTGCGATCAGCGCCCGCCGATCACGCCGATATAGTCAGACACCCAGCGGTAATAGGGCACGCAGGTATCTTCGCCCTGCGAACAGTCGGCGACCGGGGTGGTCCAGAAGCGGATGCGGTCGAAATCATCCAGGCCGTTGGCGGTGCAGCCTTCGGCTGTCTGCATTCCACGGCCATCCGTGCAGGCTGCGGGCACTGACGGGTTGGCCCCGAACCAGACCGACAGGTCGGATTGCAGGTTCGATGCAAGCTGGTGTTCAAACCACATATAGGCGCAGTTTGGGTGTTCGCTATCCACATGCAGCATGGTGGTATCGGCCCAGCCTGTCGCACCCTCTTGCGGGATGGTCGATGCCACCGGCGCACCACCGGCCTTGAGCAGGTTCACCTGGAACGGCCAGGAACCCGATGCGACGACGCCTTCATTCTTGAAATCGTCGATCTGGATAAAGGCGTCGTGCCAGTAGCGGCTGACGATTTCGCGCTGCCCGCGCAGCAGGTCGAGCGCGGCTTTGTACTGGTCTTCGTTCAGTTCATAGGGCGAGGTGATGCCCAGTTCCGGCTTGTGAAACATCAGGTATTGCGCGGCATCGGCCACATGAATCGGGCCGTCATATGCCTGCACCCGGCCCTTGTTGGATTGGCCGTCGGGCAGATTTTGTTCTTCAAAAACAACGTTCCAGCTGGTTGGCGGTTCTTTGAACACCTCGGTGTTGTACATCAGGACGTTCGGCCCCCACATGTAGGGAACGCCGTAATGTTTGCCGTCTACCGTGTGCCAGGGTGCGTCTTGCAGGCGGGGGTCGATGGTTGACCAGGACGGGATCAGATCCTTGTTGATTTCCTGCACGCGCCCACCCGCGATAAGGCGCAGAGATGCATCGCCAGAGGCGGTGACGAGGTCAAAACCGCCTTCGTTCATCAGGGCTACCATTTCGTCCGACGTGTTCGCCGTCTTAACGCTGACCTTGCAACCACTTGATTCTTCGAACTTTGTTACCCAATCAAACTTTGGATCGGTTTCGCCGCGTTCGACGTAGCCGGCCCATGCGACGATGGACAATTCGCCTTCGCCGGCACCAACCTCGGTCATCTGGGCAAGGGCCGGGGTCACGCCGACGATCAGGCCAAGGGCCGTTGTGGCGGACAGTTTCAGTGTCTTGAGTGTCATTGTGGATGTCTCCCTGTGACGATGCGCACGCGCGATCAGCCGGTTTACCGGTCATGGAGATGAACGGTATTCACCTGTCGGAGTTTCGCAATATCAAAACGCTGATGGGTGCATTCGGTTTTTCCGATGGGTTAGCGCAGGGAATGGTGGTGCAGCAGGCGGTGCAGCCCGGCAGTGCAGCAAAGTGTATGCACGCCGCGCACGGCGATGCAGGGCCATGTTAACCGCCTGATCACGGGTTACCGATTTGGCACGCTGGTTTGGGCGGACCGGACAAAGTTCAGCGCAGGCGCACTGAGCGGTGCGCCGCGCCGCCAGGCAAGGCCAACCTGCACGCTGGGCAGGTCGCCCGACACATCACGAATTTCGATCCGGTCGCCTTCCAGCGACCAGGGGCGATAGACCAGACTGGGCAGGATCGCGAGTCCCGCGCCGGTGGCAACAAGGGAGCGGACCGCCTCGACCGACCGGGTGCGAAAGGCGACCTCGGGCTTGACCGGCAGGGCGGCGGTCAGACGGCGGGTGCTTTCTTCGATTTCATCGACCATCAGCATGATCAGCGGCTGGCCTGCCAGCTCTTCCAGCGCGATTGCCTCTTGCTGTGCCAGCGGGTGACCGAGTGGCAGCCAAAGCCGATAGGGCGAGACCAGAAGCGTTTCGACATGCAGCGCCATCCGGTCCTTGACCGAGGATGTCAGCAGGACAGCCACGTCCAGTTCGCCCCCGATCAGCAGGTGTTGCAGGTAATCGCCGTTGTCTTCGATCACGTTCAATTCGACCTGCGGAAAGGCGCGGCGAAAACGTGACAGGATGTCGGACAGGACATAGCCCGCCACCAGCGAAGTTACGCCCAGCGACAACCGCCCGGTGGCGGTTTCCGCCTCATCCCGGAATGCGGTGCGGGCGGTGGCGACATCGGCAAGGATCTGGCGGGCATGGCGCAGAAAGGCACTGCCTTTATGGGTGATGAGCAGGCCGCGCGCCTGCCGATCGAACAGGATGACGCCCAGATCATCTTCAAGCGCGCGGACAGCCTCGGTCACCGATGACTGCGAGATGGACAGGGCGCGGGCGGCACCCGACACGCTGCCCGCCTCGGCCGCGGCGACGAAGAACTGAAGCTGGCGAAGGGTAAAGGCCATGACTGTCCGTGGGTGGAAGGGTGGATCGGGGGTTTCACGCCCCGTCAGGGATTGGTTCTTGAACCGATGAGGAACGCAATGGCCAACCCCTGTGGGATAATTGCAGACAGAATGCTGGATCGGCCAGCATTTCAGGGCGCTGCCGGGCCACAAGGGTGCCATAGGCGGCCAGCTTTTGCGGCGTGAAATGGCCCTGATCCGCCAGCAGGTTGACCGTGCCGGGAACGGTTCCATCAGCCGCGAGGATGGGCAGGTTGGCGGCAGAGCCAAGGCCCAGGGATGTGATCAGCGCATGGTCGAAAAAGACAGTGGCGAAATCCGCCGGAGTGTTGGCGATGAACGGCTGCGCATGGGTGATGCAATGGTCATACCATGCATCGCGGTCCAGGGGTTTGGTGCCGTGGATGGGGTATTCAAGGGGATGGGAGGTATGCACGCGGCGGAACAGGCCGTGGGTCAGGTCATGCGTGGTGATCGTGAACAGCCGCGTCCCAAGGGCGAAGCAATCCTGCTGCAAGATTTGAAACACATGCGCCATTTGGCACATTTCGCCATGACGGCGGCTGTAAGTCTAGCCGTCGCGGAGCCGCGCCGAAAGAAGGGCGATCAGATCGGATCGGGTGACAAGGCCGACAAGCTGCCCGGCATCGGTGATAGGGACCGCCTGTTGATGACCATCTGCCAGATGATCCATCAGCGCAGAAATCCCGGCCGTTGGGGGAAGGGTTGGGGCGTCCGCGGCCAGATCTTTCGCAGTCAGCGTGGGATCGACAAGCCCAAGCAGCGCGGATTGGTCGATCAATCCAAGATGGCGCCCCTTTGCATCAGTCAGCGGCAATGTCTTGAACCGGTGTTTGCGGAACAGGGCGGCCAGATCTGCCACGGTGGTGGCCGGGGATGCGGATATGATGTCGCGCGACATGATATCGGCGGCGGTCAGATCACCCAGATGATGGGCGACGGCCTCTGTCTCGGCCGCGTCGATGAGGCGGGCCAGATCGCCGACCCCGATGTTGGGCGACATGCGCAGCCGATCAAGCAGAATGGCAAGGTCTTTTGTGCCAAGCCTGAGGCGTTGTTCAGGGGGTGTGTCGCGGGTGGCATGTGCGGGCGGGGCTGGTTGGCGAAACGGATAGGTTCGGCCTGTCAGGCGGTTCCAGATCACCCCGGCGGCGACAAGCCCCAACGTGCCGATGCAGACCGGAGCAACGGCAAAGGACAAGCCAGGGAAATCGGCGCCGCCCGCCGCAACGACCGTGGCAAGTGCGACGGCACCGCCGGGCGGGTGGTAGGCGCGGCACAGTGCCATGCCAAACACCGCCAATCCCACCGCCAGCGGCGCGGCCAGCACCGGCTGGGTTGTCACGGCCAGCACGGCCAGCGCGGCGAGGGCGGCGACGGTGTTGCCGATGACGGCAGACCACGGCTGTGCCAGCGGGCTATTGGGGACGACAAAGATCAGAAAGGCGGTCGCCCCAAAGGGTGCGATCAGCAGCAGATGCCCAAAGGCGGTATCGGGGGTAAGCGTCAAACCCCCGGTCAGGGCCAAAAGCATCATGTCGCAGACCAAAAGACCAAGGGTCACCCCAAGCGCCGCAAGCAAGGCATTCAGTGTCTTTGGCGGCGACATGGCGGGGCCAAAGGCGCGCAGGCGGATCATCATGGGCTACCTGTGGTCTGGTTGGCGAAAGTGTTGCGCAATCACGGGGGTGGGGAAAGTCCCGAACGGACGGATCGTTCGCCGGTTCCGACCTAGCCGCGCATCATGGCCAGCCGGATCAGCGCACGTTCCATCACGGCCATCCCCGGCGCGCGCGAGGTGGAGCGCAGGGTAAGATCGGTTTCGACAAGATGGGCAATCGCATCTTCAAGCCGGTTCATGGGCCAGTTCTGCGCCTGCCGGATCAGCGCGTCGCGGGATTTATAGGGGATGCCGCGCATCCGCCCGATGGCCGCCGCAGCGCCGCCCGGTTCGCTGACGGCCATGTGCAGGGCGCGGAAGTGGCGCATGGTCTGGATGCACAGGGTGACGGGCAGGGTGCCCTGCCCCTCGAGCCGCCGCAGCAGGGGGCCGATGTCCTGTGCCTTGCGGTCAGCGACGATGGCGATCAGTTCGTCAACCTCTGCCTCGATGGTGGCGGGGGCGAGGGCGGCGATTTCAGCCGGGGTAAGCGGGGTTTCGTCGTGGTATTTGTAAAGCGCGATCTTTTCCAGCGTCTGGCGAAAATCGCCCGGATCAAGCGCACGGCCCAGCGACATCAGGTCGGTCAGCGCCTCGCGGTCGATGGCGGTAAGGCCGGCGCGTTTCAGGGCGTCTTCGATTTCCTCGCGTGAGGGGGGATCGTCGTAAAGGCCGATGCAATAGGCGGCGGGGTGCTTTTCGAACAGGGTTTTCAAGGCGGATTTGCCGGTCAGCCCCCCGGCGGTGACGATGATCTGGGCATCGCCGGGTTTCCATTCGGCAAGGGCCGTGGTGATGGTGGCGGTCAGGCCATCGGCGGCGTCTTCGACAAAGGCCACGCGGGGACCGGGGAAAAAGCCCTGCGACTTGATGGCATCCAGCAGCAGCGCCGCATCCTTGCGCAGATCGGCGGCGGGGATGCGGGTCAGGCGCATTTCGGATTCGCCATCCGGGCCGATCAGGGCGGCGATCACCTCTTGCCGGCGCAGGGCCACGCGCATGGTATCGGCCCCAAAGATCAACAAACCCGCCTTGCCCGAATCAGGGCGCGCGAAATAGCGCGTCGCTTCAACCCCCTTGAGGATCATTGTGCCAGCTTGGGGGCGACGGCCAGAAGGCGGAGCATCACCTGATCGGCCAGCATCACCGACAGGCGGCGGGCGGCATCATCTTCGGCGGCAAGGCCCGCGACGGTGGTGCCGGTGGCCGACCAGGAGGTGAACGCGCTGACCGCGCCGCCGGCGACGCGGGTGTCGGATGCGCGGGCAGTCAGCGTCCATTGGGCGGTGCCGCGCAGGGTGTAGCGGGTGGTCGCATTGTCGGCGGTGATGCCGCCCGACTGTCGGCTGGCCGAAATCGCATAGGCAAGGTCATAGGTGGCGGCTTCGGCCCGGCCCAGCCGCGATTCCAGCCGGGCGACGAAATCGAAATCGAATTTGGTCACCGGTGCCCGCACCATGACGCGGCCGCGCAGCGCGCCAGCCCCGCCGTCCGGCCCATAGGCCGGCGTGAACCCGCAAGCTGCAAGCGGCAGGGCGGCAAGGCCGAACAGGAACAGGCGGCGGCCAGATGACGACACCGGTTCAGATGACGACACCAAGTCAGAAGGCGGCAATGATTCAGGCAACGACATTGATGATGCGCCCCGGGACGACGATGATCTTTTTCACCGGCTGCCCGGCAAGGAACTTGATCACAGCATCATCCGCCAGCGCGATCTTTTCAACCTCGGACGCGGGCATATCCTTTGGAACGGTGATTTCCGCCCGCCGCTTGCCGTTGATCTGGATCGGCAGGGTGACCTCATCCTCGACCAGCAGGGCAGGATCGGCCTTTGGCCAGGGGGCCTGTGTCACCAGACCGGTGCCGCCCAGCATGGACCAGACCTCTTCGGCCAGATGCGGGGTCATGGGTTGCATGAGCTGCGCCATCACCCGCATTGCTTCTGTCCGGGCGGCAGCCCCGGCCTGCGAGCGGTGCAGGGTGTTGGTGAATTCGTAAAGTTTTGCGATGGCCTTGTTGAAGGCAAAGCCTTCGATGCCCTTTGTCACCTCATCCACCGCGCGGGCGGTGGCGCGGGCGAGGGCAATATCTTCGGTCGGGTTGGCGGGGGCATCGCTGCGGGCGATGTCATCGGCGATGCGCCAGACGCGGTTGACGTGTTTATACGCCGCCTCGGCCCCTGATGCCGTCCATTCCACATCGCGTTCCGGCGGGCTGTCGGACATCACGAACCAGCGGGCGGTATCGGCCCCGTAGGCGGCGATGATGTTCATCGGATCGACGACGTTCTTCTTGGATTTCGACATCTTGGCCGAGGGGATCACCTCGACCGCCGTGCCATCCTTCAGCGTCGCGCCACCATCAGAGCGAAGGATGTCTTCGGGCAGGTGATAGACCGGACGGCCATTGGCATCACGTGTCAGGTAAATCTCATGCGTGACCATGCCTTGGGTGAACAGGGCGTTGAAGGGTTCAACGGCCTTTTGTGGCAGGTGGCCGGTCTTGTGCATCGCGCGGGCGAAGAAGCGGGAATAAAGAAGGTGCAGGATCGCGTGTTCGATGCCGCCGATATATTGATCGACGTTCATCCAATAGGCGGCATCTTCGGCATCGGTCGGCGTGGCCGCATGCGGGCTGGTGAAGCGGGCGTAATACCAGGACGAATCGACGAAGGTATCCATCGTGTCGGTTTCGCGCCGCGCCGCCGCGCCGCATTTCGGGCAGGTGCAGTTGCGCCATGTCGGATGACGGTCCAGCGGGTTGCCGGGGATGTCAAAACTCACGTCATCGGGCAGGGTGACGGGCAGGTTTGCCTTTTTCTCGGCCACCACGCCGCAGGTGGCGCAATGGATGACCGGGATGGGGCAGCCCCAATAGCGCTGGCGTGAAATGCCCCAGTCGCGCAGACGGAATTTGGTGACGCCCTGGCCGTAGCCGTTGGTTTCGGCATGCGCGATGGCGGCGGCAATGGCGGCATCGCCGGTTTGCACGGTTTCACCCGCAAAGCCGCGCACATAGGTGACACGTTCGGATTTCATCGGAACGAAGGCTTCGGCCAAGGGGGCATCTTCGGCCCCTTCGGCGACGAAAACCGCGTCGATGGGCAGGCCGTATTTCGTGGCAAAGTCGAAATCGCGCTGGTCATGCGCGGGGCAGCCGAAAATGGCCCCGGTGCCATAGTCCATCAGGATGAAGTTGGCGATCCAGACGGGCAGTTCCCAGTTGGGGTTCAGCGGGTGCTTCACGCGGATGCCCGTATCATAGCCGATCTTTTCCGCCGTCTCGATCTCCTCGGCGCTGGTGCCGCCTTTGCGGCATTCCGCGACAAAGGCCGCAACGGCGGGATCGGATTCCAACGCCTTTGCCAGCGGATGATCAGCGGAAATGGCGGCAAAGGATGCCCCCATCAGCGTGTCTGGGCGGGTGGTGTAAACATCCAGCCGGTCAAAGCCCGAAGGCGCGCCGACGGTTTCAAAGCCGAATTGCAACCCGCGTGATTTGCCGATCCAGTTGGCCTGCATCAGGCGTACCTTTTCGGGCCAGTCGGTCAGGCCATCCAGGGCCGAAAGCAATTCTTCGGAATAGTCGCTGATCTTGAAGAACCATTGCGTCAGTTCGCGCCGTTCCACCGCCGCGCCGGACCGCCAGCCCTTGCCGTCGATCACCTGTTCATTGGCCAGCACGGTCATGTCGACCGGATCCCAATTCACCACCGCATTCTTGCGGTAGATCAGGCCTGCTTCCATCATGTCGATGAACATGGCCTGCTGCTGGCCGTAATATTCCGGGTCGCAGGTGGCGAATTCGCGGTTCCAGTCGATCGACAGGCCCAGCGGTTTCATCTGGGCCTTCATGTCGGCGATGTTGGAATATGTCCAATCCTTGGGGTGGCCGCCCCGTTCCATCGCGGCGTTTTCCGCAGGCATCCCAAAGGCATCCCAGCCCATCGGGTGCAGCACGGAATAGCCCGCCGCCGCCTTTTGCCGGGCGACCACATCGCCCATCGTATAATTGCGCACATGGCCCATATGGATGCGCCCCGATGGATAGGGGAACATCTCAAGCACGTAATATTTCGGCTTGGCCGGATCGCGCCGCGCCGTGAAGGCCCCGGCCTGATCCCAGGCGGATTGCCATTTCGGTTCGGTTACAGCAGGTTCGTAGCGCGACATTCGTGATCCCCAGACATTCGGATGCGCGCCGTTATACAAGGCGCGCAGCCAAGGTCCAGTGATCGCGGGACGCCACGCGGGTGGCGTAATTTTCTCTCAGTGGTGGCTGACTCAAAGTCGAGCGAAGTTTGTTTTTTCAAAACACAACCCAGAAGGGATTTTATGGATGTGTATATACCTTAGATTGTAGGCGCGTTTGTTCTTCCACAGCGAGGAAGAGAAATTTCACTGGAAACCGCGGTGCGCCAAACATTGCCAAGAAGGCAAGGCTACTGTGTGCTCAGAGTTAATCTGATACGAGTGACCGGAGCTGGACTGAGTGCCTCCTCAGTACAAGTTCGACCCTCTCTGCAGGCTGTTTCACTTGGAACAGACACACAATCACATGCTTGCGAGAGTCCCTCGCGACATATCATACCTCACCAGCGCAACTCCGGTAAAATTTGTTTTTTGGCAGTTTAGTTTCGCGAAGCGCCGTTGTTCATGCACCATAACGCAAGGAAGTTAGCGCGACCAACCAAGCGCAGCTCCGATCTGCGTCAACTTCCTCTAGAGGTTAGCGTCTTGAATTCGCAACTGCCGAGCGCGTGTTAGGATTGCATCTTCAACTGCGCGCACAGTTCCCGGATCGACCGCTCCACCGCCCGACGATTGCAAAGCCACTTTTAGACTGCGTGCGTCCAGCGCGGGATCCTGCACGTAGATTGTCGCGCGATAGGCGCGGCCACCACCAGGCGGGGTGCCAAAACCTGTAACTATCACGCCTGTAAACGGATCAACTGATTCGATTGGCAGGAAGTTCAGCACGTCCTGTGCGGCAACCCAGAGGTATTTGTTCACCTCGACCGTGGTGTTCGGATCGGCGCCGTTGCGGAACAGGTCAAAAATGGAACCCTGATCCGCTTGATTGCGGGATGCGCGGCCAATCGCTTCGCGTTGCGCGACCGCGCGGTCACGAAGTTCAGCCGACTCTTGGGATTGCACGGTGGAGTTGCGGCGGAACAGGCCGCTGTCACCACTGGCGATGCCAGTCCCGCAGCCAGCCAGAGCTACGATTGCTGCCCCGGTCAGCGCGAATTTTGGCAAACGATGCAGGTTCATATAGTCCCCCGTTAGTCCTTGATCGTTGTCTAGCTTACCGTTTCCGGACTGCCAAGGCTTTTCCCCTGTATTGGTTATGACCCGTCGGCGGGGTTTTGGCCGGACAAAGCGGTGATCCGCGCAGTTTTCCAAACATGATGCACCCCTTGCAGCAAAGGGCTGGCGGCACCGCAGGGCGCTGGGGGGTGGGCAAAAGTGACTGTGGCAACTCTGCATCACGAGAGCGGGCTTTAAACTTCGTTAATGCTCTGACGTTGCAATCGACCCCGTTAGGAATGATTAACAAGGCATCGCCAACTCGGATTCCCCTGGGTTGGGCATTCTCCAAGTAAACGAGGGAAAAACGATGAAAAAAATTCTTCTGGCTACCACGATGTTGGCAAGCACCGTTGGCGTTGCTGCTGCAGACGTGACCATCTCTGGCTATGGCCGTTTCGGTGCTGAGTATCGTGATGATCGTGCGGTCGGAGCCGCTGACACCATTCTTCGGTCACGTCTGCGCTTCAACATTGACGCCACGACCGAAACCGATTCCGGCGTGACCTTCGGCGGTCGCCTGCGTTTCGAGAATAATTCGGGCGACGAGGGCACCTTCGGTAACAACGCGCAGTTCAGCGCGTCGTTCTCGGGCCTGACCGTTTCGGTTGGCAACGTTGACACCGCAATGGACTCTGTTGGGCTGATCTACAACTCAGAAATGGGTTATATGGACAGCTCGTTTGGTGATATCCAAGGTGCATTTTTCGCATATGCATCGCAGCCGGTCCTGCCCCAGTTTGCCGATTACTACGGGATCGCAGCCACCTACTCGTTCGGCGACGCAAACTTCTACTTCTCCTTTGTAGACCCAGATCAGACTGTCACCAATCCTAGTGTTGCCCTCCCGGCAGCTTTCGGTGGTGTGCTGGCAACAGACGAAGAAATTGGCATTGCGTTTGACTACACCACTGGTGCGTTCACCGTGGCTGCTGGTTACACCGCAAACGGTTTCGGGATTGCAGACAACGACCTCGGTTTCCTGGGCGCTGCTTATGCAATCGGTGAAAATGCAAACGTCGGCATCAACCTGTACGACAACGGTACCATTGGTGGTGTGGACGTTGGCAACCAGGTTACTTTGTATGGTAACTATACCATGGACGCCCTGACACTGCGCGCGTATGTGTCAGACCTTGACCAGCCCCTGGCTGACACCGCGTATGGTATTGGCGCTGACTATGCGCTTGGCAATGGAGCTCGTGTGTCGGGTTCAATCCAGTCCGGCTTCGCAAGTGAAACCAAGGCTGACGTGGGCGTTCGCTTCAACTTCTGATAGCGACACCGTCTATGACTTGAAGGGAGCGGGCGAAAGCCCGCTCTTTTTCATTTGTGCCGCTTTTCTTAAAGGCGCTGCTCCCTGCGCACGTGGTCCATGCATTCTGGCGCACTATTGCTGATTTCAATAGAGAGATTATCCGGTTTTTGAGTTAACCCAAGAGCTGGACTACGGGGGGCTGAAGATCTGAAACGCAAGAGCGGCCTTGTATGGAGTCAGCGCAATGTCGCACCGAGGTCCTTGCTGTGACATTCGGAGCCGTTCATGTTGCTGCTCTGTGAGAATATTAGGACTGGCGCAATTGGACAGTTTGATGCGTCTGGTCTGCCCCCTGAAAAGCGGTCCTCCCTGAGGTATGGTCTGCGAGCCATTTGGAGGATGCAGGAATGCCCCAGAAGAAGCACAAGCCGGAGGAGATCGTCGCCAAGCCCGAGCAGGTTGATGTCTTGGTATAGCAATGCCAGTCTGTGGCCGAAGCCGTTCGGTCGATCGGCGTGACGCAGTTCACCTACTATCAGTGGCGTAAGGAGTTTGGTAGCCTAAAGACGGATCAGGCGAAGCGCATGAGGGAGCTGGAGAAGGAGAACGAGCGGCTTCGGAAGGCCGTCTCTGATCTCACGCTTGAGAAGCTGATCCTGGCTGAGGCTGCACGGGGAAACTTCTGAGCCTAGCCCGCAGCCGTGTTTGCATCGAGCATGTCAGGCAGAAGTTTCAGATCTCGGAACGGTTCGCCTTTTACGTGCTCGGGCAGCATCGCTCGACCCAGAGAAAGGTGCCGCAGGGGCGTGCCGATGAAGACGCGCTTGCTGCCGACATCGTAGCGCTCGCCTCACAATACGGGCGCTATGGATACCGCCGGATCACTGCCCTTATGCGCGAGGCCGGTTGGGCGGTGAACGTGAAGCGGGTCGAGCGGATATGGCGGCGGGGGGTGCCGAAGGTCCCGCAGAAGCAACCTAAGAAAGGCCGGCTCAGGCTGAACGACGGGTCATGCATCCGTCTCCGGCCCGAGCGTCCGAACCATGCCTGTTCCTATGACTTCGTCGAGAGCCGGACCCACGATGGAAGGAAGTTCCGCATGCTTAACCTTCATCGACGAGTTCACCCGGGAGTGCCTGGCAATCCGGATCGACCGGAGGCTGCTATCGACTGACGTCATCGACGTGCTGTCTGATCAGTTCATCTTGCGCAGCGTGTCGGATCACATACGGTCCGATAACGGCCCCGAGTTCATCGCCAAGGCAGTGCAGGAGTGGATCGCTGCCGTCGGCGCGAAGACTGCCTACATCGAGCTTGGCAGCCCCTAGGATAACGGCTATTGCGAGAGCTTCAATCCCAAGCTCCAGGATGAACTTCTCGACGCAGATATATTCTACGGCCTCGCCGAGGCCAAGATCATCATCGAGATCTGGCGCCGCCATTACAACACCAAGCGCCCGCGTTCATCACGTGGCTGTCGCCCGCCAGCTCCCAAGGTCGTGCAGTGGCCGCCTTCGTGATCCGGAGCCGCTTCGCCGGCCACCCCGGCCATAGCGCCAAGACCCGTCATGCACTAAGATTGAAACCGGACCACCCGATCGGGGCAGGCCACAACGCCTTCTGAACGTTCGTAACATTGCTTTCCTTCATCCGCTCCATCTCCTCTACCAACAAGAAGAGCGTAGCAGAACGTTCCAGCTTCAAACGGTCCAGTTTGCTGGCATCAGATCATATAGTCGAAACATCCGTCACGATCTAATACAAGTAAACGGTGTCCCGTCTTTGGTGACGCCGGTCACTTTGTCATCTGACACTATCGTTACCGGATATGCAGCACCTTTCTTGTACGGCTTTAAATGAATTTTGGCAGTTTTGCCGCCATTGTAGGAACCACTCTTCATGTTTTCGGCGTTGCATGTCCACTCGCCCGTTTGTGCATAGGTCAAGCTAACACACGCGATCAGGGCAGCGCCGCTAACAGTTGCAAGAAACAAAACTTGGCGAAGTTGACGTATCATATGACCTCACGCTTCTCATCAAAACCGACTTTAAACTTAGGAATTCTGGGTGCCCTAGGCAAGGACAGAAACCCTTTGCTTGCGTCAAACCTTGAATTTGGGTTCAGAAGATGGTCGCTTCTTGCCAAATGTACTTACGACTGAGCGGCTGTTCCGCGGTATTGTGCAATACCGGGAGGGTAGGTGTGCTTGACTGTTATCGGTTCTATCTCCAGCAACGCCTACCACACCGATGACTCGGCTCTGGGTGGCACTGCGGCCTATGGTCTGGGTGCAGCCTACGATCTGGGCGGCGGCGCACAGGTTGCTGGCGGCGTGGCACGCACCAAAGTGGTTGGCCGTGACTCCACCACCTACGATCTGGGTGTGAAGTTCTCGTTCTGATCACTGGCCGATAGGCAAGGATCGGGGGCGGGCCATTGGTCCGCCCCTTTTCATTGCTCGCTTCCCTTTGCCGCGGCGCTATGATTCTGATGCGGTAAAACAATGAGGGCGGCAAATGAGCCTGACTGAAATCAGCGCAGGGGTGCGGGCAGCAGAATTGGCAGCCGGGCGGGTGGCGGGGTCTGTCACCCTGATCGCTGTGTCGAAAGTGCAGCCGTTGGATCGTGTCGTGGCCGTGCTGGAGGCAGGCCATCGCGTGTTTGGCGAAAATTATGTGCAAGAGGCGGCAGGGAAATGGCCCGACCTGCGGGCGCGGTTCGGGGCGGTGGCGGTGCATATGATTGGGCCGTTGCAGACGAACAAGGCCAAGGTGGCGGTAGAGTTGTTCGATGCGATCCATACGGTTGATCGCCCGTCTTTGGCCGAAAAACTTGCCCGGTTGGCGCAGGAACGGGGGCGCTGTCCCGATCTGTTCGTGCAGGTGAACACGGGCGAGGAACCGCAGAAGGCGGGGGTTCTGCCCGCGGATGTGGATGGGTTTCTGGCGACCTGTGCGGGAATGGACCTGCCGGTGCGCGGCCTGATGTGCATTCCGCCCGAAGGCGAGGACGGTGCGCCGCATTTTGAAGCCCTGGCCGGGATGGCAGCGCGCAATGGCCTAAGCGGGCTGTCGATGGGGATGAGCAGCGATTATGCCGCGGCGATTGCGGCGGGGGCCACCCATGTGCGTGTTGGATCGGCCATTTTTGGTGCGCGGGATTATGCCGCCCGATCATGATCGGGGGCGGATGATGCGCCTGTTATTCCAGCCAGACCCGCGCATAGGGTGGAAGGGCGATGTTGCCATGATGGGCGGTGACCGGGTGATCTGACAGCGCGTCGTGCATTTGCACCGCACCATGAGCGCGGGCGAAGGTTTCCGGGATGTGCGCCCAGGTTTCGGAAAAGTTGAACAGGCACAGCAAGCTGCCGGTTGGCGCATCACGGCGGAAGGCAAAGACCTGCGGCACATTGCAGGCCACCACGCGGATCGGATGGGAGGCGTGCAGGGCCGGGGTGGCGCGGCGCCGCGCCAGGATGTGGCGCAGGCCCAGCCAGACACGCGAACCGTGGGTCAGGCCATCGTGCCGCGCCGCGGCCGCCTGCCAATCCATCCGGGGGCGGTGGATCCAGCGGCTGTCATGCGCGTGGTCAGGAACGGTGAGGTAGCCGTGATCGTTCAGCATCGCCAGTTCATCACCCATATAGATCAATGGGATACCGCCCCAGGCCGCGATCAGCGCATGACCCATCAGGATGCGCTGCACGGCCAGTTCGGCGGCGGCGACATCATCATCGGCAATCGCCTTTTCCAGCCCCGCAAGGCTGGCAAGGCTGCCGGAAATGCGCTTGTCCCCCGTGGCGGGGTTTTCCTGAAACAGCGCGCCACGCGCGAAACTGCCGGGGAAGGTGCCATCGTAGAAATCTGATAGAAAAGCGCGGTGTCCGGTGCCCGATGCCCCCAGCGCGGCGGCATCTTCATCGGTGATGGCCCAACCGATATCATCATGGCAGCGGATATAGGTGGCGTAGGTGGCATTGGTCAGCCGGTCCGGGAAATGGGTTCCCATGACATGCGTCATCAACCGGGTGTCGCGGGTGGCAAGCGCCGACCAGAACTGAACCATCAGGCTATTGTGATAGGCGAGGTTGCCTTCTTTGCCGTCATGCCGCCCGCGCCCAAGATAGGGCAGCATTTCGGCGGGCGCCACGATCGCCTCGGCCAGATGCAGCACGGCGGGGCAGGTGATGCGGCACACGGCGCGCAAGGCCTGCAACAGCATATGCACCTCAGGCTCTGACTGGCACCGCGTGCCCAGCCGTTTCCACATGAAGGCGACGGCATCCAGACGCAGGACATCCACCCCGCGGTTGGCAAGGAACAGCATGATTTCCGCGATTTCCAGAAACACCTGCGGGTTGGCCCAGTTCAGATCCCATTGGTGTTCGTTGAAGGTGGTCCAGACCCATTTGCCGAAATCGGGGTAATGGGTGAAATTGCCGGGGGCATTGTCGGGGAATACCTCGACCAGCGTTTCTTCATACCGCTTTGGAAGATCGGGGGTATCGAACATCAGATAGTAATCCTGATGCTTTGGATCGCCCTTGGCGGCCTTTTTCGCCCAAGGGTGTTCTTTGGCCGTGTGGTTCAGGACAAGGTCGATGCAGACGGAAATGCCGCGTTTGCGCAGTTCGGCGGTGATGGATTCAAATTCGGCCATCGTGCCGAGGGTGGGGTTGATGGCGCGGTAATCCATCACGGAATAGCCGCCATCGCTGTCGCCTGGGCGGGGTTTCAGGCAGGGCATGAAATGGATGTAGGTGATGCCCAGCTCTTGCAGATAGTCCAGCTTTTCCAGAACCTTGGGCAGAGTTCCGGCAAAGCGGTCGATATAGAACACATAGCCCGCCATATCGGGGCGTTGAAACCAGTCGGGTTCAAGATCGCGCTTCAGGTCCAGCCGGCGCAGGTCGGGGGCGCGGTCTTGCCATGCTTTGCGCATCGTCTTGAGAAGCGCCTTGGAGAAGGCGGGAAAATCGGGGTGCTGGCCATAAAGCGCGTCCAGCATCGGCCACAGGTCAGGTGCGCTGCGGGACAGGCGCAGATCGAAGATGTCGTCATCCGCAGCGGACGGCGTGCGTGGCATGGTATCCCCCCGGTTCACGCAGTTAGACTAGGATTTCCAAAGCGGTTTGGAAAGGGAAATCACGCCCGGAGGATCAGCCGCGACCGGTGCTGGATGCGGTTGGCGATCCACAACAGATCATCGCGCGCAAAGGCCACGCACCCCGCCGTGGCGCGGCGGGGGCGGCGCCAGGTGTGAACAAAGATTGCCGATCCGCGCCCCGGATCGGCATGGGGCCAGTTCCAATCTGTCAGCAGGATCAGATCATACATCGGATCGGGCCGGGTCAGGCGTTCATGCGACCACGGATGCGGCCTTCGGACCATCAGGTTATAGTCGGGATCACGCGGGTCATCCGACCAAAGGTCCGAGGGGCCAAAGGGCAGCGCCCAATCGGGCAGGTGTTTTCGTGACAGGCGGTCAGGGCGGTAAAGCATGCCCACAAAACGATGCACCCCCGCCGGAGTTGCCCCATCGCCTTCCCGTTTCGCTGCGGCGGTGATGATCCCGCTGCGCCCGATGGAACAGGGGAACCGGCGGCCCATGAAGCGCGCGCCCCAACGGGTGACCACCAGATCGGAGGGTGTCACAGCAGGTGGCCCGATTTCGCGGCCTTGGTCGCCAGATAATTCGCGTTCTGCGCCGTTTGGCCCACCTTTAGCGGCACCCGTTCGGCCACCGCGACCCCGCAGGATTCCATCATCGCCAGTTTGTTCGGGTTGTTCGTCAGCAGTCGGACGCCAGAGAACCCCATCTGCCGCAGGATACCTGCGCCGATGCGAAAATCGCGTTCGTCATCTTCAAACCCAAGGCGATGATTCGCCTCGACCGTGTCAAACCCCTGATCCTGAAGCGAATAGGCGCGCATCTTGTTGGCCAGCCCGATACCGCGCCCTTCCTGATTGAGATAGAGAAGAACGCCCGCCCCTTCTTCGCCCATCTGCGCCAATGCGGCGCGCAATTGTGGGCCGCAATCACATTTCAGGCTGCCCAGCACATCGCCGGTGAAGCAGGCGGAATGCAGCCGGGCCAACACGGGAAGCGACCGGTCGGGGCGGCCGATTTCGATGGCGTAATGTTCCTCGCCCCCGTCTTCGGGGCGGAAGATATGCACCCGCCCGGCCTGCGCGGCCTGCATCGGCAGGCGTGCGTTGACCACCGGGTGCAATGGCGACATGCGGGCCAGTTCTGGCGCAATCTCTGCCAGTGGCAGCAGGGTCAGGGCATGTTCATCGGCCAGTGTCAGGCCATGAGTGACCGGCACCAGCAACGCGGCGGGCAGCAGATGGGCGGATTTCACCAGTTGCAGCGCGGCCCGGTGCAGATCGGATGATCCATCGCGCAGGGCGCGCAGCGGGCCTTTCAGCGGCACCCGCAGATCATCGGCCGGATCGGCCAGAGCGCGCAGCCAATCGACCCCCATGCCTTCGGGCACCATGATGCGGGCAATGTCGCCATCATAGGCCGGCGTCTTGAGCGTTTCGGCACGCCGCGCGGTCAGCGCCAGTTCCGGCTGGCCAAGCACGCGCAGGGCGGCAAGGCGGGCAGGCTCCAACGCCTCGACCGCCACAACCAGCATGGCGCGGCCGCCCCCTGTCATGACAACCGGCACCCCCATGCGCAGGTCGCCGCGCGCCCGTGACAGGCGTTCGACAATGGTGGGGGCAAGGCTGGTGTTCGGTGTGGGTCGGGTGTGCGGCATGGGTTCCTCTGCGCCATATCTAGGACGATGCGCAGGAAATTGAAACATTCCCCCACAGGGCCACACGAGCGCGTGAAACCGGCGTTGCAATTCTTGTCGGAATGGCCAGCGGGGCGCATGTGGGGGACAGAAGACGCAAACGGAGGTTCCCATGGGCACCCTGAGAAAGATCCTGCTGGTCGATGACGACGACGATCTGCGCGAGGCGCTGAGCGAACAATTGGTCATGACCGAAGATTTCGACGTGTTCGAAGCCCGCACCGGGGCCGAGGGGATGGAGAAGGCAAAGGCCGGTCTTTACGATCTGGTGATTCTGGATGTGGGGCTTCCCGATACTGACGGGCGGGAATTGTGCCGCCGGATGCGCAAGGGCGGCGTCAAATGCCCGGTGCTTATGCTGACCGGTCATGATTCGGATGCAGACACCATTCTGGGGCTGGATGCCGGGGCGAATGACTATGTGACCAAGCCATTCAAGTTCCCGGTGTTGCTTGCGCGCATCAGGGCGCAATTGCGCCAGCACGAACAATCCGAAGATGCGATATTCCAGCTTGGCCCCTATACCTTTAAGCCCGCGCAAAAGATGTTGGTGGACGAAAAGGAAAAGAAAATCCGTCTGACGGAAAAAGAAACCAATATTCTGAAGTATTTGTATCGCGCACAACAAGGCGTTGTGGCCCGCGATGTGCTGTTGCATGAGGTTTGGGGATATAACGCGGGCGTCACGACGCACACGCTTGAAACCCATATTTATAGGCTGCGCCAGAAGATTGAACCTGATCCGTCAAATGCGCGCCTGCTGGTGACGGAAAGCGGTGGATACAGACTGGTCGCGTGATCTTCTTAATATCGCCCGATTCATCTTTGATATACCATTACGTGCAAAGGTGATTGCACCCAAGTTCCCCTTGTCGTGTCGGGGTTATGGCACGGCATCCTCCCTGTTGGACCTGGCCGGGCATTGCGCCCGGCCTTTTTTTATTCTCGCCTTTTGCGGTGTGGTTCAGCGAAACGGATAAATGCCTATACATCGGTATAATAAAGCCGTTTAGGGTTTCATCCTTGTAATGGGATGAACACCCCCGCCAACCCGTCGGTTTCGGGCCAAACCAGTGGAGAATTTGATGCGTAACGGTTTCCTGTGTCTGCTTGCCACCCTGACGGCGTCGCCCGTTCTTGCCGAAGACCTTGTGTTCACGCTGGTCAATGACAGTTCCTACACCATCGTTGAAATGAATGTGTCCGCGGTGGATGAAGAGTTGTGGGGTGAAAACATCCTGAACGTGGATGAGGTGACGCCGGGCATGTCGGGCGAAGTGACCATCGCGGACGGGTTGGACGTATGTGATTACGACCTGCGTTTCGTGACCGATGACGGGACAGAGGCAACGCAGGAACAGAACCTGTGCGAGATCAACACCTTCACGATCAACGACTGACGGCCACGGCGGACAAGATTGGCTGACAGGAGCAGTTGGCGTCAGCAAATAGGGCGGCGCGCCCCTTGAGCCTGCGGACGGTCGGCCCTAGGGTCCGCCGTCCCCAGATGCCAGAGGTTGCCCGATGCCCTTTACCCTAGCCACATGGAACATCAATTCGGTTCGCCTGCGCGAAGGGCTGGTGGCGCGGCTGATGGCCGAGGAACAGCCTGACATCCTGTGTTTGCAGGAATGCAAAAGCCCGGTCGACATGATCCCGGTCGAACGGTTCCGCGCGCTGGGATACACCCACATGGTGGCGCGGGGGCAAAAGGGGTATAACGGCGTTGCGATCCTGTCGAAATTGCCGCTGGAAGATGCGGGATCGGTGGATTTCGCCACGTTGGGCCATGCAAGGCACGTTGCTGCGCGGCTGGAAAACGGGGTGGTGATCCACAACTGCTATGTTCCCGCCGGTGGTGACATTCCAGACCGGACGGTGAACGAAAAGTTTGGGCAAAAGCTGGATTTCCTGACGCAGATGCGTGACGGGTTCCATGCCGAAAAACCGGCGCGGTCGATCCTTGTGGGCGATCTGAACATCGCCCCGCGTGAGGATGATGTCTGGTCGCACAAGCAGTTGTTGAAGATCGTCAGCCATACGCCGATCGAGGTGGAGCATCTGGCGCAAACGCAGGATGCCGGGGGGTGGGTGGACATCACCCGTCAGGATATTCCACAGGGGTTGCTGTATTCGTGGTGGTCCTATCGCGCGGCAGATTGGGATGCCGCCGACAAGGGGCGCAGGCTGGATCACATCTGGGCCACGCCGGATATTTCAGGTGCTGCCCATTCCAGCCGCATCCTGCGGCCCTGCCGGGGGTGGGAACAGCCGTCGGATCATGTGCCGGTCTTTGCCAGTTTCGATCTGTGATCCCCTTTTCCCGGCGGCCTGATCCCGATACGGCTGCACCGCAGATTTTGGGAGGTATGCGATGACGCATCTCTGGGTCCGGGCCGAACAGCGCCCGAATGAAGAACGGGTGGGGCTGACGCCCGAAGGCGCGGCGGCACTGATCCGGGCAGGCATCCGCGTGACGGTTGAGGAATCGTCGGTCCGGGCGATCCCGATGGATGGTTACCGCGCCGCAGGGTGCGAAATTGCGGCGGAAAACCTGTGGCCGCAGGCCCCGGCTGACGCGATCATCTTTGGCCTGAAGGAGCTGCCCGAAGACGGCACACCGCTGACGCATCGCCACATCATGTTCGGCCATGCCTATAAGGGCCAGCCCGCGGGGCGCGAATTGCTGCGGCGGTTCCGGGCCGGGGGCGGCGTGCTGTATGATCTGGAATATCTGGTGGATGAAAGCGGCCGTCGCGTCGCGGCCTTTGGCTATTGGGCGGGGTTTGCCGGGGCCGCGGTTTCCCTGAAATGCTGGGCGGCGCAGCAACGTGGCGGCATTGCAGGTCCGGTGGCGAAATATCCCGGCAAGGCGGCGCTGATCGCGGATCTGGAACGTGAACTGGCCGGGATGGACCGCCCGCGCGCCATTGTCATCGGTGCGCTGGGGCGTGTTGGAACGGGGGCATCGGACCTGTGCGCCGCGATGGGGGTGGATGTCACCAAATGGGACATGGCGGAAACCGCCAGCGGCGGCCCGTTCCCCGAAGTGTTGCAGCATGAGATTTTCCTGAACTGCATCCTCGCCCGGCCCGGTTGCCCGGTTTTCGTGCCCGCCAGCGCCAAGACGGATGCGCGCCGCCTGACGGTGATCGGCGACATCGCCTGCGACCCGACATCGGATTTTTCACCCATCAAGGTTTATGACCGGGCGACCGACTGGGATGCCCCTGCGCTGCGCATGCATGACGCGCCGCCGCTGGATGTGACGGCGATCGACAACCTGCCGTCGCTGCTGCCGGTGGAATCAAGCGAGGATTACGCCGCGCAATTGCTGCCCAGCCTGCTGACGTTGACCGATCTGCAATTGGGTGTCTGGGGGCGGGCAAAGGTGGAATACGACCGGCACAGCGCCGGACTGTGACGCAAGGCGACAAATTCCTTGGAAGGAATTTGCAAAAATCTTCGAAGATTTTTGTGGGGCTGACGCCCTGCTGGAGGGAGACAGAGATATGACGATCCATTGGTGTGGCACGGGGCTTTCTTCGGTTCCCGGTTTGCGGCGACTGATCGAGGGCGGGCACAAGGTGGTGGTCTGGAACCGCACTGTCGAAAAGGCGCGCGACGCGGTGGGTGATCTGACACAGGACATCCGCGCCTATAGCCTTGAGGCTTTGGCGGCGGATTTGGCACCCGGCGATGTGGCGATTTCCATGCTGCCGGCCGATCAGCATGTTGGGATCGCCACGGTCTGTCTGGAAAAGGGCGCGCATTTTGTTTCGTCGTCCTATATCGCGCCGGAAATGCGGGCGCTGGATAACGCCTTCCGCGAAAAGGGGCTGTGTTCGGTGAATGAAGTGGGGCTGGACCCCGGCATTGATCACCTGATGGCGCATGATCTGGTGGCCCGCTACCGCGCGTCGGCGGCCTATGATGTGAAGAATGTGTTGTCCTTCACCTCTTATTGCGGGGGGGTGCCGAAGATTGCCAACGCCTTCCGCTACAAGTTTTCCTGGTCGCCTTTGGGCGTGCTCAAGGCGCTGCGGTCGCCGTCGCGCAGTTTGCGGAATTTCAGCGAATTGCGGGTGAACCGGCCTTGGGACGCGATCACCGCCTATGACGCGCCGTTGCCAAACCCGGAAAGTTTCGAGGTGTATCCCAACCGCGATTCTTACCCGTTCATGCAGGATTATCGGTTTGATCCTGATTGGCAGGTCAAGGATTTCGTGCGCGGCACCATCCGCCTGAATGGCTGGGCCGCGGCATGGGGTCCGGTGTTCCGTGAGATTGAAACGCTGCAAGGCCCCGCGGGCGATGCGCGTCTGGCCGAGATGGCGGCGCAGTTCTGGGCCGAGAATTCCTATGATGAAGGCGAACCGGACCGCGTGGTGCTGTTTGTTTCGCTCAAGGCGGAACGCGATGGTGCGGTGGTCTGGCATGAGGAATGGGCGCTGGATGCCTGGGGCGACGCGCGCGGCACGGCGATGGCGCGGCTGGTATCGGTGCCGGTATCGCTGGCCGTTGATTCTGTTCTGGCGCGAGAGATTCCGGCAGGCGTTCATGCCGCGCCACATGATCCCCGGCTGATCGACAAATGGATGGGGCAGATCCGGGGTCTGGCGCAGTATCTGGAACGGGTGGATCATCTGGCGAAGTGATCGGCGCAGGGCCATTGTGAGGTGACAGCCGCCCCCCCGCACGGGTAGACTGTGGGCCAAGATCCGGGGAACAGCCGGACAGGGCAGCAGGATACGGGCGAGGCATGGCCGTCATTACGCATGACAGACCGACAGGGTCATTTGGCAACCGCCTTGCCGTCTGGCGGGCGGGGTTTGCACGCCCTTCGCTGACCTTTCGGTCGCAGCCGGAACCCCGGTCGATCGGGCTTTTTGCGCGTGGGCGGCAATTGGTTGCGGGCAATTTCCTGTTTGCTGGAAAGCTGGTTCAAGCCCCCGGTGTGGCCGTGTGGGATGCCCCGGCGCCGGATGCAGATTTCGCGGCCGAGGCGCAGGGGTTTGTCTGGCTGGATGACCTGGCCGCCTTTGGCGATTCGGTGGCGCGCAAACGGGCGCAGGACTGGACCTATGGCTGGATTGCCCGGTTCGGGCGGGGGCAGGGTCCGGGCTGGACACCGGAATTGACCGGGCGGCGGTTGATCCGTTGGGTCAACCATTCGGTTTTGCTGTTGCAGGGCCGCGACAAGGCGCAGGCGGATGCCTATTTCCGCGCGCTGACCGTGCAGACCCATTACCTTGCCCGCCGTTGGAGCCGCGCCACCCCCGGCCTGCCGCGATTCGAGGCGCTGACCGGGTTGATCGTCGCGGCCCTGGCGTTGGAGGGGAAGGCCGGGCTGGTGGATGGTGCGATTGCCGCCCTGTCGCGCGATTGCCAGCGCGAGGTGGATGCCGGGGGCGGCATCCCCACCCGCAATCCCGAAGATTTGCTGGAGGTGTTCACCCTGCTGAACTGGGCCGCGCAGGCGTTGATCGAGGCGGGGCGCGCGGTGCCGAAAGAGGTGACAGACGCAATAGTGCGGATTGCCCCCACGCTGCGCGCCCTGCGCCATGCCGATGGCGGGTTGGCGCGGTTTCATGGCGGCGGGCGTGGGATCGAGGGGCGGCTGGATGCGGCGCTTGCCGCGTCGGGGGTGCGGGGCGGCGGGGGCGGTTTGCCGGCGATGGGCTTTGTGCGCCTTGCCTCTGGCCGGACGACGGTGATCGTGGATGCTGCGTCCCCGCCGGACGGGCGGGCCGGGGGCGAGGCGCATGCCTCGACGCTGGCGTTCGAGCTGACCTCGGGCCGCCGACCGTTGATTGTCAGCAGCGGATCGGGTCGGCCTTTTGGCGAAGACTGGCATTTGGCCGGGCGGGCCACGGCGTCGCATTCGACGCTGTCAATTGACGGGTCATCATCATCACGGCTGGGCAAAGGGGGTGCGGAATTTGCCACCCGCGCGCCGATGACGGCGCTGCAACTGGCGCAAGATGCAAGTGGCCATCATCTGTCATCGGCGCATGGCGGCTGGCAGGCCAGCCACGGCCTGACCCATGCCCGCATCCTGACGCTGGATGGCCAGGGCCGCCGCCTGACCGGGACAGACATGCTGGAGGCGCGCAGTCCGTCAGATCGCAAGCGGCTTGCGGGTATTCTGGCGCAGAACCCTGAAGGCATCGGCTTTGCCATCCGCTTCCATCTGCACCCGGATGTGGATGTCGCGCTGGATATGGGGGGGAATGCGGTTTCAATGGCGCTGAAATCCGGGGAGATCTGGGTGTTCCGCCATGATGGGGTTGCGAAACTGACGCTTGATCCATCGGTATACCTTGAAAAAGGGCGCTTGCAGCCGCGCGCGACCAGACAGATTGTTCTTTCCGCGCCTGCGGGCAGTTTTGAAACCCGGATCGGCTGGACCTTGGCCAAGGCACAGGATACTCCGCTCGCCATACGCGATCTGGACCGCGAGGAATTGTCGGTTCCGGACTGACCGCATCCGTTACCCTGGGGGGTTCTGCCCATGACCAACCTTGTTCCCATCGGCCGCGCGCTGATTTCCGTATCCGACAAGTCCGGCCTGCTGGACCTTGCGCGCGCCTTGGCGGCACGGGGGGTAGAGCTGATATCCACCGGCGGCACGTCGGGGATGCTGCGCACGGCGGGTCTGGCGGTGCGCGATGTGGCAGATGTCACGGGGTTCCCGGAAATGATGGATGGGCGGGTCAAGACGCTGCATCCCAACGTGCATGGCGCGCTGCTGGCGCTGCGCGATGATGATGAACACCTGCTGGCGATGGCGGCACATGGGATTGAACCCATCGACCTGCTGATCGTGAACCTTTACCCGTTCGAGGAAACGGTGGCCAAGGGTGCCGATCACGCCACCTGCATCGAGAACATTGATATTGGCGGCCCGGCCATGATCCGTGCGGCATCAAAGAACCACCGCTTTGTTACCGTGCTGACCGATCCGGCGGATTACCAGCCGCTGCTGGACCAGTTGTCAGCGCATGACGGGGCCACGACGCTGGCCTTCCGGCAGAAGATGGCGCTGACGGCCTATTCCCGCACCGCCGCCTATGATGCCGCCGTGTCGAATTGGCTGGCGGGTGAAATCGGCGAGACGGCACCGCGTTATCGCAGTTTCGCCGGAAAGCTGGCGCAGGGGCTGCGCTATGGCGAAAACCCGCATCAGAACGCGGCATTTTATGTGGATGGGTCGCGGCGCGAAGGCGTGGCCACGGCGCGGCAGTTGCAGGGCAAGGAACTGTCCTACAACAACATCAACGATACTGACGCGGCCTTTGAACTGGTGGCCGAATTCGCGCCCGCAGATGGCCCGGCGGTGGCGATCATCAAGCACGCCAACCCCTGCGGTGTAGCCCAGGGTGCGACCTTGGCCGAAGCCTACGCCCGCGCCTATGATTGCGACCGCACCTCTGCCTTTGGCGGGATTGTCGCGTTGAACCAGCCGCTGGATGCCGAAACGGCGGAAAAGATCACCGAAATTTTCACCGAAGTCGTCATCGCGCCGGGGGCCAGCGATGAGGCCCGTGCAATCTTTGCCGCGAAAAAGAACCTGCGCCTGCTGACCACCGCCGCCCTGCCTGACCCGCGCGCCAAGGGAACGGCGTTCAAGCAGGTGGCGGGTGGCTTTCTGGTGCAGGACCGCGATGCCGGGATCATCCGGCCTGCCGACCTAAAGGTTGTCACCAAACGCGCACCGACGGATGCCGAACTGGCCGATCTGCTGTTTGCATGGAAAGTGGCGAAGCATGTGAAATCCAACGCCATCATCTACGTCAAGGATGGCGCCACCGTGGGCGTCGGCGCAGGTCAGATGAGCCGGATCGACAGCACCCGCATCGCCGCCCGGAAATCGCAGGACATGGCAGATGCACTGGGCCTGCCCCAGCCGTTGACGCATGGGTCGGTGGTGGCATCCGACGCCTTTTTCCCCTTTGCCGACGGCCTGTTGGCGGCGGCAGAGGCGGGGGCCACCGCCATCATCCAACCCGGTGGGTCGATGCGGGATGATGAGGTCATTGCCGCCGCCGATGCCGCAGGGCTGGCGATGGTGTTTACCGACATGCGCCATTTCCGGCATTGAATTTGCGGCAATCACAGGGGCAGTCAAAAAGCATGACCATGCGTATCGCCGCCATTACCGCCGCTTTCATCTTTGTGCTGGATCAGGTCACGAAACTGATCGTGGTGCAGTGGATGAACCTGATCGAACGCGGCGTGATTGACGTGTTGCCGCCGTTCCTGACCTTTCGCATGGCCTGGAACACCGGCATCAACTTTGGCCTGTTCAGCAACCAGGCCGAATTCATGCGTTGGGTGCTGATCGCGGTGGCGTTGGTGATTTCGGCATGGGTCTGGATCTGGATTCGGCGCGAAAACAGCGGGCGCTGGGCGCAAATCTCGGCCGGGTTGCTGGTTGGCGGGGCTTTGGGCAATGTGATTGACCGGATCGTGTATGGTGCCGTGGCGGATTTCCTGAACATGTCTTGCTGCGGGATCGAAAATCCCTATGCCTTTAACGTGGCGGATATTTCTATCTTTGCAGGGGCCTTCGGGTTGATTTTGTTTACGGGTGGCAAGGATACGCCAAAGTCGGGCACAAAACCCGCTGGCGGCAAAGGCAAGGGAAAGACCTCGTGACGCGCGGCACGACATGCGCTAAGACGGGAGCAAGACGGATGACGGAGGCAGGCATGCAGGCAAAACGGCGTTTCCCCGCCATCGCAGCAGCGATGGTGCTGACGCTTGCAGCATGCGGCGACCGCCATGGCGTGCCATCCTTGATGAACGTGCGGTCAACCACGGCCGGGCCGGATGAATTTGGGATCATCCCGCCCAAGCCACTGGAATTGCCTACCGATCTGGCGGCGCTGCCGGAACCGGCACTGGGTGGGCAGAACCGCACGGACCGCGACCCGCAGGCCGAAGCTGTGGCCGCGCTGGGGGGCAACCTTGGCACCCGCGATGGCGTGAACAGCGCGCATTCCGGCCTGTATGCCTATGCAGCGCGTTATGGTGTGGCGCAGGGCATCCGGCAGACATTGGCCGCCGAAGACCTGGAATATCGCCGCGAAAACGATGGCCGCCTGTTGGAACGGGTGTTCAACGTGAACGTCTATTACAAGGCCTATGCCGATCAATCGCTGGATCAGCAGGCCGAATTGTGGCGCTGGCGTCGTGCCGGGGCGGCCACCCCATCCGCCCCGCCGCCCCTGGCCGGCGAATAAAAGTAACGCACCGCGAACACCAGTAACAAGCGCGTAGGGGCGGGTTGAACCTGCCCGCTACCCGGCACACCTTGCCTTTGGACAGGTCCGCCAGTTCCGGGCCAAGCGGAGGACAGGATGCAACGATTGCCGGGCCTTGCCATGGCCGGGATGCTGCTGATGGCAGCCCCCGCGCGGGCCGCCGAGGATGTGACGGCCTTTACCTTGGACAACGGGCTGCAAGTGGTGGTGATCGAAGATCACCGTGCGCCGGTTGTGGTGCAGATGGTCTGGTACAAGGTGGGGTCGGCCGATGAACCCCGCGGCAAATCCGGCATCGCGCATTTCCTGGAACATCTGATGTTCAAGGGCACCGATGAACTTGGCCCCGGCGAATTTTCCGACATCGTCGAGGCGCAGGGTGGCAGCGACAATGCCTTTACCAGTTATGACTATACCGCCTATTTTCAGCGGGTCGCCGCAGACCGGCTGGACCTGATGATGAAGCTGGAAGCGGATCGGATGACCGATCTGCAACTGGCCGCCGAAGAGGTGGAAACCGAACGGCTGGTCATTCTGGAAGAACGCAACCAGCGCACCGATTCCAGCCCCGGCGCGTTGCTGGGCGAGCAGATGCGCGCGGCGCAGTTCCTGAATCATCCCTATGGCATCCCCATCATCGGCTGGCGCCACGAGATGGAGGGTTTGACCCAAGAGGATGCCATCGTGCATTACAAGACACATTACGCGCCGAACAATGCCGTCCTTGTGGTGGCCGGCGACGTAACAGCCGACGCCGTTCGCATGATGGCGGAAAAGCATTACGGCCCGATCCCCGCATCGCCCGACATTCAACCCCGCAACCGCGTGACCGAACCCCCGCAATTGGCGGAACGCCGTATCGCAATGGCCGATCCGCGCGTGTCGGAACCCTATATCTCGCGCAGTTATCTGGCGCCGGAACGCGACCCCGGCGATCAGTCCACGGCGGCGGCACTGACGATCCTTGCCGAATTGCTGGGTGGCAATGGCACCACATCGGTGCTGGCCCGCGCGCTGCAATTTGACCAGCAGAAGGCCGTCTATGCATCGGCCTTTTATGACGGCTCCACCGTGGATGACACGACGTTCAACCTTGTTGTTGTTCCCACACCTGACACCTCGCTGGAAGAGGCCGAGGCCGCGATGGATGCCGCGATTGCCGATTTCATCGCCAAAGGCCCGGACGCAGATGCCTTTGCCCGGATCAAGACGCAGATCCGCGCCGCCGATATCTATGCCCGCGATGATGCAAACGGCCTTGCCCGCCGCTATGGCGAAGGGCTGACCAACGGCCTGACGGTCGAGGACGTGAAGGCCTGGCCCGATGTCCTGAATGCGGTCACGCCCGAAGATGTGGTCGCCGCCGCCAAACTGGTTCTGGACAAGCGCAAGGCCGTAACAGGCTATCTGATGCGCCAAGAGGCTGCCCAATGATTGCGTTCATCCGCCTGATCCCCGCCGCCCTTACCGTCATGCTTTTTGCGCTGCCCGCGCGGGCGGCCATCGACATCCAGACCGTCACCTCACCCGGCGGGATCACCGCGTGGCTGGTGCAGGAAGACAACATCCCGTTTACCGCGCTTGAGATTCGCTTTCGTGGCGGATCGAGCCTTGATCCGCAGGGCAAGGACGGCGCGGTCAACCTGATGACCGCGCTGATCGAGGAAGGGTCGGGCGACATGGACGCGCAGGCCTTTGCCGCCGCGCGTGATGGGCTTGCGGCTTCTTTCGGGTTTTCATCCGACATTGACACAGTGGCCGTGTCGGCCCAGTTCCTGACTGAGAACCGCGATCAGGCTGTGGCGTTGCTGCGGCAGGCCATCACCACGCCGCGCTTTGATCCCGATGCCGTGGAACGGGTGCGGGGTCAGGTGCTGGCCAATCTGCGGTCTGATGAAAAAGACCCCGGCAGCATCGCCAATCGGCTGTTCCGGGAACAGGCTTTTGCCGGGCATCCCTATGCGATGAACGGGGATGGTACCCCGGAAACGGTGCCCAACCTGACGCGCGATGACCTGATTGCCGCGCATCAGGCGACGCTGACCCGTGACCGGGTTTTCGTGGCGGCGGCGGGCGACATTTCGGCTGCGGAGCTGGGGCAGTTGTTGGACGATCTGCTGGGCGGCCTGCCCGCCACCGGCCCCGCCCTGCCCGGTCGGGTAGACCCGGCCTTGACAGGCGGCGTGACGGTGCAGGATTTTCCCGGCCCCCAATCACTGGTGCTGTTTGGCCATTCCGGCATCAAGCGTGACGATCCCGATTTCTTTGCCGCCACCATCCTGAACGAAATTCTGGGTGGCAGCCGCTTTTCGGCCCGCCTGATGACAGAGGTCCGCGAAAAGCGCGGGCTGACCTATGGCATCGGCACATCGCTTGTGGGCTATGACAATTCCGAACTGGTGATGGGGCAGGCCTCGGTCGCCAATGAAAAGGTGGCCGAAGCGGTGGATGTGATCCGTGCCGAATGGGCGCGCATCGCAACCGAAGGGATCACCGAAGATGAACTGGCCGCAACCAAAACCTATCTGACCGGCGCCTATCCCCTTCGCTTTGATGGCAATGGGCCGCTGGCATCCATCATGGTGAACATGCAGTTGATCGGCTTGTCCGCCGATTACCCCCAGACCCGCAATGACAAGGTGAATGCGGTAACGCTGGCGGATGTAAAGCGCGTGGCGGCATCGCTGTTCCGCGCCGAAGACCTGCGGTTCGTCATCGTTGGGCAACCAACCGGTGTGCAGTCCACAGACTGATGGGTCAGGGCCGCCGAATCTGTGGCCCTGATCCTTTGCGCCTGCTACATATGGGTGTATGAACGCCCCCGCACCCAAGATAACCGGCCCCTTTGGCCGCCCGATGATCCGCCAACTGGATGAGGCGGCGATCAATCGCATCGCGGCGGGTGAGGTGGTGGAACGTCCTGCCAGTGCCGTAAAAGAACTGGTGGAAAACGCGCTGGATGCCGGGGCAACCCGCGTTTCGGTGGACTATGCCGATGGCGGCAAGACGCTGATCCGCGTCACCGATGATGGCTGTGGCATGACGGCGGATGATCTGCCGCTTGCCCTGTCGCGCCATGCGACGTCAAAGATCGACGGGTCCGATCTGCTGAACATCCACAGTTTCGGCTTTCGTGGCGAGGCGCTGCCTTCGCTTGGGTCCGTCGGTCGCCTGACTCTGACCTCGCGTGCGCAAGGGGCCGAGGCGGCAAGCCTGACGGTGTCAGGCGGGCAGATGGCCCCGGTCAAACCGGCGGCGCTGACGCGCGGCACGGTGGTAGAGTTACGCGATCTGTTCTTTGCCACCCCGGCACGGCTGAAATTCCTGCGGTCTGACCGGGCCGAGGCGCAGGCAATAGCCGATGTGGTCCGCCGTCTGGCGATGGCAGAACCCAGCGTCGGCTTTACCCTGCGCGATGTATCGGGCGGCGGCGAGGGGCGGGTAATGTTCCGCGCCGATCCGACAGGGGGCGACTTCTTTGATGCGCTGCATGCGCGTCTGGCCAGCGTTCTGGGCGCGGATTTCATCGACAACGCGTTGCGGGTGGATGTGGAACGCGATGGCCTGCGGCTGACGGGTTATGCCGCCCTGCCCACCTATTCGCGCGGATCGTCGGTGCAGCAGTTCCTGTTCGTGAATGGCCGCCCCGTGCTGGACCGGATGCTGTTTGGTGCGCTGCGGGCGGCCTATTTCGATTTCCTCAGCCGTGACCGACACCCCGCCGCTGTGTTGACCATCACCTGCGATCCGGAACGGGTGGATGTGAACGTCCACCCCGCCAAGGCCGAGGTGCGGTTCCGTGAACCAGAGGCCGTGCGTGCCTTGATCATCACCGGGTTGCGCACAGTGCTGTCCGGCGCAGGCCATCGCGCCAGCAGCACGGTGGGCGATGCCACCCTTTCTGCCCTGCGGGTGGAGCCGCCGCGCATTTATCAGATGGACCGCCCGTCACAGGGCAGCCTTGCGCGCAGTTTTGCCTTTCAGGCCCCCATGCCGCAGCCCGGCTTTGCCGAAGCGCCGGCGGCACGGGCCGATTTCACCGCCACCGAAGCGCCAGAGCCAGAGGTGACCGCCCGCCCCTTGGGTGCGGCCCGCGCGCAGGTGCATGAAAATTACATCATCGCGCAAACCGAAACCGGCATCGTCATCGTGGATCAGCATGCCGCGCATGAACGGCTGGTCTATGAACGGCTGAAACGGCAGATGGCGGAAACCGGGATTACCGCGCAGGCGCTGTTGATCCCCGAAATCGTGGACCTGTCGCCGGGTGATGCAGCGCGGATCATGGACCATGCCAAAGCGTTGTCGCGCCTTGGCCTGACGGTAGAACCCTTTGGCGGATCGGCCATTGCCATCCGCGAAACCCCGGCCATCCTTGGCCCGGTCAACGGTGCGGCGCTGATCCGCGATGTGCTGGATGAACTGGCCGATCTGGGCGACAGCCAGTTGGTGCAGGCGCGGATCGAGGCGGTTCTGTCGCGCATGGCCTGCCACGGTTCGGTGCGGTCTGGCCGTCAGATGCGGGCCGAGGAAATGAATGCCCTGCTGCGCGAGATGGAGGCAACACCCCATTCCGGTCAATGCAACCACGGGCGGCCCACCTATGTGGAACTGAAGCTGACGGATATTGAACGGTTGTTCGGGCGGCGATGATTACCGTTGGCGGCACCCAATATACATGGACCGATCCCGCGGTTCTGATCGCCGCAGCGGCGCTGGCGGTGCTGATCGTCCTGCTTCTTACCCTGCGGGCGGCGGCGCGGTCGGCGCGGATGGCCGGGCCATTGCTGCGGCAGATGGAATGGATGTCGCATCGGGTGCAATCCCTGTCCGATGGGCAGGAACGGCTGGCTGGCGGTTTGCATCATGTGTCCGAGGCGGCGGCTGTCAGCCAGTCGTCGATGTTGAAGCTGATGGAACAGCGCCTTGCCGATGTGCAACGCCAGATGACCGAGGCGCTGCATGGCACCTCGACCCGCACGGCGCGCAGCTTGGGTGATTTGCAACAGCGGCTGGAAACCATCGACAAGGCACAGGCCAATATCGAAAAGCTGTCGGGCAATGTCCTGTCGCTTCAGGATATTTTGTCGAACAAGCAGACCCGTGGCGCGTTCGGGGAAATTCAGTTGAACGACATCGTGCAAAAGGCCCTGCCGCCCGATGCCTATACGATGCAGGCCACCCTACCCAACGGGCGGCGAGCGGATTGCCTGATCCATCTGCCCAAACCCCCCGGCCCCATCGTCATCGACGCCAAATTTCCGCTGGAGGCCTATGAATCGCTGCGCCGCGCCGAAACCCCGCACCAACAGCTTGAGGCCCAGCGTTTGATGCGCGGCTCTGTTCGCGCGCACATTCGCGCGATTGCAGACAGGTATATCCTTGAAGGCGAAACCGCCGATGGCGCGCTGATGTTCCTGCCGTCCGAGGCGGTTTATGCAGAACTGCATGCCAATTTCCCCGATGTGGTGCGCGAAGGTTTCGCCGCCAAGGTGTGGATTGTGTCGCCCACCACCTGCATGGCCACGCTCAACACCATGCGCGCGGTGCTGAAGGATGCCCGGATGCGCGAACAGGCCGGCGCGATCCGCAAGGAGCTGGCCCTGCTGTACGGTGATGTTGAACGGCTGGGCGCGCGGGTGGAAAATCTGGATCGGCATTTCGGCCAGGCCGCGAAGGATATCGAGGAAATCAAGATCAGCAGCGAAAAGGCCACGCGCCGGGCGCGGCGTCTGGACAACTTTGATTTTGAAGAACTCGCCAGTGACGGCACCCCCCTGATCGGCCCACAGGCGGCGGAATGAAACACCTGACGCGCGCAGATTATGCCCGGCAGCCGTGGAAGAACGGCAAGGGCGTGACCGTGGAACTTGCGCGGGTGGATGCTGACGGGGCGATGCTTTGGCGGCTGTCGATGGCCACAGTGGCCGAGGATGGGCCGTTTTCCATTTTTCCGGGCATTGAACGCAACCTGACCGTCATATCCGGCCCCGGTTTCCGTCTGGAAGGGGAAGGTCTTTCCTTTGCCTGCCCGCCTTTGGTGCCTGTCGCCTTTCCCGGTGATGCCGCGGTTTCGGCGCAGGGCACAGACGGCGTGGCGTCACAGGATTTCAACGTGATGACAGCCCGACACCTGCCGCGTCCGACCGTAGAGGTGACAGAAGGCGCGGTCTGTTTTCCCGCCGGTGATCTGCTGGCCCTTTTCGCGCTGGATGCCGGACGGGCGAATGACGCGGCCCTTGCCGAACATGACCTGATCCTGTCGGATCAGGCCATTCTGGCCGAGGGGCGTTTTCTGGCTGTCCGTTTGAACGGCGTGGCGGGTTAGGCGTCAGATCCCGAAGAACGGCTGTGCCAGCCGCGGGATCAATCCGTTGAATTTCAGCGGTGCGTCCGTTGCGGCAAGGCAAATGCAGACCTGACCCTCTTCCGCGACAGGCGTATGCTGCATCGCCTCATCCGCGATTTCGATGTCACCGGGGCCAAAACGATCGCTGTCATCGCGGAACGCGCCTTGCAGCACCAATGTCAGCTCCAGCCCGCGATGCCCGTGATCCGGCACCGCCTGGCCGCCCGGAATATACAACAGGCGGGCCGATGCATCCTTGCCGGTGCGAATGACCGCCTGCTTCACGCCCATGCCGACATTGCGCCAACGCACCTTGTCCGGCCCGCCGCCCACATAATCGGCCAGCGGAGCGGGAAATACCCCAGCGCCGCGCAGGGGGCGGCGTGCAGTAGCCTGCGAAAGGCCATCGATCCTGTCCATGCAGGCGGCAAGACTGTCATCCGACATATCCGCCAGCGCCGTCGTTTCGATCATCGCGCCGCCAACCGCCTCGAACGAGGCAAGCTGCGCGCGGCAGTCGTCGCACAGGGAAACATGCGTAGCCACGACCAGATTGAATGCCTCGGGCAGTTCGCCTGCCGCATAGGACATCAACAACTGGTCCGAAAGGTGGTGCCTGATCGTCATCTTCCGTCTTGCCTCAACTCATCTGCTGGCGCAGCCGCTCTAACGCCAATCTAATGCGCGACTTGATCGTTCCAAGCGGAAGGCCCGTCTCTGCGGCAATTTCGCTGTGCGAAAGATCACCGTAGAAGGCCCGTTCGATCAAGGCGCGCTGTTTTTCGGGCAACTGGGCAAGCGCGGCACCCAGCCGATCAGTGTCTTGCTGCGCCTCTAGCACCTCGGCCTGATCGGGTTCAGGCTCTGGTCCCCAGGGCAGGTCTTCCGGTTCGGGCCGCCGCGCCTTGCGCAGCGCGTCGATCCGTCTGTTACGGGCGATGGTGAAGACCCAGGTCGCCACCGATGCCCGCGACGGATCGAAAAGCCCCGCCTTTTGCCACAGCGTTGCCATGACATCCTGCGCGCATTCCTCGGCCAGCGTGGCATCCGCGCCCGACTTCATCAGGAAGGCCTTCACCCGTGGGGCGAAATGCCGGAACAGGGCGGCAAAAGCCGCCTTGTCCTGATGGTCGCGCACCCGGATAACCAGTGCCGCCCAATCCGTCTCAACCTCATCCGCCTGCACGGCAGAGCCTTCCTTTCGGCGATCAACCCCTTGTCGTTTCGCAGCCTATTGCCACGCAGTTCAAGGTGCATCCGATTTTTTCGGCCTGTCGTACATCGAACATCATGGAACTTTTACGTGACATGCTGTCCGATGGATCACACAAGGCGAAATGTTCCTCGTAAAGCCGCTGTCAAGACCGGTATGTCTAGTAAAGTTTACAGGTTGATCCAATCTGATCGCCCAAACGTAAGACCACAAAAGACCAGCAGGAGTGTTCCGTTTCATGCCTTTCGAAAATCTTGGCTCTGTTCCCCGTCGCGTTGCTGTTATCGGGGGGGGCATTTCTGGCATGGCCGCCGCGCATCTTCTGGCTGATGACCACACCGTTGTTCTGTTCGAGGCGGAAGACCGACTTGGCGGACATGCGCGCACGGTGATGGCGGGCAAGAACGGCGATCAGCCGGTGGATACCGGCTTCATCGTGTTCAACAAGGTGAACTATCCCAACCTGCTGCAAATGTTCGATAAACTGCATGTGCCCTATGTCGAAAGCAGCATGAGCTTTGGGGCATCCATCGGCGGCGGGCGGCTGGAATACGGCCTCGCCTCGCTGGATGTGATCTTTGCGCAGCGCAAGAACCTGATCTCGCCCCGCTTTCTGGGGATGCTGACCGATATCATGCGGTTCAACAAGAATGCCGCCGCCGTGGTGCGGCCCGGCATGACAATCCGTGATCTGTTGGAAACGCTGGGAACGGGCGATTGGTTCCGCGATTATTACATCACGCCGTTTTCCGGGGCGATCTGGTCTACGCCCACGATGGGTATCCTTGATTTTCCGGCCCATGCGCTGGTGCGGTTCTTTGAAAACCACCGCCTGCTGGATTTTGAAGGCCAGCATCAGTGGTATACGGTTCAGGGTGGGTCCATCGAATATGTCCGCCGCCTGCAAGCATCGCTGATGACACGCGGGGTGGACATCCGGCTGGGTGCAGCCGTGGCAGGCATCAAGCGTGAGGCGGGCGGCGTCATGATCCGCCCCTTTGGCGGCGAATGGGAAATGTTCGACGAAGTGGTGATGGCCACCCATTCCGACATAAGCCTTTCCCTGCTGGCCGATCCGTCGCCTGCGGAACGCGCGGCCCTTGGTGCTGTGCGCTATCAGGCCAATCACGCGATCCTGCACCGGGACACGTCTGTCATGCCAAAGAACCGCAAATGCTGGTCCTCTTGGGTTTATGTCGAAGGCGCGGGGCAGGCCAAGGGCAAGATCGACCTGACCTATTGGATGAATTCCCTGCAACCGATCCCGCATGACGATCCCCTGTTTGTCACGCTGAACTCAAATGGCGGAATTGATGAATCGCTGATCGACGACATGGTGACCTTTGATCACCCGGTCTATGACCTTTCGGCCATCGACGCACAGGCGCGGATCCGTGCGATGAACGGCACGCGTAACACCTGGTTCGCGGGCGCATGGATGCGCAACGGGTTTCATGAGGATGGCTTCGCCTCGGCCGTTGATGTGGTCACGGCGATGCGGACCGAGGCGCGGCAAAAGGCCCTGGCGGCATGACCGACGTCGACCTGATCCGCGGGGAAACCTTTCATGGCCGCAAGGGCGCGGTCACGAACAGCTTTCGCTATACTGTGGATTACCTGCTGCTGGACCCCGACCGCGCCAGGGGACCATCACTGTTTTCGCGCAACAAGGCCAATCTGACCGCGATCCATGATGCCGATTTCGGCGGCCAACCCCGGCAGGGACGTGGCACCGCCTGGGTGCGTGAGGTGCTGGCCGCCCACGGCCTGCCGGGTGCCGACCGCATCCTTCTGCTGGGGCAACCCCGCGTGCTGGGCCATGTGTTCAACCCGGTCAGTTTCTGGCTGTGCCACGACCACCTTGGCCATCTGCGCACCGTGATTGCCGAAGTGTCCAACACCTATGGCGACCGCCATTCCTATCTGTGCCACCGTGATGACATGGGGCCGATCACAAAGACCGACACGATCACCGCAAAGAAGATCTTCCACGTCTCGCCCTTTCAGCCCATCGAAGGCGGTTATGCCTTCCGCTTTGACATCCGCGCAGATCGGATCGGGATCTGGATCGACTATTCCTCCAAGGATGGCGGGTTGTTCACCAACCTGATCGGCCCCCGTGTGCCGCTGACCAACTGGGAAATTCTGCGCGCCGCGATCCGCCGCCCACTGGGCAGCCGCCGGGTGCTGGCGTTGATCCACTGGCAGGCGCTGAAGCTGGCGCTCAAGGGTGTGAAGTTCCGCAACCGCCCCACCCCCCCGCCCGAGGAAGTCACGCGATGACCGCCGCGCTGCCTGCCGTCGCGCCCCCCCGTGCCGGGCTGGCCGGGTGGAGCCTGTTTGCCGCGCTTATCGCCATGGCGGGGCTGCCCATCTATATTCACGCCCCGAAATTCTATGTCGACAGCTACGGCACCAGCCTTGCCGCGCTGGGCGGCGTGTTGGCCCTGCTTCGGTTGATTGACGTGGTGCAAGACCCGCTTCTTGGCTGGCTGGCCGAGGTCGGGCAGGCACAGCGCGGCGCCTTGGTCGCCATCGCTGCCTGCCTGATGGCCATCGCCATGCTGGGCCTTTTCGCCATTATCCCGCCCGTCGCGCCGCTGCTGTGGTTCGCGCTGACGTTGACGGTGCTGTTTTCCGCCTTTTCTTTCCTGACCATCGCCTTCTATGCGGAAGGCGTGGCAAAGGCCGCCACATTGGGCGAAAACGGCCATCTGCGGCTGGCGGGCTGGCGTGAAGGTGGGTCGCTGGCAGGCGTTTGCGTGGCGGCTGTGGCCCCCGTTGCCCTTGCCACGCTGACAGATCAGCCCTTTGCCGCCTTTGCCGCCCTTTTCACATTGTTGGCCATCGCCGCCGTTCTGGCGATGCGCGGGCAATGGTCGGGCCGTGCGGCACCTATCACCAACCCGCTGGCCATCTTTCGCCCTGCGCTGGCCGACAGCCTGACCCGCCGCTTGCTGCTCATTGCGTTGCTGAATGCGGCCCCTGTCGCCGTCACCTCGACGCTGTTCCTGTTCTTTGTCGAAAGCCGCCTTTTGGCCGCCGGCATGGAAGGGCCGCTTCTGCTGCTGTTCTTTCTGGCCGCCGCCGTTTCCACCCCCGTCTGGTCGCGGGTGGCACAGCGTTTCGGGGCAAGGCGGGCGCTGCTGTTCGGCATGGTGCTGGCGATTGCCAGCTTTCTTTGGGCCGCCACCCTGGGTGCCGGGGATACGCTGGCATTCGCGGTGATCTGCGCGGTTTCGGGCGCGGCCCTTGGGGCGGACATGGTCCTGCTGCCCGCGCTTTTCGCCCGCCGTCTGGGCCAGATGGGGCAGGGTGGTGAAGGCGCGGCCTTTGGCCTTTGGTCCTTTGTGTCGAAACTTTCGCTTGCCCTTGCCGCCGCGACACTGCTGCCCGCGTTGCAAGCCGCCGGATTTACGCCCGGTGTCGATAACACATCCTCTGCTCTTGCCGCCTTATCCGTCTTTTACGCGCTGGTTCCCTGCGCGCTCAAGGTGCTGGCCATCGCGCTTCTGGCCGCTACCAAGGTTTCGGAGGTCTGACATGACACCCTTTTACGCACTCCTCCTCGGCATCGCGCTGACGCTGATCCTGCTGGCCGTCAAATCCCGCTTTATCGGGTTTCGCACGCAGCAACCCGCCGATCTGGCGAAAAGTGGCCCCCGCTTTGACTTGCGCACACATCTGGCCGGTCCCATCTTGTGCGAAGGGGTGATCTACGGCCCCACCGGCCGCGTCTCTTCGCGCTTTGTGGCCGAGATGGAGGGGGTCTGGGATGGCAATTCCGGCGTGCTGAAGGAACGGTTCCGCTATGATTCTGGCCGGGTGCAGGATCGGGAATGGCGGCTGTTCCTGTCCAATGACTGGTCCATCCGGGCCGAGGCGGACGATGTCGTTGGCCCCGGCACTGGCCGGGCCGAAGGGGCAGGGGTTCAGTTGCGCTATCGGATCAAGCTGGATGAAGAAGCGGGGGGTCACGTGCTGAACGTGACCGACTGGATGTATCTGATGGAAAACGGAACCATCATGAACCGCAGCCAGTTCACCAAATTCGGCATCACCGTGGCCGAACTGGTGGCCACCATGCGCCGGATCGAGGCGTAAGGCGCAGGCCCAAGGGAGTTGGAGATGAGAGAGTTTCGCGGCAAACGCTATTGGCTGGTCGGCGCATCCGAAGGGCTGGGTCTTGCCCTTGCACAGCGCCTGTCCAATGCCGGGGCCGAACTGGTTTTGTCCGCCCGTTCTGGCGACCGTCTGGCCGAGGCGATCGCCCTGCTGCCCGGTCGCGCCACGCCGATTCCGGTTGACGTGGCATCGACCGAGTCGGTCCGCAAGGCGGCAGAGCAGATCGGGCAGGTGGATGGCGTGGTATTTCTGGCTGGCGTCTATTGGCCCACCAAGGCGCAAGAGTGGGATGCCGACGCGGTGGAAACCATGTGCAACGTCAACCTGACCGGTTGCGCGCGGGTGATCGGGGCCGTGATGCCGCAGATGGTGGCGCGCGGCAGCGGCCATATCGTGATCACCGGGTCGCTTTCGGGTTTTCGTGGCCTGCCGGGGGCCATCGGTTACTGCGCGTCAAAGGCGGGGGTGATGTCACTGGCGGAATCGATGTATTGCGATTTGCGCGGAACAGGGATCGACGTGCAGCTGTGCAATCCCGGCTTTATCAAGACGCGGCTGACCGACAAGAACGATTTCAAGATGCCCCAGATCATGGAACCCGGTCAGGCCGCGCAGGTGATGTTTGAACACATGACCACCGATCATTTTTCAAACAGCTTTCCGGTGCCTTTCGCCTGGGTTTTCCGGCTGTCGCAGTTCCTGCCCGACTGGGCTTATTACAGGCTCTTTTCGCCGAAATAGGGACCAAATTTCTTCGAAGAAATTTGCAAAATCCTTCGAAGGATTTTGGGTCAGGAAACGCGCAGACGCGCCATGAAGAACCCGTCCATGCCCCCCGCCTCGGCCCAGTAATCGGGCCGCAGGCGCAGCCCGCCCTGATCCGTCCACCACCCGTCCTCGACCCCCGGCAGGGCGATGCGTTCCACCTGTAGCCCCGGATGCCGATCCATCGCGGCGGCAAGCTGCCCCTCGCCCTCATCCGGCAGCAGTGAACAGGTGCAGAATACCAGCCGCCCGCCTGGACGCACCATCGTGATTGCCCGGTCCAGCATCTGTGCCTGCAAGGCCACCAGCGCGGGCAGGTCCGATCCATCCTTTACAAAGGGCAGGTCCGGGTGGCGGCGGATCGTGCCCGTCGCTGAACAGGGCGCATCCAGCAGCACAGCGTCAAACTGTTCCTCTGGCGTCCAGACAAGGGCATCGGCCACCACCACCTTGGCCCGCAAGCCGCAGCGGGCAAGGTTGTCATGCAGCCGCGCCAACCGTGGCCCCGACATGTCCAGCGCCGTCACCTCTGCCCCGGCGGCGGCGATTTGCAGCGTCTTTCCCCCCGGCGCGGCGCACAGGTCCAACACCCGCTCACCTGGTTGCGGGGCGAGCAGCCGCACCGCCAGCGCGGCGGCGGCATCCTGCACCCACCAGCCGCCTTCGTCATACCCGGCCAGGGCAGACACCTGCCCCTTTTCTTCCAGCCTCAGGCTGCCAGTCGGCAGCAACGTCCCCTCTGGCGCGGCCATCCCGGAACGCAGCGTCAAATCCAGCGGCGGGGGCAGGGCTTGGACCGCCTCCATCGCCGTTACCGCATCGCGGCCATAGACATGCACCAGCGGTTGCCGCAGCCAGCGTGGCATCCGCTGTGGGGGCAGCCCGGCAAAGGGTGCGTCAGACATCTTGCGCAGCACGGCATTGACCAACCCGGCAAAGGGCGCGGTCCGCTTGCCGCGCCGCACCATTTCCACCGCCGCGTTCACCGCGCCATGCGCGGCACCGCCCATAGCGATTTCCACAACCGCCAACCGCAGCGCATCACGCACCATACGGGGCGGTGCCTTGCGCAGATGCGGTTCCAGCACGCGGTCGGCGGGTTCGACATGCCGCAGCACCGCCAACGCCAGACGCTGCGCCCGCGCGCGTTCCTGCGGGGGCAGGCCGATCAACGGCCCCTGCGGATCAGCCACCACCTGCGCCATAGACTGGCCTTCGCCCAGCACCGCGCCCAGCAGGCCCACCGCCGCCATCCGTGCCGCCAACCCCTCTGCCGCCATGCCGCCACCCTTGTTCATCCGCCGCACGGGCGTATATCAATGGCACGGCACAAGGAACCCTTTCCATGACGGATGACGTTGCAAACACCAACCTGCCACCAGCCGCCCTGCGCGCATTGGCCGAGGCAGAGGAACGCCGCAAGGCGGCCAAGGCGCTGAACCTGCCAACCGAACTGGGCGGGCGCGACGGGCCTGAACCGGTCCGTTACGGCGATTGGGAGAAAAAGGGTCTGGCGGTCGATTTCTGAAATGGCGCTTTGGGCGACCTGCCGGACGCATCACCCGCCGATCGTGCGTATCGCACAACCGACGGCCATACGCACGCCCCACCGTTTCATGAAAACGCGCAGCTTGCCCCTCAGCGCAGCTTGAACGACGCGGAATCCCCCGCGCCCTTATCGACGGTAAAGCGAATCTCTTCGCCACCCTTCGCCTCGACCAACTGGCAGTTCTGTGGGATCGGATAACCCGACCAGTCCATTTCACGGCAGAAATAGCCATCTTGCCATTCCCATGTGCCGATGATGTCCCATCCAAGGGCGCTGCCACGGATTTCGCCGTCTTCCTCTACCTTCAGGGAAACGCCGAACATCCCCAGGCGCAACTCCTTGTCTTGCACGGTCTGGACAAAGGCCGATCGGTCGCTGATGCGCGAAAAACTTTCCGCGGCAGCGGGCAGGGCGGCGGCAACGGCAAGGGCGATGAATACGGCGGGCAGCAGACGATACAACATGGCGACAGCTCCGGTCATGATGCAGCAATACGACGCGCGGTGAACATCGGATGACTATCTGATCCTTTGCCATTGTCAAAGTCACGCCCTGTTGAAGATAGGGCACAAAACGTTACAATTGGGTCAAAGTCCCAGCACATCCATCATGTCATACCGACCCGGCTTTTGCCCCTGCCCCCAAAGTGCCGCACGCAGCGCCCCACGGGCAAAGATTGCGCGGTCGGTGGCGATGTGGCGCAGGATCACCCGTTCCCCATCGGCGGCAAAGATCACATCATGTTCGCCCACGACATCGCCGCCCCGCACGGCGGCAAAGCCGATATCGCCCCGCTTGCGCGCCCCGGTCATCCCGTCACGGCCGGAATCCCGCACGGCATCCAGCGTCACGCCGCGCCCTTCGGCCGCCGCCTGACCCAGCATCAGCGCGGTGCCGGACGGCGCGTCCACCTTCATCCGGTGATGCGCCTCGACGATTTCCACATCCCAATCCTCATCCAGCGCGGCGGCAATCTTCTGCGTCAGCCGCACCAAAAGGTTCACCCCCAGGCTCATGTTCCCTGCGCGCACGATCACCGCATGATGGGCAGCGGCGTCGATCTTCGCCAGATGCGCCGCTTCCATCCCCGTGGTGCCGATCACATGCACGGCGCGCGCCTGCGCGGCCAGCGCGGCGAATTCAACGGTCGCGGCCGGGGCGGTGAAGTCGATCACCGCCTGCGCGCGGGCAAAGGCCTCTAACGGGTCATTAGTCACGGCCACGCCCAGTGCGGCACCACCCATCGCCTCGCCCACATCGCGCCCCACCCAGTCATGCCCCGACCGTTCGACACAGCCCACCAGCCGCGCCTTGTCGGATGCCGCGATCATGCGGATCAGCATCTGCCCCATGCGCCCCGACGCACCCGTCACCACGATTCCCGGCAAATCGGCCATTTGTTCCCCCACCACTTTGCGCCCGTTTACCGCCTTCGCCCCGCCCGCGAAAGCCTGCCGTTGCGGGCAAGGCGCAAAGGCCCTATGTGGGGGCGCATGTCGAACAAGCGCCCTTCATCAAACACTGGCCCGAAACAGCGGCAACTCCGCGTCGGCGAACTTATTCGCCGCACGCTGTCAGACATGCTGAACCGTGCCGAAATTCACGATCCTGATTTGAACCGCATGTCCATCACCATAGGTGAGGTGTCGCTGTCCACCGACCTGAAGGTTGCAACCGTCTATGTCATGCCGCTGATGGGGACCGTGTCGGTGGATGAGGCGATTGCCGCATTGGCGCGCAACAAATACGCGCTGCGCCGCCGCCTTGGGGCGGAAATGACGCTGAAATACGCGCCCGACCTGCGGTTTCGCCCGGATGAGACGTTTGACAGGCTGGATGAAACCCGCCGTCTGTTCGCGGATGAAAAGGTTCAGCGCGACATTGCCGCCCCGGATGGCGACGAAGCTGAGTAAATCTCTACCGATCGTGGAAATAATCGTGGATCGCCTGCGCCATCGCCGCGCTGATCCCATCCACCGCCATCAGGTCTGATACCCCCGCCCGCGACACCGCCTTGGCGCTGCCGAAATGCGCCAGCAGCGCGCGCTTGCGCGCGGCCCCCACGCCGGGCACATCATCCAGCGGTGTGGCGCTGATCGCCTTGCTGCGTTTCGCACGATGCGCGCCATTGGCCCAGCGATGCGCTTCGTCCCGCAGGCGTTGCACGAAATACAACACCGGATCGTTGCGTTGCAGGGCAAAGGGCCGTTCACCGGGGCGGTGGAATTCCTCTTTCCCGGCATCGCGGTCGATCCCCTTGGCCACCCCTATGAAGGGGATGTCATCCACCCCCAGTTCGGCCATGATCTCACCCACCGCCGATACCTGCCCCGCGCCGCCATCGATCAGCAGCAGGTCGGGCCAGGCGTCGGTCTTGCGGTCCGGGTCATCCTTCAACAGCCGTTCAAAGCGCCGGGTCAGCACCTCTTTCATCATGCCGAAGTCATCGCCCGCCGCCCCCGCCGCGCCCTTGATGTTGAACTTGCGATACTGGCCTTTGTTGAACCCGTCCGCCCCGGCCACGACCATGCCGCCCACGGCATCAGACCCCTGAATATGCGCGTTGTCGTAAATCTCGATCCGGCGGGGCGGTGCGTCCAGATCAAACGCCTCGGCCAATCCGGCCAGCAGCTTGGTCTGTGCCGCCCCTTCCGCCATGCGCCGTGCCAACGATTCCCGCGCATTCCGCGCCGCGTTTTCCACCAGCTCGGCCTTTTCGCCCCGCTGCGGAACGGCCAATTCCACCTTGCGCCCCGCCCGTTCGGCCAGGGCAGCGGCCACCAAATCCTCATTCTCCACCGGATGCGACAACAGGATCAGCCGGGGGGGATCCTTGTCGTCATAGAACTGGGTGACGAATGCCTCCAGTATTTCGGCCTCTTCCGCGCCGGAACCTGTGCGCGGATAGAAATCCCGGTTCCCCCAGCTTTGGTTCGCGCGGATAAAGAACACCTGCACACAGGCCTGCCCGCCCTCCAGATGCAGGGCGATCACATCGGCCTCGGCCACCCCGCGCGGGTTGATGCCTTGTGCCTGCTGCACCTGCGTCAACGCGCGGATACGGTCACGCAGGGCGGCGGCGCGTTCAAATTCCATCGCCTCGGACGCCTCGGTCATCTGGGTGGCCAGTTGCGCCTGCACTTCGGTCGTCTTGCCCTCCAGAAACCGTTCGGCATCCGACACCTGTGCCGCATATTGCTCCGTCGTCACCTTGCCCACGCAGGGCGCGGAACAGCGCCGGATCTGATGCATCAGACAGGCGCGTGTCCGGCTTTCAAACATCGCATCCGAACAGTTCCGCAGCAAAAACACCTTCTGCAACTGGTTCAAGGTCCGGTTCACTGCGCCCGCACTGGCAAAAGGGCCGAAATAGCTGCCCTTTTCGGTCTTTTTTCCGCGATGCTTTTTCAACGCGGGAAAGCCGTGTTCCTTGCCGATCAGGATATTGGGAAAGCTCTTGTCGTCGCGCAGCAGCACATTGTAGCGCGGCTTCAACTGCTTGATCAGGTTCTGCTCCAGCAGCAGCGCCTCGGTTTCCGTGCGCGTCGTCAGGAACATCATCGACGCGGTTTCCGAAATCATCCGCGCGATCCGGCCCGAATGCTGGGCCGAGGGGCGGGAATAGTTCGTCACCCGCGCCTTCAGATTTCGCGCCTTGCCGACATACAGCACCTCGGCCTTGGCGTTCAGCATCCGATACACCCCGGGCGAGGCATCAAGCGTGCGCAAGTAACCATGAATGACATCATGGCCCAAGGGCACCTTCACCCCTGTCTCTTCGCCACCCTGCGGGTCGTTCTGCACGCCATCCGTCATCTGGTTTACACTTTATCCGAAATGCATCGATTCTGCTCCCTCGCTGCAACGGCAAAAGGCCGGGGGCAAGGGGAAAGCTGTCCACTCTTTTTGTGGATAACTCTGCGGGAAACTTTTTGGCACCCCTGATTTTCCCTTGTTTTCCGCCCGCTTCTTGGCATTGCTTAATTTTTAGGCGGATTTTTAAGTGTTTGAAATCAAAAGAAAGAATTTCATCCACCGGGCAAATCCCTGAAAACCTTAAGGATTTTGTAACGCTTCGGTGACCGCAACGTCAGAAGTGGACAACTTGGCTAGCCAGGCTGACATCCGGCTTGTCACGGCTACTCGACACCCGTCACATCCGGGGTCTGCCAGGCCAGATGCTGCCCCCCGTCAACCGCGATCATCTGCCCTGTCACGGCCGGGGATTCCAGAAAAAATCCAAGCGCCGCAGTAATATCCGCCGGGTTCGCGCCACGGCCCAGAATGGTGGCCGCGCGCTGTGTGGCAAAGTTTTCCGCCGTCTGCCGACCGCCCTGCAAGGTGGGTCCGGGGCCGATGGCATTCACCCGCACACGCGGGGCCAAGCCCTGCGCGGCGGTCTGCGTCAGCGCCCACAGGGCGGCCTTGGCCACCGTATAGCTGGCGTAATCCGGCGTCAGCTTCCACACCCGCTGATCCACCATATTCACCACCAGTCCCTGCGCCACAGGCTCTCCGCCCGCGTCAGGCACCGGGTCCATCGCCTGCGCCGCAAACTGTTGGATCAGCACGAAAGGCGCCCGCAGGTTGGATTCAATATGGCGGTCCCAACTGGCCCGCGTGGCCGTCTCGAACGTGTCATGTTCAAAGATCGATGCGTTGTTCACCAGCACCGTCAGCGGCCCGCCCAACGCATCGGCCGCCTGCGCCACCAGACCCGCCGTCTGCGCCTCGATCAACAGGTCGGCCTGCACCGCTGCCGCCTTGCGCCCCATCGCGGTGATCTCGGCCACCACGCCCTCGGCCTCATCTTTGCTGCCTGCGTAATGCACCGCAACATCATGCCCGCGCCGCGCCAGATACAGCGCCATCTCGCGCCCCAACCGGCGCCCCGCCCCCGTCACCAATGCCCGCATGTCAGCCCTTTTTGCCGCAGTCACACCCACCCGTGCCGATGAGATAGCGCCCGCACGCGCGGCAGCGAGAGGGCTTTGCCACAGCAATGCGTTTTGAAACGGCCCGGCCGATGGCCCCCGGAAACAGCCATTTCCCGATCAATCCGATCAGGGCCATCCCCCCCAGAAACAGAATGAAGATCTTGACCAGCATCTACAGCCCGAACCGCGCCCAAAGCGCGCGTTCCTCGACCCCTTGCATCAACCCATCCGTCGCTGCCATACCCAGCCGCGACAGTAGCCCGCGCTTCTGGCCATAAGGCACCAGCCGCACCTTTTCGCCATACATGTCCATCATCTTTGGCCGCAGATGTGCCAACCCATCCACCAGCCCCACGCCCACCGCCTGCTGGCCCACCCAGACATCGGCGTTGAACAGGTCTGCGTCCGCGTCCAACCGCGCCCCGCGCCGCGCCTTTACATGGTCGATGAAGGCCGCATGGATCGGCTCCTGCAACCGCTTCAACCGATCCACATCCTCGGGCTTCTGCGGCAGGAAGGGATCGGCAAAACTTTTCGACCGCCCCGCCGTGACCACCCGCCGCTCGATCCCCTGCCGGGCCATCAATTCGGGAAACCCGAAAGACGCAAAGATCACCCCGATGGACCCCACAATGGATGACGCATCTACCCAGATGTCATCTGCTGCGCAGGCCAGCCAATAGCCGCCCGATGCCGCCACATCTTCGACAAAGGCATGGACCGGGATTTTCTTTTCCTCTGACAACCGCCGGATGCGCGCCGCGATCAGCGACGATTGCACCGCCGATCCGCCCGGCGAATTGATCACCAAGGCCACCGCCGCAGGCTTGCCCCGCGCAAAGGCGCGTTCGATCAACGGCGCTGTGGTGGCATCGTTCAACCCGCGCGTCCCCATGCCAATCGCGCCTTGCAGGCGGATCACGGGAACAAGGGCGGGTTTCGGGATAAAGGGGATGAAGCGTTTCATACCCCACAGCTAGGCGGCGCAGGTCTTGCGGACAAGTGCGGAATGCCGTCAGGCTGGGTCACATGATCGACAAGCTGGAAATGTTCATCGCCCTTGCCCAGGAACGCCACTTTGGCCGTGCGGCCGAAGCCTGCGGCGTGACGCAACCCACCCTGTCTTCGGCCATCCGCCAGCTAGAGGATCAGCTGGGCGTGCAACTGGTCTTTCGCGGGTCACGCTATCAAGGGCTGACCCCCGAAGGCCAGCGCGTGCTGGATTGGGGCCGCCGCATCGTGGGTGACATGCGCGCGCTGAAGGATGAGATGCGCACCGTGCGCGCGGGCCTGTCCGGCAATCTGCGCCTTGGTGTGATCCCCACCGCCTTGCCGATGGTGGCGGGCCTGACCGGCCCCTTCACCGCGCGCCATCCCAATGTGCGCGTTTCGATCCTGTCGCGCACCAGCGCGGAAATCCTTACCGGCATCGAATCGCTCGATCTGGATGCCGGCATCACCTATCTGGACAATGAACCGCTGGGCCGCGTGGCGCAGGTGCCGCTTTATGCCGAATTCTACCGCCTGCTCTGCGCCCCCGGTTCCCCGCTTGCCGACCGGGATCAGGTCACCTGGGCCGAGGTGGCCGAACAACCGCTGTGTTTGTTGACGGGCGATATGCAGAACCGCCGCATCGTCAACCAGCACCTGGCCGAGGCCGGGGCCAATGTCACGCCGCAGATCGAGTCAAACTCCTCCATCGCGCTGATCAGCCATGTGATGACGGGGCGGTGGGCGTCTATCGTGCCGCGCCAACTGGCGCAGATGTTCATCGCCGATGGCCAGTTGCGCGCCATCCCGATTGTGGCACCCGAAGTAGAACACCTTGTGGGCCTGATCGCCGCCCGCCGCGACCCGCTGACCCCGGTTCTAGCTGCCCTGATCGGTGAGGCGGAAAGGTTCGCCAAGACGGCGAACACGTAATCCCGGACGGTTTTCCCCAAGCCTGCCCCGAATGTGGCTGTCTGCCCCCTTGGCGAACGGCCCCGTTGTCCGGTTTGATAGATGCGGTCTATCAAACAACGGGAAATCGATATTGATTTCCCTATCAAGCGGTATATCCCGGTATACAGCTACCGAAAGGGCCGCCGATGACTCAGACCAGCACCGAAATCGCCGCGCGAGTTGGGGAAATCCTGAACGCGCATGAGGGGATGGAGGGGCCGCTTCTGCCGATTCTCCACGCGATCCAGCACGCTTATGGCTATGTGCCGCGCGACGCGCTGCCGATCATCGCCAAACGGCTGAACCTGACCCGCGCCGAAGTGCATGGCGTGATGTCGTTTTACCATGATTTCCGCGAAGATCCGGCAGGCCGTCACGTGCTGAAACTCTGCCGGGCCGAGGCGTGCCAGGCGATGGGGGCCGACCGTGTGGCCGCCCATGCGCAGAACCGCCTTGGCATCGAATGGCACCAGACCACCAAGGATGGCCAGATCACGCTGGAACCCGTTTTCTGCCTGGGCCTGTGCGCCTGCGCCCCTGCCGCGCTGGTGGATGGCAAGGTGGTGGGCCGCGTGGATGAGGCGCGTCTTGACGCCATCATCGAAGGGGTCCGCTGATGAAGCTTTATGTCCCCCGCGACGCCGCCGCCCGTGGCCTGGGTGCCGATGAAGTTGCCGACGCCATCATGGCGCAGGCCGCTGCGCGTGGCGTTACCGTCGAAATCGTCCGCAACGGATCGCGCGGCATGGTCTGGCTGGAACCGCTGGTCGAGGTGGTCACCGATGCGGGCCGCCTTGCCTTTGGCCCGATGACCCCGGCCGATGTGCCTGCGTTGTTCGGTGATCTGACGCAGCACCCAAAGGCGCTGGGTCTGACGGACGCCTTGCCGTGGATGCAGAAACAGACCCGCCTTACCTTTGCACGCGTGGGCGTGATCGACCCGCTGTCGCTGGCGGATTATGAACAGCATGGCGGCCTTGTCGGCCTGCGCCGCGCGCTGGGCATGGACAGCGCCGCCATCGTGGCCGAGGTCACGGAGTCCGGCCTGCGCGGCCGGGGCGGCGCGGGCTTTCCCACAGGCATCAAGTGGAAAACCGTGGCCGAGGCGAAGGCCGATCAGAAATACATCGTCTGCAACGCCGACGAAGGCGATAGCGGCACCTTTGCCGACCGCATGGTCATGGAGGGCGACCCCTTCACCCTGATCGAAGGCATGGCCATTGCGGGCATCGCCACCGGGGCCACGCGCGGCTATGTCTATCTGCGGTCCGAATACCCCGACGCGATCGAGGTGATGACAGAGGCCGTTGCCATCGCCCGCAAGGCGGGTGTGTTGGGCGCATCGGTCCTTGGTTCTGGCCACGCCTTCGACATGGACATTCGCACCGGCGCCGGTGCCTATGTCTGCGGCGAGGAAACCTCGCTTCTGAACTCCCTCGAAGGGAAGCGCGGCGTCGTCCGTGCCAAACCACCGCTGCCTGCGCTGCAGGGCTTCCTTGGCAAGCCGACGGTGGTGAACAACGTCATCTCGCTGGCCACGATCCCGGTGATCCTGGAACGCGGCGCGGCGTTCTACAAGGACTTCGGCCTTGGTCGGTCACGCGGCACCATCCCGCTGCAAATCGCGGGCAACGTCAAACATGGCGGGCTGTTCGAGGTGGCTTTTGGCCTGACCCTGGGCGAAATCGTTGACGGCATCGCAGGTGGCACCGCCACGGGCAAGCCGGTCAAGGCCGTGCAGGTCGGCGGCCCCTTGGGGGCCTACTTCCCCCGCACGCTGTTTGACACGCCCTTCGGCTATGAAGAATTCGGCGCGAAAGAGGGGCTGATCGGCCATGCCGGTTTGGTCGTGTTCGACGATTCCGCCGACATGCTGAAACAGGCCCGCTTTGCGATGGAATTCTGCGCGATTGAGTCTTGCGGCAAATGCACCCCCTGCCGCATCGGTGCGGTGCGTGGCGTGGAAACCGTGGACCGCATCGCCAAAGGCGACGCCGCCGCCATCCCGCTGCTGACCGATCTGTGCAACACGATGAAATCCGGCTCGCTTTGCGCGCTGGGCGGTTTCACCCCCTATCCGGTGATGTCCGCGCTGACCCACTTCCCCGATGATTTTGCCCCCGCGATGAAAGAGGCCGCCGAATGAAAGACTTCGTCATTCCCGACCGCGATTTCGGCACCCCCGCCGCGAAATCGAAAACAATGGTCACGCTGACCATCGACGGGTTCGACATCACCGTGCCAGAGGGCACCTCCATCATGCGTGCGGCAGCAGAGATTGGGATCTCTGTCCCCAAACTCTGCGCCACCGACTCGCTTGATGCTTTCGGGTCTTGCCGCCTTTGTCTGGTGGAGATTGAGGGCCGAAACGGCACCCCCGCCTCTTGCACCACCCCTGTCGCGCCGGGGATCAAGGTCCACACCCAGAACAGCAAGCTGAAACAGCTCCGCCGCGGGGTGATGGAGCTGTATATCTCGGACCACCCGCTGGATTGCCTGACCTGTTCCGCCAATGGCGATTGCGAATTGCAGGACATGGCCGGGGCCGTCGGCCTGCGGGACGTGCGGTATGAGGCTGTGGACACCCACTTCAAAGCCAAGAACACCAGCGGCGAAGCCAACCCGCAATGGATGCCCAAGGACGATTCCAACCCCTATTTCACCTATGACCCGGCGAAATGCATCGTCTGTTCCCGCTGCGTCCGCGCCTGTGAAGAAGTGCAAGGCACCTTTGCGCTGACCATCGAAGGCCGGGGGTTCGACAGCCGCGTGTCCTTTGGCGCAAAGACCGACACCGCCCTGACATCTGACTGCGTGTCCTGCGGCGCTTGCGTGCAGGCCTGCCCCACCGCCACGCTTCAGGAAAAGTCGATCATCGACATCGGCACCCCCGAACGGTCGGTCATCACCACCTGCGCCTATTGTGGCGTTGGTTGCAGCTTCAAGGCTGAAATGCGCGGCGACGAACTGGTCCGCATGACGCCCTACAAGCACGGCAAGGCCAACCGTGGCCATTCCTGCGTCAAGGGCCGCTTCGCCTATGGCTATGCCAGCCACAAGGACCGTATCCTGTCGCCCATGATCCGCGACAAGATCACCGACCCTTGGCAGGAAGTGTCGTGGGACGAGGCGATGGAATTCACCGCCAACCGGATGAAGGGCCTGATCGAAAAACATGGCCGCCAATCCGTGGGCGTGATCACCTCAAGCCGCTGCACGAATGAAGAAGCCTACCTCGTGCAGAAACTGACCCGCGCGGTGTTCATGAACAACAACACCGACACCTGCGCCCGCGTCTGCCATTCGCCCACAGGCTATGGTCTGGGTCAGACCTTCGGCACATCCGCCGGCACGCAGGATTTCGACTCGGTCGAGGAAACCGATGTCGTCATCCTGATCGGCGCGAACCCGACCGATGGCCATCCCGTCTTTGCGTCGCGGCTGAAGAAACGCCTGCGCGCCGGGGCGAAGCTGATCGTGATTGACCCGCGCCGCATTGATCTGGTGGACAACTCTGCCCACATCCGGGCTGCCCACCACTTGGCCCTGACGCCGGGCACCAACGTGGCCGTCGTCACCGCCATCGCCCATACCATCGTGACCGAGGGCCTGTTTGATGAGGAATTCATCCGCACCCGCTGCGATTGGGATGAATTCCAGGATTATGCCGAATTCGTCAGTGACGCGCGCCACTCGCCCGAAGCCACCCAACTGCTCACCGGGGTCAAGGCCGATGAATTGCGCGCCGCCGCCCGTCTTTATGCCAAGGGCGGCAATGGGGCGATCTATTACGGTTTGGGCGTAACCGAACATTCCCAAGGGTCGACCACCGTTATCGGCATTGCCAACCTTGCCATGCTGACCGGAAATATCGGCCGCCCCGGCGTGGGCGTGAACCCGCTGCGCGGCCAGAACAACGTGCAGGGATCTTGTGACATGGGGTCATTCCCCCACGAACTGCCCGGCTACCGCCACGTGAAGAATGACAGCGTGCGCGAGGTGTTCGAATCCATCTGGGGCGTGAAGATCGACAATGAACCCGGTCTGCGCATCCCCAACATGCTGGATGCCGCCGTGGAAGGCACCTTCAAGGGGCTGTATTGTCAGGGCGAAGACATCCTGCAATCCGACCCCGATACCAAGCATGTCGCTGCTGGCCTCGCCGCGATGGAATGCGTGATCGTCCATGACCTTTTCCTGAACGAAACCGCAAACTACGCCCATGTGTTCTTTCCCGGTTCCTCGTTCTTGGAAAAGGACGGCACCTTCACCAATGCCGAACGCCGCATCAACCGCGTGCGCAAGGTGATGGCCCCGAAACAGGGCTATGCCGATTGGGAAGTGACGCAACTGTTTGCACAGGCGATGGGGGCCGATTGGCACTATACCCACCCGTCGCAGATCATGGACGAAATCGCCATGCTGACGCCGTCCTTTGCCGGGGTCAGCTATGAAAAGCTGGAAACGATGGGATCGATCCAGTGGCCCTGCAACGAAAGCGCGCCCGAAGGCACGCCGCTGATGCACATCGATGGTTTCGTGCGGGGCAAGGGCAAATTCATCCGCACCGAATATGTGGCAACGGATGAAAAGACCGGCCCGCGTTTCCCGCTTCTGCTGACCACCGGGCGGATCCTGTCGCAATACAACGTCGGCGCGCAAACGCGGCGGACGGAAAATGTGGTCTGGCACGAAGAAGACCTGCTGGAAATTCACCCCCACGATGCCGAACTGCGTGGCGTGCGGGATGGGCAATATGTGAAACTGGCCTCACGGTCGGGGGAAACCTCGCTCAAGGCGAAGATCACCGATCGCGTGTCGCCGGGCGTGGTTTACACCACCTTCCACCACCCGACGACGCAGGCGAACGTCATCACCACCGATTTTTCGGACTGGGCCACCAATTGCCCGGAATACAAGGTGACAGCGGTGCAGGTCAGCCCGTCAAACGGCCCGACCGAATGGCAGGAAGATTACGCCGAACAGGCCGCGCAGTCCCGCCGCATTCTGGCGGCCGAATGATGGACACCGCCCGCCGCCTTCCCCGGCTGAGCTTTGGCTCTTCGGGCATCGAGCAGGGGTCGCGCCCCCTGCCCGAAGAGGTGGCGGTGGCCCTGTCCTTCAACGGATCGACGCAGGCCGTGATGATGGCGACACCGGATGATCTGGTGGATTTCGCCTATGGCTTTGCCTTGACCGAAGGCATCGCCACACCAGACCAGATTGAAAGCGTAACCGTGCAGCCCGCCGGCGACGGCATCGACGTGCAGGTCTGGCTGGTGGCAGAGGCAGAGGCCCGCCTTGCCGCCCGCCGCCGCACGATGGCGGGGCCGGTTGGCTGTGGCCTGTGCGGGATCGATTCGATTGAACAGGCGATGCGCCCTGTGGCACAGATCGCGCCATCCGCCTTTCGCATGACCCCCGCAGATGTGATGCAGGCTGTTTCAGCCCTGTCCGGTCTGCAACCGCTGCACGATGCCACCCGCGCCGCCCATTGCGCGGCGTTCTGGTCCGACGGTGGCCTTGTCGCCGCGCGCGAGGATGTTGGGCGCCACAACGCGCTGGACAAGCTGGCAGGCCACCTGATCCGCGCAGGCCACGGGCAGGGCGCGGTTGTGCTGACCAGCCGTGTTTCCATCGACATGGTGCAAAAGGTCTGTGCGCTGGGCGCGCCGATCCTGATCGCCGTTTCTGCCCCCACCGCCCATGCCGTCGACCTTGCGGAAGAGGCGGGCCTGACGCTGATCGCCCTTGCCCGGCCTGACCGGTTCGAGGTTTTTACCCATTCCGACCGACTGACGGAGATTGCCCATGTCCGCTGACCCGCATGAAAAGCTGATCTACATGGCGAACCAGATTTCGAAATTTTTCGAATCCAAGCCCCATGCCGAAGGCGTGGCCGGGATCGCCGCCCATATCAACGATTTCTGGGAACCCCGGATGCGCCGGCATCTGTTCGAGGTGGTCGATGCTGGCGGCACCGGCCTACGCCCCCTGGTGATGGAAGCGGCGCAGACGATCCGCCGCCCCGCCCCCGAACACGCCTGATCTTGCAGAGCGGCGTGCCGCCGCAAGCCTTTGTGTCAGAGGCGCCTTCGCGCCTCCTCCGAGTTCAGGGGGCGTGCCGCCCCCTCTGGCCGCAGACGCGGCCATTCACCCCCTGCGGGTATTTGGGCCAAGATGAAGGGGCAAGGTCAGCGCGTAAACCTTAATGGCAGGGGGCAGCGGCGTTCGCGGCGTGCATACAGTTTGCTGCACCAGCCGTCTGCACAGCGTGCTGCACGGCTGATTGGATGGTTTATTCCGATGCGATGCCCAGAAGATAGCGCCCATAATCATTCTTGCGGAAGGTATCGGCCCGTTTCAGCAGATCATCCCGCGTTATGAAACCTGCCCGCCAGGCGATCTCATCCGGGCTGCCAACTTGAAGCCCCTGCCGGTCTGTCAGGGTGCGGACGAAATTTCCGGCATCCAGAAGTGACCCGTGGGTGCCGGTATCCAGCCAGGCATAGCCTCGCCCCATCAGTTCCACCTGAAGGCTGCCCTCTGCACGATATTTTTCAAGCAGATCAACGATTTCCAGTTCGCCCCGCGGAGATGGCCGGATCGTTTCGGCCAGGTCTGGCGCGCGCCCATCAAGGTAGTAGAGGCCGGTGACAGCATAGTTCGATGGGGGACGTTCGGGTTTTTCGATGATGGCCCGCACTTGACCCGCGCTGTCGAAATCGACCACGCCATAGCGTTCAGGATCGGCGACGCGATAGCCAAAAACCGTTCCACCGCTGGTCTGCGCATCCGCCGTGGCCAGTGCCTGCGGCAGACCGTGTCCGAAAAAGATGTTGTCCCCCAAAACCATAGCCGATGGCGCCCCATCCAGAAAATCACGCGCCAGCAGATAGGCCTGCGCCAGACCATCGGGCGAGGGCTGCACGATATAGGTAAATGCCAGCCCCCACTGGCTGCCATCCCCCATCAGCCGTTGGAATTGCGATTGATCTTCCGGCGTTGTGATGATTGCGATGTCACGAATTCCGCCCAGCAACAGAACGGACAGCGGATAATAGATCATCGGCTTGTCATAGATCGGCAGAAGCTGCTTTGACACGCCCATCGTGATTGGCCAAAGCCGCGTGCCGGACCCACCAGCGAGGAGAATGCCCTTGCGTTTGATCATTTGTGCAACTCCTTGAGAATGTCGAAAAGGCCTTGGTGCCAATCGGGGCGTGCGATGCCAAAGCCTTGGGTCAGGCTTGAACAGTCGAGGCGCGAATTCATTGGGCGGGCGGCGGGTGTGGGATAGGCAGAGGATGGTATGTCGTTGATGGTGCAAGACAAACCTGCCCCGGCCATGATGACGCGGGCGAAATCGGCCCAACTGGTGTCGGGGCTGCCCGCGAAGTGATGTGTCCCGCCATCCGCCCTGTCGCAAAGCGCCGTTGCCGCCACGAAAAGCGCGTCGGCAATGGCGGCAGCGGGGGTGGGGCCGCCGATCTGATCGGCGACCACGTTCAGACTGTCTCGTTCGGCGCCAAGCCGCAGCATGGTTTTCACAAAGTTCTGACCGTGGGCCGACACGACCCAACTTGTCCGCAGGATCAGATGCCGTGCGCCGCTCTTGCGGATGGCAATCTCACCAGCCAGTTTTGACCTGCCATAGGCATTCACCGGGGCGGTGGGATGATCCGGGGAAAAGGGCGAATTCCCCTTTCCATCAAAGACATAGTCAGTCGAGAGGTGCAGGAAGGGGAGGCCTTTATCCGCACAGGCATGTGCCATTGCCCCCGGACTTGTGCCGTTGACCAGCGTGGCGGCGGCTTCCTCGGCTTCGGCCTTGTCGACGGCGGTCCAGGCGGCGGCGTTGATCACGGCATCCGATGGATGGGCAGCGATTGCCGCAGCACAGGCGGAAGGGTTTGATAGATCGGCACGGTCGCGGTCAAGGAATGTGGCAGCAACCCCCGCAGGCATCCGGCGTTCAAGTTCACGTGCCACCTGGCCGGTTTGGCCAAAGACCAGAAGCCTCATGCCTCGACCCCAAGACGTTGGCCGACACCCTGCCGCGCCTGCAGGGGGCGCCACCACGCTTCATTTTCCAGATACCATCTTACGGTGCGGCGCAGACCTTCCTCTAGCGTGACCGAAGGACGCCACCCCAGTTCTTCACGGATACGAGTTGGATCAATGGCATAGCGCAGGTCGTGGCCGGGGCGATCGGTGACAAAGGTGATCAGCCGGTCATGTGGGGCGGCATTGGGGCGCGCCTCATCCAGCAGGGCGCAAATGGTGCGGACGATGTCGATATTCATCGCCTCATTCTCGCCGCCGATATTATAGCTGCGCCCGATTGGCCCCTTTTCCAGAACGGTCAACAGGGCATCGGCGTGGTCTTCGACATATAGCCAATCGCGCACATTTTCGCCCTTGCCGTAGACGGGGATGGGCTTTCCCGACAGGGCATTCAGGATCACCACGGGGATCAGCTTTTCGGGGAAATGAAACGGGCCGTAATTGTTGGAACAATTGGTCAGCACCACCGGCAAGCCATAGGTTTCGTGCCAGGCGCGGACAAGGTGATCGGACGCCGCCTTTGACGCAGAATAGGGGCTGCGCGGATCATAGGGCGTTTCTTCAGTGAACTTCCCTGTGGGACCAAGCGAGCCGAACACCTCATCCGTCGAGATGTGATGGAACCGGAAACCCGCCGGTTTTCCCTTGGATTGCCACCAGGCGCGCACGGCTTCAAGCAGTGTGAAGGTGCCCGTCACATTGGTTTCAATGAAATCGGCCGGCCCGTCGATGGACCTGTCGACATGGCTTTCGGCCGCAAGGTGCATCACGGCGTCCGGGTCATGCGTGGCCAGGATGCGGTCCAATGCGGCGCGGTCACGGATATCAGCCTTTTCAAAGGCATAGCCGGGCGCGTTGCCAACAGAGGCCACGTTGTCCAGACAGGCTGCATAGGTCAGCGCGTCCAGATTGACGATGGAATGGCCGCGCGCGATTGCCAGTCTTACGACGGCAGAGCCGATAAAGCCCGCCCCGCCAGTGACAAGAATTTTCATCAGGAACCTTCGTAGGTGAATGGGGATGTCCAGTCGGCGAAAGCAACGGCGGCCTTGTCCTTGGCCGAAAGGACCGGTTCATCCGTGAGGCCCCATTCAATGCCGACCGAATTCCACAGCACCGCGCCGTCGCAGTCAGGGGCGTAAACATCAGTGCATTTATATTGCACCTCGGTATCCGGCAAAAGCGTGGCAAAGCCATGCAAGAACCCTTTGGGCACCAACAGTTGCATGCCGTTTTCCGCCGTCAGGTCAACGGCAACCGATTTGCCAAAGGTGGGTGAACCGCGCCGCCCATCCACGGCCACATCCCGTATCGCGCCGCGCGAACAGCGGATCAGTTTGTCTTGTGCGTGGGGGGCCGATTGATAGTGCAAGCCTCTTACAGTGCCCTGTTGGGCAGAGAAGGAATGATTGTCCTGCACGAAGGCAAGGTCCAGCCCGGCCGCCGCCATCCGCGTGGCATTCCAGGTTTCCGTGAACCATCCACGGGCATCGCCAAAGCGCTGCGGGGTCAGGATCAGGACACCGGGCAATTCTGTCTGTTCAATTTTCATGGGATTGCGGTCGCATGTCTTCGGGGCAGGATTTGGGCATCAGATCAGCGCGGATATGGCATCTGCTACGGCGAGACCCAGCTTGGCATGAGCCGCTTCATCGAAATGGACGCCATCGACAGGGCTGACGGAAATCACCTGACCTGCATCCAGAAAGCCCACGCCGCGGGATTGCGCCAGATCGGCATAAAGCGGTGCCAGCGCCTGTGACCGCGCCGCGCCACCCCAGAATTCCAACCTGATCGGCCCCGTTTCCACAACAGGCGGGGGGCAGATCAGCAGGATGCGAAAACCACCATGCCGCGTCTGGTATTCCAGCGATTGCGCCACATCCAGAAGCCCGGCGATTCCCGCCACCACCTGTTCCGGCTGTGTCGTGAAACGTGTCTTCACGTCATTCGTGCCAAGCATCAGGGTCATCACGTCAATCGGTCCATGCGATTGCAGCGCCATACGCAGGGCCGGACGACCATTCATGATGTCGCCCATGACCGGATCGTCAAACTGCGCGGTGCGACCGGGCAACCCTTCTTCAACCAGCTCCCAGCTTTGGCCAAGGGTGGCGTGGGTCACGGTCGGCCAACGCACGCCGGGGCCGAAACGGCGATATTCCGCGCGATCGACAATCGGGGGGGTGCCGTGGGTATTGCTGTCGCCAAATGTCAGCAGGACGGGCATGGGTCATCCTTTTCTGTTTTGCGGCGCAGGTTATGGTGCCTGTCGGCGCAGGTAAAGCGGCATTGCCCCCTTGGCCTTTGCGCGCCCCGCGCGCATATAGGGGCTGCGAAAGCAACGCGACGGGGTATGCGATGTTCAGTATGGATGAAAAGACGGTGCCGCAGGCCAACCTGATCAAGGAAGGCACCGAAGCGACCTTCATGCAGGATGTGATCGAGGCCAGCCGCGAGGTGCCTGTGATCGTTGATTTTTGGGCCACTTGGTGTGGGCCATGCCGAACGCTTGGCCCGGCGCTGGAGGCGGCTGTGACAGCCGCCAAGGGCAAGGTCAGGATGGTGAAGGTCGATGTCGACAAGAACCAGATGATCGCGGCACAGTTGCGCATCCAATCGATCCCGACGGTTTATGCATTTTGGCAGGGCCAGCCGGTTGATGGATTTCAGGGCGCAATCCCGGCATCCGAGATCAAGGCATTTATCGACAAGCTGACGGCGCTGACCGGCGAAGATGGCGGTCTGGCCGAGGCGCTGGAAGCCGCCGAACAAATGCTGGCCGAAGGGGCGGTGGCCGATGCGGCCGAAACATTCGCCGCCATCCTGGGGGAAGAACCGGAAAACGCCGGTGCCTATGCCGGGCTGATCCGCTGCCATCTGGCGCTGGAGCAGTTTGAACAGGCAGATACAATGCTAACCGCTGCCCCGCCCGCAATCGCCAAAGCGAAGGAGATCGAGGCCGTCCGTGCGCAACTGGAATTGGCGCGGCAGGCGGCGAATGCCGGCCCGGAACAGGAACTGCGCGCAGCGGTGACCGCTGATCCGCAAGATCGGCAGGCGCGGTTTGATCTGGCGCTGGCGCTGCATGCGGCTGGCAAGGTGGATGAAGCGGTGGATGTGCTGCTGGACCTGTTCAAACTGGACCGGGAATGGAATGACGGTGCCGCAAAGACCCAGTTGATGACGATATTCGACGCGTTGAAGCCCACCGATCCGATCGCATTGAAAGGTCGCCGCAGGCTTTCTTCGATGATATTTGCCTGAACGAAGGGACGGCCTAAGTCCACGGTCATGATACACGCCGCCGACCTGCCCGAGACGATCGCCGTTTTCCCGTTGCCCGGGGCGCTGCTGCTGCCACGTGGCCGCTTGCCGCTGCATATCTTTGAACCGCGCTATCTGGCGATGATCGAGGATTGCCTGAAAACAAAACACCGCCTGATCGGAATGATCCAACCGCGCGAGGTGCCCGGAACAGGTGAAAAGCGGTTGAATGCCATCGGCTGCGCCGGGCGTGTTACGGGCTTTTCGGAAACCGAAGATGGCCGCTATATGATTACCCTTGCAGGCATGTCGCGTTTCCGCGTGCGCGAGGAAATTCAGGGATTCACGCCCTATCGCCGATGTTCGGTTGATTGGGCCGGGTTTCAGCGTGATCTTGGACCTGTCGAAGATGATCCCGGCTTCCAGCGTGAGGAATTTCTGGCAATGCTGGGTCGGTATTTTCAGGCAATGAACCTGTCTACGGATTGGTCCAGCCTGAAAGAAGCGGAAACCGAGTTGCTGATCAATTCGCTGTCCATGCTGTGCCCGTTCAGCCCCGAAGACAAGCAGGCCCTGCTAGAGGCACCGTCGCTGACCACCCGGCGCGAAACGCTGGTGACACTGATCGAATTTGCCCTGCGCGGCGGATCGGGTGAGGAGATCATGCAATGACCGAAGCCACCGTGATTGACCGCAGGATGCTGGAGGCGCTGGTTTGTCCAGTCACGCAGGCCGTGCTGACCTATGATGCAGAACGGCAGGAACTTGTGTCAAAGGCGGCGCATCTTGCCTTTCCGATCCGCGATGGCATTCCAATCATGCTGGTCGGTGAAGCGCGCAAGATCGACTAAATCGCCTTTCCGGCAAGAAGGCGCGGAAGATCGCCGTTCAATCCGGCGGCCTGACGTATGAATTTGCGGCGCAAAGCCGGCATCGCATTGACGATACCCAGGCCCAGGTCGCGCCCTGCGCGCAGGATCGCGTTGTCGTTGGAAAACAGTCTGTTGACTGTATCCATCCCCAAAGCCAGCGACGTTGCATCAAAACGCCGCCATCTTTGATAGGCGTCCAGCGTGGTCTGGCTGCCGATGTCTTCGCCCCTACGGGCCGCCTCGATCACCACTTGGGCCAGGGCGCCGACATCGCGCAGGCCAAGGTTCAGACCCTGCCCCGCGATGGGATGCACGCCGTGCGCGGAATCGCCCACCAAAGTCACGCGCGGCGCGATGAACCTTTCTGCCAAAGACAGCGACAGGGGATAGGTAAAGCGGTCACCGGCAAGGGTGATCTTGCCCAGAAAATCCCCAAAGCGCGGACGCAGCGCCACCAGATACTGATCATCCGGCAAAGCCTGAATCCGGGCGGCGTTTTCTTCGGTTTCGCTCCAGACGATGCTGGAATGGTGGCCACCTTTCAGCGGCAAAATGGCAAGCGGCCCTTCGGGCATGAAAAACTGATGCGCGACACCCTGATGATCAAGTTCGTGGTGAATCGCGGTGACAAGCGCGGTTTGACCATAACCCCAACCGACGCGGCGGATGCCTGCCCGTGCCGCCGTGCCGCTGCCCCGCCCGTCACAGCCCACAAGCAGGCGGCCTGTCAGGTTTTTTCCGCTGCCCAGCGTGACTGTCACGGAATTCACTGTCACATCCTGTGCCGTGACGGTTTCTCCAGACAACAGGGTTATATTCGGCTCATCTGCCATGGCGGCAAGGAAGGCCGCATACAGATAACGGTCTTCAAGCAGGAACCCCATCGGGCCTTCTTCGATTTCGGCGGCATCGAATGTCAGGAAAAACGGAGCAGGCCCCTGACCTGCTAGCCCGTCGGATGCCTTGATCTTGTGGATCGGCTGCGCCTTGTCGCCAATACGGTCCCAAACCCCAGTCACGGTCAGCAGACGCTTTGACGCGATGGCCAATGCGTAGGCGCGCCCGTCAAAGCCCGCCTCGGCACGGTTGATGGCTGGGCGATTGTCGATCACGATGACCTTTAGCCCGCCTTGTGCAAGGGCAAGCGCAAGTGCAGGGCCGTTCAGGCCGCCACCAACGATCAAGATATCAGCATCAGGTGTCATGCGCCAAATATGGGTGGTGCGGCGGGATTGTCCATGCGCTGCCTTGCCGCTACGGTCCGGGGAAACAGAGGGGAATTCGGCGGATGGCCAAAAGCTGGCAGAACCTGACGGCGGCGGAACTGGGGCGTGAGATCGGGGCAGGGCGGATCAATCCGGTTGATCTGGCGGAACTGCATCTGGACGCGATCAGCAACCATCCCCATGCCAATCGCATTTATGCCAGATTGACCGCAGCGCGTGCGCGGGCCGAGGCGATGGCAGCCCATGACCGCGCCCGAAAAGGGTTTCGTCGCGGCCTGCTGGATGGCGTTCCCGTCAGTTGGAAAGACCTGTTCGACACGGCGGGAATAGCCACCGAGTCGGGATCGGCGCTTTTGAAAGGCCGCACCCCAAACCGCGATGCCGAGGTGCTTGAAGTGGCAACCCAAGGTGGGTTGGTCTGTCTGGGCAAGACCCATATGTCGGAACTTGCGTTTTCCGGCCTTGGATTGAACCCGGTCACGGCGACGCCGCCTTGCATCAACGATGAAAGTGCGGTTCCGGGCGGATCATCATCCGGGGCGGCGGCATCGGTGGCCTATGGGCTGGCCCCGGCGGCCATCGGGTCTGATACCGGGGGGTCGGTGCGGATACCGGCGGCCTGGAATGATCTGGTCGGTTTGAAAACGACGGCGGGGCGTATTTCCCTGCGTGGAGTGGTTCCCCTGTGTGAACGGTTCGATACGGTTGGCCCGATTGCCCGCACGGTAGAGGATTGTGCGCATCTTCTGGCGGCGCTGGAGGGCGGGCGGCCCACTGATCTGGGCGGGGCAAGCCTGGTTGGCACGCGGTTGCTGGTGCTGGAAACCGTGGCACTGGATGATCTGCGCGACCGTCCGGCGCAGGGGTTCGAGGATGCCTGCACACGGCTTGCCACCGCAGGTGCCGACCTGCATCAGGCCAAGATCCCCGAAGTGGCCGAAGCGATGGGTTTGGCCGCCGCACTGTTCACCGCCGAAGCCTATGGCATCTGGCGCGATGAGATCGAGGCCGCGCCGCAGAAGATGTTTCCCCGTATTCTGGAACGGTTCCGGTCGGGGGCGGGGTTTTCGGGGGCGGATTATATCGCGGGCTGGCGTCGGTTAGAGGTTCTGCGCAAGGTCTGGGCAGAACGGACGGCCGGATTTGACGCCGTGATCCTGCCGACATCGCCCATTTTGCCGCCGAATGCGCAACGGTTGATGACCGATGACAATTATTATGTGACGGAAAACCTTTTGGCGCTGCGCAACACCCGGATCGGCAACCTGATGGGGCTGTGCGGGCTGACCCTGCCCACGATGCAACCGTCCTGCGGCATCAGTTTTCTGGGTGCGCCGATGCAGGAAGAGCGTCTGCTGCGGCTGGGCGTAGCGGCGGCGCGCGCCTTGCGTTAGGGCAGACGGGTCGGAAAAGCCACAGCCGCGCGCGGCAAGTTGTGCTGTGGCTTGCGTTTTTCTGGACCGACGCGCGCTGGTTGGTTATCGTTAAGCAGAACGGGGCGATACGACCCCGACATTGAGGCATGAATGCAGTTTCCAGAGCGGTTTTCGAGCCTGCCTGAATACGCATTTCCGCGTTTGCGGAAATTGCTCGACCCCCACAAGCCGGGGGCCGAACCCATTGCGATGACAATCGGTGAACCGCGCCATCCGATGCCGGATTTCGTGGCCGAGGTGATGGCAGGCAGCATTCACGAACTGGCGATCTATCCGCCGAATGATGGCACGCCGGAATTGTTGGCAGCGATTTCTGGATGGGTGCAGCGGCGCTATGGCGTGGCCCTGGGCGAGGACCGGCTGATGGTTCTGAACGGCACACGCGAAGGGCTGTTCAACGCCGCTGTTGCGCTGTGCCCGGAAACCAAGGGTGGCCAGCGGCCTGTCGTGTTGATGCCCAACCCGTTCTATCAGGTCTATGCAGTTGCCGCGCTGGCGATGGGGGCAGACCCGGTTTATGTTCCCGCCACGGCAGCAACGGGGTTTTTGCCTGATTACGCCGCCCTGCCGCGTGATGTTCTGGACCGGACCGCGATTGCTTATCTGTGTTCGCCCGCCAACCCGCAGGGGGCGATTGCATCGCGGGACTATCTGGCAAGGCTGCTCAAACTGGCAGAGGCGCATGATTTTCGGGTGTTTTCTGATGAATGCTATTCCGAAATCTGGCGCGATGCCCCGCCCCCCGGTGGGCTGGAAGTGGCGCAGAATATAGGTGCCGACCCGGAACGCATCTGTGTGTTCCATTCGCTGTCGAAACGGTCGAACCTGCCCGGCCTTCGGTCCGGCTTTGTTGCTGGTGGCCCGGTCAGTATTGCCCGGATCCGCCAGTTGCGCGCCTTTGCCGGTGCGCCCCTGCCCCTGCCCGTGCAAAGGGTGAGCGAGCGGGCCTGGGCGGATGAGGGCCATGTGCAGGCCAATCTGGCGCTGTATCAGGAAAAGTTCCGCATCGCGGACGAAGTGTTCGCCGGGGTGCAGGGGTTTCAGACGCCAGAGGGCGGTTTCTTTCTGTGGCTGCCTGTCGAAGATGGCGAAGCGGCGGCGCTCAAGTTGTGGGTTCAGGCAGGCGTCCGCGTTTTGCCGGGGGCCTATCTTTCGCGTGATGCCGGGGGCCAGAACCCCGGCAAAGGCTATATCCGGGTCGCCTTGGTGGCCCCAAAAGACGAGATGCGGCGCGGCCTTATTCGGCTTCGTGACTGCATATATGGGTGAGGGACGACAGTATGGCATCCTATCAGGCGCGGCAGCGTGATCCCCTTCTGGATCAGAACGTGCAGGCAATGCTGGAACGACGCGGACGCGAGCTTTTGGGGCTGGTGCTGCTGGGCGTGGCATTCTGCTTTGTGCTGATGCTGTGGTCCTATTCGCCGGATGATCCAGGTTGGATGGTGGCGACGGACGAACCCGCCAAGAATATTCTGGGCCGGTTTGGCGCGGCGCTGTCTTCGACGCTGATCATCATTGGGGGGCGCGGAATTTGGGCCGTGCCGCTGATCATGGGGGCATGGGGGCTGCGGTTCATGCTGCATCGCGGGTCAGAGCGGGCGCTGGGGCGGATCGTGTTTGCCGTGATCGCCGTGGCGTTGTGTTCGGTTTACGCCGCAACGCTGGTGCCCGGTGCAGGGTGGCCGCATTCCTTTGGTCTGGGCGGTTTGTTCGGGGATACGGTTCTGGGCGCGCTGATCGGGATTGTGCCCGGCGGGGCGGGGATCAGCCTTAAGATCGCATCCCTTCTGGTTGGTCTGGGCATGATGGCGATGTTGCTGTTCGTGACCGGGTTCGACATGCGTGAATTGCGGATCGTTGGGCGATTCATGATGGTGGGGTCGGTGCTGGCCTATTCGCAGGCGATGGCGCTGGCCGGGCGGGGTGCGCAGGAAACGGCGCGGGCTGCACAGGCCATGCAGGACCGCCGCCGTGCCGCGATGATTGAGCGCCAGCAGGCAACCGATGCCCGCCGCCACGGCGCGGTTTTGGCTGAGGCGGAACCGCAATTGCGTGCCGGTGTGGTGCGTCGGCCGCTTTCGGAACCACCGGTTTCACCGGCGCAAGGTTCGGGGGATTGGGGCCGACCTGTGCAGTTGCGCGCAGAAACGCGATACGCCGCACCATTGGCCGAGGCACCGCATTACGCGCAACCGCGTGAAAAGCTGGGTCTTCTGGCGCGGATGCCCAATCTGATGCGGCGTCTGGCCGACCCGGAACCCGAATTGGTGGAACCCCAGCACCTGAATTTTGGCGATGACATGCAGCCGGACGAAGACCGCATTCGCGCCCGAATTTCTGATGTGATCAAGTCGCGCATCCGCAACCCCGGCGGCCCGGTTTCGGCTGTGCAGGCCGCGGTGCAACGGCGTGAACCGGCCCTGCGTCGGGGGCCGCAGCCGATGATCTTCAAGGCTGAACCGCGTGCCGTTCCCCTGCCGCCGGAACCGCCGGTCTTTGCACAAACCGCCCCGGCTATGGCCCCGGTCGTGCCGCCATTGGGTGCGGCACTGCGTGGGGTGGAAATGCCGCCCCCCGCGCTGCCCGAGGATGATTTTTCACAGGCCGAGAACATGTTCCGCGGCGATGTGGATGAGTGGCAGGATGATATCAACGACGATCTGGAGCCGGATTATGACCCGGCCCCCGTGGCGCGCGCACCGGTTGTGGCGGACCGCCGCCCCGTCGTGCAGCACGGCGTGAAGAAGCCTGCCGCCCCGTCGCGGCAAGCGATGGCCGAATCCCAGCCGCGCCTGCGGTTTGAAGAAACCCAGCAAATCTATGAGCTTCCGCCGCTGTCGTTGTTGACGGCCCCGGTAAAGCTGGAACGCACGACGCTGTCGGATGAGGCGCTGGAAGAAAACGCCCGGATGCTGGAAAGCGTCCTGGATGATTACGGCGTGAAGGGAGAGATCGTTTCGGTTCGGCCCGGCCCCGTGGTCACGATGTATGAACTGGAACCGGCGCCGGGGTTGAAGGCATCCCGCGTGATCGGCTTGGCCGATGACATTGCGCGCAGCATGTCGGCGCTTTCGGCGCGGGTGTCCACCGTGCCGGGGCGGACGGTGATCGGGATTGAACTGCCCAATGCCGTGCGCGAAAAGGTTGTGCTGCGGGAAATCCTTTCAGCGCGGGACTTTGGCGACAGCAACATGCGGCTGCCGCTGGCATTGGGCAAGGATATCGGAGGCGAGCCTGTGGTGGCGAACCTGGCCAAGATGCCTCACCTTCTGATTGCCGGGACCACCGGTTCGGGCAAGTCGGTCGCCATCAACACGATGATCCTGTCGCTGCTTTACAAGCTGACGCCGGAGGAATGCCGGTTGATCATGATCGACCCGAAGATGTTGGAACTGTCGGTTTATGACGGCATTCCGCATCTGCTTTCGCCCGTTGTGACCGACCCGAAGAAGGCCGTCGTCGCCCTGAAATGGGTGGTGGGCGAGATGGAGGAACGCTATCGCAAGATGTCCAAGATGGGCGTTCGCAACATCGAAGGGTTCAATGGCCGGGTGCGTGAGGCGTTGGCCAAGGGCGAGATGTTCAAGCGCACGATCCAGACCGGGTTTGACGAGGACACCGGCGAGCCGGTGTTTGAAACGGAAGAATTCGCCCCGGTTACCTTGCCCTATATCGTTGTGATCGTTGACGAAATGGCCGACCTGATGATGGTTGCCGGCAAAGAGATCGAGGCCTGTATCCAGCGTCTGGCACAGATGGCGCGGGCGTCCGGTATTCACCTGATCATGGCGACGCAGCGGCCTTCGGTCGATGTGATCACCGGCACGATCAAGGCGAACTTCCCCACCCGGATTTCTTTCCAGGTCACCAGCAAGATCGACAGCCGCACCATTTTGGGTGAGCAGGGGGCAGAACAGCTGCTGGGCATGGGGGACATGCTGTATATGGCAGGCGGTGCGCGGATCACCCGTATCCACGGGCCGTTTGTCAGCGATGAGGAGGTTGAGGAGATCGTCAACCACCTCAAGAGCTTTGGTCCGCCAGCCTATATGTCTGGTGTGGTTGAGGGGCCGGAGGATGACAAGGCGGATGACATCGACCTTGTTCTGGGCCTTGGTGGTGGTTCAGAAGGCGACGATTCCCTTTATGATCAGGCGGTTGCGATCGTGGCTAAGGATCGGAAATGTTCGACCAGCTATATCCAGCGCAAGCTGGGGATCGGTTATAACAAGGCGGCCCGGCTGGTTGAGCAGATGGAAGAACAGGGCATCGTGACGCGGGCCAACCACGTGGGCAAGCGCGAGATTCTGGTTCCAGAAACCTGAAATCCGTTACGATCTGGTTAAGGAAGGGCCGTCCCGATGGGGCGGCCTTGTTCTTTTCACGCCTTGTTGCTAGGTGCGGCGCTTGCGGAAAAGGGCTGTGCGATGAAGGTCTTGCGGGCGATCAACGGGTTGGACGGGTTGGCAGAAGCGGGGTTGGTGCCGCGCGCGGATGTTGCGCGGTTGGCCCCGGTGGAGACGGCCTTTCGCATCCGTGTGACCGGAGCGATGCAACAGGCGATGGCGGCACCGGATGACCCGGTGGCGCGGCAGTTCGTGCCGGATGTCGCGGAACTGACCATCCGGGATGAGGAACTGGCCGATCCGATTGGCGACGACGCCTATGCGCCGGTGAAAGGGTTAACACATCGTTACCCGGATCGGGTGATCCTGCATGTGACCAAGACCTGTGAAGTGTATTGCCGGTTCTGTTTTCGCCGGGAAGCGGTGGGAGAGGAAGGCGCGCTGTCGGATGAGGCCATTCTGGCCGCGCTGGATTACATCGCGGTTAATCCGGCGATCCGTGAGGTGATCCTGACCGGGGGCGACCCTTTGGTGCTTTCTGCGCGCCGGATCAAGGGGTTGATGGACAGGCTTTGCGCCATTCCGCATGTCGATATGGTGCGGATACACACGCGAATACCGGTCGTGGCGCCGGAAAAGGTTTCGGCAGAGCTGGTTTCGGCGCTGCGGGGGCGGGTGGTGGTCTGGGTTGTGGTGCATACCAACCACGCGCAGGAGATGACCGAAGCGGCCGAGGCGGCCTTGGCGCGATTGGTGGATGCAGGAATTCCGCTGCTATCTCAATCAGTTCTGCTGCGCGGGGTGAATGACAGCGTGCCGGCGCTGGAGGCATTGTTCCGCAGATTGATGGGGTGTCGGGTGAAGCCCTATTACCTGCATCATTGCGATCTGGCGAAGGGGACATCGCATTTTCGCACCACGATTGCCGAAGGGCAGGCCTTGATGGCGGGGCTGCGGGGGCGGGTCAGCGGGACGCTGTTGCCAAGTTATGTAATTGATATACCAGGAGGTTTTGGCAAGGTGCCGCTGGTGCGGGACCATGCGGAGCCCTTGGGGGATGGGGCCTGGCGTATCACCGACTGGCGCGGTGGCGTGCATCTTTACCAAGATCCAGAGCGGTGATCTGGCCGTGCAACAGCCGGTGCAGACGTGCAGTGCAGCAAAGCGTATGCACGCAGCGCGCGGTGCTGGGGCAAATCGGTAAGTTTAACGAGGCGATGGGAAAGGGCGTGCTGTTGCGCGGGGTGGAGGGGTGGACCGGGGGTTTTGCACCCCCGGACCCCCGCAGGGTATTTTCGCCAAGATGAAGCAGTCAGTGGGTGCGGAGTGGCTGCTGCGGGGGCAGTGCCTGCATGGGTTGATCAGGCCCTACGAACGCTGCCCCATGCTGCTGCGCAGGGTTGGCCTAGGGGTTCTTGCAATGGGCGTCGGAGCGCCCGCTGCGTCCAGGGTCAGGCGGGTTGCGCCGCGCCAAAACCCTGTGCCTTGGCGGCGCGGGGCTTGAGGTAGCGGGCATAGCCCAGATCGGCGCTTTCGATGTCGGTTGCGCGACCGCTGACGATGTCGGCCAACACGCGGCCCGACCCGGCGGCCATCGTCCAGCCAAGGGTGCCGTGTCCGGTGTTCAGGAACAGATTCGGGATGGTGGAGCGGCCGACGATGGGGGTGCCATCGGGCGTCATCGGGCGCAGGCCAGCCCAGAAGGTGGCGCGGGTTTGGTCGCCTGCGCCGCCGAACAGGTCTTCGACCGAATGTTCAAGGGTGGCGCGGCGTTTCGGGTTCAGCGACAGGTCAAAGCCCGCGATTTCGGCCATGCCGCCCACGCGGATACGGTCGCCCAGACGGGTGATGGCGATCTTGTGGGTTTCGTCCATGACGGTGGAGACGGGGGCGCGGACTGCATCCACGATCGGGACGGTGATCGAATAGCCCTTGACCGGGTAGACCGGCAGCTTGATCCCGAAGCGCGATACGAGGAAGGGCGAGTAGCTGCCCAAGGCCACGACGAAGGCATCGGCGGTGATGCGCCCTTCGGACGTGTGGACAGCGGCGATGCGGCCGCCTTCCTGTTCCAGCCCGTCGATGCCCACGCCATAGCGGAAGGTCACGCCCAGGTCGGCGGCCATGTCGGAGAGGGAGTTGGTGAATTTGAAGCAATCGCCGGTTTCATCGCCCGGCAGGCGCAAACCCCCGGCGATCTTGTCGCGGGCGTTGGCAAGGCCGGGTTCGGCGGCAATGCAGGCGTCACGGTCCAGCACTTCGAACGGGACGCCGTCGGCGCGGAGAACTTCGATATCCTTGGCGGCTGCGTCTACCTGTTTGGCGCTGCGGAACAGTTGCAGGGTGCCTTGGGTGCGTTCGTCATAGGTGATGCCGGTTTCCGCGCGCAGGTCCATCAGGCAATCGCGCGAATATTCGGCAAGGCGCACCATGCGGCGTTTGTTTTCCTGATAGGCGGCGGTGGTGCAATTGGCGAGCATCCGCGCCATCCAGCCCAGTTTGTGCAGGTCGGGGCGGGGTTGGACGATCAGCGGGGCGTGTTTCATGAACATCCACTTGATCGCCTTGGCCGGGATGCCCGGTGCGGCCCAGGGGGAGGAGTAGCCGGGGCTGATTTCGCCCGCGTTGGCGAAAGAGGTTTCCAGTGACGGGCCGGGCTGGCGGTCAATCACAGTGACCTGATGGCCCGCCTTGGCAAGATACCAGGCCGAGGTAACACCGATCACGCCTGCACCGAGAACCATGATTTTCATATCTCTGCCCGCTTTGCCAAGGGATTGAATGGGATTGGCCAAGAATGCCGGAGAATGCGGTGAAGGTGTTTGTGAAGAAGGGATGTGAAATGGATTGGAATGGGAGAAAACATCGCATCATACGGATTATTCCAAAAAATATTGCGCCTAATTAGAATATTGCCGAAGGAAAGATTGAGTGATCCTCCTATTGCATGGATTTCTGCGTTTGCAATTTGCACAGGGAATCGGCAGTTTTCGGGCCTTTTGCCGGATTGCGGGCGTCACGGGATTTCACAGCATCGGCACAAGGTCGCAACATCATGGTCGTTGGGGATGCAAGCCGCGATGCGAGGGCGTATATGAGAGGCATGAACAGACGCACCGCCCTTTTGGCCCCGCTTGCCCTTGTCGCCCTTGGCCTTCCTGCGCAGGCCGAGATTGTGCCTTTGTCCGAATTAAGCGCCTATCTGAACCGTCTGAGCACGGCAGAGGCGGATTTCACGCAGGTGAATTCGGACGGATCACGCACGAGCGGGAAGTTGTTCATCAAGCGGCCCGGTCGGGTGCGGTTTGAATATGCGCCGCCGGATCGTAGCCTGGTGATGGCCGGGGGTGGGCAGGTGGCGATATTCGATGCCAAGTCGAACCAGCCACCGGAACAATACCCGCTGCGGCGAACACCGCTGAACCTGATCCTTGAACGCAACGTCAATCTGGGCGCGGCCAAGATGGTTGTGGGCCATTACGAGGCCGACAACACCACGCGGGTGGTGGCGCAAGACCCGGAGCATCCGGAATACGGCACGATCGAGTTGGTGTTTCTGAACGATCCGATCACGCTGGCGCAGTGGATCATCACCGATGATCTGGGCAACCGGACGACCGTTGTGCTGGACCGGATGGTTCTGGGCGGTGACATCCCGGCATCGCTGTTCAACATCAGCCTTGAGACAGACAAGCGGAATGGCTAGGCCCGCGCCAGCGGGGGGCTGGCGCAGGATGATCGGCGCCGGCCTTATCCGCGACCGCAGCTTGCAAGTTGGGCGCGATACATTTCGGCGCGTTCTGCCACACGGGCCGAGACATCCATCAACCACGGCTTTTCCAGATAGCTTTGGTTAGCAAATCCGGTGCGGCCTTCGTGATAGGCGAGGTATTGCGATTGTGCATCCCATTTCGAGATGCCGAGCCGCTGGGTAGAGGCGTCCATATACCAGCCCATGAAATCGGCGGCATCGTCGATGCGGTCACGGCGCGCGCCACGGCGGCGCTGGTCTTTTTCATACTCCTCCCAGGTGCCATCGAGGGCCTGCGAATAGCCATAGGCCGAGGATTGGCGGCCCATCGGGATGACGCCCAGTGCATAGCGATGCGGGGTGCGGGCGTTGCCGATGAATTTGGATTCCTGATGGAAGGTGGCCATCTGGACATGCACGGGGATGCCCCAGCGGCGTTCCGTATCCTTCATGGCACGGAAATACTGCGGACGCTCGGCCACGATGGCACAGGCGTTGTCAAGTTCGCGTGGCGCCGAATAGTTGCCACCCCCGCAGGAGGCCAGCAACATCAAAAGGATCGACGCGCGGAGAAGTCTGCTCATTTGCCCCTCGCACTTTCTTATTTTGAAAGGAGAATACGGCAAAAGGACGCCGGGGGGAATGCACGATTGTGGGCCGTCAGATCAGAAAGGCGAGAGTGAGCGGAAGTGTGATCACCGACAGGAGGGTGGAGGCGATCACGAGGCCGGCGACGGATTCGGCATCCGCGCCGTATTTTTCGGCCAGCATGTAGGACGTGACGGCAACCGGGGTGGTGACTTGCAGGATCAGCACCGCCAGCGCGACCGGGGGCAGGCCGAACAGCAGGCCCGCGCCGAGGGCAACAGCAAGGCAGATTGCGGCGCGCAGGGCCGACAGCCAGACCGCGCGGCCAAGGCGGCCCGCGGTAAGCCGCGCCACGGCGACGCCCAGCGTGATCAGCATGAGCGGGATGGCGATCTGACCGATCAGATCGAGCGAGTTGGTCAGCCAGACGGGGGTTTGCCAGCCTTGCCACAAGAACAGCGCACCCAGCAGCGTGCCCAACATGATCGGTTCGCGCAGCAGGCGGGCGGGCGACCCACCACCCGCCACCATCCAGACGCCGAAGGTAAAGCTCCAGAGTATCATCACGGCGAAGATGACGACGGCATAGCCAAGGCCGGTTTCGCCAAAGGCAAACAGCGCAAGCGGCAGGCCGACATTGCCGGTATTGCCGAAGATCAGCGGCGCAAGGTAGGTGCGCGCGTCAAGGCGAAAAGCGCGTGTGATGGCCCAGAAGGCCAGCGTCAGCAGGCCATAGGACAGGGCGGCGGCGAATACGACCGATGTCAGGGCGGCGGGGTCGATTTCGGTTTTCATCAACGCGGTAAAGACGAGGGCGGGGACCGACAGGGTCATGCAGAGGCGGGTTATGAATTCCAGCCGGTATTCAAAACCGGCGCGGACCCAGACAAAACCCACCAGTCCGAGGAGGCCGACAGGGGCCACAATCTCCAGCACTGTAAGGACAAGGTTCACAGACTGTTTCCTGACTGGTCAACCTGCCCGATGGACAACAGGCAGGCGGAGGGATTATTAAACGAATTCAAGGGATGCAATGACATGTTCACCGCGGCTGCAAAATATCACATCGGACAGGTGGTCCGGCATCGGAAGCACCCGTTCCGTGGCGTGATCTTTGATGTCGATCCGCGTTTTTCCAATACCGAAGAATGGTATGACGCAATCCCCGAGGATGCGCGGCCTTCGAAAGAGCAGCCGTTCTATCACCTGCTGGCCGAAAACGACCAAAGCTATTATGTGGCCTATGTGTCGGAACAGAACCTTTTGCCGGATGAAACCGGTGAACCGGTAGGCCACCCCGACCTGCCAGACCTGTTCGGTGATTTCGAGGATGGCCGCTATCCTTTGCAGTTCCAGTTGAACTGATCCCGCTTCATCGGCGCTTACGACCTTTTCATCTTTTGCTGCTTTCCTGATGTCCGACCTTTGAAGGGGGGCAATATGGAACTTGCGGTCAGAAGTGAGGGGGCGGTCACGGTGGTGCGGCCCGCAGAGGCGCGGCTGGATGCGATGGCGGCGGTCATGTTCAAGGACAGGATGAAGGCGGCGCTGGAATCGGCGGGTGCGCGGGTGGTGCTGGACCTGTCGGGTGTGGGGTTTCTGGATTCCAGCGGGTTGGGGGCTGTTGTCGCGGCACAGCGGTTTCTGCGGGTGGGTCAGGCGCTGGAGTTGGCCGGGTTGACCGGCGCGGTGGAACGGGTGTTCCGCCTGACGCGGATGGACCGCATGTTCACCATTCATGCCGGGGTGGATGATGCGCTGCGCGCGGCGGTGTGACAGGCATGTGATCGCCGCCGAACCCGCCGCAGTGCGCGATTTTCTGGTGGCGCTGGAACATGGTCCCGCGCTGGCACGGCTGAGTGTGGAAGAACGGGAATGCACGCTGCTGGTGCTGGCCGAGGCGATGAACAATGTCGTGGAACATGGTTATGGCGGCAGTCCCGGCTGGATCGGGTTGATGCCGGGGCCACGGCGCAGCGGGCGTGACTGGCGGATCGTGGACCGTGCGCAGAACGGGCCGCCCATGGCGTGTTTGCAGGCGGATATGCCCGGAGATCTGGCCGAGGGCGGGTTTGGTTGGCCGTTGATCCGGGCCTTGACCGACGGGGTGCAGATGCGCCGCTGTGCGGGATTCAATGTGATGACGTTTCAGGTGCGGGCAGAGGATGGGACCGGTTGCGATGGGCTGCCGGGGGCGAAAGGTGCAGGCTGATTTCTTGAAGCCTGTGAAAGAGTGTCCAAAGGGTAAAGATATGGAAGTTTAGGCCGTTACAGAATTGGAAGCCGCGTTTCAGCTTTCCCCCGGTGCCGCGCGTTACGCCCCCATGAAGGCGCAGCGCCGGGGTTACGAGTGCCGCGGGGCGAAGGCCGCCACCTGCCATTTGCAAGCTGTGACAGATCGGCTTGGCTTCGCCCGCGCTGCATCTTAGGGTTGCTGAACAGCAGGAGGAACCAGATGCGCGATTTTCAGATGCCGGGCCGGTCGGCCGTTCATGCAACCAACGGGATGTGTGCGACGTCACACCCGCTGGCCGCCAAGGTGGCGGTTGATGTGCTGGAGCGGGGCGGCAATGCGGTGGATGCGGCGATTGCGGGGGCGGTTCTGCTGGGGATTTGTGAACCGCAGATGACGGGGATCGGCGGCGATTGCTTTGTGCTGTTGAAACCAGCCGGCAAAGAGGAGGTGATCGCGCTGAACGGTTCGGGGCGCGCGCCTGCGGGCCTGTCGGCGGCGGCCATGCGCGACCGGGGGCTGACGGCGGTGCCGGTGCATGGGATTGAGGCCGTCACCATGCCGGGGGCCATTGATGCCTTTTGCCGCCTGTCGGCGGATTGGGGCAAGCTGGGGCTGGATGCGGTGCTGGCCCCCGCCATCCGTTATGCGGATGAAGGCGTGCCGGTGGCGCCCCGCGTGGCCTTTGACTGGGCGGGCGATGCGCAACACCTGCAAGGCGCGGCGCGGCAGCATTACCTGATGGACGGTGCGGCCCCCAAGGTGGGTGCGCTGTTCCGCGCGCCGGGGCAGGCCGAGGTGCTGCGTCGTATTGCCAAGGAGGGGCGCAAGGGGTTTTACGAAGGTGAGGTCGCCGAGGATATGATCGCCTCGCTGCGCGCGCTGGGCGGGACACATACGCTTGAGGATCTGGCGGCGGTGGCCTGTGATTATACCGACCCCGTAAGCGGCGAATACAAGGGGGTGGATCTGGTCGAGCATCCGCCAAACGGGCAGGGCGCGACAGCGATCTTGATGCTGAACATGCTGAAGCATTTCGATCTGGCGTCGATGGACCCGTTCGGCGTGGAACGCGCGCATATCGAGGCCGAGGCGACAAAGCTGGCCTATGATGCGCGCAACCGGTTTATCGCGGACCCCGATCACACCACGCGGCTGGCGCATATGCTGGCCCCGGAAACGGCGGCGAAGCTGGCGGCGCTGATCGATATGGACCGTGCGATGCCATCGGCGGCCCCGCTGACCGAGGCGGTGCATAAGGACACGATCTATATCACCGTGGTGGACAAGGACCGCATGGCAGTAAGCCTGATCTATTCGATCTTTTGGGGGTTTGGGTCGGGGCTGGCATCGGACCGGTTCGGGATCAACTTCCAGAACCGGGGCGCGGGCTTTTCGCTGGTGGAAGGCCATGCGAACGAGGCCGCAGGCGGCAAACGGCCGATGCACACGATCATTCCGGGGATGCTGAAGCGGGATGGTCGGGTGATCATGCCCTTTGGCGTGATGGGCGGCGCGTATCAGCCCTGCGGCCACGCGCGGTTTGTGACGAATATGGTGGATTACGGGATGGAACCGCAGGACGCGAATGATGCGCCGCGCTGTTTCACCGGGGTGGACGGGATGCTGGTGGAACGCGGCTATGCCGATACGGTGCGGGCGCGGCTGGCGGAGATGGGGCATGACGTGTCGATTGCGAAGGAACCGATTGGCGGCTGTCAGGCCATTCTGATCGGCGAGGATGGGGTTCTGGTGGGCGCCTCGGACCCCCGCAAGGACGGCTGCGCGCTTGGATACTGATCGACGGGGTATTGAGATGCTGGATACAGCGGTGGATTACGACGCGATCACGGCGGCCATCCGGGCGTTGTGCGAAGGCGAGACGGATACGGTTGCGTTGATGGCGACGGTGGTTTGTGAGATTCACCACCACCATCCTTTCGCCGATTGGACGGGGTTTTACCGCGTGGTCGGGCCGGAGTTGTTGAAGATCGGGCCGTATCAGGGGGGGCATGGGTGCCTTGTCATCCCGTTTTCGCGCGGGGTCTGCGGGGCGGCGGCGCGGACGGGGAAGGCGTTGAATGTGCCGGATGTAGAGGCCTTTGCCGACCATATCGCCTGTTCGTCATCGACCCGGTCGGAATTGGTGGTGCCGGTTTGGAACGGGGCGGGGGTGCTGTTGGGGGTGCTGGACCTGGACAGCGACACGCCTGCAGCATTCACCAAGGCGGATGAGGACTGGATCGTGCCGCTGCTGGCCGAGGTGTTCCGGGACGCCGTCTGATGGGCGAGATCCATGCGGGCGCGTGCCATTGCGGCGCGGTGCGCTTTGCGGTGGAGGGGCCGATCCGTGACGCGGTGGCCTGCCATTGCAGCCAGTGTCGCAAGGTAAGCGGGCATTTCTGGGCGGCATCTTCGGTGCCCGTGACGCGATGGCGGGTGACCGAGGATCGCGGGTTGCGGTGGCATCGGTCATCGCCGCTGGCGCAGCGCGGGTTTTGCGGGGAGTGCGGGGCCACGCTGTTCTGGCTGCCCGAGGCGGATGCAGAGTTCGATTGGGGCGCACCTGCCGAACATGCGATCAGCTTTTCCCCCGGCGCGTTGGAGGGGCCGCTGACGATCAGGGTGGCGCAGCACATCTATGCCAGCGATGCGGGCGATTACTATGCCCCCGAAGGCTCGCCGCCAGAGGCCGGTGTGGCCCCGGATCGGTTGACGGCGTCGTGCCTGTGCGGGGCGTGCCAGTTTTCGCTGCCCGGACCGGCGGGGGCGGTGACGGCCTGCCATTGCCACCAGTGCCGCCGTCTTTCGGGGCATTATTCCGCGTCCTTCGATGTGGATGAGGCGGGGGTAGAGTGGCAGGCGCGGGACGGGTTGGCCGAATACCGCACGGCCGGTGGCGGGGTGCGGGGGTTTTGTGGCGGCTGCGGGTCGAACCTCTGGTTTCGAGCGGCGGATGGCGGGTTTTCCGTTGAGGCGGGGGTGATTGACGGGTCGACCGGGGGCAGGTTGGCCGTGCATATCTTTGTGGCCGAGAAGGGCGACTATTATGACATCACCGATGGCCTGCCGCAGTTTCCCGGTTGGGGGTGACGTTGCCTGCGCCCTTTGGTAAGTCCGCGGGGTGGACGCATGGGGAGTGATGGATATGGCCGAGATCACGCTGCTGGATGGTGGCATGGGGCAGGAATTGGTGGCGCGGTCGGGGGATGAGCCGACCCAGCTTTGGGCCACGCGGGTGATGATCGACCATCCGGGTCTGGTTGCGGCGATCCATGATGACTATTTCGCGGCGGGCGCATCGGTGGCCACGACGAATACTTACAATATCCTGCATGACCGGTTGGCGCGGGTGGGGATGGATGCGCAGTTCCACGCCCTGCATCTGCGCGCCTTGATGGAGGCGCATGAGGCGCGGGCGCGGGCCGGGCGGGGCATGATTGCGGGGTCTATGGGGCCGCTGGGCGAAAGCTATCGCCCCGACCTGACCCCACCGGTGGAGGAAGCGGCGGCGCAATATGCCGAAAAGGCGCGGATCATGGCAGCGCATGTGGATGTGGTGCTGATTGAGACGATGTCGTCGCTTGATCTGGCGAAGGGGGCGCTGATCGGGGCGCAGGCGGCAGGCAAGCCGGTCTGGCTTTCGGTGTCGGTGGATGACCGGGATGGCACGAAGCTGCGGTCGGGCGAGCCGGTGGCGGGGTTGGCCGAGGTGTTGACGGCGGCACCTGCGGCGGCGGTGCTGGCCAATTGTTCGATGCCCGAGGCGATGGCCGGGGCTATGGGTGCGCTGAAGGCGCTGGGCCTGCCCTTTGGGGCCTATGCAAACGGATTTTCTGAAATCTCGCATCTGCCGCTGCCCGAAGATGGCAGCGCACCGGCCTATTGCGCGCGCCATGACCTGACGCCGGAACGCTATGTCGCCTTTGCGATGTCCTGGGTGGATATGGGGGCCACGATTGTGGGCGGTTGCTGCGAGGTGGGGCCTGCGCATATCGCCGCGCTGGCGGCTGCGTTGAAGGCGGCGGGGCATCGGATCGTTTGAGCCTGCTGCCCGATTTCAGCTATGATCCGCCTGCGGGCGACCCGGTGATCTTGTATGAGGATGACCGGATCATTGTGGTGGACAAGCCGTCTGGCCTGTTGTCCGTGCCCGGCAAGCTGGAGGGGCGGGATGATTGTCTGATGGCGCGGCTGGAGGTGTTTCGCCCCGGCGCGCTTTTGGTGCATCGGCTGGATTGTGACACGTCGGGGGTGATGATCTTTGCGCGGGACAAGGCGGCGCAGGGCTATCTGGGGCAGGAATTTGAAAAGCGGCGGGCGCGGAAAACCTATGTCGCGCGCGTTGAGGGTGTGATGCAGGCGGATCGTGGCCGGGTGGACCTGCCGCTCTGTGCCGATTGGGACTATCGGCCGCGCCAGAAGGTGGATCATGAGCGCGGGCGGCCTGCCGTGACCGACTGGGAGGTGATCGCGCGGGGCGACGGCGAGACGCGGGTGCGGATGTATCCGCAGACCGGGCGGAGCCATCAGTTGCGGGTGCATATGCTGTCGCTTGGGCATCCGATTCTGGGTGATCCGATCTATGCGGCGGGTGCGGCGCGGAATTTTCCGCGGCTGATGCTGCATGCGGAACGGTTGGGGCTGCACCATCCAACGGGCGGGGGATGGGTGGAGTTTGCGGCAGCCTGTCCGTTCTGAGGCGAGCCCCCTCCCCCGGCCCCTCCCCCGAAATGGGGAAGGGGAGGGCGCCTTAAGGTGACCAGGGTGGGGGTGGCACGGCCGGAATTGGGTATTTTTGCCAAGATGAAGATCACAGGGTAAGTGCCAGCTTTCGCCCCTCATGGAACGCATAAGGTGCTTGACGCGGGGCGGCGCAGTCGCCGATGCGGTGGGTTTCTTTTCCTGCGAAGGTTTCGGGGAAGGGGTCGAAAGCGATGTTCGTGGTCGCCATGACAAGGGCAGCGGCGGGGATTGTGGTTTCATCGCCCGTCAGGCCGGATTTCACGGTGGCCCCGTTGCCGTGCCAGCGAGTGATGACGTGTTCGGTCAGGAATTGCGCGCCGAGTTTGGCAAGGCGCTGGCGGGCGGGGGCATCGGCAGAGGTTCTTGTGATCTCTTTCCCGACATAGGGGTCGGGGGTGACGAGGATCACACGCTTGCCCTGTTCGGCCATATGCCAGGCGGTGCCGACGCCGCGCCAGGTGCCGCCTTCATCATAAAGGATCACGGTGTCACCAAGGCGGGCCTCGCGGCGCATGACATCTTCGGCTGACCAGACATTGCCGTTTTCCAGACCGGGAAGTTGCGGCAGGGCAGGAAGCCAGCGCTGTTTGGCATCCGGGTCTGGCAGGGAGCCTGTGGCAAGGATCACGGTATCGGCGGGATGGGCAGTGATGTCGTCTGCGTCGAGGAAGGTGTTGAGGTGAAGGGTGACGCCAAGGCGCGCGAATTGGCGTTCATACCAATCCAGCAGATCGAGGATCTGGGCGCGGCGGGGTTGCAAGCCCGCAAGGCGGAACTGGCCGCCGATCTGGGGGGCGGCCTCGGTGAGTTCCACCCTGTGGCCGCGTTCGGCGGCGGCGCGGGCGGCCTCTAACCCCGCGGGGCCTGCGCCGACGATCAGGATGTGGCGGGGTGAGGGTACCGGGGTGAAGCGGTCGCCGCCCCATTCCCATTCGCGGCCTGCGCTGGGGTTGATCAGGCAGGAGATCCAGTAATCGCGGGACCGCCTGCCCCAGCACATCTGGTTGCAGGATATGCAGGCGCGGATGTCCTCTGCGCGCCCTTCCATCGTCTTGACCGCCAGATGGGGATCGGCGATCTGGCCGCGCACGATGGAGACCATGTCGGCCTGGCCGGAGGCGAGGATGGTTTCGGCGTTGTCGGGGGTTCTGACATGCGCCTCGGATGTGATTTTGGCGTGTTTGACCGCGCCTTTCAGGATTTCCGTCACCGGGGCGGTAAGTTTTTCGGCGAACAGGAATGTGGGCATCAGGCGTTCGAAATCGAGATAGCCGCCGTGGCCGCAGGTGACGTAATCGACATGGCCTGTCGCGTCATGCAGGGCCACGATTTCGGCGAGGCTTTCGACCGACAAGGTTACCTCATGCGCGTCAGAGGTGGAGACGGCGAGGCCGATGATGAAATCATCGCCACAGGCGCGGCGGATGCCTTCGATGATGCGGCGGGAAAATCGGGTGCGGTTTTCCAGGCTGCCGCCCCATTGATCATCGCGGGTGTTGGACCAAGGGGTCCAGAATTGATCGAGCAGGGAGTGGTAGGCGGCCCAAACCTCTACCCCCTGAAAGCCCGCCTTGTGGCAGCGGATGGCGGCGGCGATATGGGCGGCGATGAGTTCCTCGATTTCACCTTTCGTCATGCGGTGGGAGCCGTCGCTGTCGTGATAGCTGGCATGTCCCGACGGGGACCAATGCGGTTGGAAGGACAGGTCGGAATCGCCATGCGCGCCGATGTGGTAAAGCTGCTGAAGGATGACCGCGCCTTCCGTGCGGGCGGCGTCTGTCACCTTGCGGAAATGGGGGATGATGTCGTCGGTGCCGTGCAGGTAATTGCCCCGCGTCAGCACTCCGGTGCGGTGGACGGGGACCGGTTCCATCACGATCATCCCGGCGCCGCCCTTGGCCCGCTCCGTGATGTAGCCAAGGGTGCGGGGGCCGGGAAGGCCCATGTCGGCCATGTTGTTGGTGTGCGCGCCAAAGACGATGCGGTTCCTGAGCGTGGTGCCGCGCAGGGTGATCGGGCTGGTGAGGTGGGGGTGCTGGCGGGTGGGCATGGGCGCGGCCTTCTTGCTATATGCCCAAGCGTAGCGGAAGGGCGGAGCGAGGTGTGAGCGCCGTGGGCGACAGGTTAATGTCGCGGGGCGGCGTCCTCGAACGCTGTGTGTTAGGACGCCTGATGTGAGCATAGATGTCGCAATCTTGCAGCCCACTTGGCAGCTTTGCTGCTGTCGAAGGTGGAAGCGTGAGCCACAGTTATGGGAGCAGGATAGTGGCGGGGCCGAAAGCGAGTGAATTCTTTGGTGTTGGTCGAAGGCTGGCTATGCTGTAGCGATTCGTCGACTTGCTTGGGTAAGAACCCACTGATTGCAGTTGCGGATCAAGGCGATCGGGTCTTCCCAGCCGCAGATTGCCTTGGGTACCAAGTATGCGTTGACCCTTTGCGCGCGACACTCTTGCGCGTCTCTGGAGACATCCAAAACACCCAACGGTGAGGGTGCAGCTTAGATTTTGTCGCTCAGTCAGATCATTCAAGGTCTGGGCTGGAAGGACAGGAGGTTGCGATCTGTTCAAATGCTGGGGCATGAAGACGGCGTCTTCAGAGCCATCGCGTGATGTTGTGGGGTGCAGGCTTGTTTTGGAAAATTACAACCTAAGATAGTTTTGTGTGGGAGCTACAACCCTGGGTGTAATCACTCAGTCGTCATCATTTTCGAACTCCGCCCGAATAGGCGCAGCGTTGTTGTTGCGTTGTCCAATTTCCCTGAGAAGTGCAAAGAATGAATTGTCTTGCTTTTGACGAGGTGCGTAGTCGGGATGGCTGACGACATGCGCCAGCGTGGAGAGCGTGGAAGCCGAGTTGGACTGCACCTCCACCGCAGCGCCTGCGCCGAAGTTACCGTCCTTTGCGGAGATCTTGAATTCGAACCCTGCAAGTTCGCCCGCCGTGAGACGGGCGAAATCGAAGGTGACCTTTCCTGAAAACGGGTTCACGCTTATGGCCTTCGCAAGCACCGTCTTCCTGTCAAAGTGAAGGTTCTGGATGAGTTTGACGCTGTCCAGGGCCTCAGCATCCGCCCGCTGGAGATGCCTGATACGGTTCTGTATTGCCGGGATCTGGAGAAGTCGCCCTCCGGCGCGGGTGGGTGACAGTGGCTTGTATCCGGCAGATTGAATAGCACGGTTTAGATCGAGCGTGCTGGCGAAGACCTTAGCAAAGGTCTCTTGCCGGCTATAGTGCAACGGTTGTGCAGGGTCGGGAGCCTTCTTCGGCGTTGGCCGAAAGGAAGCCGATGATTTGGTGCGCGTGTTTCGAGCCATGTTCATGCATCCCAAACGCGGTGCGAGAGTTCAATGCCCTCACCGGCGTTTAAAATCTCGATCCGGTGCTTGCGCACCTTGATCAGACTATCGCCTTGGTACTTCAGGAGCCGATTGAGGCGGCGGAGTTCTTCGTCCAGCTGCTGGATGCCCGCATCTGATATGAATTGCATGTTTGTGAGACATGCCTCAACGGATTCGGACTGGTGCTGGGTTGCGGCTTGGCATCTGAAATTTCGTCCCTCGGCGCGAGCCAGATCAGCGGCAATCTCATCACCAAGATGATCACCAAGGACACCTTTCGCAAGCTGGGCAAAGGGTGAAAGAGGCGCGGTATTGTACGCAGTCACGAAGATGCCGTGCGTAACTGCGTTTCTTGCTGTTGAGGCAGGCTTCTTCACTTTCGTTCCCCTTTTGTCTCTTTCACGCGGTTGGATAGATTAGTCGACGATTTCGGCATCTTGGATCTCAGAGGTCTTCCGCTTCCGCTGGAAGTTTCGGGTGCGATCGATGTCCTCAAGCAGCAGGCGCGCACGCTGAGCCAGACGATCCCGCTGGCGTTCAAATTCGACCAACTGTGGCAGGTTCTCGAAGATGCCGACTGAGATCGCCTCATCGATGTCGATCCCATGGAGCTGGATTTCTCGATAGGCGTCGGCATCACCATTGATCCAGCGTTTGACCAAGAGTTCGGCTTCACGCTCGAGGCTGGTGGTATCTGGGTTTTGGTCCGGGCTCTGTTGGATCATTTCACGGGTCAGCAAGGCCCAAACTTGCACTTGGGCGTGGTAGCGTTCGATCAGATCACGAATCAGGCGAAGGCTATGCCGTTGGCACTCGATTTGGATGTAATCCTCGATCGCCACCCGCTCGATTGCCGTTTTTGCCACGAGCTCTTGACGAAGTGCTTCAGCCAGATTCTGCACAGAGGCCTGGATCCCGCTGTTGGGCAGAAGTGGGGAGCTCTGGCGGGTGATCAGTGAAAGGTCAGAAGGGGACGGAAGGGTTTTCTTAGCCATGGGGCTTCTCCAGGAATCAATATATAGTATTTGTACCGCAGTTTTTCGTATTTTGATACAATATATTGATTTTCGTCGGTCAACCGTGAACTGACCATTATGGGCTACAGGCAACCTTCACCTCAATCGGGCAACCGGATTGAGGTCGTGTTGTGGTTTTTGTCTACAGAACGGAATATGGACAGCTTGTTAGGAGCAAAAGTGAATGACGTCCGGAACGTTCAGCACACGTCTTCTCGAGGTGATCCGTTCGCGCGGTCTTAGCAAGCGGGCGGCAGCTGAACTATGCAACATCAATTATCACACGCTTAATGCAGTGCTCACGCGGGAGAATTCGGTACCCAACGCAAAGATTGCACTACAAATAGCAGATGGCTTGGGGGTGGGATTTGAATGGCTAGTTTCAGGGCGGTCTGACCGGGGAGCGCCGATCAACATCCTCGGCTTAATCGGGTCAGGTGGCAAAGTTGATGCAAGGCACGCCAATTCGGCTAGTGCAGTACTTGTCGAACTTCCAAAACGATTGCTTCAGCGGCAGTTGGGCTCTCTACTTGTCGATGGCAGCTTCCTTGAGCCGTTTTTCCAGCCGGGAGATGTGCTGTTTTTTGAGGATAGCACGGAGCAAACCTATCCCCTGCAACCCGACTCTCGCCCGCATCTTGTGCATGAGCTGTCGGGGGCAAAGTGGATCAAGTTCCTTCGGGTGTGTCCAGACACTGGCGCCTTGGAATCCTTCGAGCTTTGTGAAGATCCCTCGACTGCTCGAAAGGCCGAAATTCAAAGCGCCGTTCCGGTTCTGTTGACCGTTTCGGGAACCCTTGTCGAGTTGATCTATTAGACACCCCAAAGCCAGTTGGCAGTAACGACCAGCAGGGTTGGATACGCAGCAGCTCTTAGTATGGATACATCAAAAAAATTTTGCAATTGCAAAAAAAGCTTGAATTTTTGCAATTGCAAAAGTATGGTACCTCTACAGTCAGATTGCATAACCAACAGAACGGATCGCGCCGAGGTCAGGGCGAAGCCTGATGTTTGCTGACAGGACGCATGGCCCCCGTCATGTGCGGATGCTTGATCGGGAGGGGAGAAAGAACATGGTCGTGAACGGTCGTATTGAATACTCAGGTGAGAATGCAGGCGCTGTCCGAAACGAAACCGTAAGGAACCGAACCACCATCTGTCGCGGAAAAGCCGGCAGCGGCGAGATCTTGGGAGCTCTGGTGGAGGCCTTGGGAAAGGTCAAGAAATTGACCAAATCTGATCGGAACGAATCCGAAGGTTACACCTTCACTTCGATCGATAGCTTTCTGTCCCTCGTAAACCCGATCTGCGCGGAAACCGGTTTGGTAGTGTTAATGGACGAAACGTCCGTTGAAGATGTATCAGCCGTGGCGCGGAGCGGTACTGATGCCTGGTTGCGCATATCTTACGAATTTACGCTTGCACATGTTTCAGGGCAGACGCTTGGGCCTTTTCGACGCCATGTGGACGTGCCGCGAAACGGTCCGCAAGCGTACGGTGCAGCGCAAAGCTATGTGTTGAAGCAGTTCTTGAGGGCGCAATTTCAGATAGCGACAGGAGAAACGGACGATCCAGACTTCGGGACGCGAGCGAAGGATGGAAGTCCTTTTGATCAATCGGCAGCAAGAAATAATCCAGCATCGAGCGAACGTCAGAAGCAGGCTGACGCTTTGGATGACGGTGTTGTACGTCAGTTGGCACAACGCATTGTGGATGCGAGGTCCGGACGGGAACTTCTAGCAATTTTTGGGGGGCTTTCGGACGAGTGTCAGGTCAATGAAAAACTTGCTGTGGCGCGAGTGACGGCACTGCGCCGCATTGTAGGCACTGCAGGCAACTTGGCGGCACTTGACATGCTGCAGCAGCACTTCTCTCCGGATTGGTCGAAGGTTCAGAAAGTAGCTGAACGTCGGAGGCAGGAACTTGGCAATCAGGCCGCTGATGCAGAAAACACCGCTGGGGCCGATGTGTTGACTGTATCGGCACATCCAACTGATCGACCGAAAGCAAATGCAGTGATCAAGGAGGCCGGAAATCCCGCCCTTCTCGTGGTCAGCGCTGATACCCCTGCACACGATAACTTTGGCGACATTCCATATAGCGAGGCGGCAGCATGAATGATCAATCACCCCCACCCATGGGGCACAACCAGCCACATCTTGATGAGGACACGCATCGCGCATTATTGCGTCCCTTCGCTTCCCACATCGAGGAGGCAGAGCATTGGCTTGATGGCGTTCCTGTTGAAAACGAAGATCAACTGAAGGAGGTGGACACACTCCTTTTGAATGTGAAGGCGGCGGAGAAACTGCTTCTCCAGGCGCGTGATTCAGCAACAAAACCACTTCATGATGCGTGGAAGGCCGAAATCTCGCAGTGGAAGATACCACTTGAGGACCTTGAGAAGTTGAAAAAAGGCCTTGTGCGAATTTCGAATGCTTTCAAGGTGCGGCTCGCAGAAGAACGGGAGTTGGAGGCCCGTCGCATTCGAGTCGATGCAGAGCAGAAGATGCAATCTGCGCGAGACTTGGTGAGGCAGCTCGATCCGGGCAATATCCACTCTGTGCGCGTTGCAGATCAGGCTCGACGTGATGCCGAGGAGGCTCTTCGCGCAGCCGAACAGGTCGAGAAGACACGGCCTAAGGGACTCAGGACAGTTCGGAAATGGGTGTTCATCGAAGGCGATGGTCGTCGGAAGGCCTTGCACTGGATTGCAAGAAACGACCGTGATGCCGTGACGGAGTTCATCGACGGTTATGTTGCACGCAATTTCCGCGACAAGTCGATCAATGGGGTCACAGTATGGGACGAGCGGGAGGCCTACTGAGCTTCATTGCGGTTTGGGTGCGCCCGGCAATCCTAGGCATTTAGCCATTCCAATGTACAAACAGTTTGGGTTTGACAATCAGCCCCGGATACTCCGCGATCGTCACGATGTGCCGTTATCCCACCCCGATATCGCCTTCACCTCCAGAAACTCCTCGATTCCCCATACGCCACCCTCACGCGCACGGCCTGAAGCCTTGACCCCGCCAAACGGCGACCCCGCGCCTCGTGATTTGCCGTTCATCTCCACCATCCCAGAACGCAACTGCCGCGCCAGACGGTTCCGCCGTGCGCCGTCCTGTGACTGGACATAGTTGGTCAGGCCATAGGGCGTGTCGTTGGCGATCCGCAAGGCGTCTTCCTCCGTCTCGAACGGGATGATCGAAAGGACCGGGCCAAAAATTTCCTCTTTCTCGATGGTCATGCCGGGCTTCACATCCGCAAACACCGTGGGGCGCACGAAATAGCCTTTGTTCATCCCCTCTGGCAGGCCAAGCCCCCCGGCCACCAGACGCGCGCCTTCCTCGATCCCTTTCTGGATATAGCCCTGGATCTGATCCCATTGCCGCTTGTTCACCACCGGGCCGATATGGCGGCCGGGTTCATGGGCCGAGGCGACCTTCGTCCCCTCGGCCACTTGCTTGGCGATCTCAACCGCCCGGTCGTAAACCGGACGTTCCACCAGCATCCGCGTGGGCGCGTTGCAGCTTTGGCCGGAATTGTTAAAACAATGCCGCACGCCACGCTCTACCGCGCGGTCATCGGCATCGGCAAAGATCAGGTTGGCGCCCTTTCCGCCCAGTTCCAGCGTCACCCGCTTCAACGTATCTGCCGCCGCCTTACTGATGGCCTTCCCGGCGCGGGTCGATCCGGTGAAGGAAATCATCTCCACATCCGGATGCTCAGAGAGCCGCGCTCCAACCCCCATGCCATCGCCATTCACAAGGTTGAACACCCCCGCCGGCACCCCGGCATCATGCACAAACTCGGCAAACAGCAGCGAAGACAGCGGCGACTCCTCGGACGGTTTCAGAACACAGGTGCAGCCCGCCAGCAACGCCGGGATCACCTTCAGCGTCACCTGATTCATCGGCCAGTTCCACGGCGTGATCAGGCCCACCACACCAATGGGCTCCAGCGCGATCCGGTCATTCGGGGCATGCGGGCCCAGCGGGCGGATCCATTCGATATGGTCAAACGCCGTCAGGAAGTTCTTCAAATGCCAGGGCAAGCAAGGTGCCTGATCGCTGCGCGACATGTCGATGGGCGCGCCCATTTCCAGGCTGATGGCCTGCGCCATTTCCTCGGCCCGCGCCTCATATTGGGCAAGAATCGCCTCGACATAGGCTTTCCGGGTGGCAGGCGGCGTGGCGGCCCAGGCCGGGAAGGCCGCCTTGGCCGCGGCAACAGCCGCATCCGTATCAGTGGCCGACCCGATCGAGATGATGGCACAAGCATCCTCGGTCGACGGGTCGATCACCGGGTGATCCTGCGGGGAAAGTGGGGCGATCCAGCGTCCGTTGATATAGAAATCGCGCTTGATCAGCATGAAAGCCTCCATTCCGGCAGAATTTGATCATATCCTGTCAGGCGCAGGCCGCAGTTGCAAGCGCAGGACCGACAGGCGGTGTCGCGCTTGGTGACGGAACATGATTTCCGCCGCAGCGGGCAGGTGGCGAAGGTGGTGATACAAGTCGGGCGCGGTTCTGGAAAATTCTTCCAAGCGGCCCAACCAAACGGGGGGATTGTTCCCATTTTGTCGCCAGATCACCAAAGGGGGTGAAACGCTGTTCCATTTCGCCTATTTCTATTCCCAGCAGAATGACAGGAGAACACCATGTCCGTTCGTATCAACGACATCGCCCCGGATTTCACCGCCGAGTCGACAGCAGGAACCATCCGCTTCCATGACTGGCTGGGCGACAACTACGGCATCATCTTTTCCCACCCGCGTGATTTCACGCCGGTCTGCACCACGGAATTCGGCGCCGTGGCGCAGCTTGCCCCCGAATGGGCCAAGCGCAACACAAAGGTGCTGGGCGTGTCCGTCGATTCGGTCGGCGATCACCAGAAATGGAAGCGCGATATTGAGGCTTTTGGCGGCGCCCCCGCCGATTTCCCGATCATCGACGATTCGTCGCTGTCGGTGGCCAAGGCCTATGACATGCTGCCCGCCGATTACTACCTCCCGACCGAAGGCCGCACCCCGGCGCATTCGGCCACCGTGCGCACGGTCTATATCATTGGCCCGGATAAAAAGGTCCGTCTGACCATGACCTATCCCATGAGCGTGGGCCGCAACTTCGCAGAAATCCTGCGCGCACTGGATGCCGTGCGGGCCACCGACGGCGTGCCGCTGGCCGCCCCGGCCAACTGGGTGCCCGGTCAAGACATGATCGTCGCCCTGGCGTTGACTGATGATCAGGCACGGGAAAGATTCGGGGAGTTGGATATAAAGCTGCCCTATTTGCGCTTTGCCAAAGTGGCGGCGCAGTAGAGAAATGTCGGTTGACCAACTGGCTAGATCTACGCGGCGGTGGTTGTATCTGACCCACGCAAATAACCGCCGCTTCGCGCAAATTCGGGTTTGGCCTGACGTGGCTCTAAAATCGAGTGGTGTATAGGAAGCTGTCTTGGTCCGGCGGGCTAGGATCATGTTAAATACTTGATATATAAGGGTTTTTGTAGGCCATTTTTGATCTGGATCTGGTTGGGGTGCATGATGCTGCCGGAAACGGCTGACCGCGCGCGAGCTGCATTTCATCTTGCGGACCGCTGTTGTAGGGTACCTCTAATTCATGCATAAGACGGCTAGAAGTGTGCAGGGTACAAGCATGGGTAAGCGACGGCACAATTATGAATATTCCATTGATCTGCTGACAGATTCCGCTCCGGGTGCCGTTGTGTCGATGGTCCGAGACCGCAGCAAGGTTCTAGAGATCGGTGCCGGTCCAGGATCAATCACGCGATATCTGGTTTCCCAAAAGCAATGTCAGCTTGTCGCGCTGGAGGTCGATCCCGCCGCGCTTGATAAATTAAGGGAAGTCTGCACTGACGTTTACCAACTGGATTTGAATGTGTTGGGTTGGAGCAAGGAATTAAAGGATAATCATGGCAGCTTTGATTTTGTGATTGCTGCGGATGTCCTTGAGCACACCTATGATCCTGTGGCCATTCTGTTGGAAATGAAAGGCCTGCTCAATGATACAGGTTCGGTGATCTTGTCGCTGCCACATGCCGGTCATGCGGCGGTGCTCTCCTGTCTTGTAGATGAGGATTTCGAGTATCGAAATTGGGGATTGTTGGACCGGACGCATGTTCGGTTCTTTGGGATCAAGAACATTGATGCCTTGCATCGGTCGGCTGGCCTTGCGGTGGAGCAGTCTAAATTCATCGTCCGCTCGCCAGAAATGACTGAGTTTTCAGCACGATGGAAGAAATTGCCGGATGACGTGAAAACCGCTCTACGCCTAAACCGATATTCAGATGTCTATCAGGTTGTTGCTCGTGCGGTTCCTGAGGAGCGGGCGAACAAATCCATTTCGCTGATTCATGAAACCGTTCCGGCTGTTGGTAAAAGCGTGGGCCGGTATTGGCGCAGTTCGATGGCAATGCTGCCGATCGATCTGTCGCGAGACAGAAGGTCAACGATTGCAGGTTGGAACCCCAAAGTCAGCAGCGCGCCCCCGCGCTTTCGGGGGATAAGGCGGCTGGTTACAAAGCTGCTCTTGCGAGTTGGGCTATAAGCTATGGCAGGCGACGTTAAACTGATCGCGTATTTTCTGACGCAATTTCACCCGATCCCCGAAAATGATGTATGGTGGGGGCGTGGATTTACGGAATGGACGAATGCCACCAAGGCCACGCCCCTTTTCAAGGGGCATTACCAGCCCCATCTTCCGGCCGATTTGGGTTTCTATGATTTGCGCCTGCGCGAGACGCGTCATGCACAGATCGAACTTGCAAAAGATCACGGCGTGCATGGCTTTTGCTATTATTACTACTGGTTTTCAGGGAAAAGATTGCTTGAGAAACCACTGGACGACATGTTCGACGATCCAGATTCGACCTTCCCCTATTGTCTGTGTTGGGCGAATGAAAGCTGGACTCGCCGATGGGATGCCGGATCTACGGAACTTCTGATGGAGCAGAAATATCTGGAAGAGGATGATCTTGGTTTCATCAATTCGGTACGGAAATACCTTGAAGATCCGCGATACATCCGGGTGAATGGCCGCCCACTTCTAATTGTCTATCGCCCGCAGCAAATGGTGGATGCAAAGCGTTCTGCAGCTGTCTGGCGGCAGTTTTGCCACGATGCCGGGATTGGTGATATTGAAATTCGGGCCGCCTTGTCGCACGGAAACTGGTCGTACAAGCAATTCGGTTTCGACGGGTCGGTAGAGTTTCCGCCGCATAACATCAACTGCGTGAACCTTTCGCGTGAGCTGCGATTTCACGATGATTTCTTCGGGTATACTCCGGACTATCGCGATGTGGCCGAGGAGTACTTGTCGCGCAATTATGGGCCAGAGGATCGCGGCTTTAGAGCGGTTTTCCCATCATGGGATAACACGGCCCGCTTGGGGCCACGTGCTACAGCGATCCTGAACGGTACTCCAGAGAATTTCGAGTATTGGCTAAAGCAAGCGGTGGACAAGTCACGTCAGGAAAACCCAAGCGAAGAGAAGTTTGTCTTTATTAACGCTTGGAACGAATGGGCGGAAGGGGCGCATCTTGAGCCAGACCGAAAATATGGAATGAAGTTTCTGGAAGCGACTCGACGTGTCGTATTAGGGCAATCCACCGTCAATTGCTGGACGAATGTTGGGATACCGGATGAGGCAAAGGGCGCACCGGACGATAGCATGATCTATGTAAAATCAAAAAGTCGACGCAAGACTCGGACTAGCCGGTTATTTCGCAAAATTCGGGATACTCTGAACGGGCGTAGGTTCCGTCAAAGGTAAGAGATGCGCCGTGGCCCCAGTGTAGTCATTCTTATGTATAGGCGCGTCAGGCGAAATGGTTTTCATGCTATTTGATCAGGTTGCTGTACTAAAAGAATTTTTCCACCCGGTGACGCCTTAAGGGTAAACGCTGGATGACGATACCAGATGCGGCTCGGATTGATTGCCTTTCTGCAAAACATGCTGCCCGCAAAACTGGTAGCGTGTCAGGTAACCTCAGCTAGCACGTAAAGTGACCTACAGAACGCTCCTGCGTGCGGCCATCAGTTCTGTTCATCACCAAGCTCGCATAATCGTACGACGCCCGCTTAACTTACTCAACGTATATAACCAGAACTGTCTATTTACGGTGGTCTGAGTCCAAATCGACAACTCAGTACGCGCATCGTGCTTTATTTCTTCAAAATCGCGAGGGACGCCTTTTTGGAAAATTAAACCAATATCATAGTCGTTAAAAGTCTCAACTACCGACATTCCTGCCAGCGCTCCCATGAGCTCAAGATTAAATCGTCCGAAGCCAACGACGTGCGCCATATGGAGGCAACCAAAGCCTTTTTTCAGGGAGTTCGCCATATTCGGGACCTCTACATAAAGTACACCGCCTGGCGCCAGCCAAGATGCGGCACGCTGGAAAGCAGATAACGGATCCGCCAAGTGTTCGAAAACATGAAAGGACGTGACGGCCGCCACTCCAGACCCAAGCACAATATAGTCTCGCCACCCACAATTCTCGACAGGTAAACTGCGCTCATTAAGCGCATAGGCCGCATAATTTTGTCCAGGCTCGAAACCACGCGCAAGATAACCTGCAGCTATGCTTTCCGCAACAAATTCGCCGGAACCGCATCCGAAATCGATTAGCTGCCCGCCTGCAGACAGGTGAGGCTGAAGGCGATGCAGCCGACGTACCGCTTCGCTTCTTCGCTTCTCCAAGTGACGCAGTGAGGGACCTTTTCTCGCACTCTGATAGTCAGAGCGATAGTGTTTCTTATAGTACTGATCAAGTTCGGTTGACGTTGGCATGAACTCATGGCGGATGACTGCGCACTCCACACACTTAACTTGTGGCAAAGGCTTTAGGCGTCGGTCCCAATTACTTAACTTCTCGGCGACGTCTGAACCGCAAATAGGGCAAATTGTTCTTACTCCGTGCAAAGCGTATGAAAATAGCGGCAATCTCGAGATCATGTTCCTAGTAACCCACCGCTGTTGACGTTGCCCCTGTCGCTAAACCTGTTTGAAGTAGATTCTGGCCCAACCTGATCTGATCCCCAAACTTGGACCGCCCGAAGGCAGAGTTTTCCGACTTCGCTTAGGTTGACGTACTGGTGACGCCCCCCGATTTCATCAGCATGATCGGGACCGTGTTGCCGATCGCGCCGTGTGGCCGTTCCTCAATGTAGTATCTACGCCAAGCCTCCAACTTTTCCGCCGCATCCGCAAGGGTGAGGAACTAGTGCTGGTTCTGATCTGATCCCCGCAAACTGGACCGTTTGAGGCTGGAGTTTTCCGCTACGCTTTCCTGGCTTGGAGAGGAGCGGAATCGGATGAAGGCGAGTAATTTCTCGGACGCGCAGAAGGCGTTCATCATCAAGCAAGGCGAAGACGGAA